>CAMAFY010000011.1 GCA_945833885.1 uncultured Bacteroidales bacterium
GTTTTGCCGTCATTGTCAACGACATCGGCGAGGTGAACATCGATGCCGACCTCATCGCCAAAGGAGGAATCGTCGGACAGAACGACGATTCGCTGGTGGCACTTCAGAACGGTTGCATCTGTTGCTCGCTGAAAATGGACCTTATTGCCCAACTCCACGAAATTGTCGCCCAACATTCGTTCGATTATATCGTCATCGAGGCGAGCGGAATCTGTGAACCCGGACCCATTGCTCAAACCATTGAAACCATGCCTCAGGTGGTTCCGCAGTGGGAGGACGATGGTTTCCCGAAACTCGACTGCATCGTCACTGTGGTGGATGCCCTGAGACTGAAGGACGAATTCAACGGCGGACACAAACTCCTCGGAGGAAATCTTGCGGAGGACGACATCGAGAACCTCGTCATCCAGCAGATTGAGTTCTGCAACATCATACTTCTGAACAAGGCCTCGGAGGTTTCGCCCGAAGAACTCGCACACACCCGTGAGGTGCTCCGCGCACTGCAACCGAAAGCACAGATTGTGGAGTGCGATTATTGCGATGTCGACTTCGGACGCATCCTGCATACCCACCTCTTTGACTTCGACCGCGTGGCGACTTCCGCCGCCTGGATCGACGCCATCGAGAACCATCATGGCGACGAAGAGCCGGAGCATCACCATCATCACCACGAGGATGAGGAGGGGCATCACCACCATCACCACGACGAAGACGGGGAGGACGTATGCCCGGAATGCGGACATCACCATCACCATCACGAGGATGAGGAGGGGCATCACCACCATCACCACGAGGAAGACGGGGAGGACGTATGCCCGGAATGCGGACATCACCATCACGGACACGACCATTGCTGCTGCGGACATCACCACGGCGAGGGCCATAACCACGGCGATGAGTACGGCATCTCCACGTTTGTCTATTACCGGCGTCCGGCGTTCGACATCAATGCCTTCGACCAATTCGTGGCAAGGCTTTGGCCCAAGGAGATCATCCGTGCGAAGGGTATCTGCTATTTTGCCGACGAACCCGACACGTGTTACCTCTTCGAGCAGGCAGGAAGCCAGGTCAGCCTGAAAAATTGCGGACAATGGTTTGCCAAAATGCCGGAAGACGAACTGCAACGTGCCCTTGAAACCGACGCAAAACTCCGTCGCGACTGGGACGAACACTACGGCGACCGCATGCAGAAACTGGTGTTCATCGGCCAGAACCTCGACCGTGAGGCCATCTGTGCCCTGCTCGATGCCTGCCTGACCGTCTGAGTCCTTCACCGATTTCTCCCGACTTTCCCATCATGGAAACCATCATCCGCGTAGGCATCATCGATGCCATGGAAATAGAATTCAGCACCGGCGGGCAACGACACCGGGCCATCTACGCCGGAGAAGGGGAAATCCGCATCGACGACTGCGGGAAAACCGTGGAAAAGTTCGAGGCGGACGGACCGTTTACGCTGCACAACGTGACCATAGGCAAGCAATTTCACTGGCAACAATGCGAGGACCAGACCTTCCTTGGACGGCTCAGGCTGACGGCGGAAGGCGGAATGCTGCACGCCATCAACAATGTTGACATCGAGACTTATCTGAAAAGTGTCATTTCAAGTGAGATGGCCGCCACCAACAACATCGAACTTCTCAAGACGCATGCTATCATATCCCGCAGTTGGGTACTGCAGCAAATGGAGCCGCGAACCACGGAAGAACTGCCCCTGGAACTCCCTGAAACGGAGGAAGGAGAAGAGGTGATCGCACGCATTTGGGACCATGATGACCACACATTCTACGATGTTTGCGCCGACGACCATTGCCAACGCTACCAGGGAATCACGCGACAGGTGGACCCGAAAGCGGAAGAAGCGGTGGAGGCCACCCGCGGACTGGTGCTCATCGACGGCAACGGCGAACTCTGCGACACAAGGTTCTACAAGGCGTGCGGCGGAACCACGGAACGGTTTTCCGCATGTTGGCAGGACCGCGACCACCATTATCTGCAACCTGTGCACGACCCTTACTGCCATCCTGCGGCACTCGACAGGTTGCCGGGCGGCAGAAAGGAGGTGATGAACCTCGTGCTGAACCACTACGACCGCGCGACATCCGACTACCACGACTGGGAAGAACGCATCGAAACCTCCGTGCTTTCAGCCCGAATCGAGGAACGTCTGCACCGGGGATTGGGGGACATCGTCGACCTGGAACCCCTTGTCAAGGGGGCATCTGGCCGCATCGTCTGGTTGCGGATTAAGGGCAGGAACGGCAGTGTTGTTGTAGGAAAGGAACTGCTCATACGCAAAGTGCTGTCCGACTCCCACCTGAAAAGTTCATGCTTCACCGTGGAAAAACGTTGTGACAGCAATGGACACGCAGAGTTTGTCCTGCACGGCAAGGGCTGGGGACACGGTGTCGGACTCTGCCAGATCGGCGCCGCCGCCATGAGTCTGCAAGGATTCGGCTGCGAGGACATCCTGAAATTCTATTTCCAGGGCGCACATATCGGACCCTATTCTCCGAAAAATCCTTAACGGAATTCTGCAAGGAGAACAGCAGGTTGCCGCCGACCTACAAAAAGAAACGTAAAAATTTTGCAAGGTTATCCAAAAAACGCTATATTTGCACTCATCTATTTATAATAGGACTGCGAAGGCTTGTTTCCCGGACTGCGGAAACACGTATCCCGGACTGCGGAAGCATACGTGCAGAACTGCGGAAGCATACGTGCAGAACTGCGGAAGCATACGTGCAGAACTGTGATAATAAATAGTTAGAAGTGCGGAAGTACGGACCATCTTTGCCCAAACTCTCGCACATTGGATTGTGTCCATGCCACCCAAAGCATTGGAAACGACAAGAGAAACCATTGAATCGACAGGAAAACTGTTGGAACAAATAGGAAAACTGTTGGAAACGACAGGAAAAACCATTGATAAACTAAGTAGAAACATCCAAATATGATTAATCTCGAACTCAGCGAACAGGAGATTGCACGCCGGGCTTCGCTCGCTCAACTCCGCGAACGTGGGATAGAACCTTATCCTGCTGCCGAATTCCCAGTCAACGCTTGGAGCGATGACATCCGCGAAAACTTTACAGAACTCCCGTATCAGACCGATGAAAACGGGCAGATTGTGACCGACGAAGCGGGAGAACCGCTACGAATCGCGGCAAATGCCGACAACAGCCGCAACGTAACGATTGCCGGACGTCTGATGGGACGACGGATTATGGGAAAGGCTGCCTTCGCAGAACTGCAGGATTCGCGCGGAAGAATCCAAGTTTACATCCAGCGCGACGAACTTTGTCCCGGAGAAGACAAAGACCTTTATAACGTTGTCTTCAAGAAACTCCTCGATTTGGGCGACTTTATCGGTGTAAGTGGCTATGTTTTCCGCACAAAGACCGGTGAAATCAGCGTACACGCCCACTCTTTGACCCTCCTGAGTAAGAGCCTTAAGCCACTTCCTGTCGTGAAAGAGGCCGGAGGTCAGGTGTTCGACGCTTTCGATGATCCGGAATTGCGGTACAGACAACGCTATGTTGACCTCATCGTCAACAATGGTGTCAAGGAGACGTTTCTGAAACGTGCCACCATTGTACGCACAATCCGACGCATACTTGACGAGGCTGGATACACAGAAGTGGACACTCCTATCCTCCAAAACATTGCAGGAGGAGCCAGCGCACGCCCATTTATGACCCACTTTAATGCGCTGAATCAGGATATGTATATGCGCATTGCCACCGAACTTTACCTCAAAAGGCTCATCGTTGGCGGCTTTGAAGGCGTCTATGAGATGGGAAAGAACTTCCGAAATGAGGGAATGGACAAGACACATAACCCCGAATTCACCTGCATGGAACTGTATGTCAGTTACAAAGACCTGAACTGGGGTATGGAATTCACCGAGAAAATGCTCGAAACCATCTGTACCGCCGTCAACGGAAAGCCGGAAGTGGAGATCGATGGCAAGGTGATTTCCTTCAAGGCTCCCTTCCGTCGTCTGCCAATCCTCGATGCTATCAAGGAGAAAACAGGCTACGACCTCTATCCGATGTCAGAAGATGAAATCCGCGAGACCGCAAAAAAACTGGGCATTGAGGTGGATGACACCATGGGAAAAGGCAAACTCATCGACGAAATCTTCGGAGAAACCTGTGAAGGAGACTTCATACAACCGACCTTCATCATGGACTATCCGGTAGAGATGTCACCGCTGACAAAAATGCATCGTTCAAAGCCCGGACTCACCGAACGCTTCGAGTTGATGGTGAATGGCAAGGAACTTGCAAACGCATATTCCGAACTTAACGACCCCATTGATCAGGAAGAACGATTCAAAGAGCAGATGCGTTTGGCCGACAAAGGCGACGATGAAGCGATGGTAATCGACCAAGATTTCCTACGCGCACTGCAATATGGTATGCCTCCAACCTTTGGAATTGGCATCGGAATCGACCGTCTTGTCATGCTACTTACTGGGAAGTTTGCCATCGGAGAAGTGATGCTTTTCCCCCAAATGAAGCCTGAAAAGAAGCCACAACGCGACAAAACGGATGCTTATACCGCCATCGGCGTGCCCCAAGACCTTGTACCCGTCGTGCAGAAGGCCGGATATTATATGGTGGGAGATTTGAAGGAATCGAACCCACAGAAGATACAACAGCAGATAAACGACGTGCTGAAAAAGTACAAGATCACCGAAGTTCAGCGCCCGAGTGTCCAGGAAATCACCGCCTGGGTAGAGGCCATCGGCGAATAATGTACGGACATTTCCCACAGGAAATCGCGCATTACAAGCCCGAAAGAACGGCACAATGCGAGGGAAGGACAGGCAGCGACAATAAAAACGACTGACCTGACAGCCCGAAAGAACGGCATGATGCGAGGGAAGGACGGAGATTTCCATGCCTTTCCCCCGCCATCTGCCTAATCCCCACCGACAAATCCGACCTCATTCATCCAATTTCTCCCATAAAAACACCGCTATGGCCATCGTACATTTCAAGACATGCAACAACAGTTTTGAGGCAGAACTCCTGAAAGGACGCCTGGCATCGGAGGGAATACCCTGCGTTCTCCAAGGCGGAAACACATCCATCTTCAATGCAGGATTGGGAGTTCAGACGGCATTCTCCGTAAATGTCCTTATCGATGAGCAGGACATGGAACGCGCCCTGCGGATGTTGGAAGACGACAATGCCGGAGAAGAGCCGGACGACCTTCCCTATGAAGACCCCGAATGACGGAAAACCTTCCCGGATTTTCCCATAAATACAACCTGAAAGAAACGGTATTCCATCTCGTTTTTCCGCCATCTTCAAAAGAGGAACTCCGGAAAAATTGCAAGAGATTTCCGTTTTTCTTCTAAGGAATTCCGACAACGGCAGAAAGAAATTCCGGCAATATCACAAAAGGATTTCTGAAAGATTGCAAGAGAATTACAACACACTGACAAAGTTTTTCCAGCAAAAAACGAACAGGAATTCTGACCTTAATACAAGAAAGATCCCGCAAAAGGGATTGGCGAGTACTTGAAAACCTCCATAAAAAAACAAGACATCATGAACAATACCCCCATTTCCTCATTGCCAAAGCCCCTGCTCCGACTGAGCGGAGGTGCGCGTGGCGACCGTGCTCTCGTCGTACTTAGCGGCGGACAAGACTCCACTACCTGCCTGTTTTGGGCGAAACATCACTTCAAAGAAGTCTATGCCATCACCTTCATCTACGGACAAAAACATAGCGAAGAGGTGAAACTTGCAGAAGGAATATGCAAGGATTACGGTGTAAACTTCCGACTTATGGACGTCAGTTTCATATCATCACTGAACCATAATGCGCTGACGGACTCCACAATCACCATGGATCAGGAGAAACCGTCCAATGCTTTGCCCAACACTTTCGTGCCCGGCCGCAACCTTTTCTTCCTGAGTATCGCCGCAGTATACGCCAGAGAAATCGGAGCGTACGACATTGTCACCGGCGTAAGTCAGACAGATTTCTCAGGATACCCCGACTGTCGCGACTCATTCATCCGCAGTCTCAACGTCACACTCAATATGGCGATGGAGGAACAGTTCATCATTCACACACCTTTGATGTGGATTGACAAGGCGGAAACCTGGAAACTCGCCGACGACCTCGGCGTTCTCGACGTCATCCGCCAACGGACCCTCACCTGCTACAACGGTGTTGCCGGAGACGGATGCGGACATTGCCCGGCCTGCAAACTGCGAAAAGCCGGACTGGAACAATATCTTTCCACAAAAAACTCAGCAAAATGAGCAACAGAGAAGCGGATGGCCTGAAAATTCTCGGCCGAAAAACAGAGTATAAAAGCGACTATGCACCCGAAGTGCTCGAAAGTTTCGTCAACAAACATCCCGACAACGACTACTGGGTGCGCTTTAATTGCCCCGAATTCACCAGTCTTTGCCCCATCACCGGACAGCCCGACTTTGCGGAAATACGCATCGCATACATCCCCGATGTCCGCATGGTGGAATCGAAAAGTCTGAAACTCTACCTCTTTTCATTCCGTAACCACGGCGATTTCCACGAAGATTGCGTGAACATTATCATGAAAGACCTCATCCGATTGATGGACCCTAAGTACATAGAGGTCACAGGAATCTTCACGCCGCGCGGAGGAATCAGCATCTGGCCCTACGCAAATTACGGACGACCTGGGACAAAATACGAGGCGTTGGCGGAATATCGTATGCAGCACCACGACCTTTAAGGTGGATTTCATCAGTTGCCGCCATAAAAACTTATTGTTGTCCTGTGGATGATGCTTTGCCGTTTCCCGGTCGTTTCCCAGAGAAAAACCCGGCTCATGCAGCCAAACAGCACGCCATGTTCCGCTGTTCACGGAAGTCCTCACCCTGAAAGACAGGATCAAATTCCGGCATAGCCACCCCCCACACACAATCTTGACACCTCAAAATCCTGATAAAAGGAAATTAAAATTCCGACAAAAGGTATTCCAAGTCCTGATAAAAGGAAATTAAAATCCCGATAAAAGGTATTCAAAGTCCCGACAAAAGGTATTCAAAATTCCGACAAAAGGTATTCAAAGTCCCGACAAAAGGAAAAGAAACAATGAAAAGAGCCCTCACCATCTGGAACTTTTTCTGGAAAAGACGAAGCCTTTGGTGCTTCATTTTCCTAAGCATCACGCTGGGATTCTTCGATGACAACAGCCTGAAAAACCTGCTCACGCTGAAACACGAGAACGAGGTTTTGAAAAGCGAAGTGGAAAGATACGAGCGAAACTACAACGAAGCCCAAAAGCAACTTCAGACAATGGAGAACTCGCAAGAGGCTATCGAACGCATCGCACGCATAAGATTACAGATGAAAACCAACGATGAAGACATCTATATCGTGGAATAATCCACCCCGAAAATCGTCAAATTCATTCTGCCGCACCAACACTTCCACCCTTCCGAAACCGACATTCCCCCCTTTTTCATGAAACTTCAGAACATCATCTTCCAAATTGGCGGACTGCTTCTTGTGGCAGGTGCCATCATGCCTATGGTTCCTGGCATGTCAAACATGGCGGCTCTGTGCTTCGCCATTGGGGCATTGTGCTTCGCAGGTATGCAGATGTTGCAGCGCTACGACGGCAAAAGCGTCATCCTCCGACGCCTGTTCCGGCAGCAAAAACTCGGTGCGCTCCTCATCATCGTCAGTGCTGCCATGATGAATCTTCCCCAATACTTTCCCGAACTCCTGCAAGGCGACGAATGGAAAGTGACGCTCATCGTGGCCGCCGTGCTCGAGGTCTACACCTCATTCCGCATTCCTCAGGAAATGGAAAAGGCGGAATAATCCGCTTTATGACCGTAAGAATCAACTAAAAGCATCCATAATCAACCACAAAAACACCCGTTAACATTATGCAAGACCTTAGCGTTTCCTACATTTTCGGCCAGGCTTGGGAACTGACAAAGAAGAATTTCCTCAATCTTGTGTTGGGATTTTTCCTCATTGTCATTGTAGAATTGATTCTCATGTCCGCGCTAAACATCAACACATTCATGAATGCGTTTTCAAACAGTACGAACATTGAGAGCAATCCTGCCGTATCCTTGCTGACATACATCATAAACTCCTGCTTGACTGTCGGATTTTTCACCGGATGTTTCCGCATCTGCCGCAACGAAGGCACCTTCAATTTCAACTGCTACAGCCGTACTTTCAGCGTATACCTCAAGTATATCTGCACGATTATTCTGATTTCTGTCATCATCGGCATTGGATTCGTGCTGCTCATCATCCCCGGTATCTACCTCACAGCACGCCTCATGCTTGCCCCTGTCCGCGTCATTGACAACGAAGAGACGGGCATTATTGAGGCCTTAAAGTACTCATGGAATGCCACCAACGGCCATGCTTTGGAACTCATTGGTCTGGGATTCATCGCCCTGTTGGTGGGAGTTTTGGGCTATCTTGCCTGCTGTATCGGTATCTTTGTTGCCGCACCTGTCATTTATGTTGCCCATGTTCTCATCTATCTTGTGCTGAAACAGATGAATGAAGGAGAGGCCATCTGATCCTCAAATACCGAAAATTAAACGACACGCCCCCCGAAAGTACTGATGGCTTTCAGGGGGCGTTTCTTTGCGAATTATCGAAAACTATGCGGAAATTTTCCATTGTCCCGTTGTAATTCTGCCGTACTTTATCGCGCAAAGTGCGGAGGTTTAAGACAGAAAGTGCCGTACTTTTTCACACAAAGTACGGCACTTTCTATTGAAGAATGCGGAGGAATTTATTCCAGAATTTCGACGTCGACGCTGTCGGTGTCCAACGAATCCACCGTAATTACCAGCGGCGTCTCCTTATACTGCGACTCCGGCGTCTCGTATTCTCCGATTCTTTGCAGGTATTTCTTTGACGCCTCATCACCGGCAATGGCGGCTTTCTTATACCATTTCAGGGCCTCCGCCTTGTCTTTGTCCACGCCATTTCCCGTAGAATAGCAACCTCCGAGGTTACGCATGGCGTCGGCGCTGCCGTACATTGCGGCATGCAGGTACCACTGGACGCCCAAAGCGGGGTCCTTGACGCAGCCCAATCCGTTGGACATCATGTAGCCTATGTTCACCAGGGCCGGAAGATAGCGCTTCTCAGCGGCGCGTTCGAACCACGTCATTGCCTCGCGATAGTCCTGGTCCACGCTGGTTCCGTTGAAATAAAGGCAACCGATCTGGTAGAGGGCATCGGCACATCCGCGGTCAGCCGACAACGCCAGCCATCGGCGAGCCTCCTTGAAATCGCGCTTCACGCCCTCACCTTTCAGATAAAACGTGGCGACATTGAAGGCCGCGCCCCCATCTCCGAGGTCCGAAGCACGGCGATAATAATCGATTGCGCGCTCATAATTGCGCTTAACTCCGTAACCGAAACGGTAAATCATCGCCAACCGGTTGTTGGCCTTCACGTTCTTACTGTCAATTTGCAGGGCTCGCTCGTAGTATTTGCGCGCCACATCGTAATCGCCGAAACTGAAACTGCGGTCGCCAAAGAAGACATTGTCCTTCGCTGTTTCGCCACGACGCTGCTCAACCGCCGCATTACCTTCCACAGAGGTGGACACAAACGCCGTGAGGACACCGACAATAAGCAGACCATGAAGGAGAGTTCGGAACATAGACATGGGATATTGGGGAAAGGGGATTCGGAAAAATGTTGTGGAAATGATGGCGAAACCTGATGTCCGCACGGGCACGGCGCCGGAGGAAATGCGGCGGCCGGAGCGGATTCCGCCCGTATGCTCCGCCTCGGACAGCGGAAAATTCCGCCAGTCTTCCGCCTTGCCGGCAACCTGCTGTTCAGGACCGTCCGAGACGTCTGTCGGAAGGTTTCGTGCAAAAATTTGCGCAAAATTATGAAATTCTTCTGACCCGACAAAGCATAACTTTCCATAACCACCTGAAACAGAGTGAGAATCTTGACTTTCGTCATCCCGGAAAATCATTGCTACCTTCCGCACACCCAAATCCACTCCTCCGTGTCCTCGTTCGCGGACACCGGAACCATCCTCCGCCGATGCCCGCATCCTCGTCCATAGACTCCCGCCCTTCCGCGCGCGGGCATCCCGTTTTCCCACATGCAATCCTCAACATTTTCGCAAAGCCTTTCCGCATTTCTCAGCGTCATCAGCCCGGCATTTTCCGCCCTTTCCGCCCATGTCCGTCCCCGCTTTTCCCGCGCTTTCAGAAAACAAAAACCGATGTCCCGACCTCACCGCACGGGCAAGGCAGGGCATGGCATCGGCAGAGCCCAGAACCACGAACCCGTCTTTAATGTTGGACATCGTGTAAAAATTACCGAATTTACACAGCAAAATTGCGAAAAAATCTGTATTTTTGCCCTACAACCTTCGGCCTCGGGATTTTTTCCTCAAAATTCCGCGCCAGAAACCACCGTCAACCCTAATCCCAACCTCCCATGAGTCCACTGATTTCCGACCTTGCCCTCATCCTGATTCTCGCAGGAATCGTCACCATCGTCTTCCGCCGTCTGGGCCAACCTTTGGTACTTGGCTACATCGTCGCCGGCTTCCTTGCCGGTCCGCACATGCCTTATACGCCCACAATCAGCGATACGGAGAGCATAGAACTTTGGAGTTCCATCGGCGTAATTTTCCTCATGTTCAGCCTCGGACTGGAATTTTCGTTCAAGAAGATTGTGAAAATGGGTGTGAAACCCATCGTCAGCGCCTGTCTGGTCATGGCATTCATGGCCGGCATGGGCAGCACCGTCGGACGATTGCTCGGATGGTCCGACTCGAACTGCCTGTTCCTTGGCGGCATGTTGGCGATGTCTTCCACGACCATCATCTACAAAGCCTTCGCTGACCTCGGACTCCGCACCCGCAAGTTCGCGGCCGAGGTGCTGTCAGTGCTGATCATCGAGGACATTCTCGGCATACTTCTGATGGTCATCCTCTCCGCTTCCGCCGCCAGCGCCCGCTTTGAGGGCGGCGAACTTGTGATGAGCATGCTGAAACTGGGGTTCTTTCTCATCTTTTGGTTTGTGGTTGGCATCTGGGGGCTCCCACTCCTTTTGGCGCGGGCACGGCGCTGGCTGACGAGCGAGACGCTGCTTATCGCCAGTCTTGGCCTGTGTTTCCTGATGGTTGTGCTCGCCGACAAGGCGGGATATTCCAGCGCTTTCGGTGCGTTTATGATGGGAAGCATCCTGGCGGAGACCATTGAAGCCGAACGGATTGACCACGTTGTGACATCCGTAAAGGACCTCTTCGGCGCCATATTCTTTGTCAGTGTGGGCATGTTGGTCAGTCCTCAGGTGCTCATGGAGCATTGGTATGCCATCCTTCTCATCACACTTGCCGTCATTTTGGGCCAGACAATGCTGGGCACTTGCGCCTTCCTCCTCTCCGGACATCCGCTGAAAATCGCCCTGCAATGCGGCTTTTCGCTGGCACAAATCGGAGAGTTCGCCTTCATCCTTGCGGCACTCGGGCAAAGTCTGGGCGTCACTTCCTCCTATCTTTATCCCATCGTCGTGGCGGTAAGCATCATCACCACCTTCCTCACACCCTACATGATCCGTGCGGCAACGCCGGCCTATACGCTGCTCAAGCGCCATCTTCCCGCCCTCGTGCTCCACAGAATCACCGGGCGTGGCGGCACTTCCGCCGGAGCCTGCGGCACTTCCAAGGACAAAGAGCGGAGCGCCGCCAGCGGGAATGCGGAGAGAGCGGTGACGCTGCGACACGTTTGGGCACGTTTTCTGCGGAACATCGTCATCCAGACGGGGGCATACATGGTCATGGCCATTGCTGCCGTCACCCTCAGCCTGAACATTCTCCTACAGGTTTTCCGCCACATTTTCGAGCCCGGAGGCGTAAATGTGCATCATCCCATCCATTGGGTGAGCAACGCATTGTGCTGCTTGGTGAGCGTAAGTGTGCTGAGTCTTTTCCTGCGCCCCATAGTCATGCGTAAAAACCACTCCGTCGATGCCCAGGAAATCCTGCGTTCCAGCACGCTGCACCGCGTGGCCTTCTACCTTCTGCTCCTGTTCCGCTTTGCGCTTGCTACGGTGTTCGTCTTCCAGATTGTGGAATATCTCTGCCCATGGCGCTATTATTACAATGCCCTTATTGCGGCTGTCATGATGCTGATTGCGGTACGTCTGCGCTGCGTCAAGTACTATTCCATACGCATGGAACGGGTGTTTACCCACAATCTGCGGAACCGCGACGAGATGGCACGCCGCGAATCGGCAGGCAAACCCGGGTATGCCCGCCGTCTGCGAGCGCATGACATTCACATGGAACGCGTGCGTGTGCCGTCGCGTTCGTTGTGGGCGGGGCACCGACTTTCCGACCTCGACTTCAGCAACCGCAATGGAGTGACGGTGGCGGCTATCGCACGTCACACGGGAGAGGACGGAGATTTACCCCTGAGAATCGACATTCCCTCAGCCGCCACACCGATATATCCCGGCGACATCCTGGAGATTATCGGCGACGACGCCAGCATAGAATCATTCGTTGAACGGAGCCGCTTGGAGGTGATTTCCGCCAATCCCGCCCCTGCAAGCCAGACTCTCCCCGATGGTCTGCGGCTGCAACGGATGGTGACCACAGATGGCAGCCCGCTCGTTGGCCGCACTTTGGCGGAAAGCGGTCTGCACAATGTCTACCATTGCATGCTCATCGGCATAGAAGACACCGACGGACACATCGTCCGCGTCGGAGCAAAGCACGTCATTTCACGGCATCAGGTGCTGTGGATTGTGGGCAAAAAGAGCGGAATCGACGCACTCGAAAAGGCTACCGCGCCATAAAAGCGCAGCCTTTTTCCAAAGCATCGGCGGACAAGACTTTGGCATATCGCTGTTGTTTTCCCCCAAAAAAACTGATTTTGGGGGGAGAATAACAGATGTTTTCCAAAAAGAAAAAGAGAGATTTGGAGGAAAATAACAGATGTTTTCCAATGCAAAAACGGAGATTATAGGGGAAAACAACTGCTGTCTTTCGAATGAAAAAGATTGTTTTTTGGGGAGAGGAACAGATGTTTTCCAAAGCATCAAAAAGCGTTTCGTTGTGAAGGCACGGACGATTTCCAAAAACCACAAGACCGATTTTCCGTCCTCATTTATATAATGCACAGTGTTTTGAAGCGATAAAAATTGCACGCTTTTATATAAAAACACAGCACTTTTATTGCCATCATACCCGTTTTTCAACCAAATCCGCAGTGTTTTCCGCTACAAATCCTTAACTTTGTAGGAATTTTCATCAGAAGCCTCCCCGAGGCTTTACAACCAGACTTACGAACAACTACGGTGGGTTTTACCCCACACTTTCCAAACAAGCCCCTTCAACGAACTATGCATGTACTGAAATTCGGCGGCACTTCCGTTGGCACCATCAATAGTCTTAAACAGGTAAAACGCATTGTCGAGAGCCGGACCGAGCCCGTTGTGGTGGTGGTCAGCGCACTCGGCGGCATCACCGACCAACTGATTGACACAGCAAAACTGGCATCCTGTGGCGACGAAGGCTTTCATACCAGTCTGCAAAGCATAAGAAACCGTCACCACGAACTGGCCTTTGGCATGCTGAATGCCGAGGATTTGCAGGCAATGCTCATGTTTATCGACCAGAGCCTCGACGAACTCTACAACATCTTCAAAGGTGTTTTCCTCATTCGTGAACTCTCGCCGCGCACACTTGCCGCAATCGTCAGTTACGGAGAGCGCATATCGAGCCGACTGGTGGCGCAGATCATCTGCGGAGCACAGCACATCGACAGCCGGGATATCATAAAAACCCACCGCGTCTACGACAAAAACGTCTGCGACTTCGA
Organism: uncultured Bacteroidales bacterium; assembly: GCA_945833885.1. Classification (GTDB taxonomy): domain Bacteria; phylum Bacteroidota; class Bacteroidia; order Bacteroidales; family Bacteroidaceae; genus Alloprevotella. The sequence continues at coordinate 13,863 of CAMAFY010000011.1, forward strand.
CACTACGGCACCCCTTGTACGCCAACGCATCACGGAAATGTTTGAGGTTGCACAGGATTCCGGCCTGCCACAGCGCATCGTCATGGGAGGTTTCATTGCCGCTGACCAAAGCACTGGCGAGACAACCAACCTTGGTCGGGGCGGATCGGACTATACCGCCGCCATCGTTGCTGCGGAGATGATGGCCGAACAGTTGGAAATTTGGACCGACGTCGACGGATTCATGACCGCCGATCCGCGGGTCATCAACAACGCATACGTCATTGAAGAACTGTCGTTTGAGGAGGCAACCGACCTCTGTAACTTTGGTGCCAAGGTCATTTATCCCCCAACTATCTTCCCCGTATTCCACAAGAACATACCCATCATCATCAAGAATACGATGAATCCTGAGGCACCGGGAACCCTCATCCACAACAAAACGCGCAACAGTTCCAAGATCATCAAGGGTATTTCCTCCATCAGCGACACCTGCCTTGTCACGGTAAACGGACTGGGAATGGTGGGTGTCATCGGTGTGAACAAGCGCATTTTCTCCGCACTTGCCGACCATGGCATCTCCGTTTTCTTTGTCAGTCAGGCGTCATGTGAGAACAATTCCACCATCGGCATCGGAAGTTGTGATGCCGAACGTGCGAAGGAAGTGCTGACGGAAGAGTTCAAAAGCGAGATTGAACAGGGCGAAATCTATCCCATCAGCGTGCTCTACGACCTAGCAACCGTGGCAGTTGTGGGCGAAGGCATGAAGGATGTGCCGGGCGTAGGCGGCAAACTTTTCCGAATCCTCGGACGTGCCGGCATCAATGTGGTGGCTTCCGCACAGGGTTCACGCGAGACGAACATCTCGTTTGTCGTACGTCGCGCCGACCTTCGCAAGACTCTCGGAGTCATTCACGACGGATTCTTCATCTCGGAATACAATGTCCTCAACGTTTTCCTCACGGGTGTGGGGCTCGTTGGCAGCCATCTGATTGAGCAAATCCGCAACCAACAGGAGTATCTGCTCAAACACAAGAACCTCAAACTCCGCGTCGTCGGCCTCTCGAACAGCAGGCGGATGGTTGTGGACCGCGAAGGTATCGACCTCAATTCCTGGCAGAATCTCCTCAACAGTTCCACAACCGCCTCCTCCCCTGCCGATGTCCGCGACGCCTTTGTCAGCATGAACCTCTACAATGCCGTGTTCGTCGACTGCACAGCATCGCCGGCGGTAGCGGAAATCTACCATTCTTTGCTCGACCATAACATCAATGTTGTCTGCGCAAACAAGATAGCTGCATCCTCAGACTACGGCAATTACGAGCGATTAAAACTGACTGCGCACAAAAGAGGTGTGAAGTATCTGTTCGAAACCAACGTAGGTGCGGGCCTTCCCATCATCAATACCATCAACAACCTCATCAATTCGGGCGACGAAATACTGAAAATCGAGGCCGTCCTCAGCGGAACGCTCAACTACATCTTCAACACCCTCAGCCCCGAAATCCCCATGTCGCGTGCCATTGCTATGGCAAAAGAGGCCGGATATGCGGAACCTGACCCCCGACTTGACCTTAATGGCAGCGACGTTGTCCGCAAAATCGTCATACTTAGCCGCGAAGCCGGCTACCGCATCAACTGTGAGGATGTCGAAAAGCGGCTCTTCCTGCCGAAAAGTCTCTTTGAAGGCACCATCGAAGCCTTCTGGAACGACGTAAAGAGCGTTGACGAGCACTTCGAAATGCTGAGGAAAGAGGCGGAAACAGCGGGAAACCACTTCCGTTTCGTGGCACGTTACGAAAAAGGTACGGCAAGTGTCGGGCTGGAACAGGTTGCTTCTGACCATCCTTTCTATCATCTTGAAGGCAGCAACAACATTATCCTGCTCACAACGGCGCGTTATAAGGAGTATCCCATGTGCATTAAGGGCTACGGAGCCGGCGCTGCGGTGACGGCAGCAGGGGTGTTTGCCGACCTGATATCCGTAGCGAACATCCGTTAATACGGCCATCCTTTTTCAAGGCTTTTGAAAGGCGCGGAAAAAAGTACGGAACTTTTGGACACAAAGTACGGAACTTTCGGACGCAAAATGCGGAACTTTCGGACACAAAGTGCGGAACTTTCGGACGCAATGTCCGGAGGTTCTCCAAGAAGGGGTCAAAGCACCATACCACCAACGTCAGCGCCTCCTGAAAACAGCCTTTGAAACGCGGATTCCGCGCTATTGGCATTCCCCCGCGCACGTCCCGAAAATGCCGCCAGAATTTACTGACGGTCTAATAAAGAAAATGGGAAGTGCCCACAATTTCTCCCACAAAAACACGCCTGGAAATCCTGAAAGAGTCATAGGAAAAACGGGATTTCCGCGCGTGTTTTTTCATACCTTCCAATTCAGCAATCCCCCAGAACAACAACAAACAATATGGTTTCCATCGACGGACTTGCCGTGGAATTCAGCGGCACCACCCTTTTCAGCGATGTCAGTTTTCAAATCAACGAGAAAGACCGCATTGCACTGATGGGCAAAAACGGTGCTGGAAAATCCACGCTCCTCAAAATCCTCGCCGGCGTACGACAGCCCACACGGGGCAAAGTGACGGCACCGAAAGACTGCGTCATCGCATATCTGCCACAACATCTTATGACCGAAGACGGCAGAACCGTCTATGATGAGACGGCACAGGCCTTTGCTCATCTGCACGAAATGGAGCAGGAAATCGAACGATTGAACCTGCTTTTGGCGCAACGTACCGACTATGAGAGCGAAGAGTACATGCAACTCATAGAAAAAGTGTCGGACATGAGCGAGAAATTCTACGCCATCGACCTCACACACTTTGAGGAAGACATCGAAAAGACCCTACTTGGACTTGGATTTGAGCGCTCCGACTTCCAAAGACCTACGAGCGATTTCAGCGGCGGATGGCGAATGCGCATCGAATTGGCAAAACTTCTGCTCAAGAACCCCGACGTCCTCCTCCTCGACGAGCCGACAAACCACCTCGACATTGAGTCCATCGGATGGCTCGAAGACTTCCTGACAAACTGCGCGAAAGCCGTGGTCGTCATCAGCCACGACCGCAAATTCGTGGACAACATCACGACGCGCACCATCGAAGTCACCATGGGACGCATCTACGACTACAAGGTAAACTACTCGCAATATCTGGTACTCCGCCGCGAACGTCGCGAGCAACAGCAGAAACAATACGACGAACAGCAGAAGATGATACAGGAGACGCGCGACTTCATCGAGCGTTTCAAGGGCACCTACAGCAAGACCCTGCAGGTTCAAAGCCGCGTAAGAATGCTTGAGAAACTCCAACTTGTGGAGGTCGATGAGGAGGACACCTCCGCCCTCAGACTGAAGTTCCCGCCCTCGCCACGCAGCGGTTCCTACCCCGTCTCCATGGACAATGTGGGGAAAAGTTACGGACCTCACGTCGTCTTCCAACACGCTTCGCTGACCATCGAACGCGGTGATAAGGTGGCTTTCGTCGGACGAAACGGTGAGGGAAAGTCGACGTTGGTGAAGTGTATCATGGGAGAAATCCCCCACGATGGCACACTTACCCTCGGGCACAACGTACAAATCGGTTACTTTGCTCAGAACCAGGCATCGCTTCTTGACGAGAATCTCACCGTTTTCCAGACCATCGACGAGGTGGCGAAAGGGGAAATACGCAACAAAATACGCGACCTTCTCGGCGCATTCATGTTCGGAAGTCCTGAGGCAAGTATGAAGAAAGTGAAGGTTTTATCGGGAGGTGAGCGCACACGTCTCGCACTTATGCGCCTGCTTTTGGAGCCTGTGAACCTGCTGATTCTTGATGAACCGACCAACCATCTCGACCTTAAGACCAAGGATATTCTGAAACAGGCCCTCATGGACTACGATGGTACCCTCATCGTTGTCTCGCACGACCGCGATTTTTTGGACGGCCTTGTCACGAAAGTCTACGAATTCGGCCACCAGAAGGTCCGCGAACATCTTTGCGGAGTCTATGAATTCCTGGAGACACGCCGCCTTGAAAACCTTCAGGAGTTGGAACGCAAGGGGTAATACTCCCGCAAACCGGCAAAAAAAGTACGACAGCCTTTTCTCACGACTGCCGTACTTTTTTTTGTGCACATACCGTTCCGGGACGCGAATTCCGCCGGGTTTTCACTGGAAAAGCATTGGATTTCGGCTAATGAATTGTTGGTTGTGCCCCTATTTTTTGAGGAAAAACACAGTGAAAAATTCTGGCATTTTCCGGTGATATTGCAGGATATTCAAGAGAAATTCTCGATTTTCCGGCATACGCTTCTACGAGGTTTCACTGCCGGATATCGCCACATCCCGACCTGGTTTCGGGACGTTGCACCTCACTTTCCGCCCACAATGAGCAGGTGTCCGGGGATGTTTCCCGTACGGACATCCCATTTCAGCGCGCCGTCGCTGCCGAAACAATAGAGCGATCCCGGGGAAACGTAGTCGCCGGCATCGGAAACAAAGATGTCGTGGGTCGAAGGATGCACCGCCACACCATAGGGTGACATACCCTCCAACACCGCAGGATCCACCATCTGACTGCTGACGATTGCGGCTTTGCGTACGTCGACAACGGCCGACGCAGGCACGCCTTTGTTCAGGACAAAATCCCACTGATGGCTCACAATGTACAGCGAATCGCCCTGAATTGTCATGGCAGCGACGGGCAAATCCAGCGTGGTCACCTGCTCCGACTTCGGGTCTACGCGGCACAGACTTGGCGCGATGTCGCCATAATTTCCCGTAGCATTCACCCAGAGCATGCCCTGTGCGTCGACCAGAATGCGCTGCATATTCACCGCCACAGGTAGGGTCTTGCGGGTCGAAAAGTCGGAAAGGTCGATGACGCTCAGCGTGTTTTCATACGCCGGCATGCAGTATCCGCCGGAATTGACCACGTAGAGTTTACCGTCGACCACGGCAAGTCCTTCCGGCTGACGTCCGACGTGAAGGGTGTCGACCACGGACAATGTCGCCGTGTCCACCTTAGCAACGTAGCCGCGTTGTCCGCCGTCGGCATCGTCAACAGGGCCGGCATAGGAGGTGACATAGGCGTATCCGCCGTCGAAAGCAACGCACCTGCAGTTGGGAATGTCCACCTGTCCGCGGCGGCGGAGCGTAGAAACGTCCATCACTTCCACTTTGTTGCTGCCGTTGATGACCGCCCAAAGACTGCCGCCATACTGCTGAATGTCGTTGCCGACGTCGCCCAATTCGAGCACGACATTGGGGTTTGCCTGCACGTATGCGGAACGTTGGTACGTTCCTGTTGCGAAATCGTAGCAATCTATTGAAGATTGGTTGGAGCCCATCAGACCTTCGCAGAGCACATACAGGCGTTCAGGGTACGAAGTGTTGTCGCCGGGGCGCTCGTTGCCGCCATCGTCGATGGTGTCGTCGTCGTTACATGCCGCAAAGGCCAATGCAACGACCGTAAACATAAGGATTTTTCTGAACATGACGTTGTCGTTTTTATGTTGAATATAGGTTTTAAGATTCGGAAATGACTGGCTGTTTCTATAAAATGCTTTGGAATATCTCAAGGATGTTCTCAAGGTCAGGGCATGAAGTTTTCGCACATTCCGCCGCATTGGTCAATGTTTCGCGTGCAGTCCCTGCGGAGCCTTGCCTCATCTGCAACGTTGTGTAAGGAAACGGATGCCGAGGAGGAAGTGGCGTTGTGGCATGGGATAGTTCGGAACCACCTCATATTGCCGGCCGGAAATGTTGTAGCAGGCGGCGGAAAAGCGGAGCCACGGCACACGAGGAACGGCAAGGAGGAGCGAAACATCGTGGGTGTTCCACGGACGGAGCCGGTTTCCCGGGGTGTTTGCTGAGGAACGGTAGCGCTCGCCCACGCCACTCCACACATAAGAGAGCGACACATCGCCCCACGACCACAGCACTGTCAACCCTCCGGCATGGCGCGGAAGGTAGGGGATCTGGCCACGGAAGGTGCCGAACTGCGGGTCGTTGTCGGTGGAATCGCTGCGATCCTCGGCACGGATGAAACTGTAATGGGCGGAAACATCGAAGGTCATCGCCCCGGTGACGCGCCAAACCACCTTGCCTTTGAGGTCGATTCCGCGCGAAAACACCTTGCCCACGTTGAGCATCATCCAACGCCATTGCCCCGAACCCCGCGGCACCGCCACGATTTTGTCGGTAATCCGGTGCAAAAAGGCGTCGGCGGAGAGGGAAAACGTCCATGCCCGTTGGCAGAAAGTACGCTCGAAATCACCCCCGACACTGTATTGCCAGCACTGTTCGGGCAACAAAGAGACGTTGCCGATTTCGTGATAATAGAGTTCGTTGAACGTAGGTCGGCGCTGATGACGCCGCACCATGGCACGCAAAGAGAGGGACGGCAAGGGGCGGAGGGTTGACATCACGACGGGCGAGAGGAAGTGTTGGCGCCGCACTTCGGGCTGCAAATCCGTGGCATCCGCTGTGAAAGTGTGGTGAAATGTCGCCACCGTCCGCCAGTTTCTCCAGGACATACTCCCCACGACCGCCGACATCAGCGTATGGCGTTTCGGATGTTGGAGGCTGCCATAGGGCAAATTCCACCTCGAAGACTGGTGAAGAGTGTTAAAAGCATAGTCGGTCGCCACGGCGAACTCGTAATGTGCGCCATACGTTCCACGGCCCAACGCCACGCGATGAACGGCAGAAAGGTAGAGGGCCGGCTGCGTAAAGGTGCGGTCAACACGGAGTTGCAGGGTGTCGGGATTGCGGTAATGGAGGCGTTCCATGACGCCCTTTCCTGCCAGACGCAGCGTATAACGGTTGCCGAACGTCCGTTGCCAACGTCCCTGTATCCAAATGTCGGTGTCGCCTTGTCGCTGTGAACTGCCCCAGACATTGTTGACAATGGCAGCGGGAATGCCGCGCTCCGAGGTGTAGACATAGGCCTTTGCCTGCCATTTTGCCGCACTTTCCACCGGACTGAACAGGTTCATTTCCGCCCTGAAAGCGCTGATGTCTCCCCCCTCGCGCACGGCAGTGGTGTCGTAAGCCACGGAACCGTCGGGGAAGGTTTTCCGAAGTCTGAAGGTATATCTTCCGTGTGCGTGCAGATAAGCCGCGTCAGTTGTCAGGGCAAAGCCCCGCCGGAAACGCCGTTCCCACCGCACGGAGGGTTCCACACGTCCGAAGGAGCCAGCCCGAAGTGCCGCCTCCACCCTGCCGAAGCGCGCGGAATCAGCAAATTCCGGCCGCCGGCTGACCATCTCAACGCTGTTGCCTGCCGCCCATTGTCGCGCGCTCTGCATCATGTTCGACGCCCCTCCGTGGTAGAGTTCTACGCGTTCGAAGGCCCCGGTGGCAAACCTTCCGAGGTCAACCTGCCCGTTCTGCTCGTTGGAGAGCGGCATTCCGTCGCAGAAAACACCGGTGTGCGAGGTGCCCATGCCGCGGACGTCGATGGTTTTCAGCCCACCCACACCGCCATAGTCCCGCACTTGCAGCCCAGCCATCGTGGACATGGCCTCGGCGACACTGCGTCCTGACAGATGAAGGAGCGCACTTCCGCTGAGACTTTGCCGCGCCGCCGGCAGACGGTCCGGCACATAGACCACGTGAGCGGGGGAAAGCAGCGAGTCGCGTTCCGCAGGACGAAGGCTGTCGACGCCAACTTCCGACGGAAAACACCGGGCATGGACAGCCGGACATGCGGCCGCCACTACCCACACTGCAAGGATGCGGATAACGGAGTTCATAAGTTCATGGGAGAGCCTTAGGATGGTATCCATCCAAAGCCCTCGTCTTTCAAAATCAAGAGCCGGAAAACACTTTATTAAAGTCCGACACCTATGATACCAAAGTCCATAGCCTATGATACCATTGTCCGAAACATCTAATACCACTTTCCGAAACTTTTAACCTTAATGGCTGAGAGATTTTACCTTAATGGCCGAGACTTTTAACGCTAATGGCCGAGACTCTTAATACTTATGGCCAGGACGTTTAACCTTTACGGCCGAGGCATTTAACACCAAAGACTCATCTTTTTAATATTAAAGCACAGCCTTTCCACTCCAAGACCCAAAACTTTTTATAGCAAAAGCGCGGACCTCAGACTGAAAACTTCTGTTCCAAGCCTAATCATTTAGGGATGTTTGTGTCAGACCGCTGCCCGTAATCCCGCAGGCGGAACGGCTTTTCAACGTTCACGGCAGGTCTTCTGGCTCGTCCTTGTTGCGATACGCCTTCCCGAAAGTTCCGCCGTTTTCCACCCGGAAAACAGCGGACGGCGAAAACTTCCACCATGAAATTTTGCGCCCTCTCAGTGGCCGGGGCATTGATGCCCCATGTATCACAACGAAAAAAAGGACTCACAGCTACGGGTATAGCCGCAGTTTCTCACTGCGTTCCCTCTTGGCTCCAGCCCAAACCTCGGCAGTTTGCGGCGGAGAACCGTGGTTGCTATGGCAAAATTGGAGAAAAATTCGCGATGAAACAAGGCTTTTCGCGTTTTTTTCACAAACAGTTGTCATACAAACCCCCGTACGGGCTTTTTTGAAAGCCGTCATCACATTATTCTAAGGTTCGATGAACAAGAGAAGAAAGATTTTCGTACTTTTGCACGCATACAACGAAACATCCCGCAAACCATTGCATTTTATACCATGTCATACTCCATCGAAAAGGTGGCAACGCTGATAGGCGCCCATCGTTATGGCCATTTCGATGTCCAAATCGATTGGCTTCTCACCGACAGTCGTTCGTTGGCTTTCCCTGAAACCACGCTGTTCTTTGCCCTACGCACCCGCACTGGCGACGGCCACCGCTACATCGATGACCTATATCGCCGTGGTGTCCGCAACTTTGTTGTGAGTGCTGTGCCCTGGACTTCCGACGGAAAAATCGGGAATACGGCACTTTCCTCCCTCTCCACCGCCAACAGCGTGGAGACAGAGGCGTGTCTGGCGGCGAATTATCCCGGTGCGAACTTCCTGAAAGTGGTATCTCCCATGAAGGCGCTCCAACGTTTGGCGGAAAGACACCGCGAAGAATACGACGTGCCCGTCATAGGAATCACCGGAAGCAACGGCAAAACGACCGTAAAAGAATGGATTTACCAACTGGTTTCGCCAAAACGCTTCATCACACGTTCCCCACGAAGTTACAATTCTCAGGTAGGTGTCCCCCTCTCAGTATGGCTCATTAACGCCCGAAGTGAGGCAGGAATGTTCGAAGCCGGCATATCCCAGCCGGGAGAAATGCAGAGTCTCCGCGCCATTATTCAGCCCACCATCGGTGTAATGACCAATATTGGCGAGGCGCATCAGGAGAATTTTGCCTCGATGGAGGAGAAATGCCTGGAGAAACTGTCGCTCTTCGACGATGCGGAGACGCTGGTTTTCGATGCCGACAACGACATTATCCGCCAATGTCTCGATGCAAGCCGCTTCCATGGTCGGCGTTTCGGATGGTCGCGCCGCGACAATAAGGCGCCACTCTTTGTAAAAGACGTCAAGCGCAGCGAAGGTCACGCCCTCATACGCTACCGTTTCAATGAACAAGAGGATGAGGCCGGCATCCCATTCTCCGATGATGCCTCCATAGAGAACGCAATTCACGCCATCGCCGTCGCGCTTCTTTTGGGCGTTGCGCGGGACGACATTGCCCGGAATGCGGCAAAACTGCAACCGGTTGCCATGCGTCTGGAGGTAAAGAGCGGCGTTCGTGGCATAACTCTCATCAATGACGCCTACAATTCCGACCTTACCGGACTCGATATTGCCCTTGATTTCCAGCGCCGACGCCGCGAACAGCAGCGCGCGGTCGTCATTCTCAGCGACCTTTTGCAGACCGGCATCAGCGACGATGCCCTGTATCGCCGCGTGAACGCCATGCTTCGCAGCCGGGAGGTCAGCATGCTCATAGGAATTGGTCCGGCATTGAGCGAGGCACATTCCGTATTTTCCGGCATCGAGAAGCACTTTTTCGCCACCACCGCCGACTTTTTGAAGAGCAATCTCCTGCAAACGCTGCACGATGACGTGGTGTTGCTGAAAGGAGCGCGGGACTTTGAGTTCGATACCATTGCAGAACTGCTCGAACTTAAGGCACATGAGACCGTGCTTGAGGTAAATCTCGGCGCATTGGCCGAGAATGTCCGCTACTACCGTTCGTTCATGCAGCCCGAAACGCGGCTCACCTGCATGGTAAAAGCGGGAGCCTACGGCAGCGGAAGCGTAGAAGTGGCCCGAACCCTCCAAGATCTTGGCGTAGACTACCTTGCTGTCGCCAACGCAGACGAAGGTGCTGAACTCAGAAAGGCGGGGATTACGATGGGAATCATCATCATGAATCCCGAATTGTCGGCACTTCACACCCTATTCCACTATCGTCTCGAGCCGGAGGTCTACAGTTTCCGCCTCCTTGACGCGCTCATTCAAGCGGCACGCCACGAAGGAATCACGGAATTTCCCGTACATGTGAAACTCGATACGGGAATGTGCCGCCTGGGATTCAGTCCCGAGAGCGACATGTGCGGACTTATCGAGCGGCTGAACCGGCAACAGGCGCTGAGAGTGCGGTCGGTCTTCTCGCATTTCGTGGGAAGCGACGACGAATGCTTTGATGATTTCTCCAGAAACCAGTACGAACGCTTCGACAAAGCCTCGAAAACGTTGCAGGAAGCGCTGCCTTATCGCATATTACGCCACATCTGTAACTCCGCAGGCATTGAACGTTTCCCCGAATACCAACTTGATATGTGCCGACTTGGCTTAGGTCTTTATGGCATTGCTCCGTTCGGCAACCGCCGTTTGTCGTGTGTCACCACCCTGCGCACCACAATTCTGCAAATCCGCGCCGTACCTGCCGGCACAAGTGTCGGATACAGCCGCCGCACCATTCTGGAACGTCCGTCGCGGATTGCCGCCATTCCCATCGGTTATGCCGACGGTTTGGACCGGCACCTCGGAAACGGCGGGGGATATGCCCTCGTCAACGGCAAGAAAGCGCCGTACGCCGGAAACATCTGCATGGATGTCTGCATGCTCGACGTCACGGATATTGATTGCCAAGAAGGGGACAGCGTGGAGATTTTCGGCGAACAATTGCCGGTAAACGTCATTGCCGAGCAACTCGGAACCATACCTTACGAGATATTTACCAGCATCAGCGAACGCGTGAAGCGCGTATATTTCCAATAAGATTCCCCGAGGCCGGCGGCCCGATGTCCGGATTTCCCAACCCGATGAATGGCGAAGGCTGCGACAGACCGCCACACCTACAGACGCGGATTACCCGATGGTAGTCCGCGTTTTTTTGGCTTCCGTAACGGCAAGCGCCGGGTGCCGTCTCAGGGGATGCCGGGGACGGTTACGGAGATTCCGAACATGCGCCTACGGGAATGCCGGTTTCAGCCTTCCAGACTACCGAGAATGCCGTCTGCCGACCGACAGGAGTCCTCGGGAACTACGGCACATCGGATGAACGGAAGAAAAGGATTTTGTCAAAAAAAACGATGGAAAAAGCAGAAAAAAAGCCTTGAAATTGCCTTCCGGAACCAACATCCCACACATCGGATGCAAAAATCCGATGTTCCATACAGCGTGGCTTTCAGCATGAAGATTAGAGGTAAAAGGAGAAAACAACCGAGGTTTATGATGGAAAGTACGGAAGTTTGCAACGGAAAGTGCGGAAGTTTGCAATGGAAACTACCGATGTTTGCAACGGAAAGTGCCGAGGTTTACATCAGAAAACAGGGGAGATTTCGGCATCGGAAAAGAAGATGTTTTCAGGAATTCTCCACAATTCCGGCATCGGAAAGCAGCATTTCGCACCATCATCACAGCATTCCAAGCAACATGAACCTGCAAAAAAAACGGCGAGGACAATGGTGAACGCCTGTATTTCCGACCGGGAAACGCGCTGGAAGGAGCAAAAGGCGTTGTCAACAAAATTTAAGATTCGCAATGCGGATGCCGGCCATAGGTATGCGGCAGCACCGAGCCTCATCGCCGGTCTTCGCGAAGTGGCCCTGCAAACGTGTTGCCGCCCGCACGGAATGCCCTGCAGATGCCGATGGATGTTGCAAACGTCCGGGCGGAGAAGTGCCGTGGAAATTGAGGCAGCAGCCCGTTGCAGGTTGGGCTAAACACCATAGAAGCCCTGGCACCTCATCATGGAGGCATGGGCAAGGCATCAGAAAATGCGCGACGGAAAACCGCAAGATGCGCGGAGCGATGCCGCGAAAGCCCCGCCAAAAGACGGAACGGCAACAACGGAACAGCGTAAAGGACGCTGCGGAAGGTTGCGTCCCATACCCACGGGAAACAACTGCCGGAAGCCTGATAAACGGGAATTGTATTTATAAACGGTAAATATACAAATGTAAGAAAACCGCGTGTTTTTTATCAAACATCAAGCACAGTTGTAGCGTTTTGACACGAAAATCGGCCGAAACGTAGACATTTTTATATTTTTTCACGGATTTTCTTGCGTGTTTCATCAGAAAGCCATACCTTTGCACTCGTAAGTCGGAGACAAAGATACCCCGAAACACAATAACATTTGACAGACTATTTACATATTTATACACAGAAACTAACTACAGAACTTCTCTAAACTGCGTTATTTTTCGCGATACTACACTTTTGGTTAGTAGTGAGGGCCGCTGCAATTCATCTGCGTGAGCAGAAAGCAGCGGCATTTTTTTGCCCTCTTTCTCCAAAGGTTCCGAGGGGACTTCTCCAAACTCCCTACTCCGTCCGCCCGTTTCTTTCGTGCCGATAGACCTGATATGAATTGATGACATTGTGCCAAATGCTGTAAAAACCTCCGGCAACGGAGGTGATGGGACTGAAGAAAGCATAGCCCAACCATATTGCCAGCACCGTATTCTTTTGACCTAACGACTGTCCGCCCGCGATTTTGTCGTCGTAGTGTCCGCCAATTTTCCGACCAATCCAGAACTGCATGACGCAACTTGCCAACGATACCGCCACCAACCACAACTGTACGGACAGGGGAATGGCGCTATGGACGATGTAACGTGTGGTGACGCCCATCGCAAGTGCAAGGGCTACGACCCAAAGATAAAAGGCCAGGTCGCGGAGTTCCGTGATTCGACGGTGGAAGGTCGGAAGAAACCGGCGCACAAGAAAGGCAAACAGCAGAGGAAGCAGAAGCAAAGGGAACACTTTGCACAGAATCAGCGCAAAGGCATTCCAGCGCGTCATAAGCGGATTGGGGTGGACAAAGGGCACAACCGTGGGAATAAGCAGGGCGGCGAACAGGTTGATGAGTATCGTATACGTGATGATGTGCGAGGCATTGCCGCCAAGTTTTCGCGTAATGACCGCACCCGCCGTCGCCGTAGGACAGATAAAACAAATCATGGCTCCCTCAATGACGACGCGCATTCCGCTGTCAGGCATCGCCAAAAGCAGGCATCCGAGGGCGACGAACACCGAACATTGAAAGGCAAGGAGCCACCAATGATAACGGCAAAGGCGGAGGTGGCGAGGGTCGACCTTGCAGAAAGTGATGAAAAGCATGAAGAAAATGAGCAACGGTTGCAGGGTCTCCACACCGGAAACCACAAAATCCCGCACCACCGGAGAGGGATGAAGGGCACGGCAACACAGATAACCTGCCACTCCGGAAAGGATGGAAAAGATGAGAATCCAGTCCTTAATGAATCTCATTATTCGCATAATGCCGAAAAAATGTTTTGAAAAGAATGTCGAGAAGGAACGTTGTTCCCAATCCGCGAATCCGCAATGTCCGGCAGGAAACACCGGGCATCAGAATCGCTACGGCGGACGAAGGGAGCCTGCGGATGCGGCAACCCGCACGGAACAACGGGTACAAAATTACGAAACCCTCGACAGACGCAGAGCAAATGTGGGGTAAAAAGGGGCATCGGACACCACGAAACACCTATGATTTGCCAATAACCGGAAGCAACTTCCACGGCACTACGGGGGAGTTTCCTCGGATGCCGGAAACGGAAAACGCGGAACCGGTATAAAACGTTTTTTGGGAAAAGGATGCGAAAAAGCCGTACTTCGATGTGAGAAGTACGGCTTTTTCAATAGGTAAATGCTGATGCCGGCAGGCGATTATTCCTTCACCACGGGCATTCCCGCCTGCTCCCAGGCCAGAAAACCTCCGCGAAGGTCCACCACGCGCAGCCCATGTTGCGTCATCAACTGCGCTGCACGCTGGCTGCGACGTCCGCTGCGGCAATAAATATAATAGGTGTGGGCGGCATCAAAACGGGCAATTCCCTTCGTAAATGCCGCCTCGTCGAGGACATTAAGGTTGAAGGCTCCCGCCAGATGTCCGGCAGAAAACTCCTCGCTACGACGCACATCCACCACCACAGCCGTGGTGTCGCGCTTCAAGGCCGCGTCATATTCCGCCACAGAAAGCAAAGTGCCGGAATCCTCGGCACGGCACGATGTGCAGAGACCGAGCAGGGAAAGAATGGAGAACAACAGACTTTTCATGATGTTTCGATGGTTTTCAAGCATTGTCGGATCAACGTTCCCACCCGCTATCCTTTGATTTCCTCAGCCGAAATTCCAAGTGCCGCCATCAGGCTGAATCCGAGGATTTCCTGATTGAATCCGCGTCCGGTCATGGGAGTCATGGTGAAAAGCGTGATTTCCTTCCGCGGAAGTATGATGCGGATGCCGTTGGCGTCGGTCATCGGAGAGCCATCCTGGTTCTTGGGTTGCGGCGGTGTGGCACAAAGTTCCTTGACGGTCGCCGTTATTTTGCGGCTGTCTTCGGTGAGACCATCAAAGTCTGCCACCACCATCAGCGACTCAATGTCCTTGTCGAGCAGGAGTGCTTCCAGACTTTCCTTGAAGAATTCGACGGAAGTGGTGACCCTTTCGATGGGACATGCCGCCATTGTGAATTCCGCAAGGTGGTCTTTGAAGGCCTTTCCATCGAGTTCGCGGGCGAAATTGCCGGGCGTGAAGTAACGGAGTTCCGTCATTTCGCGGGGATGGATGAAGACTGCCTGCACCTCATTGTCGCCTTCGCGAAGTCCACCATCAAGGCTTACGCAGTCGAGCCACTTGGCAAGGTCGGCCTTTGGTACGCGACGTCCGATCATAGGTTCAAAGTTTACAGTAAGATCGAAGGCCACTCTGTCGAGGTATTCAGCGTCAATCAGTATAACGTGTGGGCTCATTTTTCGTGCAATGTATGGATAAAATTGTTCAGCGTATAGGTAAAAAGGGACGCCGGGAATGGGGAATCAAGGTATGAAGATGCAGTGATCAAGCGCGAAGATGCTGTAATCAAAGCATGAACGTGCTGCAATCAAAGCGGTGAAGATGCAGTAATCAAGGCGCGGGAATGCAATCATGAAGACGGATTGTGCCAATCTGCGCCGTAGTTGCTGTTGTCGCTTTGAGGCTTACGTTTTGACGTCCGTCTGCATTCTTTCGGTAAAACAGGCTCGGAAACCTGCAACGCCCATTCACAGAATCCCTCTGAACGGACAGGAAGTCACGGCCTACGTTACGCCTTCCACTGACGTTGTGCGGTGAGACGTACGATGTTCACCACCACTTCACAGGCCTTTTGGAGGTTGGGGATGGGCAGGAACTCGTGAGGACCATGGAAATTGAGGCCTCCGGCAAAGATGTTCGGGCAGGGAAGTCCCATGAATGAGAGTTGCGCACCGTCGGTTCCGCCACGGATAGCACGGACCTTCGGCTCGACTCCCGCCTCTTCCATCGCCTCCTTGATAAGGTCAATGACGTGCATTACGGGCTCGATTTTCTCGCGCATATTGTAATATTGGTCCTTGATGTTCAGCACCAGCGTGCCTTCACCGTACTGTCTGTTCATACCTTTCACAAGACTTTCCACCATCTGTTTGCGCACTTCGAAGCGCTCGCGGTCGTGGTCGCGGATGAGATAACTGACAGTTGCCTTCTCAACTCCGCCCTCAATGCCGGTAAGATGGAAGAACCCTTCG
Organism: uncultured Bacteroidales bacterium; assembly: GCA_945833885.1. GTDB lineage: Bacteria > Bacteroidota > Bacteroidia > Bacteroidales > Bacteroidaceae > Alloprevotella. Next base: position 29,840 of record CAMAFY010000011.1, read on the forward strand.
TAGCCTTCTGTGGTGGAAGGAGTCTCCGAGGCCGGCATCCGGTGTATGAAATCTGCGGCAACGAGTGCGGCATTCACCATCTTTCCCTTGGCATAACCCGGATGGACGCTGACACCGTTTACGGTAATTTTGGCACCGGCAGCATTGAAGTTTTCGAACTCAATCTCGCCCAATTCGCCGCCATCCATTGTATATGCCCAGTCACATCCGAACTTTTTGACATCGAAATGATGGGCCCCGAGACCGATTTCCTCGTCAGGATTGAAGCCGACACGCACCTTTCCGTGCTTGATTTCAGGGTGGTTTATGAGGTATTCCATAGCAGAAACTATCTCCGCAATGCCGGCCTTGTCGTCCGCTCCAAGGAGAGTATGACCATCGGTTACTATGATGTCTTCACCGACATGGTCAAGGAGTTCGGGGAAAGTCTTCACATCACTGACTATGCCAGCCTCGGCATCGAGGACAAGGTCCTCGCCATTATAGGCCTTGACGATGCGTGGTTTCACATCGGCACCGCTGGCATCAGGACTGGTATCCATGTGTGCGATGAAGCCGATAGTGGGGATGTTTGCGTCGGTGTTTGCAGGCAAAGTGGCATAGACATATCCCATGTCGTCCATCTCAACCTCGGTAAGTCCGAGGTCTTTGAGTTCCGTTACGAGATGCTCTGCCAAAGCAAATTGCTTATGAGTGCTGGGAGTGGTGCTGCTATCTTCGCTACTTTGCGTGTCGAAGGCCACATACGATAGAAATCTTTCGGTAATATCCATAATTCGTTTCTTTGTCTTTATGGTGGGAATGCTGAATCACCACCGTAAATTTTTATTGGTTTCCTGTGTGAAATGCTTTGACGTCCTCCGGTCGCTTCTCAGATATCGGCACCCCGACATTCCGTCGTTTACCGTAAGTATCACCTCGAAAATGGGGCCAAATTGCCGCAAACCCGATTTACAGAAGCCTATATCCGAAGGAATTTCTTCCATGAAAACGGCGGGGAATTACGGCAAACCCGATTTACAGAAGCCTATATCCAAATGAATTTCTTCCATGAAAACGGCGGGGAATTGCGGCAAAACGATTTTACGGTTCCGCGCCTTATTTTCGCCAAGTTTGGGACCCTTTCCGCTCATGTGCGGCGTCAATGCAGGGGCAAAATTACTAAAAACTCCCGGTTTTATGCGGGAAAGCCGCGGAAAAAACGTATTTTTGCACAGCAAACCTTTCATCTCATGAAGAAAAACCTCCTACTCGCCGCCCTAATCGGCCTGGCTTCTCCTGCCGTAAATGCGCAGATAAGCCTCGTAAACCCTGTACCCCACCAGGTGACATCGCAACAGAATCTCATTGAATTGCCCACGGAATGGCAGGTGATTTCCACGGCCTCCGTGCCCGAATATGTGCTGTCCGCCGTCGCGGAGTCCCGCCCTCAGCAAGTGGGAAAAGCGGACTTCACGCTGCGTTTGGGCGTTGTGAAGGACAACGCCCTCAAGCGTTTCAAGCGACAAGTGCCGCAACATGCCGAGGGATACTTCCTGAAAGTGACGCCGGAAGGTGCCGTCATTGTCGGCGCCGATGCCCGCGGACTCTACTACGGAGTGCAGACCCTGCTGCAAATGATGGGGGAAGGCCGCCTGGAAATCTGCGAAGTTTCGGACTGGCCTGACGTGGCTTTCCGCGGAAGCATCGAAGGTTTCTACGGAAGACCTTGGAGCCATGAGCACCGTTTGCGCCAACTCGACTTCTACGGTCGCCACAAAATGAATGTATATATATATGGTCCCAAGGACGATCCTTACCATCGTGCGCACTGGAGAGACCCGTATCCCGAGGATGAAGCCGCGCGCATCAAGGAACTCAACGAGCGTGCTAAACTGCGCGGAGTGCACTTCTATTGGGCCATTCATCCGGGACTTGACATCAAATGGAACGATGAAGACCGCAAGCATCTCGTGGCAAAACTGGAGAAAATGTACGACCTCGGCATACGTTCCTTTGCCGTCTTCTTCGACGACATCTGGGGCGAGGGTGCCAAAGGTGAGAAACAGGCGGCACTTTTGAACTATGTTGACGACGTGTTTGTCAAACGTCATGGCGACGTTGCTCCGCTCTTGCTCTGCCCCACGGAGTACAACCGGGCATGGAGTTCGGACGAAAGCCCCTACTTGCGCGCCCTCGGCGATGGACTTCATCAAGGCATTGAGGTGATGTGGACGGGAAATTCCGTCGTACATAACATATACAAAGAGGGTATGGAATGGATAAATTCCCGCCTCAAACGTCCGGCATATATATGGTGGAATTACCCGGTTTCCGACTTCGTCCGCGACCGTTTGCTGCTCGGACCTACGTATGGCAACGACCTCGACATTGCAAATCTCCTCAGCGGTTTCGTGAGCAATCCCATGCAATATGCCGAGGCTTCGAAGATCAGCCTCTACAGTGTGGCGGACTATACTTGGAACATGCAGGCCTACAATGCCGATGATTCCTGGGAACGTGCCCTGCGCGAGGTGCTGCCTTCTGCGGCATCCGCCCTGCGCACCTTCGCCACTTACAACGAGGATTTAGGGCCGAACGGACACGGATTCCGCCGCGACGAGAGCCGCGAAATCGCAGACATCTGCAAGCGTGCCGCCGAGGGTGACGCTGCAGCAGTGCGTGCACTTGATGCCCAAAGTTCGCTTCTCGCGGCAGCGGCTGACCGACTTCTGCAGGACAAGACCAATCCTTTGCTCATCGAAGAGATGCGCCCATGGCTCACGCAGGCAAAAGTTGTGGCCGACTATGGCCGCACCGTCTGTGCCATGCACCTTGCCATGGAGGAGAAATGGACAAAGGAAAACTTCGAAGACCTCTATGCTCAGGCACGTTTTCTGAAGCGGAAAATGTATGAAAACGAGAACGATGCCGCTCAACTTCACGAGTACCAGACCGGAACGAAACTTGCCACCTTGCGCTATTTGCCCGCCGTCGACCGCCTCTTCACGCGGCTCGTCGAGCAGCACAATGCCGCACATGGCACCGCACTCGACGCCGTCAGCGACTACGCACCCTTCCACATTGAGAGCACAGTGCCCCAACTTGCGCTGCTGCCCATCAGCGTAAACGGCAGCGAAGTGAAGGTGACGCCCTCGAACGAAGTCATCAAATGGGCTCCAGAAAGCCAGTTCACCATCCTCTGTGAGCGGCCCACGCGCCTGGCAGGTATGGACTTCAACTTCGATGCCACCGGTTCCGCCAGCGACTTCCGCCTTGATATCCGCCTCGAAAACGGCGAATGGCTCACCATTCCTCTCCTGCATTACGGCGAAAACGACCCCGTAATCCATACCGCAGACGAACTCGGCGGCAAGACCGTCACCGCCATCCGACTGACAAACATCAGCGGAAAGGAACTGCAATACTACTTCCGCCACTTCAAAATCAGCAAGTAACGGCCGGTGAATGCCGCATGGATAACGGACATGCCCGGAAGCGCATTCCTGCACATCCGACATCGCGCACCCGGACATCAGTAAAAACGCATTCAGACATCGGACATACGCACCCGGACAACTGAAAAAACGCGTTTACACATTGGGCATAACACGTTCATACATTGGTCGTGCACACCCGGATGTCAGAGGGCATCCTACCCAAACACAGGCAATACACAGCCTGACATCGGCACCGGTAAAAACGAGTTTCAACACCTGCTGTTCCCGACATTGGAACACCCCGTAAAAAAGTGCGGCACTTTGTGACAGAAAGTGCCGCACTTTTTGCTTGAAAGTTCCGTACTTTCTTGCCGAATGTTCCGAGGTTTCAAACCCCGAGGATTTGAGGATGGTAAAAGCCCGTCCGGAACATTCTATTCGGATAACTTGAAGAACTTTAACAGATGCCTTGATGCACCCTGAAGAATCTACTGAAAACGCAGGAAAAGAATACAGAAAAAGGCCTCCTGTCCCGCCGCTTGGGGATAGGAGGCCTTCTGATTTTTAAGGATATTACTGTGGCTTCGACGGCTGAAGAGGCTTAGAGGAAGCGCTCCAAAGCATAGGCAATGCCATCGGAATCGTTGTCGAGCGTGACGAAATCTGCGGCATCCCGCAGGCGTTGTGTGGCATTTGCCATGGCAATGCCAAGGCCGGCATAACGGATCATGCTGAGGTCGTTGTCGCCATCTCCGAAAGCCATCAACTGCGAGGCTTCGGCATTGCGGTCCCGAAGTATGTGCTTCAGGGCAGTGGCCTTGTCGATTCCTGCCGCCACAATCTCCATGAAATTCGGGGTGGAACGGCACACTTCGAGACGTCCGGCAAAGGCGTTCCGCAGCAGAAGTTCCGCCTCGGCAAGGGGAGAAGCCTCGCCCAGCATGAGGAATTTCACAGGGCTTTGCGGCACGTCGCGCAACACTTCCGCCATGGAATCCGTGCCTACGATGGGCATACCGTTGATGCCGGCATTGCGGACGACGTGGACATCGTGCGGAGAATTCGTGAGGATGTTGCCGTCGACATGGGTAATCAGGGGCAGACCGAGCCGATGGCTCCAAGCGCAAACCTCGGGAATGACGTCGGCGGGAAGGGGATGACGGAAGAGGATTTCCCCATCCTCTGCCCTGACAACCTCGCCTCCGTTGTAGGCCATGACGTAGCCTCCACGCTCCGCAAGGCGCAATTCGCGGGCAACAGGTACGATGCCTTGGGGCGGACGTCCGCTGGCAATGATGAGCGTCACCCCCTTTTCCTGCGCCGAAGACAGGGCGTCGAGGGTTCGGGGCGTGATGGTCTTACGGCTGTCGGTCAGCGTTCCGTCAAGGTCGAGTGCGATGTATTTTATAGCGTCCATTGGCTGATGATGTCGCCGGAAAGGTGATGGATGCTGAAAGTGCCGTCACAAAGCGTGGCGAAGGTGGGAGGATTGCCGCCTTTGGGAAAGGTCGGGCTGCCGGGATTGACAACCAATGTGCCCGAAGACGTCTGGGTAAAGCCCTGCAGATGGGTGTGGCCGTGGACGATGGCATCGTAATTTCCGTGGGGAAGTGCCAAGGCATTATAGTGGTGACCGTGGGTCAGGAAGTAGCGGCGTCCGTTGTCGACGACGACGGCATACGTGGCCATGATGTCGAAATGCAGCATCATCTGGTCCACCTCGGCGTCGCAATTACCACGGACAGCGATGATGTCCTGCGCCCGGGCGTTAAGAAGTTGCGCCACTTTCTGAGCATCCATGTCGTCAGGCACGCTGTTACGCGGACCATAATAGAGGAGATCGCCCAGAAGGAGCAGTTGGTCGAAGTGTCCGGCATCGTAGAATCGGAGGATATCCTCCAAAGGACGCAGGGCGCCGTGGAGGTCGGAGGCTATGAGATAACGCATATATTGGATTAGGAAATGAGCATGATGATGGGGTAAGACAAGTTACCGCCGCAAAGAATCATTGATGTATTGCAGATGACGCTCTGCCGTCTTCCGCACTTTCTTGGGCCATGACAGGCTCGGAATCCGGCAAATCCGGTTTCAAGGGTCTGGCATGATGGAGCGGTTTCGGGAGGCCACGTCATAAATTCTGCCAGGAAACGCTACCGGAGTTGGAAGTGGAAAGGCACGGTAATGCGGGTGCAGGTGAGTTCCCCGTTCATGGTTCCGGGCTTCCACCGCGGCATTTCGCGCACAGCCTGCAACACCGCCGCATCGAGAATGGGGTGAAGCCGGCGGGTAATTTGGGGGTCGACGACGCGACCTTCGGTATCGATGATGAAACTGACCTCGACATCGCCCTCGATTTTGTCCCTGATGGCGCGCTCGCTGTAGACACAATGGGTGTCGAGGAAGCGGATAAGGGCCTTCAGTCCTCCGGGGAACACGGGCATTTCCTCCACCGCTTGCGTGGGAATGAGTTGCGGCCCCTCCACGGGAAGCGACTCATCGGCCTCGGAATGGTCGGTCGCACGGTCGACAATGCTGCTCTCCGGCACGAAATCACCGTCGTCGGGTCCCTTGATGCCAATGGGTGCCGGCTGAAGTTCCGGCTGCGGGGCATCCACCACCTCGGGAATCTCCTCCACGGCATCGGGTGTGGCATGGGGAATGGCCCGGCGTCCGGCGGCGACATAGCGCTCCGTCTCGTCGCGGAGAGGCGCAAGACGCACCACATGCTGCATCTCATCCGCCACACGGTTGACGGCACGTCCGGCCAAGAACATGGTAAGGAGCAGCAGAGAGGTCAGCACAACGAATATGCCACCTACGACCATCAGGGCAAAACGATAGCGACGTCCTGCCCGAGAGCGCAGGACGTATGCTCCGTATGCACGGTTGCGGCCTTCGAAGACCATGTCGCACCATGCCCGGGTGTACAGCGGAGATTCCTTCAGTATTCGCATTTTCTGCTTGCCTTCAACCACAAGGCGAAAGCCATTTTATCAGATGTTTCACAACGGGTTTCCGGAGTTTTTTGCCAACTGACCGCAACGTTTTCAACAATGCTACGGCACTGTTACCGGTTTTTGCCCGCTTTTATGGTGCAAAAATACGGCAGATTTCCAAATTATATCGTAATTTTGTCGCAATATTTGAAGATGAAAATGAAAAAAATATTAATTCCTACTGTTTTCTTTTCCGTTTGTCATTTGGCGAATGCCCAAGGCGAGAGTTCCGCCATGCGGGTGTTGTCGCTTCCCACCACGGCACATGTTGTGGCATTGGGCGGCGAAAACATCACCGCCATCGACAATCAGCCGGGCGTGGGTCTGCACAATCCGGCGCTGCTGGCGGGAACCGACAGCCGAAGTGCGGCATTGCAGTTCATGACCTACGCAGATGGAGGGAAATGGATGGGAGCAGAATACGCAATGGCCTTTGGAGAGCGGCACACAGGTGCGGCATATCTTCACTATATGGGCTATGGAGAGATGGAAGAAACGGACGTTTCGGGTACGGTTATCGGAACTTTCGCCCCGAAGGACGCTATTTTAGGGGTGGGATATTCGTATCTCCTTTCAGAACATTGGGCAGGCGGGGCGAATTTCAAGGCAGCCTATTCGCGGATTGCCGACTTTTCATCGGCGTCCATCGCGGTAGACCTCGGTCTGAACTACTATGATTCGGAGAAAGCCGTGAGCCTTTCGATGGTCATGCGCAACATCGGCGCACAGATAAAGACGTATGACGGCGTGGTGGAACGCGTACCCTACAACCTGCAACTCGGACTTACGAAGGGGCTTGCCCACCTGCCGGTGGAGTTCAACATCACACTTACCGACCTGACACGTTGGAAAAAGAGCGACTATGTGGCGATTCCCGACGCCGACAAAGAGCAACAAAGCAGCGAAGAGGACGCGGCATTGAGCACGGGAAGACTGATGCTCAACCATCTGGTGTTCGGTGTTGAGGTGAAGCCGCGCGAGAATATCTGGATTGCCGCGGGCTACAATTTCCGCCGAGGCTACGAACTTCAGGCGGCGGGCAAGGGACATCTTGCCGGACTTTCCGCAGGAGCGGGCATCAAACTCCAGAAGTTCAGCATCGGACTGGCATGGGCTAAGTACCACATGGCAGCGCAATCGCTGATGGGAAATGTCGCCGTCTCATTCTGAAAACTCCGGAATTTCACCCAACGGTGCCGACAAAAGACAAGAAATCATGAAGATAGAAATCGATGAACGTTCCGGATTTTGCTTCGGAGTGACCCGCGCAATACAAAAGGCAGAGGAGGAACTTTCACACAGCGAAAGCCTGTTTTGCCTCGGAGACATCGTACATAACGGACGGGAATGCGACCGTTTGCGTGAAATGGGACTCGAGATGATCAACCATTCCGCCTACGAAAAACTGCACCACACCAAGGTTTTGCTGCGCGCACACGGCGAACCGCCAGCCACATACCGGAAAGCGGAAGAGCAGGACATCACCATCATCGATGCCACATGCCCCGTCGTCCTCAACCTGCAACGGCGCATCAAGAAGGTTTTCACGGAACATCCCGACGCGCAAATCGTCATTTACGGCAAGCCGGGCCACGCGGAAGTGCTCGGACTTGTGGGACAAACCGACGGAACCGCCATCGTTGTCGCCAACATCGACGAGGTAAGGCAACTCAATCTTCAACGCACCACCTACCTTTTCTCGCAGACTACGAAATCAGTCACGGGATTCAGCGCCATCGTCGACTACCTTACGGAGCACATTCTGCCGCCTGCCGAGTTCCATTATGCCGACACCATCTGCCGACGTGTTGCAGGACGCCTGCCGGACATTGAGAATTTTGCCCGACGTCACGACGTTGTCATATTCGTGGCTGGGAAGAAGAGCAGCAACGGCCGCGTGCTTTACGAGGCTTGCCGCAACGTAAATCCCAACGCCTACCATATCGAGGATGCCGATGAACTGAAAAAGGAATGGTTCGACAAGGTGGAAACCGTAGGAATATGCGGAGCAACATCCACCCCGAAATGGCTCATGGAGCGCTGTGCCGAGCGTATCGCCACACTTTGAACGCCGCAAAATTCCCGTAGGATTCCCGCAGACCTATCCCTGAACTCCGTAAAAGAACATAACAGATTACCGGAAAAAAACACTAATTGATGAACATTGCACTACTACTTTCTGGGGGCGTTGACAGCGCCGTTGCCTGTCATTTGCTCATGGAACACGGCATCACACCCGACCTTTACTACATAAAAATCGGTATGGATGGCGATGATGAACTCACCTGCACCGCAGAAGAGGACCTCGAAATGTGCCATTCCATAGCCCATCGTTACGGACTTCCGCTGGAAGTTGTTGACCTTCAGCGCGAATATTGGGAACGTGTCGTCACCTATACCATGGACCACGTGAAGAAAGGTCTGACACCTAACCCCGACGTCATGTGCAATCGTCTCATAAAGTTCGGCGCTTTTGAGGAGCGTGTCGGACATCAGTATGACAGAATCTGCACCGGCCACTATGCAAGATGCGTGAGAGACAACGAAATCTTCTGCGACAGCGCCGCCAAAGAGCCGGAACTTGCACGCCTGCTCCGCGAAAAAGGGATGGACACGTGCGGCACTTGGCTTGCCACAGCACCCGATCCGGTGAAGGACCAGACGGACTTTCTGGCACAACTTTCGGCACAACAGGTGGAGAAGGTCATGCTTCCACTGGGACATCTTATGAAGGATGACGTGCGACGCATTGCAAACGAGGCGCACCTTGCCCCGGCACGCCGGAAGGATTCACAGGGAATCTGCTTCCTGGGTAAGATAAATTACAGCGATTTTGTCCGACGTTTCCTTGGAACACGTACGGGAGATGTCATCGAAATCGACACAAACCGCAAGGTAGGAGAGCACAATGGCTACTGGTTTCACACCATTGGGCAACGCAAAGGTTTGGGGTTGGGAGGCGGACCGTGGTTCGTCGTGAAGAAAAACATTGAAGAAAACATCCTATATGTCTCACATGGCTACGACAACCTCCTACAATACGGAAAAAGTTTCAACATTTCCGGCTTTCATTTCCTGACAGGCGACCCCTGGCCTTCGGAAGGTAGGATGGAAATCACCTTCAAAGTCCGCCACACCGACCGCTGGCGGACAGGCATTCTTACGCGCACCGCCCCCGACGATGCCCATCCCGAGGGAACATTCCATATCGATGGCGACGCACCCATCCAAGGCATCGCGCCCGGACAGTTTGCTGTTGTCTACACCCGCGACGGACACATCTGCATCGGAAGTGGGGAAATAGCGGTTTGAACCTCCTGACGTCCTTGAAAAACACACCACAATCAAATATGCGGACAACGCGAAGGCATACCTGAAACACCAACAGTTCCAAGCGGATTCCGCCCGTAAGACGACTGGCACACTACGTGCAATCACAACGAACACTACGTGCCATGCCAACTGACATGCGGGGCATGTAAATCGATTTCACAAGCCATTTGAATGACTTACTGCGTACAACGTAAATGGATTTTTCGTAATACGTAATTGAATATTGCGTACAACGTAAATGGATTTTACGCAATACGTAATTGTATATTGCGTAAAACGCAAATGAATGGCAAGACAAAAGCAGCCGGAAAACACATACTATAAGTGTGGAAGATTTGCTTTCACCTTCTTCGAATACCCTATCGTTTAATCCTGTTCACTAACCTATGATTGGAAAAATACGGTCGGCCATTGCCGAAATTCCCTATCCCCAGCGTCCGGAAGGGCTATATGAACCCATCGAATACGCCATGTCCATGGGTGGAAAACGTCTGAGACCCATGCTCATGCTCCTATGTTACAGTGTGTTCCGTCCAGACTGGGAACAGGCAATTCCCGCAGCAACGGCCCTGGAACTCTACCATAACCATACGCTTCTGCACGACGACCTGATGGACCGTGCCGATGTTCGCCGCGGAAAACCCACCGTTCACCGCAAATGGAACGAGAACACCGCCATCCTTTCCGGCGACACCATGCTCCTGATGGCCGCACAACAGATGGCTCGACAGCGCGTAGGACGATATGAGGATGCCAACGAATGCTTCCTGAAAAGCGCCATCGAAATATGCGAAGGCCAGCAATACGACGTGAATTTCGAGCAACGCCACGGTGTGACCGAGGAGGAATACATCGAAATGATCCGCCTGAAGACCAGCGTTCTGCTGGGATGCGCGGCAAAAATCGGTGCCCTGCTGGCCGATGCCTCCGACGATGCCTGCGACATCCTCTATGCTTTTGCCGAGAAAATCGGACTGGCGTTCCAACTTCAAGACGACTATCTCGACTGTTTCGGCGATGAAAAGACCTTCGGGAAACGCATCGGAGGCGACATTCTGTGCGGAAAGAAGACATTTATGACCGTTGCCGCCATGCAACGTATGGGAGATGACAGCGAAAGAGATTCGTTCTTGGCAATCCTCGATGCCGAAGCTGGAACTCCGGAGGCCGAGGAAGAGAAGATCAAGCGCGTCATTTCCATCTACCAGAAACTGCACATTGCCGACGTCGCCAACGCACGCATCGGGGAATTGTACGACGAAGCCCACCGGATTCTGCGCAACCTTGATGCCGACACCTCGGCACTATGGGACTATGCCACCTCGCTGCTCGGCAGAAAATCCTGATATTTTTCCAACGCATCGCAACACCATCCTCCTCCATTTCCCATGGAATTCATCGACACACACTGCCATATCTATGGCGAAGAATTCGATGCCGACCGCAACGATGTGGTACAGCGCGCCATCAATGCCGGCGCTTCGGCACTGATGCTTCCGAACATTGATGCGGCAAGCATCGACACCATGATGGCGCTCTGCCGACAATTCCCCGGTGTCTGCCATCCTATGATGGGACTTCATCCGACGGAATTGCCGGAAGACCCGATGCCCCTGCTGGAAACGATGGAGCAACTCATCGCCAACGACCGCCAACAGGCCTCCCCGCTGCTGAAAGCCGTGGGCGAAGTGGGCGTCGATCTCTACTGGGATTCCTCACGTCGCGAGGAGCAACTGCAAGTATTCCGCCACCAGACCCTCTGGAGTTGCCGATACAGGTTGCCGCTCATCGTGCATTCAAGGTCGGCACATGCCGAACTCATCCACGTGCTTTCTCCCCTGAAAGACCAACTTTGCGGCGGCATTTTCCACTGCTTTGGCGGCACTGATGACGAGGCCCGTGAACTGCTGACATTTGATGATTTCGTGCTGGGAATCGGAGGTGTCGTCACCTTCAAGAAGAGTTCTCTGCCGGGAGTACTGCAACGTAGCGTACCATTGGAGCGCATTGTCATCGAGACGGACGCGCCCTATCTGGCACCGACTCCGCACCGTGGCAAGCGCAACGAGCCGTCTTTCCTGCCCATTGTCCTGCAACGTCTGGCCGATATCTACGGCACCACGGCGGAAAACGTGGCAGCCGTCACCACCGAAACGGCAAAAAGAATCTTCAGCCTCTGAATTCTCCGGCCCGATTTCCCGTCCGTCCCACCCCTTTCCTCCATCCTCTCCCCTCCCCACCTCTTCCGTTTTCCCATCCACATGCCCTACTATATCACCAACTATTCCGAGGAACGCACCCTGAAACTCTACAATGCCATCCTCTCCCTCTTGAAGGACGAAGGGCTTTTCCGCGAGCCCAATCTCACAGCAAGGAGCATTGCCGAGCGCTTAGAGGTGAACCCTGCCGCCATCAGTGCCGCCGTCGCCTACAAGACCGACAGCAATTTCAACCGACTGTTGGCGAGAATCAGGGTACGCGAAGCCTGCAATATGCTCCGAAACCACAAATACGACAACTTCACTTCCGAGGAGATCGGACTGCGTTCCGGCTTTGCTTCAAGGCAATCCTTCTACAATGGCTTCACAAAAGAGATGGGGATGACGCCACGACAATACAGGAATGCCAGTGCGAAGGACAGGGAAAAGGTGGACAAAATGCTGCGTATCCACCTGTAAGTCCTTGAGAAGCCTTCACCCGAACGCCGTACAATTATTTTTAGAACACCGTACAGTTAATATTAGAACACCATACAATTATTTTTAGAACACCATACAGTTAATATTAGAACTCCATACAATTAATATTAAAGGTGGGTGCCATAATTTACCATCGCAAATCTTTAGGTGTGTTCTATAAGTCAGTTTTGCCACCTTTCGCCCTGTTTCAGGCTTAAAAACGGGGAGCGGTGGAAGCGATTTTACGGAACATCTTACCCCAACATTCCCACACCATGATTGATTTCCAGACCAGAAAACGACTGATTTCATTGGTACAGCAGCAGGTGGTTCCCGCCATCGGCTGTACCGAACCCATCTGTGTGGCCTTAGCCTGCGCCCGTGCCACCGAAAGACTTCAAACGCTCACCGGCCGCGATGCCCTTGTCCCGAGCCGCATCGACGTACGCCTTTCGGCCAATATCCTGAAGAATGCCATGGGTGTCGGCATTCCCGGCACCGGAATGGTGGGACTTCCCATCGCCATTGCCCTCGGAGCCCTCATCGGAAAGAGCGAATACGGACTGGAAGTGCTCCGCGATTGCACCCCAGAAGCCGTGGAGCGCGGACGCCGATACATCGACGAAGGACGCATCGACATCCGACTCGCCACAGCCGAAGACTTCGAGCGCAGCCATGTCACACCCGATGAAAAACTCTTTGTCGACATCTGTGTCCACGACGAAGACGGGCATTGCGAACGTGCAACCATCGCACATGAGCACACACACTTCACGGGTTGCGGGCAGGAGGCCAGCACTTCCATACAACCCGCTGGGGAAAACACACCGGGAAATGCCGAGGAAATGCCGGAACTGAACATGAAACTGGTCTACGATTTCGCCACTACCGCCCCGATTGAGGAGATAGATTTCATCAACGAAGCGGGAAAACTGAACATGGAAGCGGCAAAACGCAGCCTGGAACACAACTATGGCCACTGCCTGGGCAAAGCAATGCACCGCCCTCTTGGGCGCGGACTGCTGGGCGATACCATATTCAGCCACGTATTGATGGCGACAAGCAGTGCCTGCGACGCGCGAATGGCGGGGGCAATGATTCCGGTTATGAGCAACAGCGGCAGCGGAAACCAGGGCATTTGTGCGACAAACCCGGTGATGGTGTTTGCAGATGAGAACCACAACACCCATGAAGAGCGTACGAGAGCCTTGATGCTTTCGCATCTGACCGCCATATATATCAAGCGACACTTGGGAAGTCTGTCGGCACTCTGCGGATGTGTCGTCGCATCCACCGGCAGTAGCGTCGGAATAACCTACCTGATGGGGGGCAAATATGAGCAGATTACGGCTGCAATCAAGAATATGATTGCCAACTTGACCGGCATGATCTGCGACGGTGCCAAACCTTCGTGCGCCCTGAAACTGACCAGCGGCGTCACAACTGCCATGCTTTCCGCCATGCTTGCCATGCAAGGCGAATGCGTCACCGAGGTGGAGGGCATCATCGACCGCGATGTCGACCGCAGCATCCGCAATCTTGCCACCATCGGTTCCAAGGCCATGAACGAGACGGACTTGTGCGTGCTCAACATCATGACGAACAAATAACTGACCGGCATCACGACTTTCCGGCACGATACGCTGAACTTGCGGGCAAAACATACCGACTTTCCGGCACGATACGCCGGGCATGACGGGAGCATTCACGGAAACACACTTCCCCAACTACGGATTTGCCATAGGGAAGAACCCACAAACAGACAAAGATGAAAGAGAAAAAAATGACGTATCCTCTTGCAGTCGAACCCTTTCAAGAGGACTATTCCGGCCATCTTTCGTGGTCGAATATCGGAAATTTCACCCTACGTGTGGCATCACTTCACGCCGAAACCCACGGATTTGGCATAAGTTACATGATGGAACACCAGCGCGGCTGGGTGCTTTCAAGGCTTGCCATCGACTTAAAGGAGCGTCCCCGCAGCCTGCAACACTACTCTATCTCCACATGGGTGAGCCGGATTTTCAGGCAATTCACGGAACGTAACTTCGAATTCCGCAACGCTCAGGGCGAGAACATCGGATACGGCATCAGCACATGGGCGCTCATCGACTACAATACCCGCCAACCTGTCAACCTCGAATCCCTTCCGGACGGCGGATTCCACGAGGCTCTGCTCGACGAGGTGCCGCCCATCGCATCCTACAGCCGCGTCAGAGTGAAGGAGCCTGCCATGGTTCTCCACCACCACTGCGGCATGACGGACCTCGACATCAATGGTCACGTCAACAGCATCCGGTACATTGACTGGGTACTCGACGCACTTCCCATGGAGTGGCACAACACCCACGCTGTAAAACGCATAGAAGCCGCCTTCGGACTGGAAGGTTATGGCGGCGACGACCTTGACATTCTGGTCGAGGACGCCGGAGAAAACCGCTACGCCGCCGAGATAAAACGGTGCAAAGACGGGGCAACGCTTGTGAAAGTGATGCTCTTCTTCGACTGACACCGCTGCCTCTGCAACCGGCTTTCTCCACACAAGCCGGCCGGCAGCGCAACACTTACCGGAAAAGCCTGCGGAAACCGCCGTCAAGGACTGCGGAAACCACCTTACGAAAAGTGCGGCACTTTCCATCACGAAATGCGGCACTTTCAGCCATAAAGTACGGCACTTTCTGACGGAAAATGCCGTACTTTTTTCAGCGTCCTCCGAAATCCTCCTCCGCAAGACCGGAGAAAGCGGAAACGAATCCCCACATTCCAGCGCCTCCTTCCCCACTCTTCCAAGCGCCGCCAACGCAGAACAAGCGGGTTCTGCGCGCCCACACTTTTGCTTTTTCCACTAATCAAAACATTTGCAATTCAAAAGAAATTGATATAAAACACCGTTTTTCTTGCACACTTATTGCGCTTTTGAGCAAAAATCGTCGTAATTTTGCACAGCAAACTTCAAAGTGAGCAATATTTTAGTGCTATGTTATTGAAGTACTCTGCACGACTTTAAGAGTACAGTTAAGTGTTTTTCAATTGACAGAAGACGGTTGCAGCCTCCCTCCCCTCCAAACATGATGGGAAAAAAGGACTGTGACCGTCGTTTTTTCTTATCACGCTCCGAACCGCCGCGCCCCCATTCCGGAGGCAGAAGGCTTGAATCAAGCATCCCCTTTCGTATGAACATCATCGCCCACATCCTTACAGATTTCGACAGCAAATTCGGCATTCCCCGCCAGAGCGGTCTCGTGGAGAGCCTGCGGGGCACCATCGTGTTCACCCCGCCCTACCGCAACGCCGACGCCCTGCGCGGGCTTGAGGGCTTCTCGCACCTGTGGATTATCTGGGATTTTTCCGAATCGCACCGCCCGGAATGGTCGCCTACGGTACGCCCGCCACGCCTCGGCGGCAACCGACGCATGGGTGTTTTCGCCACGCGCTCCCCGTTCAGGCCCAATCCCATCGGACTTTCCTGCGTGAAGATTGAGAAGATTGAGTTGCAGACTGCGGATGGTCCCGTCATCCACGTCAGCGGTGCCGACATGCTCAACGGCACTCCCATCTACGACATCAAGCCTTATCTTCCCATCACCGACGCTCATCCCGAGGCTTCTGGGGGCTTTGCCGAGGAGACATCCAAGCAAGAGCCGCTGACCGTGGAGATTTCCGACAGCATGCTCCGCCGATTTCCCGCCGACCGCCGCGATGCCCTCACGGCCATTCTGGCAGATGACCCCCGACCTCACTACCATTCCGATGCCGACCGCGTGTATGCCTTTGAGTTTGCCGGAGTACATCTGCGCTTTACCGTGGACGATGCCACACGCACACTGCGCGTTCTGGACTGAAAAGAACAAAAGAATCCCCTATGCCCTGTCACGGTTCACGTGGCGGACATAGGGGATTCCCATGTTTTCCCGGCGGGGTTTTCACCTAAAGGTGGAAGATGTTGTTGAGCATCTCGCAGTCGCGCAGGCGGCCATGGTCAAGGACTACGGTGGTGATCTCCGAAGTGAAGACCAGCCGTTCGTCGGACGCGCGGTAGATATCTTGCAGGAAAATGTACTTCAATCCCTCCTTTCGGAGATTGAGTGTGCAGATGAATTCGTCGCCGCTGCGGAGGGGCATCTTGAAATTCATGGTCATCCGCGCCACGACAGCGTCGAGTCCCTGCTGGTGCATCTCGGCAAAATTCACTCCGTTGGCTTGCAGAAACTCATGGCGGGTGTGCTCGGTATAGTGCTGATAATTGGCATTGTTGACAATACCTTGCAGGTCGCACTCATAGTCGCGCACCTTGAAACGGAGGGTAAACAGTGCTGGTTTTATCATGGAAGCGTGGAGGGGAAAATGTTTTTTCGGGGAAGTTGCTGTCCGGAAGTGCCGTCCGTTTCGGGCATCAAGGCTCCACAGCGGAGTGGCGTCCGCCGAGTTCGATGACCTCAAGGTCGCGGAATTTGGTGCCGTCGACCACCAGTCGCACCAGCGTTCTCACGGTCTGCCACCCCTGCAGCCCTGCAGCACCGGGATTGATGTGCAGCATCGGCGTATTCGGAGAGGAGGCGGGGCGGAGCGTCTGGTCGGACATCACTTTGAGGATATGGCTGTGACCGTCGACGAAAAGATGCGGAGGATTGTTCAACAACAGCCGCACCGCACTGGCATCATAACGGCCGGGATAGCCTCCGATGTGCTTGAGAAGCACGTCGGCTTGCTCGCATCGGAAGCGCAGAACCTCGGGAAACAGGCGGCGGACATCGCCACTGTCGATGTTGCCATGCACGGCACGGAGGGGGGCGATGGCGGACAAACGGTCGGCAACCTCAAGGCTTCCGATGTCGCCGGCGTGCCATATCTCGTCGCATTCGCGGAAATGCTGGGCATAACGTTCGTCCCAATACCCGTGGGTGTCGGAGAGGATGCCGATGAGTTTCATGGCTGAATGTTGTGGAATCTTCGGAAAAAACGGTTTACTTCAGGCTACCCGTATAGGTGATATTGACGGGATTTGTATAGTTTTCACCGTAATAAACGGTCATGTTCAGGCTCAGTTGGCTGGCGCTGACACCGGCAGAAGTGATGTAAACCGTCGCAGCATTGTAGGCCTTTCCATTGACCGTGCAGGTGCAGTTTGTGCCGAAACCACTGTTGTCGGTCAGCGCAATGGTGGTGTTCGAACCGCTGTGGGAGAGTCCGAGATTGGCAATGGTGAGTTGGCTGACGCTGATGTTGCTGCCTATATTATAGGCACTCAGGGTAAGGGATGCCGTAGTGCTGGCGGCCACGGTCTGGGCGTTGGTGGTGAGGGTTGCGGCAATGGTGGGGGTGGATTTGCCGATGGAATTGTAGGCCATTGGCTCATAAGTTCCCGAAAGGGCCTCAACATTGGCGCTACCAGTATAATTGAATGCGGTGCCCTGATTGGCGAAAGACTTGATGAGTTCGGCGGCAACGAGTCCGAGATTGCCGTATTTCTCGTTGCTTGCGAGTTGGTTCTTCAAGGCTTCTCCCACAACAGAAGAGAGAGAAGTGCTCTGTCCGGAAGCCAGTTGGTTGACGTATGCGTTGGCAAGTGCGCTGCCGGCAGTGCCGAGGTCGCACGATGTGAGGCACATGCTGCCTGCAGCCACGAGCAGAAGGGCGGAAATTGTTTTGGTTTTCATTTTTTATCTGTTGTTAAGATTTTTGATGTTCTGTTTGCAAATGTACGAAAATCATTCCGCCTATTACCGATTTTTGGGGAAATATCCCGAACATCTGCCGTAAAACATACAAAAATGTCATACCGACAATTCCCGTCGCACAGAAAGGAACTGCAAGTCTCCGTGGCGGAAAGCCCGGTGGGAGGATGCGAAAAAGGGCAGACAACGCAACCGGAAATGCTGCGATGTCTGCCCTGAACAGGAATTATGACGCGGAAAAACGGCGGCTTGCGGCAGGCGAGGTGTCAATGGTGCTCACCGGCCGCAGCGGTGGAAAATGTCAGAGGTTCACCACCTTCTTGCCGTTGACGACGTATATGCCACGGCGCGAAGGCAGGGCTTCGAGGCGACGTCCGTCGAGGGTGTAGATGCCCTCTGCGGCACGGCTGTCCTCAACCTGGGCTTCCTGAATGCCGACAATCACCTTTTCGGCAAACTCAACGTCGGCCTCAACGTTGGGATTTTCAATCAATTGCCAGCAAGATCCCGCATCGCTCGAGGTCCAGACACTGACGGGATAGTCAAGTTGCGGGGATGCGCAGAGCCAATCGTTGGTGCTTCCCGACGTGCTGAACGCAAAGCCGTTGCTGATTTCCTGGACGTTCACCGGTGAAGATGTGGCAAACATGCAGTGACGGGTGCCGGTATTGGTTCCGACAACGAGGCACTTTTCGGCTCCGACATTGTAGAGGTAATACTCATTGTTGAGATAAACGAGCATCCAAGCATTGTTGGGGTCGGCAGGATTTACCTCTTCTGAATAGGCTTCGTTCGAAAGTTCGTGGGTAGCATCTCCAATCATTTCGCCCGTCCACAGCATATTATCGTTGTACTGAGGCGCATAAATGGCCTTGGCAGTGTAGTGGGGATTGTAGAGAATGTAGGTCTTTTCCTCACTGACATCGCTGAGTTTCGTGACGGTTTCGCCCAAGGGTTCGATGTCGGTAGGCAGCACGCGGAAGGTGCAACTTACGGCTTCGTTCACCTGACCGTCGGCATCCATCACCGTACCTTCGGGAAGTTCCAGGGTGTACTTGCCGGCTGCCAGCGGATATTCATAGGTGAGTTTCACCTCCTTGTCCTCACAGGTGACATAGGCCTTGACGCTCTCGGAGAGGCTGATGGCGGCATCCTCGAGTCCGTTTGGCTGGACAGGCTTGTTGAAGACGACGGTCATGCTCTCGGAATCTGCCGAAACCTTAATGGCGGTGAGGGGCAGAATGGTGGTGGCAGGGTCGTATTCGAGGTCGTAAGTGTAGCGTCCTTCGGTGATATCCTCAATGGTATAGTTCTTGTATGCAATGGTATAGCCTCCGCCGCCCGTACCACAGAAGGTCTCTTCTTCGTAGATGAAGCCGATAGACTTGTCACTCTGCACGGTCATTGTGCTATATGCCGACCCAATCTTCGATACTGTGTGGTAGCCATCCCAGTCACGGGCGAAGTTGGCAGGCGTATTATAGGTGCTGGTCTCCGTAAGATCCTTATAGAAAATGCTGACATTCGTGCGTCCGCTACCACGTGGAAGCGACTGGAGAGCCAGCCAAGTCTTCTGTCCATCTTCCTGACGAACCACGGGAACCATCTGAATTTCACCGTTGCAACCATTGTTGGCTGTCACACCATTGTTGGACTTGCTGGAGAGAGCATACGTACCCCATGAGCCTTCAGCCTTGTCGGAATCGGTGAAACTGAAGATGTTGAACTTGCGACCTTCCGTACAACGGCTTGAAAGCACAAGGTTTCCGTTGGGAAGTTCCTCCACTTTGGGTTCGTCACCACCGGGGATGGGGCTCGAATCACAGCCACCGAGGAACGCCCAGGTCTGACCAAAGTCGTCGGAATACAGCACCCAGTTGGCGGTTTGTACGCCGTTGTAGGTGGAACCGGCGCAGTAGAGGCGGTAATAATCGCCAATTTTGGTATAGCGGCTCTGATGAATCTTACCGCTTCCTACGAACCATCCCTTGACGGCTCCGTACTTTGAGTTGTCAAATGGGGCATAAATGAATTCTTCATCAAGATATTCAGGCTCTGTCCACGTCTTTCCGTCATCATAAGAGTACCATCTTGCCCATCCTTGATGGTGAGTTCTACTGCCAGAGAAGAAGCCTGGCGTACCGGAACAACTGGTGACCATGATGATATCACTCTCACGGTCGGCCACGATACACGGGTCTCCGAAACCGGCTTCCTGGTGTCCGGCGGTGGTGTTGCCGTCACCTTCCATCACTTTGGGCTTGATATTGTCTCCCCAGTTCTGACCATTGTCGGCCGAAGTGCGGATATGGAGGTCAATGCGTCCGCTTCCGATGTCGGCACGACTGGTACGATAGTCGGCAATGGCCAGCACAACACCGTTCTTTGTGGTGGTGATGGCGGGAATTCTGTAGGGGATGTCGCTGGTAGTACGCGTCTCAAAGACGTTGAACTGCCACTCGGGCTCCTCCAAAGAACGCTTCACGCAGAGGCGGAGATTGCCGAAAGTGATGCCCTTGTTCGCACCGGAGAGGGTCATTGTGTAGACCTGGTCCGCCAGACCTTCGACACTGACGTGCTGAGCATCGGCACTTGGCTTGTATTCTGTGCCGTCTGCCATGGTGAGAGTCATGAGACTTGAGGCGCCATCTACAAATGTCAGGTCGAAACTGAACGCTGAAACGACATAGTTTGCATCGGTAGTTTTCAGATTATAA
Source organism: uncultured Bacteroidales bacterium (assembly GCA_945833885.1). Lineage (GTDB taxonomy): Bacteria > Bacteroidota > Bacteroidia > Bacteroidales > Bacteroidaceae > Alloprevotella. The sequence continues at coordinate 50,658 of CAMAFY010000011.1, forward strand.
CTGGAACTGTTGGTCAGACCTCCGTAACCTGTGATGTCTTTTCCCGTGTAAGTCATGTTGTTTGCACCGGCAGTTACCTCCACACCTACGGGAGTTACATCCGTGCTGGACCATACCGAGGCCCACGTTCCACTGGTATTCGTAGCAGTCCATGCGCCAGTATCGGCATTGACATCGAACTCTTTTGCTGCCCATCTGAAGACAACGCTCGAGCCAGTGTCCTGACCTGTTGACCAGAATGCAAGATAACCGTCGCGGTTGTTCAGAGCATACGATGTGCCTTTCTCGAAGATGTAGAATTCTTCTCCGTCCTCGGGGCTGAGATTGTTGGCAGTGGTCAGCGTCCACTCCGCAGTATAACCGGCAGGAACGTTGTCCTTTTCCACCATTTTCGGGAAAGTGCTTCCACCGGTTTTCCCAGACATGGTGGTGCTTGCTGCGAGGACCTTGTCCGGACCTGCGGCTTTGTTGTAGAGAGAGTAACTGCCATCGTCGTTCTGAACGCGGTACCAAAGGTCGGTATCATCGAGTTGCGAAGTCATTTTCGACAGTTCCAACTTGCTCTCCGTACCGTCGGTGGAGATGTAATAACCGGCAGCAGCAATCTGCATGGTCTCCCAATTTATGCCCGTTGGCCAAACCGCTTCGGCCCAGGATGCGGAACCGAAGCCCAATGTCAATGCGACAAGAGTAAGGATTTTCTTCATAAGCATATTAGATTTATTTGATTTGTTTTCTGGATTTATTTGATTTGTTTTCCGTCATGTCCGGAAAAAAATCCCGTCCGATTCCCATATACGTGTCTAAGACTTCCGCTGTTTTTGCATAGGATATCCTAATAAGTCACCTGGAATCGCCTAATCTTCAGCATAGAATCGCCTAATCTTCAGCATAGAATTGCCTAATCTTCAACATAGAATTGCCTAATCTTTAGCCTAAGATTGCCTATATACACCTCGGCTTTCCTATATTTTCCTCGGCTTTCCTGAATGCAATCGCCAAGGCTTTCCAACAAGCCTCACGGAATGTTCGGAAGTCCTCGCCAGCGAATGGTGCCCTCCGCCACGGCTTTCACCGTTTCGGAAGGCCAAAAGACTCATTTGCTGACCTCGTCCACGCCGCGGATGCTGGCAAGAAGCCGCACAGTATCACGGAGTTCTTCGGCGGAATGCACGGTATATCCTATGGTACAATCGAAGATCTCATCCTGCGATTCGATATTCATATAACTGATGGATATGTGCATAATGTCGCTCAAACAGGTGACGATGTCCTTGAGGAGTTGGGGGCGATCTACGCCACGAATGTGCGTGGTGACCGGGAAAACGCGTTCCTCACAGGCGGGGAACAGGACGTTACGTATGCGGTCGCCCTGCTGCGCTGCCTGACTAATGACATACCGACAGTCGCGTCTGTGGACGATTGTGTTGCCGTCGTTCTCGCGGAAACCAATGACTTCGTGCCCCGGCAACGGCTTGCAGTGTTCACAACGTCGGTAACGTCCAGCCATTTCCGGGTGACAAAGGGGCTTAAGATAGTTCTTTGCCTTATAGGTTTTTGCCCAAGCATACCACTCGCCATGCGGCACTGCGTCGGGGTTTACACCGATTTCCACGCAGTCGCCATGCTGGAGAATGGTCTTCAACGACTGCAATTTACCATTGACACGTGCGTACTGTGCGTGCTCACCCTTGCCGATTTCGAAGGCATAGTCCAATGCCGTACCATTAAGAGGCAGACGTGTGGGGGTGCCAGTGGTGTCATATACGGTGATATCCTCGCTATAAAGCGCGGAGACTACGCTGTCCATGAACAGCGCATCGGCGTTGCTTTCGGAAATATCCTGGAGCATCACCTTGAATTTGTCAATCCATCGATAGTCAGTATGCCGGTGATGGCAATCCTGAGGTTTGCCTTCGTCGATACATTTCTGGGCAGCGCGGCGCTCTTCCTCAATATGGTCGAGGATAAGTCCCAAACGACTGCGCTCCACCATGTGCTCCGAAGAGATGTGAATTTCCTCCCAATGACCATAATTGTTCAGCAGTCTGATGTGAAGACTCTGGTATCCGTTCTCCTTAGGGTTGTCAATATAGTTGATCATTGACCCAGGACGCTCCTTGAAATGGTCGGTTAATATGCTGTAAATCTTGAGACTTAGCGCCTTTTCATCGCTGGCTGCCTCGTCAGGCATGAAGATTGGGCGGGTGACATTTTGGGCATCGTATATCAAACGTATGATGTGTCGGAAGTCAACATGCTGGAAATCGCGGCCATGGCGTTGCATTGACTGATAGATACTGTAGGGTTGTCGCCATCGAATCTCGGTACGTACGTTGATTCCTCGCTTCTTAAGGATGCGGACAAGGTGGTCTGTGAAGTCGGAAAGACGGGCCTCGTTATCCTTTTGGTCGGCTTCCAGTTGCCGCGAAAGGCGCTCATAGCGGTCGGGACAACGGTATTTGAAGGAGAGATTCTCCAATTCGCGGCGCACACTGTGCAGCCCCAAGCGGTTGGCAAAGGGGGCGTAGAAGTAGTCGGTTTCCCCGGCTATCTTCATCTGTTTCTCAGGTTTCATGCTTGCAAGTGTGCGCATATTGTGCAGACGGTCGGCAAGTTTGATCAGGACGGCGCGGATATCGTACTGCAAAGATTTGAGAAGTTGGCGGAAATTGCTCTCCTGTTTACGTCCGTCATCGCCAATATACTTGCGTTTTGTCACGACATCGACAAGGAAAGCAACGTCAGGACCGAAGCGTTCACTGATTTCCTGGATGCTGTGTGGCGTATCTTCCACCACGTCGTGCAGGAATCCGGCGATGATGGGATTTGGACCGAGTTGCAGTTCGAGCGCAATAATGCGTGCCACGGCTACGGGATGTGTGATATAGGGTTCGCCACTTTTACGCCGTTGTGGCGCATGGGCTTCGTGTGCAAATTCAAAGGCATCGCGTATGCGTGCAACATCCTTAGGGGTGGTGTGCCCTGCTATTTGCGCAATCATATCGTCAACCTGATCGCGCACCACCTGTTCATAGTCTATTTTCACCATAAGATCCTAAATGAAGTTTACATGGTTTTCATATAAAGGAACGGCGTATTCCGCCGGCATCACAAAACTTTCACCATCATTTCATCGCCGCGGATTACACGTTATTTGGTGGCAAAGATAATGTTTTTTTGGAAAATCTATACAAAAGCCCCTGTTTTTTTCGCACTTTTTTCCCGTCTTCCGCAGGCATCTTCGCATTTCCGCCCACGGATTTCCCGAAAGTCTTGGAAAGGGGAATCCGGAAAATTCGCGCAAAACACGGCATCATTCGTCCTTTTCACCTTTGTTTCCGACCTGAGAAGACGGCATCCGCAATGATGGAAACGGGGGAAAAAACGGGAAAAGTTCCATAAACCGGACATTCTACAACAACCTTAAAGGGAGGATTTACGGCAAAAGCGTGCATTCAAACCGCCGGGAAGGACGTTTTTCGCCGTTTTATTCGTAATTTTGCACGCATCTTTCCGATGCCCGCCGCAAAGCCCTTATGCCCCGCTACCGCAGCATTCACCCCCACACTACCCCATCCTATGCCCGCTTCCTCCATGCTTTTCCGCACGCCGGTCGAACTTCCCGCCCAAAGTCCAGCCCTCTCCGCCGACACTTCCGTGGTGCTTCTGGGCTCCTGCCTCGCCATCCACATGGGCGAGCGTCTGACCATTGACCTCGGAACCACCCGCTGTTGCGCCAATCCTTTCGGGGTACTCTACAATCCGCGTTCCATATTCGGGGCACTGAAACTCCTGCTCGCCCCCGCCGAAGATGCCGAGAATTGCCTGAGAGACGCCCTCTTCGAAGGTCGCGACGGGCTGTGGCATTCGTGGCTTTTCTCCACACATTTTTCCCACAACACCGCCGAAGGTGCCCTGCAACGTATGAGGGAAAGCGTGGAAAACGCGCGCAGACTGCTCCTGGGAAACGGCAACCGGACCTGTGAAAAGCCGCCGATGCTCATCCTCACCTTTGGCACCGACCATCACTACCGCCTTACCGACAGCGACGGACTGCGCGTGGTGGCGAACTGCCACAAGGAACTTCCGGCACGGTTTTCCGAGCACACCGACGATGTGAATGCGCTGACCGCACTCTTCGAAGACGTCTTCAACAGCCTGCAAGAGCGGATTCCCGGCCTCCAGACCGTGCTGACCGTGAGCCCTTACCGCTACAAAAAATACGGCTTCCATCCGTCACAACTGAGCAAGGCACGCCTGCTTCTCCTCTGCGACGCCGCATGTAAGGCCCATCCGGAACACGTACATTACTTCCCGGCCTACGAGATTCTCAACGACGAACTCCGCGACTACCGCTTCTACGATGCGGACATGCTGCACCCTTCACCGCAGGCTGTCGACTACATCGCCGCACGTTTCGAGGAATGGTGCTTCGACAATGCCCTGCTGCCATTGGCGGAAGAACGCAGGAAGGCCCACAAAAGGGCACAGCACCGACGGATCTCGCCGGCGGAAACGACGGAAGACAACACTTCCAGGGGCGAAACCACACGGGGGAAGTGACGGCTCCGGCAACAAACACGACCGGAACCTTGCCGGCATCAAGACCGAACTTTTCAACTGAAACTACCGCATAACGATGATACCCGAAAACACAAATTACCTGAAACTCTTTGAGGAACGCCTCGAACAGACCCTGCTCAAACAGTGCAAAGAGCGCGGAATTCTGGAAGGGAAACTGCTTTCCACACCCGATATCGACGAATGTTGGATGGCGTTTGCCCCCGATTATCTTGCCAATGCCGTACCAGAAATCGCGAAATATCCCCTCGTGGCGCTCGGATGGGCCATGTTTCTCGGCATGGCTGTGGGCAAACTTTGGGACACGGATTGGAACCAATATGGCAAAAATCCGGAGGAAATCTACCGGCAACTGCGCGACAAGCGCGGATTTGACTGCATGGACGAATACATTCTGGAGGAAGTGCTGCGACTCAATGCCGATGCCGCCCGCCAACTGACGGGACATGTGCAGCACTGTGCCCAAACCGTAGAGACGGCGATTCGGAAGGAAGAGGTGGAACCCTCCACTCCCCTCGCCTTCAACATCTTCACCACGTCCATCAATGTGCTGTACCGCCTCGGAGCAGCCATCGAACTCCATGCCCTGGGTTACCGTTTCGAACGCATCGACCCCAAGGCCTGACGCCTCTGCACACCGCACTTCCGCAGGCTTTTGGGCCGCATCGCAAGTGGTATCCCCGAACCGGTCCGGTCCCCTTTTCAAACATTTTGAGATTGAGGTTTCCGAAAACATAGGAACCATGTCCGCCATACGGCTGAAAGAACCGGGGCATTCCACCAAAGAACAGCAGAAAGGCGACGAAACGCTACCCACAAAAACATACGTGAAGATTTGGGGTAGTAATGTATAGAAACCACCTGTCCACCAAAGAACAGCAGAAAGGCGACCATACGCAAGCCGCCCGAAGCAAAAGCATCCGCCGCGAAACCACAACGGTTTCACGGCGGATGCTTGCGTTTTTGTCCGTCATTTCCCAACGTCCTTACGGTCATTCTCGCGCAAAGCCTTGCGGAATTCGCGGTGGAAAAGCACGCCGGCGGTGGTCAAACCAAAGGGAATGCCCCACCATACTCCCACGGCTCCGAACCCGAAGACGAAGGCAAAGACATAACTTAACGGGATGCTGACGACCAAATACGCCACAAAAGCCGACCACATCATCGTGCGGACCCGGGCGAGACCACGCAGGACATTGGCGAAAATGATTTGAAGACAGTCGCCCGCCTGATAGAAGATGAAGGGGAGGATGAGCGTCAACACCATGAGCGACACCTCGCCACTGGTGGTGAAAAGTGCGGTAAGGGGACGGATGCCCGCAACGATTCCGAAGGTGAGGACCACGATGCAGCATACGGCAAGTGCCAATGCCGTATATGCCACTCGCGGCACTTCCGCCCATTCGTCGCGCCCGGCAAACTGGCTGATGCGCACAGCGGCGGCGGCACCCACGCCATAAATCACCTGAAAGCACAACGTGGAGATGGTGCACATCACCTGATGGGCGGCCAAAGGCACGGCACCTATCCACCCCATGAATATGCCACTGACATTGAAAGACGCCGTCTCCAGGCATAATTGCAGGGATATGGGGAGTCCGATGAGCCACAAACGGCGCAGACCGCGCAACGTCGTCCGCCCCGGAATGCTGACCACCGGACGGTAGACCTTGTGGCGGAATACGACAATGCCCATTGCCGCCGCCATGAAAATGCGGCTCACCAGAGTGGCGATGCCGGCGCCGGTAAGTCCCATGGCGGGAACAAGGAGGGCGGGACAGCCGAAGATGAGGACGATGTTGAGGAGGATGTTGAGGGCATTTGCCGCCACCATCACCCACATGGGCAGACGTGTCTCACCAAGAGCGTCGGAAAACTGCTTGAGGGTGTTGAACACCGAGAGAAAAGGTAGGGAAAGCAGGAGGCAAAGATAGTAAGGACGCGCCACGGGAAGCAGTTCTGCAGGCTGACGAAGCACCTCCATGTCGATATAAAGCCAGGTCAACGGCACCATGACAACAAGTGCCGTGCAGACATTCACCACCAGACTTTCGTGCAATGTGCCGGAAGCCGCCGCCATTTCGCCGCGTCCGAAGAAGGAACCCACAACGGGAGTGGTGCTATATGAGATACCTAAGAGGAAGAAGATGAACATGTTGAACACCGTACTTACGAATCCGGCGGCGGAGAGTTCGGACGTTCCGTAATGGCCTACCATAGCCGTATCGGCGAACTGCTGGACAATGATGCCCAACTGGCCGATGATGAGGGGGATGCTGAGCCGGATGATGGGAAGAAGGTGGGAGGTGTTCGGTTTCATTTTTCGGTTTAGATTGTCGCGGGGCAGGCTGTGAAACGGGGCGATTTGCCGAAACCGGAGCATCGTTTTCCGGCATTCCCTGACAGGGACGTCCGTTACCGCCTGCGCAAAAACGTTTTGCAAAAATACGTTTTATTTGTCATTCAAAGCCTATCCACGCCTTTCAAACCGACCATATTTCGCTTCGCGATATCCGTTTCTCCGCCGAATGCCCACGTTTTTCAAAGAAATGGCTTTATCGTTCCGCAGGCTTTCCGTAACTTTGCCGTGTTTTTTTCCAATTTCTACCGCTATGGACCCGCTTTTCCTCCTGCAATATTCCTGCTTTCTCTTCACGACCATGTGTGCGTTGATGCTCGTTATCGCACGGATTCATTTGCCCCGCGTCTACCGGAACTACGAACGTATGCGCTGGGGGGTCTGCGCCGCCATGGCGATTCTCGCCATCCACTACTTCCTGCAAATGCGTTTCGGGCTGCGGGCCTCCGGTGACGACGTCGGACTGGTGGTGAATATCCTGTTCTACACTCCTGCCATCATCCTCATGTGCTTTGCACTCAGCCACTCAGGACACAGCCCCCGCTACTACCGACGTTTCCGGATTTCCGCCATCGTGGCGTGCTCTTTGGTGGCAACCATCTTCCTTACGGGGTGGCTTTCCCACAAATCGCTGCACATGGGCAGGTACGGCACCGTACTCCACATTGTATATTTCATCACCATCTCCGGATTCATCACATCGACCATCCTCAACATCCGCAAGACTTTCAGAGGCATCATCGGACTCATCGGCGGCGATTTGAAACCTCTGGTACGGCATTTCTGGACAGGATATTTTGTACTTTGCACGACAGGCTTCGTGGGTTCGGCGTCCATTTTTTCGACCAGCCTCCTGCTTTTCATCGGTCCCCTCTGCATGCTCTCCATATTTTTTTTCATCATGAACATCATTGCCCTGGGGAATTTTCTGATGCCCATCGAGGAACTGATGGAGGAAGATGAAGAAAGCACGGAAACGCCGATGCCGGCTGACGGGTTGACGAAAGGCGATGAGCCACGGAATGCCCCTTGCGCACCGCAACTTTCCGACATTGAGAGCGCCCTGCAACAATGGATCGGACAGGAAAAATATCGCGATGCAACCGCCACTATCGCATCGCTGTCGCACGATACGGGCATCGCCAAACAGCATCTGACGGCGTATTTCGAGGAAAAAGGACTGGGAAATTTCCGCATGTGGCTCGGCGACATCAGGTTTGAGAAAGCGAAATGCCTGCTGACGAAACACCCGGAATACAGCAATGACGCCATCTCCGCCGCGTGCGGGTTCTCGTCAAGAAGCCACCTTTACAGGATATTCCGCAACAGAACGGGCATGAGTCCGGGCGAATGGCAGGCTGCGCAGGGCGAAGATTCCGCGACAAGCCATGAGGGAAGCGCAGAAGGTTGAAGGGGATGACGATGGCGTTCTGCAAGGATTCAGGATAGCCCGACGAGGTCCCTGGAAATCGTTCTTCCAGGCTTTTTCTACCGTGCCGCCGGACATTCGGCACCCTTCTCCCGAGCATTTCAACACCAACAACAGAGCATCATCCATCGATTTCAAGGCATTCCTACCGGTTTCTCCATATTATGCTTAAGGTTTCACACGCTTTTCAATAAGATTTCACACGAATTTCGATAAGGTTCCACACACACTTTGGTAAGGCTCCTCACACTTTTCGATAAGATTTTATGCGAATTTCGATAAGATTTTACACATACTTTGGTAAGATTCCTTACGCTTTTCAATAAGATTTTACACGAATTTCGATAAGATTTTACACGCAAAAAGCCCTCCATTCTCCGGTGAACCGCACACGAAACATGCGGACTTCACAGGGGGATGGAGGGCTTTTCTCATCTACAATTTCATTTGAAGCCTTGGGGAACTATCGTCTTGACCGTACGACTCCTTTGTTAGCACACAAAAAAGCACGGACCTTTTGGGCAAAAAGCATGGAAGTTTATCATAGAAACCTCCGTACTTTTCTACCAAAAGGTCCGTACTTTGTATCAGTAAGTTCAGTACTTTATGTCCGAATGTTCAGCACTTTGTATCAGTAAGTTCAGTACTTCGCGTTCGAATGTCCAGCACCTTATGTCCAACAGATTTGAAGTCGTCATCCGAAAGGTCCGTACACTCCATCCGGAAAATCCGCACCTTTCAGCGAAAAGCACAATCTTCCCGCATGAGCGGACCACGTTTCGACAACCATAACGCCATCAAAGACGGCAGGAAGATCAGCAACAGAGGATAGGAATGACGGTCGACCGATTACTCGAAATCCACCTTGTCGGGGTCAATGCCGTCGAAATCGGGCATCTCGCCATCGTAGTCTTCCACGGCCATGGCGGCAGGAGCGGCAGCGGGTTTCTGCGCTTCGACCTCCTCACCACGGAGAAGAATCTCGCGAACACGGGCTTCAATCTCGTTGCAGAACTCAATATTGTCCTCCAAAAACTTCTTGAGTTTCTCACGACCTTGGGCAATCATGTTGCCATTGTAACTGTACCATGAGCCGCTCTTCTTGATGATGTCGTGCTCTTCTGCAAGGTCGATGATCTCGCCCAGCAGAGAAATTCCGGTGCCATATATGATTTCGAGGTCGCAAGAACGGAAGGGAGGAGCCACCTTGTTCTTGACAACACGTACACGCATGTTGTATCCGTACTCGGTTTCTCCCTCTTTAAGGCGCGTTCCGCGCTTCACTTCCAGACGCTGTGTGGAGTAGAATTTGAGGGCATTTCCGCCGGTTGTGGTCTCGGAAGGCCCGTACATGACGCCGATTTTCTCGCGAATCTGGTTGATGAAGATGCAGCATGTCTTCGAGCGTGCAATGGTTGCCGTGAGTTTTCTCAGTGCCTGGCTCATCAGACGCGCCTGAAGTCCCACCTTACTGTCGCCCATTTCGCCCTCGATTTCCGCCTTCGGGGTAAGGGCTGCCACAGAGTCGATGACGATAATGTCGACGGCTCCGGAACTGATTACCTGATCGGCAATCTGCATGGCCTGCTCTCCGTTGTCGGGTTGCGAGAGGTAAAGCGAATCAATGTCCACACCCAGACTCGAAGCGTAGGCAGTGTCGAGCGCATGTTCCGCATCAATGAATACGGCACATCCGCCTTGCTTCTGGCATTCTGCAATGGCATGGAGGGCAAGTGTGGTCTTACCGCTCGATTCCTGTCCGTAGATTTCAATGATTCTGCCGCGCGGATATCCGCCGACACCAAGCACTGTATCTAATTTGATGGAACCTGTGGGGATAACCGCCACCTTTTCATGGGTCTGGTCACCGAGACGCATGATGCTTCCCTTGCCAAACTGCTTTTCAATCTTTGACATCGCCGTCTGCAATGCCGCAAGTTTTGCATTGCCTTCCTTGGCGGCAACGGCTTTTTCTTTCTTTGCCATAGGATAAAAGTGTGGGAAATGGGATTAGAGTTCAAGGTCGACGTCGTGGAGTTCATGCCAAGGCAGACCCTGCTTGTTCAGTTCTTCCATGAAGGGATCGGGGTCAAACTCCTCGACATTATGCACACCCGGCTTGTTCCAAAGCCCAAGCATGAACATGCGGGCTCCGATACATGCGGGAACACCCGTGGTATAACTTACGCCTTGCATGCCGGTTTCTTCATAGGCAGCCTGGTGAGAGCAGTTGTTATAGACGTAATATGTGTGCTCCTCTCCCCCACGAAGGCCACGGATACGACAGCCGATTGAGGTCTCGCCATCGTAGTTCTCACCCAATTCCTGCGGATTCGGGAGGACTGCTTTGAGGAACTGCAAGGGCACAATCTTCACATCCTCCATGCCGGTTCCATCGGCTTTGGGGGCACGATATGTGATCTCGTCGATGCGACTCATGCCGATATTCTGGATAACATCGAGATATGTGAGGTACTGTTGTCCGAAAGTCATCCAGAAACGTGCGCGCTTAATGGTGGGATAGTTGATGACAAGGCTCTCGATTTCCTCGTGGTGCAGGAGGTAACTTTCCCGTGGTCCGACATTGGGATAGTTCAATGTCTTGTGGATTTCCATGGGTTCTGTCTCGACATACTTCCCATCTTCGTAGTACAAACCCTTCTGGGTGATCTCGCGGATGTTGATTTCGGGGTTGAAATTCGTGGCAAAAGCCTTGTGATGGTTTCCGGCATTGCAGTCGACAATGTCGAGATACTGGATCTCATCAAAGTGATGTTTTGCGGCATAAGCCGTGAAAATGGAGGTGACACCGGGGTCGAATCCGCAACCGAGGATGGCACAAAGGCCGGCCTTCTCGAAACGTTCGCGGTAAGCCCACTGCCAGGAATACTCGAAATGTGCCTCATCCTTAGGCTCGTAGTTCGCGGTATCGAGGTAGTTGCATCCGGTCTGGAGGCAGGCTTCCATGATGGTAAGGTCCTGATAAGGCAAGGCAAGATTCATGACAAGGTCGGGCTTGAATTCGTTGAAGAGCGCGACAAGTTGGGGAATCTCGTCAGCATCGACCTGCGCGGTCTTGATGTCGGAACGGATTCCTTGGTCCTTTATATACTTGGCAATGGCATCGCACTTCGATTTTGTGCGGCTGGCAATCATGATTTCGCTGAAGACGTCAGCATTTTTTGCCACTTTTACTGCGGCAACGGTGGCAACACCTCCCGCGCCGATGATGAGTACTTTTCCCATTTTATATAGATGCGTTTTATTGATAATTCTGATTTGATGGGGGATTTAATTCGGATTCGCCGGATTTTCAAGCCTGTCTTCAGCCGGAAAAGGCCGGAAGGCTGTATATCGAAAGCCACGGAACCGACAAGGAAGATTTGCGGCGGAAATTTACAAGACCGGCATATCTCGACGGACAACAAGGTCCGACTAACCGAAAATGCCGTGCAAAATGACTTCGGAATCTGGCTTTTCCGCTGGAAAATGCGGCATTCTCCACACGCTGTGACCTATATCGTGAAGGAATCCGCGTATGTTTTCATCGGCAAATGTACGTACATTTAGCAAAACGTGCAACATTTTTCGGAGAAAATACCGAAAAATTCGTTCATTGTTCCATTATTTTGAACACAAAACCCGCATTTTGACTTCAAAACCACGTGTTTTGATGCTTTTCAACCGGGCATTATCCCTCGATTTTGTCACCGAAACACCCTCAATTTGCACATTTTTTCCGCACGGAAGTGCTGGCGGCGTTTTTCGCAGTAACCATTATATAGTACATTGCTTTTGGAACATACGTCTTCCAAATTCTCCTCCTTTAAGGACGCAAAGTGCTGATTTTCTGTATTTTCGCTGCATTTTACACCATAAATGTCTAAATTTGCAGCGTGATAAAAGGGAGCATTACCGCTCCTATTCCATAAACAACCTAAAAATTTACAGAAATGATCAACGAAAAGGCCGGTGTTATTGCCGGTAAAATCTGGAATGCTCTCAACGAGCAGGGCACGCTTACTGGCAAGGATCTCAAGAAGGCTGCCGGTAAACTTAACGACAAGGACCTTTTCCTTGGACTGGGTTGGCTTGCACGTGAAGGCAAGATTGCTACCGCTGAGACCGAGAAGGACATCACCGTTACGCTGAAATAATCGGCAGAACCCTGAGGTTTCTTACTTACTGAAATGATTGAGGCCGAGAACAAATGCCAGTATGGGCATCGTTCTCTACCTCTTTTTTTTGTGCCTTTTCCAAACATTCTGACTCAAACCGCCGCATTCCTGACCGCCGAACACAAACAACCGCCACAAAATCACCCGGGAAGCCCACGCAATGTGCGGGGAAACCCGTGGAAAAGATTTGATAACGATACGGAACCATTTGAATGTTGTTGTCGAAACCCCTTGAGATGATTATCGGAAAGTGTCGCATTTCCTATGCAAAAGTGCCGTGGTTTGCAACGCAAAGTGCCGAGGTTTGCAACGTAAAGTGCCGAGGTTTGCAACACAAAGTGCCGTGGTTTAGATTTCAAACAGCAACGGAGTTTGCTAACAGATACGGAAATCCCCCTTTCGCCTCCTGTATTTTTCGGAGTCGAAAGGGGGATTCCTATAATCATTTCACGCATCGGGAGCCTGCGGCTTCCCAAAATCCGTGACACGTTTACGCAAGGATTTCCACTATACGCTGGCACGCTTTGCCATCGCCATACGGATTTACGGCCTTGTGCATACGCTGGTATGCGTTGTGATCATCAAGCAATGTGCTGACCTCCATCGTGATGCGGTCGTAGTCGGTTCCCACAAGATGCACCGTTCCGCTCTCGAGGGCTTCGGGGCGTTCCGTGGTATCGCGCATCACAAGGACCGGCTTTCCGAGGCCCGGAGCCTCCTCCTGAATGCCGCCACTATCGGTAAGTATCAGGTGAGCCTTCTCCATAATGTATACGAAACTCAGGTATTCGAGCGGTTCTATGAAGAAGATATTACCCAAATTCGACAGGTCTTCGCCAAACACTTGATGGATGGGGCGACGGACATTGGGGTTAAGATGCATCGGATATACAAAGTCCACGTCGGGATAACGCAAGGTCAAATCCTTGATGGCCGTACAGATAGAGATGAAACGATTGCCGAAGTTCTCGCGACGATGTCCGGTAATCAGCACCAGTCTGCGCCCGCCTTCCAGACGTCCGGTATCGTAACCGGCACGCAAAAGTTCCGTCGCCAGCGATGATTGCAGTTCGTTGCTACCCTTAATCATCTCCACAACCATGTGCAAAGCATCGATGACCGTGTTACCGGTGACAAAGATTTTTTCGTCAGCCACCGCCTCGTTTAACAGATTCCGCCGGCTGAGGTCGGTCGGAGAAAAGTTGTAGGCGGCGATTCTACTCGTTATCTGCCGGTTCATCTCCTCCGGCCAAGGGCTGTTGATGTTGTGTGTCCGCAGTCCGGCCTCCACGTGTCCGACAGGAATCTGCTGGTAAAAGGCTGCCAAAGCCGCAGCGGTGGAGGTGGTGGTATCGCCATGCACGAGCACGACATCGGGCTGTGCGTCCTTCAAGACATCACGCATCCCCATCAACACACGGGAGGTGACATCATAAAGGTCCTGCCCCTGCTTCATGATATTCAGGTCATAGTCAGGACGAATATCGAAGATTTGAAGCACCTGATCGAGCATTTCGCGATGTTGTCCGGTAACACAGACCATGGTGACAAACCTTTCATCACCTTGAAACGCCTTTACCAGGGGAGCCATCTTGATGGCTTCGGGCCGCGTTCCGAACACTAACATTATCTTTTTCATGTATGAGAATACGTATGTATTTGCAATATCTTGTAATGATTTCGCTGCTTGTATGCAAGAAGTTCCGCCTACCGGAATTCATATCGACAATCCACGGGAGCAGGATGACGGAAAGTCCGCTGCCATTCGACGAGAACGCCCAACCCTATTGGCGCATCGGCGACAGGAGAATTCGGCATCACGACGCCTCCACATCAACGTTTACAACCCGCGTCTACCGGACTTTTCATCGTTGACGCGGGATTCCGTCCCTGATTTCACAGGAGCCGGCCTTCCACATGGCGGGCAAAAGATTCCGAGACGCCCCGAAAAGGGCCAATCCCGACCAGCCTTTCACGACAGGCATCTCCGAAACCGTCATCCGGAAATGTAATGCTTGCTGAAATTATTATAGAGAAAATGGCGACCCGGAATTGTCAGACGTCGCCATATATTCAAGGATTCTCCACTGATTGTCCAAGGATTTCCACCAACCTTTGGCGGAGATTATGCTCAACTCTTGAGGTAACGCGATGGGGGAGCACCACCCTCTTGCATGTCGTTTGGCGCGGCTGCTGATAAAGGACTTGCGTCCAGAACAGCAAATCACGGCGGAACAACATGGTAATTGCCGCTTATGGGGAGCAGAACATCATATATCCATTCAAAAGTCTTCCCCATATTCATGAACCTCTCCCCCTTATATATAAATAAGGAGTAGGACTGTTGTCACTCGGACAACGGAACTTCCGCCCGTCAGAAACGGTAGACGTTCGGCATATCCTTGGGACAAACGTTGCAGCAGTCGAGCACAACCTTATCTTTAAGTTTGTCGAAATTCTGCAGAATGTGGTCGTGACTCACCATAATGACCACCATATCCAACTCGTCGAGAAACTCATCGAAGTCGTGATATTGGTATTTTGCGCAGTTTTTCTCAACAAGAGGGTCATAGACTTTCAGCGGACGTGCCAGGTGATGTTCCTGTGCTTCCAGGAGTTGCAACGTGGGACTTTCACGGACATCATCCACATTTTCCTTGTAGGTAAGCCCATAAAGTCCTACGCGACGGTTGTCTGTGATGCCTCTTTCCTCCATGATTTCATGGATGCAGTTGAGCACAAACGTAGGCTGGGAGTCGTTGGTCTTCATGCTTTCGTCAATGACCTTCGCTAATTGCGGGTAGTCTCCGACGAGGAACCACGGGTCTACCGATATGCAATGTCCGCCAACTCCAGGTCCGGGTTTAAGGATATTCACACGCGGATGCATGTTGCATATACGGATAATCTCGTAGACATCCATGTGGTCGTGCCGGCAAATGCGTGCCAATTCATTGGCAAAAGCGATGTTGACAGCGCGGAAAGTGTTTTCAACCACCTTGGTCATTTCCGCCGTTCTTATGTCTGTCACGACAATTTCTCCTTGGCAAAACGAAGCATAAATGCCCTTGACGGTCTCTCCCACCGCACTACTGTCGGCACCGATTGTCCGATTGTTGTGGAGGAGTTCATAGACCATATTGCCGGGAATGATGCGCTCCGGAGCATGCACAAGATGGATGTCTCTGCCGATAACAAAGCCATTTGCCTCTACCACAGGACGGATATACCGGTCAATGGTTCCCGGACTTATCGTCGATTCTATCACGACTGTCGCACCGTGTTCACAGACACGCATCACGTCTTTTATGGCATTTATGACATAACAGGCATCGACTTTCTTCGAGAATTTGTCGTAGGGAGTGGGTACCGATACGATATAAATATCGGTAGACTGGTAGTCAGTAGTAAAACGAATGCCGGCCTTCAAAGCATTTTGGAACAACTCATCCAGGCCGTCCTCCTTGAAAGTTGTACGACCCGAATTCAATGTTGCCACTAATTGAGCATTGCAATCGGTGCCCACGACATCAACACCGTGCGACGCAAGCATCAAAGCAGTTGGAAGGCCAATATAACCAAGACCTACGACATTTATCATATCTTTTGTTAACGTGTTTCAAACTTATAACGCATGAGTGCGCGATATATTGCTACAAAACCAACATTTTTTTCATGTATCGCGGGCTCTTTTTATCCGTAGTGCCTGATATCGAGCCTGTTTCTCATGATTGAATTCTCTGCGAACACAAGGATTCGTAAACAAGACGACCGATTGGACGGGAATTTCAAGCCAAGGAAAAGACCGGGAAACAGCAAAACGTCACCCGCAATAATCGAAAGGAGTCTAAGGTGAGAATTTGTAGAACACACCTAAATTGGCGGCGGCAAAGCACACAATCTCATCGGCATTCTGAATAAGACTGCCGCAGAACGACAGACATAGCACCACAAAACCGTGAAAAAGCGCGCTATTTACAATGCACACTTGGCGTGCAAAGATACGAACATATTTCTGAAATCTATGAAAATAGCGGCGACAAAATGCCCCAACTACGCCATTCCCACCACCTTATCCCAAATAGAGAGTACAAAACATCGCGTTTTACGGCAGATTTCACGGATTTCCGATGCCCGTTTTTCGGAATCTCCGGTAATTTCCACAATCCCTCCTCCCATCGATATCCGCACATTCCGACAAAAGATGCGGCATTTTTCCCTCTATTCTTCCCCCATTCGCTGCGTAAACAGATGGTTGGCACAACTTCCACACCGCATAACACTCAAAAAAATGCGCCTGTACAAACTGCCACAGACGGAGTGTACAAGCGCATTCGCTTAAAAATAACGGCGAACTCATTCATCATAAAGGGTGAGATATTCGTAGGTATTCCCCACACATGCCAGATATCGCTCGAAATCATCGCGGTGAATCACCACCGTACCCCTACAATCGTTGGGGTGGAACGAGAGCATTTCCGCATGCCGAAGATTGTCATCAAGAAAAAGATGCACGTGATGTTCGGTATCATTGATGAGTCCGAAAGGAGAGACACTTCCGGGTTCCAACCCCAGATACTTCATCATTCGCTCCGGCGACGCAAAGGAAAGTTTACCACACGACGGCAGTCCGCGTGCCAAAAGTGAGGCTTTCAACCTTGCTTCCAGGTCATGAATGGCCAAATCATGGTCGCAATGGAAACAGACAAGATAGTGCTTATTCCCCTTATGATTGCGGAAAAAGAGGTTCTTACAATGGAACGACCCATCGTCTTTCCACCAACGTTTGGCCTCTTCTATAGTCTTCCCTTCGGGATGATTGTAGCATTCAAAAGGAATTTCGTGGCTGCGCAGGTATTCGAGAACAATGTCTTGACGTGTCATGATTGGAAGTTTCAATAAAACAGATTAGGACTTCATGATGATTTTCAGGGAAAACATTAAGCCTTTTCACAACGCTCGATGGCGTAATCCTCGATGGTTCCGGTGTCGGAGGAGAAGTTGATGCCGAGGAGGATGACGGGACGCGGGTCGGAAAGGTAGGGCTTGAAGTAACCCTTCTCGCGGATCTGTGCCATGGCGTCCTTTGCGGAA
>CAMAFY010000012.1 GCA_945833885.1 uncultured Bacteroidales bacterium
ATAAATTCCCCAGATTATCAATCCTGTATCCTACAAGTTTTGGAGCATATCCGTCTGAGGGTCATCGTTTAGTCAGGTTGAACGGTTTACGTTTTTTGTTCGTCATAGAAACTTTTTACCTTGCTCTCGCTTGGTAAAATCGCAGAAAACCGGTCCTTCCAATACAATATTCGATGGATTTTGCAGTATTGTTACGGAATCTTGAATCCGTATATTGTCTTGAAGTCAGGGAGATCTTATTAAATCTGCAAAATAAAATCCAAGTTTCCTGCCTCTTACGGGAGGTGTTGGAAACTTGGATTCTTTGTACATATTCTAATAGTTCAGTTTTACGCCTACATAGAACGAGCGCGGCATTCCGGGACCATAGATGTATCCTGAATCCCTGTCAGGTCCCTTGTCGAAATTGCTCTGATAAGCGTTGAATATATTCTGGAGTCCTGCGTTAAGTTGTAGGGTTGTACTCTTGAACACGTTGAAGTCATACGATACTTTAAGCCCCAAATCCATGAATCTTTCTGTCTTCTCAGTCCGGTTCGTTTCGATGTATCCGAAGTGGTGTTCCACGAGCATGGGACCTGTGTATGTTCCTGACAATGCGATATTCAATGGCTTTATGGGGGTGTAGGTCATGGTGAAATATCCGTAAGCGTTGGGGGTACGGAACATCCTTTTCTCGTCCTCCACTCCACCGTCATCCCATGAGCGCGCTTCCTTGTATTCGGCTTTCTGCATGGTGAATCCCGCTTGAAGTTGCCATTTGTTGCGCCATGCCAGTTTTCCTTCCAGCGTCATACCATATACGCGTGCGCCGGTCTCATTGCCGCGTTCCAATACGATGACGCCATTTTCCTGTCCTAACTCGGTCAGTGCGAACACATCGTCGATATCTGTAAAGAATCCCTCTATAAGAAGATTCCCTTGCCAGTCGCCCCAACGGTGGTACATATCCGCAGAAATGCTCAGACTTTGCGATTTTTCCTCTTCAAGGTCGTCTGCCAGACGAATGATGGACACTGTTCCACCAACATTCTCTATATGCAGATCTTCGTCAAAAGCCTGTGGCGCACGGAAGCCGAAGGAGTAACTTGCGCGCAGGTTGATGTTCTCATTAGGGTTGAAACGCAGGTTCGCACGTGGGCTGAATACCAGTTTTTCGAGCATGTTGTGCCAGTCAAGACGGCCACCGATTAGTATGCCCCACATATCGTTTTTCCATTCGTTTTGGGCAAAGACGCTCTCAATCCTTGCATCCTGTGATATAAACCTGTCGTAGCCCCATTGTGAATCTTTGAGGTTGTCCTGGTTATATTCAAATCCGGCGGTAAAATCTGCCGGCATAAACAGGCATTTTTCCGCGTGAAAGACATATTGCGAACCTACAACAAATGTCAGGTCCTTCGTAGCCCCATAGGCGTTGGGGTCTTGTCCTCCTCCGTAATAACTTTCGCGGTCGATGTGCTGCGTTGACGCAAAAACGCTCAGACGATGCTTGTCATTAGGACTGAAAAAGTCGAACTTTATGCTTCCGGTATTTATGCTGTGTTTCGTCTGTTCCGCAATGTTCGCCTCGTGTGGCGGACGGTCAAGCATGTCCCCGCCTCTTCTGTGTTCCTGAAGGTGGTGATATTCAAATGTAAGTTTTGAATAGTTGCTGGTCCTGATATACGAGCGTGTGCCCAAAGTATGGCTTTTCAGTTCCGGAAGTTCCGTAAATCCGTCGCCGTTGTGGTCATATCCGCTCCTCTCCCTGTTTTGTCCGAATACGGCAATTCCCATTTTGCTGTCGTCGGTGACCAGTGAAGCATTGAGCATCGTGATGTTGTCGAGTGCTTTTCCGCCGTTGACGCCCGTCAGGGTGTGCGAAACCTGGGCAGAATTCCGCGTAGGTTCCTTTGTGATGATGTTTATCGTACCGGCGATGGCCGACGAACCGAAGAGTGCCGATCCGCCTCCGCGCATCACTTCCACGCGCTCAATCATGTTTGCCGGAAGTTGTTCAAGGCCATAAACACCGGAAAGTGCGGTGAAAATAGGGCGCGAATCAATGAGAATCTGGGTGTACGGACCGTCAAGGCCGTTTATCCTCACTTGCTGAAAACCGCAGTTCTGGCAGTTGTTTTCCACCCTTATGCCTGGTTGGAAGTTCAATCCCTGTGCCAGGTTGCAGGAGTTTGTGTTCTCAAAAGTCGTCATATTCATCACATTCACGAGGGTAGGAGCCAGTCGGCGCGTGGTTTCGCTTCTGTTGGCCGAAACGACCACCTCCTCGAGGGAGATCATCTCCTCCTCAATCTCGAAGTTCATCTCCAAAGTCTCCCCCTTTTTCAGGCTCACTTCGCGGGAAGCCTTCTTGTAGTTTATCGCGGAAACCTCTATTATGAATTCGCCTTCCGGAAGGTTCACAAGGTGATAATGCCCCGTCGCATCCGTAGCGGTGCCGATGGTTGTCCCTTTCAGGACGACCTTGATGTAGGGAAGATGCTCCTTCGTATGTTTGTCGATTACATGTCCTACAATGTTTGCGTCGGAGTCTTTTATGGGATATTCGTATGAATAAGTCAACTGTGGGAACAGCATAAACATCGTTCCCAGTAATGCAAGGTATAATATCTTCATCTTTTTTGTACGGTTGCTCAGGTCTGGAAAAACATGGGAAATCCTTCCCGATTAACTGTTCTTACCCAAGTTTGACCTCTCGTTAGTAATTTTTTTGCTGTTCAGCAGGTTATAAGATTCTGTTTATTGTGTTGTGTTCTACGCGTTTAGCAGTATTTCCCTTTTACCTATGAATGGCATCTTCGGGCGACTGCCACCCCCTCCTTTGGCTTTTGGGATAGCATCTCGCGGAGCATACGGGAAATCACCTCTGCAAATACATGAAAAAACGCGGAATTTTATCCCAAAAGGATAAGAGGAAGTGTACGGCATCTCCCCAAAAGTTCTGTGTATTACAGTTCTATTTTTCAGATAATCACTGATGTATCTCGAGCGATTATGCCGTTTTGCGGATAGCGTTTTGCCGGGTTCCGGTCTCTTTTCGTTTGAAAACAGATCCGAAATCCAGCAATTTACATTTTATGGAACCCGCATTAAGTGTCAGTATCAGAGATGTTTGCTTCCGGCCCTACGCCTGGCGTTCCTCCGGAATCCCTCCTTCGCGAAGTAGGATTACGCGTAAGAGTGAAGTCCTGAAAGGAAATAGTTGGCGCCGAAATAGGTGAAGATGACGGAAAGTATGGCACATAGCAGATACCAATGCAGCGTTTTGGGCTTTCTGAAGCCTTTCAGCACTTTATTTCCCCAATGTACGGGGACGGAATAGATGATAAGCATCACAAGGGCACAGGTCTCTTTCGGGTCCCATCCCCAATATCTTCCCCACGATTGGTTTGCCCAAACAGCGCCGATGAAGATGCCTGCCGCCAGGAGGAATACGGCGGGGACAAGGATGAGCATGTTTATCCTGTATAAGGAGCGCTCCGTTTCTTCGTTCTTTGTCGCCAATCCTATGCCTGAAAGGATTGCCATGAAGATGAAAAGGACGTATGAAATCATGATGAGCATCACGTGGATGGACAGCAGCGGGCTTGCCAAAACGGGCATGAGCATACCGATTCGTGGCGACTGTCCGCCCATGAATCCGACAAGCAATGTCATGGATGCCACTATCAGGAAGGCGCCTTTCAGGAAACGGTTTTTGCATGCGAGGGAACCTGACAGGGCGAAAAGTCCCATGAACGCCATCATCTCCGGACCGTTTGAAAGGGGAAGGTGTCCGCCTATCCACCAAAGCAACGCAAGTATTGCCGCGATGTAGCCTGCGAGTACCGCGCTAATCGCGTTGATGCACAGCGATACGCCTTTCCTTGTCCGCACTTTCCTAATGGCGAGATGCAGACAGCCGCCACCCAACAAGAAGGCGATGATTGCCGGTGGCAACAGATTGGCAAAGCGGTTATAGATGCGTTCCGCCTCGACTTTCGTCGTTGAGGGCAGATTCTCGGTGCCGGCATACTTGATCTGCCCCGCTATCAGGTGGCTGATGGTCTTGTTGGCGTCAATATTGCGTCCTTTCAGCAGGAGTTCCTTGATGTCCGGCATGGTGGTCTGCATGAACATCCATTGTTCAAGACTCATCTTCGAGGGGCGTTTCCCTGCCAGCGAGAGCCACTCGATATGTCCTTCGGCCGTGTGGTAAGGGTACACCTTGAAGGCTTCTCCGGTTCCCAGCCAGTTGATGAGCGCCAGTTGCTCGTTCCGTTTCTTCTGTTTTTTCTGGTTGGTCGGCGTCTCGTTGTGGTTTACGCTGTAGTCACGTTCCCACATGTCAAAGTAAAACAACCATCCTGACAGAACCTGTTCGGGAGTAAATCCGTTGTACGAATTGGAGCCGTAAAGTTTTTGCGTCACGTCCTTCGCCATTGTCTGGAGCGGACATACGCGGTCGTTCCAATATACATACACTTTTCCCATGTTCGCCGCCAGAGGACGCTGCATGGCGGGCAGTCCCTCCCCCGGCTGGGCATTGGCATCCATCACGCCCAGCAGCGCAATAGCCATCGCGGCTTTTCTGCTTTGTCTCAGTAATGCGCGCCATAAGGTGTTTCGTTGGAAAAAGAAACCGGCCATTCCCGTCAACAACAGTGCGTAGCCGACGTAGGTGATTCCTGTCCCCCACGGGTCGTAACTGATGGAAAGCCTCGAGGCATCCGGGCTGATCCCCGACTGGTAGAACCTCCAACCCTCTATCTCCGCAACGTTATTCATGGATACGCTGACGGGTTCGCCGTCAATGATCAGGTGACTGCGAAAGTTCATGGGGGTGGTTGTTCCGGGGTAGAAGTCGATTTCTGTCGCTTCGAGTTTTACGGGAAAAGGGAACTTTCCCTCGCCGGGTCCCGATTTCTTGGTGAATTCCGTTACGGGAATGCCATCGGCGGCGATGGAAAGTTCTCCCTGGATGCCACAGTAATGTGTGACAAATGCCCCGACCATAATAATGGTCAAGGCAATATGTATTAAGTAAGTGAAAGGTTGACGGAGCATATTACAGGTGGATTCTATGAATTACCACCGTAAATTTATTGTTATTACTCTGTGTCAGCACCCGCCTAAATGGCATCTACGAAACGTATGATGGCGTCACGGTCCGCTTTCGGCAGTTTTCTGAATTTCTCGATGGTGTATCTGGCATCGCTCTTCGACGAATACCCGTGCCACATGATGGCCTCCATGGTGGTGCGGGCACGGCAGTCGTGCAGACGGTCGGCGGTCGGACTGCCGGTGACTTTCTGATGAAGTCCGCGTCCCCAGAGGGGTGTCGTGCGGCACCATCCACCACGAATGTCGTTCTTCATCAGCAGTTTATGCTGCACCATGTCGGTGTACGGCCAAATCTTCTGGTAAGGGAAGCGTGGAAGTTCGTTGCCTTGGAAGAAGTTTGCGGGGTCTATGACAATGTCGGGACCGGTGGTCCAACTGGGCTTGTGGCAATAGTCGCAGCCGATTTCGCTGAACAATTCCTTGCCTCTCAGCACATCGGGGTCGTCGATGTCGCGGACAGCCGGTACGGCAAGACCACGATGCCACACCATCAGGTCGGTATATTCGTCGTCGCTCATCTCAGCATCGAGGTTCTTGTCCGTGAGGTAAGCCGTGATGCGTTCCTCCATTGTGCCTTCCCAATACGAGGGATGCTTGTGCTTGGGGTCGATGCGTTCGATGTATTTTTCAAAGCCTGCCTGCACGTCGGGGTCGGCGGCGGAGTATTTCACGTACGTTCCTGCGGCATCAAGATAGTGGTATCTTCTGTCGGAACGTGTGACGTTCGTGATGTTCCAGATGGCGTTCGCACCGGCGGCATCCTGCAACGGTCCGCGTGAAAGGGCGTAGGTGTAGCGGCGCACATACTTTGTCCCGTCGCCTTGAAGGCTGTTGGCATACATCGAATTCCAGTTGCCGTTGGCAAAGAATGCGGTGTTCAGTCCGTTCGGCATCAGACCATCCGCCTCTTCCTTGCGGTATTGGGCGAGGAGATCGTCTTCTGTGATGGCGTCGAGCAGGCCGGTTCCGTACACACCGATGGTGGATTCAAGTTTCACCTCGTAGTCCGAGGGGAGTTGGTAGCCCTGGTTTACGACGTAAATTGCCTCGCGGGGTATCGAAACTTCGGGATATTGCAGTTCATACTCCTCGCCATCGTCAAAGCGGTTGTTCCACTCATCGGTGGCATCCACCCATGTTACCATGGTTTTCGACTCGTCGAGCGGTGCCTTGAAAGGCGCTACCGCATGGGTTTGCGGCATACCCGACAGCCAGGGAACGTAGCCTTCGGTCTCGGGATTGTAGACTACCAGCAGGCATCCGTTGCCGATGTCGTTGGTGTTGAAGGCACCTTCCGGAAGTCTTGTTCCATGTCCGTAGTTGGGATGGCAGTGTTGGCACGAGGTTCTTATGTACACCGGGCCGAGACCGGAGCGCACGCCCGTCTGATTGGTCATGAAAGGTTTCTCAAACAGTGCCTCTCCGTTCTTGAAAGATTGGTAAAGTCCCTGTTCTTCAACGGCGGGTGCGGGCTGTTCGAACACATTGCTGGTGCTCAACAGTGTGGTTCCGAGTTCGCCACCTGCGTAAAACCATTCCGGCAGGTTCGCCTCGTCCGGAACGATATCGTCGGTAATCTCGTCTTCCGAGCAGGATGCTGTGGCGAGAGCCATGCAGGAGAAGAAGGCGAATTTGAAGAAATTCCTTGTCTTTTTCATGGTCTTTTAGTCGCGTGTGATTACAGAATTTGCTTTTTCGAGGGCTGCTACGAGCGTCTCACCTGCGGCCTTCATGGCGGTTTCTGCAAGCGTTTCGGTAGCATTCTTCGCAAACGGTTCCGGAATGGCCTCGATAGCGGATATGGCGTTCGTAATGGCGCTTCTCACTTCCGCGTCAACTTCCGGGTTAACCTCCTTGATATAGTCGCTGACCGACGCGTCGCCGGAATTGCTTCCGAGGTATGCGTTGCGGATGGAACGGATGTTGTCGGCGAAATCCTCGATGGAATTCAGCGAATAGGGCGATTCAATGTAGTTCTTATCTTCCTGTGAAGAACCGATGTGAGGGCGTCCGATCTTGGTGTTTCCCACCTCATCGGCGATGTCGATGCAGCCCTGGATGATCTCTTCCGCCGCTTCCTGATACGTCTTGAACCGCGATCCGGGCTGTCCGGCGTTCATCATTTCCCATCCGTATGCCTCACCATAGTCGAGGTCGGCGTCCTCAAGAATCTGCTGTTTTTCGGCGGAAATGTTGTCCGTTCCCGCCCAGCAGGCCTCCAGGCATACGCACTGTTGGCACAGGTCTTCCGCTACTGCTACAAGATATTCCAGTTCTTCGGGGGTGTAGTCGGTGGAGTGCGTCAGGGCGGTGTTGCCGTCTTCGCTCAGTTCGAAGAGCATATATTCAACGGAGTGGAAGCCAATGAGGCCGTAACCGCCGTTGTTTTCCAGCGACCAGGGGTTGCCGTTGCGGATTTGCACGAGCAGATTGTCCATCGCCGCCTTGTCAAGGGGCCAGGAATCGATGTGCGGGTCGATGTTATGGTTTGCTGCCGGTCCGAAGAGGAACGCCTCCGAGAGTTCCCAGTTCTTGCGCGCTTCCTTCCAGGCTTTGCCGGCCGCCTCGACATCGTTGACGGTAAGCGTTGCGGCGGCATGCTTTTCCTGAATCGTATAGCAAAGGTTGCGCAGGAGAATGGTGGCGTCCGACATGGCGGAATACGTAGGAAGCACGGTGTTCTCTACATAATCGTTTGTTGCGGCTTTGAGTACCAGTTCTTTCGTGGAAAGGTCTTCCGGCGTCGTATCGTCGTTCTCGGAGCAACTTGAAACGAACAGTGCAACAGCGCCGAGCAGAAGAAGTTTTGAGATTTTCATAAGGTTTGGGTTTTGGACAGGGTGTAGATACTATGATATAAGTTTTAACACCGCAATGTTTGATGTTGTCGTTTTACGGGTAAAGTGTTGTTGATGGTTTTCCTATTTGAACCAACCTACGTAGGCGATGCCGATGTTGATGGAGGGTTCGTTGTTGTACTTCTTGTCGAGAATGCTGTACGAATAATCCCCTTTGACGATAATCTGCGAGATGGGCATCCAGTTGAAACCTGCCGATATTTTGCTCCTTTTGCACCATTTCAGCGATGTTCCGCTTTCCATCTTCGCCATGGGGTCGTAGTAATCGTAGCGGCCGAAGACATAGAACTTCTGTCCGGATTGCTTCATCTTCTGCATGGGGGCGAAGATGTTGTAGCCTGCCTCGATGCCGGCGGCAATGGCGTCCGATGCCACCTCCTGGCGTTTCGATGTGGAATTCTTCGACATCGAGATGTTGAACTTGCTGATATGCGCCGCGTCGCTGAGATGTCCCCAGTCGAAACTTCCGCGCGCCAGCAGCCCGAAGTTCTCATATTTGAAGTCGAACGACGCTATGGACACCCTGCCGTGAATGCCTTTGTTCTTGTCGGAATCGGTAGGATAGAGGGTGTTCCTGAACGAATTTCCGACGTAGCCGCTCAGTCCAAGCCGCAAACCTTTGACGCTGTAATTGTCGATTCGGCCGGCAAAGGCGTAGTTGTTCGCAATCTTGAACTCGAAGGGCGATGCCGAGCCGTCGTGAATCCACGATTGGTTGCCGAAACGTTCGGAATCGAGGCCCGGGAGGAACATGGCCATGTACGACCAGTTGCCCGCACGGCCTGAGAGGGAGACCGAGATTTCGTGCCACGTACACGGCATGATGGTGTTCTCACCCTCGGGGCGGTAGACGCCGAAGAACTGGTTCGGCTCGTGGTGGGCGTTCGTCCCTCCTACCGGAACGACCTGCATTCCCGCGCGGAGTTTCAGTTGCGGGAAGAATACCTTTTGGAGGTAGAACTGCTCAAGAGCAACCTCACCACCGCGTTCAATCTCGCTTTCGTATTCTCCGGCCTCCTCAGTTTCTATCTCAACTGCGGATTCCGCGCCGCCATGTTCGAACTCGATTTCCGATGAGAGCGACCAACCTTTGCCGAAATCATAGCCCAGATAAACCACCACATGCGGCAAATCGAAGCGGCCATGGCTGCCTTTGTACTTGCCGGGGTCGGAGTATCTCAGGTAGTTGTCGCTGTAAAAGTTTCGCGAAAAGGCGACCTCGCCATAACCGCCGACGTGAAGCCGGTCCCAGGCCGATGTCTTCTTCTTCATCTGCACCAATGAAATGCTGTCGGATTTCGTGAAGACTGCCGGCTCTTCTGCCGTCTGTGCGGAGGCAAGCATTGCGGAACACGGTAGTAAGGTCACAAGTGTTATGACTGCTTTTCTAAACATATTTAACTGCTTTTTTTGTACTTCTTTGAAAATTTTGTGCAAAATTACGCCGTTTTTCACGCCACGGCAATACCTAAATTTGCTGATTTTTGGACACCGGATGTCCTGTAATATCCGTGTCCATACTATAATTTCAGTAAAAAAGTGGGGTATTTCCCGGCCTTCTGTGCCGTGCAATACCTGATTTGTGTGTCGCATTCCCCAAAATCGGACGGGGAAGGGAGGTTGCGGAGGCGGTGTCTTTTTAGGCGGTGATGGGGCGTCCGGAACGGTGGGGCGCCATGCTCTTCGGTGAGGGTTCGCCCAATCTTTCACATCTTCCATATACGCGCGCGCAAACCTCGGAACTTCGTGCTGGAAAGTGCCGGGGTTTGCGTTGGAAAGTTCCGAATATTCGAGGGGAAAGTGCGGATGTTTTTCCATGGAGGGCAGGCGGACGAAAACGGGCGTGCGCATAACCTTGAACAAAGCCTCCGCCTCCCTTTTAACGCCATCACCGCTTCCTGCCGGAAAATCTGTTGTGAGGGGGTGGGGGAAAAGAAAACGCGGCGGTCTCCATATCCCGTGAAGTGGGGTGGAGACCGCCGCGCTATGCTGGTAGGAAATGCGGGTCGGTGATGTGGAAGGTCCGGTGCCAGAAGGGCAGCGTACGCCTTACGGGTATGCCGCCGGCTGAAAAACACGCCGGATTTTTGGGAATGTCCGGTGTTCAGCGTTTGAAACGTTTGAGGACAAATTCGGGGTTGACGCGGAAATAGACCCCGAAGGAGAAGGGCTGACGGAAGCGTGCGGCATCCGTTTTTTCCGCTGTCGCCGATGCGTTTTCATCCTGAATTTCCGCCGAAGGGTAGTGAAGTGCGCCGCAGGCGTTGAGGTACACGTTGGCTTTTGCGCCGATGATGTAGGCATCGTTGGCGAAAGCCTTGGAATATTCCGCACTCAGGTATCCCGTCGTCATCCTTTCGAAGCGCGCACCGGGGTGTTTCAGGCTGAGGGTTCCGAAATATGGGCTGCCGTAGAGCGAACAGAAGTCGGCGGCATGGAAGATGCCTGCGGTGAGGACAAGGTCGTGGTTGAGGGTCAACGATGCGTTTCCCCATAGTCCGATGCCGGAGTCGAAGGGCCAGAGGTCGCCGCTTTGCTGCAAGGCCGTCAGTGCGCTGACCTCGGCGTGCGCTGCCGTGATGCCGTTATTGCGCCGCACGGCGTATTCCCAACGGAGCCCTGCCGAGGCGTTTGCAATGGTTTGCACCCCCATGTCGGTGGCATCCTGCTCTCCGCCACGGTGTTGTATGAGCAGGTTTACGGGCAGCAGCAGGGTGTGTGTCCCCTTTCTTTCCGCAGAACGACGGAGCAGACTGACCTGTTGTGCCCATCCCACGGTGAAAGCCTCCTGGTGGGTTGCCTCTTCAAAGATGTAACTTTGCCAGTTGATCCACACGTCGCTGTGCCAGTGTTTGCGGTCGGCGATGACCTGGGCACCGGCTTCGGGGTCGTCGGTAAGCAGGAGTTCGGGGTTGTAGAGCGGCAACGGCAGGTGGTGAGTGGCGCCTCCGTAGATGTCGCCGACCACCAATGTCGTCAGACCTTTCCCCGGACGTTGCAGATGAGCCGTGGCGCGGAAGAAGGGAAGTGCGTGTGCGCCGTGCTGATATTGGCTGCCTTTCCATTGGGCGATGTCGTTGAAAACGTACGAAGGATACTTGTTCGCCCCCTCATAGACGGTGGCGTGTGCGCCGAGTTCCAGCGTGATCTCGCGGATAGGAAGGTAGGTCAGCCGAGGTTGCAGGCGGAATCCCGGGAGGGAATACCCCTTGACGACATTGCCGTCGTACTCGTTGTCCTTGAAGAATGCCAATGCCCCGACTTTCAGGCCGAGGGTTTTCACGCGCGTTGTGTCCTGACGGTAGTCCTCGCTTCCGAACCTGTGGTCGAAGGTGGTCTGTGCCGTGGCGGCGAAGGGCAGGGCGGTGGCCAGGAGGAATAGGATTTTTCTGATGTGTAGCATAGCAAGGATGGGGAGAACTTATCGGTGAAGGGTCGGCCACAATTCGTCGTACGATGTCTGCAATATGGCCTTTCCGCGTTGTGTGCGCTGGTGTCCGTGCCCCGAGGTCCCTGCCTGCGGTCCGTATTCGGCGGCCTTTCCGCGGTCGTGCTGCGTGATAACCCTTTCGGCACCGGTGTCGAAGATGGTCGTTCCTGTGGCGTCGCGGTAAAGGAATCCTGAGGGGAAGGTGGAATATACGAAGGGACGGACATAACCTTCGGAGAGAACGTTGCGGCTCCAGCGGAACTCGTTGTGCGGAAGTTGCAGTTGCGCCAGCAGCGTGGCGGCGATGTCGCTCTGGTTCATCAGCACCTGCATGCGCCGTGGCTCCTTTATCGCACCGCCCATCCAAAGCATCGGGGCATGGAAGTAGGCTTCGTCCTCATAGGACTGCCCGTAGAGATAGCCGTGGTCGGGGAGAACGACGAGCAGCAGGTTGTCCCAGACGCCGCTATGTTTCAGACTGTCCACGAGGTCGCCCAATGCTGCATCGGTGTAGGCAAAGGCGTTCAGCACGGGATCGTCAAAACGTTTTTCGGGGACAATCCACGGTTCGTGGCTCGAAATCGTCTGCCACACCACGAATTTGGGCTGTTCTGAGGGTGAGGCCATCAGGGTTGCCGCCTCGATGGCGGAGACACGGTCGTGAGCCCCCCATGAACAGTCGAGGGGAACTTCGGGAAACGTGTACATATCGCAGCATTCGAATCCGGTGTCGCGGAGGAATTCGCCCTTTCCCATGTTTGTCATCGGGCCGTGATACAGGTATTTCGGGCTGCTGTAACCGGCTTTCTTCAGGGAATGTGCCAGGGACGGCAGGCTGTCGTGGACCTCGGTATGCGTCATCAGTCCGAGGTCGGGATATGAAATCCAGCCCGACAGGGTGCTGACGATGGCGCGGTCGGTGCGGAAGGAACTGCTGTAATAGTTTTCCCAATAGATGCTTTCGGGGATGAATTCCTCCATGCGTGCATCGACATTTGCCCCACCGAGAGTCTTGACGAACGGACTTCCGAAACTTTCAAGCAGGACAATCATGATGTCCGGCCGTTCGGAACGCAGCAATGTGTCGGTGTTTTCCCCCTCGACATCGTAGAGACCGCTGAAAATCCGCGCGCAGTCGTCTTCCTCCATGCTGATATAGCGGTCGTGATAGGGGCGGGTGTGGAACGAAGAGAAGAAGGCGTAGACGGGATTTGCCGCCGAATGGTTCAGAAAGAGCCGCTGATTCCAGTAGGCTGTGCCCTCTTCGACCGTCGATGCCAGCATGACGAAGGCGAAAACCACAATGGCTGGTGTCTGCCATTCTATGCCTTTTGCCCTGGAACGTGGCCTGTAGCGGTCGGGAGTTGACGGTTGGTCGGGGGTGAAGTACAGCGAAAGTGCGGTAAGTGCCAGCGTTCCCAGCACGCCACATCCGATGCGGCTGATGAGATAGTAGAGCGATACGCTGCTGGAGGCTCCTTCGGGATATGCTGCATACGAGAGGATGACGGCATTGAGTTTGAAGTGCCAGTATTCATACATCACGGTGTCTGCCGTAATCAATACCACGATGAGGGCAGACATCAGCAGATAATAGGGTGCCAGCCACCGCCGGAGATGGCGGATAGGGAACAGGGAAAGCAGGGCGGGAAAGGCGAGGGCGGCGCTGGTAACGACAATATCCTGGAAGAGACCGTTCCACCATGCGCACACGACATCCCACATGCCATAGTCGCAGAATGCGATGTTGTATAGCATGAAAATGATGCGGCCGATGAGAAAGACCGACATCAGCAGATAGAAAAGGCGGATAAGGAAGTGGCTGGGTTTCATTGTTTTCAGAAGAAAGGATGCTGCCGTGGCGTCAGGAGAGCGGAGGTCAGGCGGGCGATGATGAAAATCCACGGAACATTTCCGGCGGGAACTGTCAAGGGAAATCCGGGAGAAAACCTTTGGAAATTCGGGAGATGTTCTTGGAAATAGGGGAGAGCCCTCCAGAGAGAGCGGGAAGGGATTCCCCGGAAATAGGTAAGAATGCTATAAGGTCCGTTGGGGATTCCTCGGAAAGCAGTGGGGAAATCTTTTGCAGAGCGTTGCGGATTCCAGTGTCCTATACGGTATTCCGGCAAACCATGACGGGCAACGGGGGGCATGGCATCAGGCGGTTTGCCGGGGGAAGACTCATTTGCCGTTGTATTTGTTCATGGCACGTTGCAGGCCTTCGAGGGCATAGCAGCGGACAAAGTCGGCCGCCGTGGACAGCCGTTCGTCCATCTTCTCGCGCTCTTCGGTGGTGAAACCGCCGAGGACAAAGTCCACTTGTCCGCCTCGTGCGAAGTCGTTTCCGATGCCGAAGCGCAGACGGGCGTACTGTTGTGTCCCCAAAATCTGCGTGATGTGCCGCAGTCCGTTGTGTCCGCCCTCGCTTCCTGAGGGTTTCATACGGAGGGTTCCGAAGGGAAGTGCCAGGTCGTCGCTGATGACGAGCAGTTGGTTGACGTCGATTTTCTTCTCCTTCAGCCAGTAGCGTACGGCATTTCCGGAGAGATTCATATAAGTGGAGGGTTTGAGCAACAGGAGTTGCTGGTTTTTGACACGGATGGTTGTGACAAAGCCATATCGGCGGTCTTCCCAGGATGCTCCGGCGTCAGCGGCAAGTTTGTCCACAACCATGAAGCCCATGTTGTGTCTTGTGTCGGCGTATTCTGCGCCGATGTTTCCCAGTCCTACAATCAGAAACATTGGTTCTTCGATATTTTTTTCGGCTTTTTCGCAGTGACAGCACATGCGTTTGAGCCAGTTTTTCAGAGATGTGAGCATGGATGCCAGGTGGTTTTGTGCGGAAACGCGTTCAGGGTCCGGAATCGCTGCCGCGAAGGTTCCGTCCTTTCCTTTCCGTTTCTGAAAAGAAAAAGTGCCAACGTGCAATCTCCGACGTAGAAGTGGAGCGTGACACGTTGGCACTTGTTTCTTATCAACTGTGAGACAGTGTTGCGCTGTCTATGCTGTTTTATTTGGCAGCGGCGGCAGCAGCAGCGGCACCACGGGCGGCACGTGTCATCTGAACGCTGACAACGACAACCTCCTTGGGGGTAACGAGTTCGAGACCTTCGAAGGAAAGTTCGCCACACTTGATGCTCTTGCCGAGTTCAAGGTTGGTAACATCGATGACGAGTTTCTCGGGGATGGCGGTGTAGGGAGCGCGAACATTGAGTTTGCGGACCATGGTCACCAACTTACCACCGGCACGTACACCAGCTGCAAGACCCTGAGGAGCGACGGGAACACCCATAACGATGGGCTTCTCATCGGTAACCTCGAAGAAATCAACGTGGATGACGTTGTCCTTAACGGGGTGGAACTGGATTTCGCGCATCACAGCCTTGTGCTCAACGCCGTCGATGTTGATGTTTACGAGATAGATGTGGGGAGTGTAGACGCACTTGTCGATTTCCTTGTTGGAAACGAGGAAGTGAGTGGCAACGGGATTGCCCTGCTCGTCCTTGTTCTCACCGTACATTACGCAGGGAACGAGGCCCTGGGCGCGATACATCTTGGAAGCCTTCTTGCCAAGATCGCTGCGGAGTTGACCGCTGATAGAAATACTTTTCATTTTGTTTTTAGATGTGTTACTCTAAATTAAGTGGATGTTTTTGTGCGCCCCTCCTAATCATTGCGCAAAGGAAAATGCGTTTTTGCGCGAGAAAAATCGGGGCGAACCGGCTTAATTCGCCATCACACGTGGGGCATTCTACGGAGGAATGCCTTGATAGATTGCAAATCGGGCGCAAATTTACTAAGTGCCCGGCGAATATTCAAACGGAGGAATTAAAATTCAACGTCAAAATCTCCGTTGACGTCTGTTTTGACATTTTCGCCTGTCGCTTCGCCCTCTTTATGGTATTCGTGCGGTGTCAGGGGCTTGCGGTTGCTGATATATTGTGCAGCATCGGTGAAAGCGTCGAGGAAAGCAACGATGTCTTCGCGATAAAGGAAGATTTTATGTTTCTCGAAAACCGGAGCGCTGTTCTCACTTCCCTCCTGGGTGCGCTTGCTTTCTGTGATGGAAAGATAGTATTCGTCCTTACTATCCTGCTTGACATCGATATAATACACACGGCGTCCGGCCTTGATTGTCTTGCTGTAAAGCATGGCTTCGGGAACCCATGTGCGGTTGGTCTTTTTTTCGGTCTGCATAGTTTTTATTGAAAAATGGTGACTTGTGCCTCTTGGCTTTCACCGTATCATGTAATGTTGGTTTGCTGTTTGAATGATCTTGTTTCCGAAAAAACTTCTCGCGAAGTTGCTGCAAAGGAACGACGAATTTGAAGAGCGTGCAAATTTTTACGCTCTAAATTTTCATCTTCAGAGTGTATTTTAATACGATGTATATTAGGAATGACAAAAAAAAGCGCAAACTTTTGTGCTCCTCGTCGGATTTTTGTAATTTTGCCGCACAGACAGTTTTTGCAAAAACACCTTTTTCTCATTCCCAAAGGGGAACAAAAAGACGCTATTATGATCAATAGAGCTTTAATCCGTCTCAAAGTAGTGCAACTCATTTACGCCTACTATCACAACGAAGGCAAGACTACGGAGGTAGCCTTGACGGAACTTGATTACAGTCTTAACAAATCTTACGACCTCTACCTGACGCTTCTCGCGTTTCTTCTTGAGATACACCGCATCGCCCAATACAAGGTGGGTGTGCGCGAACGTTCGGGTTTGCGTCCTGCTGAGGCTGATGTGCTCATTACGGAAAACCGTTTCCTTCAGCAGTTGGCCCAGAATACCGCACTCATTGAATGGGAAAGCAAACAGAAATTCAGGTGGACCAGCGAGGAAGCCTTTGTGAAACGCATCTATACGAATTGGACTGATGACGATGTCTTCGGCGATTATGCCGACCGTTCTCACCGCGATTATGAGGACGACCGCGAACTCGTGCGTAAACTTTACAAGAAATTCGTGGTCAACAACGAGGATTTCGCCCCTGTTTTGGAGGACATCTCGCTCTATTGGAACGATGATAAGGAAATCATCGACAGTTTCGTGCTCAAAACCATCAAACGTTTCGCCCCCGAAAATGGTGCCGACCAGCCCCTCCTCCCCGCATATAATGCCAAGGAGGACCATGAGTTCGCCCGCACACTCTTCATCACGACCATCGAGAATTGCGATGAAATCCGCGGAATGATGGAGCATGCCAGCCGTAACTGGGACATTTCGCGCATGGCTTTCATGGATGTCATCATCATGCAGATTGCCATTTCCGAAATCATTGCCTTCCCTTCCATCCCGCTTAACGTGACTTTCAGCGAATATATTGACATCGCCAAAGTGTATTCCACCCCGAATTCCTACAAGTATGTCAATGGTATGCTCAACAACATTACCCGACAGTTGCAGGAGAAGGGCGTCATCCATAAATGAAATGATCGTCATTTGCGGCTAAGAGGTTTGTCATCCACAAATGAAAGGACCGTCATTTACGGCTAAGATGGTTGGCATCCACAAATAAAAGGACCCTGAACATCAATCCTCATCCCCGTCTTTCCATCCGTTTTTTTTGCGCGCGCGTAATTATTATATGTGTAGTACGTCCTGTATTCTAATGGAGTATTTCATGTATTGTAATGTAGTGTTCCCTGGATATAATGGTGTACGTCTTGCCGAATGATGGTGTATGCCTTGTCATATAAGGGACTGCGCTTTATCAAACAAAGGGGATGTGCCTTGTCCGTCACCATGTCATGTCACGCGGTAGGCGGAAGTCGGGCAAGCCTGGCGTGGCGTATAAAGTGCAAGGACTCTGGATGCGGTGTGTGAAAACGCGCTCCTTTCGTGCCGCGATGTCGCCTTTTGGCAGCGAATCCTTCCGTACTTTCGGATTGGATGAACGGCAACAGGCACGCATTCAACCGCTCTTTCAGGGCGGATTCACGGTAATGCTTATGCATTCTTCCGAATTTTCGTGCCGGATTTACGACACACAGACATGTATAATATCAATCATTTTCAAAAATAACAAGTAAATTCCCATGATCACTCTTCTTCAGTCCGCCAATGGACAGCAGAGCATGCTTCCCACCATTCTGATGATGGTGGTACTTTTCGTCATTGTCTACTTCTTCATGATCCGTCCTCAGCAGAAAAAGCAGAAGGAAATCCAGAAATTCCGCAACTCTCTCACTGTCGGACAGGACGTTATCACCATTGGAGGTCTGCACGGAACCATCAAATCCATCAGCGATAATACCATCGTTCTCAAAGTTGCTACCGGCGTGGAACTGACATTCGAGAAGAGCGCCATCGTTCCCCTCGGCACTCCTGCCGGACAGCAGGCCTGACACACGGGACCATTCACCGGACATTCTGTCGGTTGACGAAGGCTCCGCACCAATGAAAGGGTGTGGATTGTTCCGCGTCCGCCAAATATCGGACGATGGCAAGTGGGCTTTTCTCTCCGCTCCGCTTGTCGGACATTTGGCAGGGGAACCGGCGGATTGCTGCATTCTTACAGCCGATGTCCGGAACGCCGCTGGCCTTTTCCCCGCGCCTCACTCCGGACAGATGACAGAATCCGTGAAGAAATTCCGCAGTTCAGAGCGGACGTTGTAGCGTCCCGCGTCCACCTTTATCATAATGCTAATTCATAACGGCTGCAACTTCCGCCCAATATGAATCGTTTGAAACATATTATGTCCCGCACGAGCGGCTACCTGTCCCGTATATGGAACAGGCAGTTGCTCGTGTTTTTCTTTTTTCTTGTCCTTTCCTCCATCTTTTGGGTCTTCACTGCCGGTAAGGAAGTCCGTGAAGAGGAGTTCGATGTGGACGTAAATCTGGTGGGGGTTCCGAACAATGTGGTGATAACTACAGAACCGCCGCGCAAACTTTCCCTGAAATTGAAGGACGAGGTTTTTACTCTCCTCAATTATAAGTACAGGAAAAACTTCCGCGTCACCATCGATTGGAACAACGTTGCCACACCTTCGGGACACGTCCGTTTGTTCACTCCGAACCTTATCAAGCCGGTTTTGGCCTCGTTGCAGAGTTCTACCGAGGTCGTTTCCTGCCGTCCCGATACCATAGACTTCTATTATAACTATGGACAGTCGAAGTGGGTGAACGTCATTTTCCAGGGTAGTGTCAGCGCTGATTCGTCGTATCATATCATCGCCTCCGAACTTTCGCCGCGCCGTGTGCAGGTTTATGCCTCGAAGAACGTGATTGACACCATCACGGGCGCCTATATCGTGCCGGTAGCATTGGACAATCTTACCGACACCACCATCGTCAATGTGGAATTCCAGAAGGTCAAGGGCGCGAAGTTCGACAAGAGCGGTGCGACACTTACCGTCTATGCCGACCGGATGGTGGAGAAAACGGTGAGCGTGCCTGTACGTGGTGTGAACTTCCCCGCAGGAAAGACGTTGCGAACCTTCCCCGCGAAGGTCGATGTCACCTTCCTTGTCGGCACCAGACAGTACAAGGACATCAACGAGGAGTCGTTCACCATCGTGCTGAACTACGAGGAACTGCTCGAGGACAGCGATAACCGTTGCCCCCTCCGCTTGAAGTCGCTCCCCGTCGGTGTACAGCATGCCCGCATAAAGCCCGGCGAGGTGGAATTCATCATCGAGGAAACGGGAGAATAGCCATCCCTCCCTTGCTCCGTTTTCCCCGCTTTTCCGATAATCCGGAAGGGTGGAACATAAGCATGTGGGCATATCTTCCATGCTGCCATGGCGAGAAAACGAAGAACGAAGTTCCACGTTTTCATGCTGCCAACGTTTGGCATCCGTGGGCGAATCCAGCCTTTTCCCCTATCCTGAAAACACAGCAATCCATCATGAAGACGGCCATTATCGGCGGCATCGGTGCCGGAAAGAGCCATGTATGCCGGCTGCTCGAGGCCCGGGGCATTGAAATTTACAACTGCGATGCCGAAGCCCGGCGCATCATCACCCATGATGCCGAGGTGCGGGCCGAACTGTCGGCGCTCGTAGGTCCGGACGTCTATCTGCCATCTCCCGAACCCTCGCCGTCAACTTCCGCTCATGCACCGGAGCCCATCCTCAATAAACCCGTGCTCAGGGCGTATATGCAGCAAGGACCACAGGCGGTCGCCCGCGTCAATGCCATTGTCCACCCGCGTGTGGCAAGGGATTTTCTCCGCAGTGGCAAGGAATGGATGGAGTGTGCCATCCTTTTCGAGAGCGGTTTCCACCGTCTTGTCGACCGGATTGTCTGCGTGTCGTGCCCCCTTGAAGAGCGTTTGCGCCGCATTCAGTTGCGCGATGGTTGCGAACGAGCCGTCGCCCAGCGGTGGATCGACATGCAGATGGATGACGAAGAGCGGCAGTCGCGCTCCCACACCATCATCCTCAACGATGGCGTCGCTCCGCTGGAACCCCAGATTGAACAACTCCTTATCAACGTTTTCGCTAAGCCAAACGTGCAGAACGAAAACAAGTGAAACGCAATTTCGTTATGTTATGACGGGAAAACTAAGGATAGAATCCAACGAATTTTCATATTCCGACGAGAAATTCGCCGATATACAACTTCTCCGTTACCGTGTCGAGGGTTTCGAATTCCTCAGCCTGCGGCAGAAGACCCTTATCTATCATCTTTCGGAAGCCGCACTTGCAGGGCGCGACATCCTTTATGACCAGAACGGTGCCCGCAATCTCGCCCTGCGCCGGTTGCTCGAGGCGCTCTATATGGCGCTCAAATCCGACGGCGTCGCCGGGGTGGAAGGCGCGGAAGTCCGTGAACGTGAGGCCTTTGCGGAGTACATGAAGCGGTTTTGGTTCTCACATGGACCGCACCATCACTACGCTTGCATGAAATTCCTTCCCGGATGCTCCAGGGAATGGATGGAGGATGCCCTCCGCCGTTACGGCATTTCCTATGACCGTCCGTTGGTGGACTACATCTTCGATGCCGCTGCCGACGCCTGCCGGTGCAACCAACGTGATGGCGAGGACCTGCTGCTCACTTCCTCCAACAACTATTATGCCGACGGAATCACCCAGCGTGAGGCGGAAGACTTCTATGCCCGTCAGCGCGCCGCCCTCACCACACCGCCGGAATGTCCGCCTCAGATAGGTCTGAACAGCCGCCTCGAACGCGGCGATGACGGAACATTGCGGGAGAATGTGTGCCGGATCGGCGGGCTCTATGGTGCCGCCATCCGCAGGATTGTCCGGCATCTTGAAGATGCCTTGCCGTATGCCGAGAGCGACAGTCAGCGGCAGGTCATCCGTCTGCTCATAGACTTCTATACCACAGGTTCCCTGTTGACCTTCGACGAATACTCCATCGCGTGGCTCGAAGATACGGAAAGCCAGGTGGATTTCGTCAACGGATTCACCGAAACCTATGGTGATCCTTTGGGATTCAAGGGCAGTTGGGAGAGCATCGTCAACTTCCGTGACGAGGAAGCCACGCGCCGTACGCGCATTCTTGCCGACAATGCCCAGTGGTTTGAGGACCACAGTCCCATCGATGCGCGGTTCCGCAAGTCCGTATGCCGCGGCATCAGTGCCAAAGTCATCCAAGCCGCCATCATCGCAGGCGACCTTTATCCCTCCACAGCCATCGGCATCAATCTTCCGAACAGCGATTGGGTGCGTCGCGACCACGGCTCGAAGAGCGTGACAATCGGCAATTTCACCGATGCTTACAACTGTGCTTCCCAGGGCAGCGGCATGCTCGAGGAGTTCGTCATCGACGATGTCACCCGCCAGATGATCCGCACTTACGGTCCTGTCGGCGACAATCTCCATACCGATCTCCACGAATGTCTTGGCCACGGTTCCGGACAACTCCTTCCGGGAGTCAGCGCCGATGCCCTCAAAGCCCACGCATCCACCATCGAGGAGGCCCGTGCCGACCTTTTCGCACTCTACTATATGGGGTCCGGAAAGTTGGTGGAACTGGGGCTGCTCCCCGATGCCGAGGCTTACAAAAGCCAGTACTACACCTACCTCATGAACGGTGCCCTCACCCAACTTGTTCGCATCTCGCGCGGTGCTACCATCGAGGAGGCGCACATGCGTAACCGTGCCCTTATAGCACATTGGGTGCTGGAACACGCGACGGAAAGGGAGGCGGAAATCGTGAACATCGGCAATAAAACCTATTTGCGCGTCAATGATTACGCGGGACTTCAACGCCTTTTCGGTCGTCTGCTTGCCGAGGTGCAGCGCATCCGCAGCGAGGGCGACTACGAAGCGGCACGAAATCTGGTGGAAACCTACGGGGTTGCCATCGATGATGCCCTTCATGCCGAGGTCTTGGACCGCTATCGCCGCCTGAATCTCCGGCCTTACAAAGGATTCATCAATCCTTCTTACCATGCCGTGCGCAACGCTGAGGGCGGAATCACCGACGTCACCGTTTCCTATACCGAAGCCTTCGACGAGCAGTGCCTGCGCTACAGCCGCGAATACAGCACGCTTTGAGGGCGTGACGGCTGATGCCGATGCACCAGTCTCAGGTGAAACCATCGCGAATCGCCGTTATCCCCGGGCGGATTTCGCCATCGGTATGAATGCGGATGGCGTGCCATGTGGCTGGATGACATGGAGTGGCCTGATGCTGTCAATTGGTCTTGCCGGATGTCGTGTCTGTCCCTATGCGGGAAAAGGCCCGCAGGCTGACAAAACGTAATCTGAGTAATTACCACAGGACCTGACGATTGTAATTTGTAGAACCTACCTTAATTTCGCACATTTGCAAAAAAATATGGCGCAAACAGAAGCCAGAATAGATAAATGGTTGTGGGCGGCGCGCATCTATAAGACGCGTTCGCTTGCCACCGATGCCTGCAAAAACGGACGTATCACCATCAATGGAGCGCTGGTAAAGCCCTCGCGGACGGTGAAGGCGGGCGATACCGTGGGAGTAAGAAAGGCTCCTGTCACCTATTCCTTCCGTGTTCTCCAACCCATAGAGAAGCGTGTCGGGGCAAAACTCCTGCCGGATATTCTGGAAAACGTCACTCCTTCCGAGCAATATGAAATCCTTGAGATGGCGCGCATCAGTGGTTTCGTCGACCGTGCAAGGGGCACCGGACGTCCTACCAAGAAGGACCGCCGCGCCATCGACGACTATGCCGGACAGACACCCCTCTTCTTCGATGACGATTTCGACTTCGATGATGAGGACGAATAGCCGTTTCCGGCATTCCCTCCGCCGTCCTTCCGAGGTCGGAAAACCATAGAGGATGCAAGGGATTTCTGTAATGTTTACAGGAAATCCTAAAAGGATTTGACCGGAACAGATGCGGAATCCGTAATGTTTTCGGCGGATGCCGTGAGAAATTCCCACAACGTTCATGACGCACATCGGTACTGCCCGTCCGAAAATCCGAAATGGTCGCTAAGATGACGGGAGGTAAACGCTAAGATTTCCCGGCAATATCAGTGAAAGGTTCCGGTGCAATCGGCAAGATGCCTCGATGTCAGCGGAAGGTTTTCCGGCGGAAAAGTCCTTCCTCGACAAAACAACGAATCACCTAAAACTCAATATACCATGTTCAAATTCAAGGAAGTTATGAAGTCTCCCCTCTGGGGCGGCAAAGACATTGTAGCCCTCAAGCACATCGAGGGCGTAGATACCATCGGCGAAAGTTGGGAAGTCAGTGGCGTTCCCGGCGACGAAACGCCTGTAGTCGGTGGCGAATATGACGGATGGACCCTCCGTCAACTCATCGAAAAGTTTGGTGCCGACTTCGTAGGCAAGAAGAATTTCGAGGTAAACGGCAGCAATTTCCCCCTCCTTATCAAGTTCATTTCTGCCGATGATGCCCTTAGCATTCAGGTACATCCCGATGATGCCATGGCACAGCGTGTAGCCGGCAAGCCGTTTGGCAAGACCGAGATGTGGTATCTCGTGGGCGCACACCCCGGAGCAACGCTTTACAGCGGTTTCAACCGCGACCTTACCGTTGAGGAATACGACAAGGTGATGGCGGAAAACCGTCTGGAGGACGTCATGGCACGCTATGAAACCAAGGTGGGCGACTGCTTCTTCATTCCCGCAGGTCAGATCCACAGCATCGGAAAAGGCAACCTTATCATCGAGGTTCAGCAGAGTTCCGACCTCACATACCGCGTCTACGACTTCAACCGCCGCGATGCCCAGGGCAACCTGCGCCAACTCCATACGGCCGAAGCACGCGAAGCCCTCAACTTCAAGAGCAAGGAAGACTACCGGACCCACTACGAAGACCGCGAGAACTGCCGTGTCCTCCTTGAGAGTTGTCCGCAGTTCACCACCTCCGTCTACCATCTTACGGAGCCTCTCCGCGCAGATTACACCGAGGTTGACTCCTTCGCCATCCTCATCTGCTACGAAGGACAGGCCGAACTGACCGACTCTGAGGGCAACTCCACCACGCTGAAGGCCGGCGAGACCGTTCTCTTCCCCGCCACCACCAAGTGGGTCGACATCCGTCCTTTGGGTAGCGAGCGCTTCTCCTGCGTGGAAACCTATACGCTCGGTTGATTTTCCACTTCCCTGGCACCGTAGCCGTGCATCCGATGTTGCGCGTCAGGGTGTCCGGAACACCGTCCTGCCGTGTCTCAAGTGTCATTATTAGATATATGAGTGTCATGGCATGATGTTGACAAGTAGGTTTCTACAATCGGTTCAACATAACAGTTATTGTTGTATAGACTGTTTTTGGGGGAACCTATTTGTCCATTTCTTGCAAAACCTTTCTTCATCATTGTACCGGTATCCTCCGGCGGTTTTGAAGGAAGGTTTTGCTTTTTTTTGTGCCTTACGGCCCTACCCGTAAACGCCTTTTCCGTCATACTGCCAAAGGCCTCGGACCTTTCTGGCGAAAACCTCCGGAATCTCCAACCGAAACCTCTGGACTTTACGGCAGATACCTTTGAACTTTACGGCAGAGACCTTTGAACTTTACGGCAAAATGTGCGGAACTTTTATGCGGAAACCTCCGATGTTTTCCGTCCGGCCTTTCCTGATACGGATAAGACGTCTCGTTATAACGAAACAATTCGTTCCCGCCAATATCCCAGGAATGTCCCTCACCCGCTCCTTGTCAGGCACCTTGAAAATCATTGATGTTTTCGCATTGGGAGGCGGGAGAATCTGCCCTTCCGCCGTGTCATTCGGTAAAATTTTGCATTCTCGTGAATGTTTTTTACCGTCTCGTGAAGCGTCCTGTAAGCCGTTTTGCACGGAAATCTTCTCCGGGTGTAGGATAATCCTACACCTTTTCCGCCATTCCGCACGCTATCCTACACACGGAAATTCCCAATGTGTGCTGGCGATTTCTTCAGGAAGTGTAGGATGTGTAGGAGAAAATCACGAAAAAAAATACCGGGAGAGGAAATGAAACCTTCACGACATCCGCAAAATGATTGAAAAACCATGCTGTTCCCAGCCTGAAAGTGCGGCACTTCGGGGCAGAAGGTTCCGTGCTTTTGATCGCTGAGACTTCTGTAAATCATCATTCGTGACGTATTGTCGTTTTGTCCTTTGGCAACCTGAAAACGGGGGATGACGGGTGATGCTATCCCCGGATGCAATGTGGGATGTGGAAAAAATCGCGGAGCGGCGAAAAAAACATCTGCGGAAAAAGTCTTGAAAAATTGTAACGAAAAAGGGCGCTTCTCAAATAAAAATCGGAAAATGTGGACCTATAAATAAAAAAACGACACAAAAATATATGTTGGAATGACAAAAAATGCTAAATTTGCCCCGAAAAGTTATGAAAAACGTCATTCTCTTGTCATCTTTCTGACACGGATGTTCATGCATAATATTGAATATTGTGCATCCGTCTTCAAACTTGCGACAGATATCCAATTAAGATATACCTTAAATATTTCAAAAAACATGATTAAACGTATCAAGACTGTCAGCATCATGCTGCTCCTCATGGGTCTTCCCGCAGGTGTAGCATACGCAGAGACTCATCCGATTGAAACAATTGAGATAGTCCAGCAGAGCGGTGCCGCTACCGGTACTGTAGTCGACGCCACAGGCGAACCCCTCATCGGTGCTTCCGTCATCGTTAAGGGAACCACCAAAGGCGCCATGGTCGACAACGATGGTAAGTTCTCCATCGCTGGTGTAAAGGCTGGTCAGACCCTTCGCGTTTCCTTCATCGGCTATGTGGCTCAGGAGGTTAAATGGGAAGGTCAACCCCTCAACATTGTACTCGAAGAGGATAACAATGCTCTCGGTGAGGTCGT
Source organism: uncultured Bacteroidales bacterium (assembly GCA_945833885.1). Lineage (GTDB taxonomy): Bacteria > Bacteroidota > Bacteroidia > Bacteroidales > Bacteroidaceae > Alloprevotella. Next base: position 25,638 of record CAMAFY010000012.1, read on the forward strand.
TGTAACCGCCATGGGTATCAAGAAGGATGCCAAGAAACTCGGTTACTCCGTATCGACCATCAAGAGCGACGAACTCACCACTACCGCCAGCCCCAACCTCGGTTCTGCCCTCTATGGTAAGGCTGCCGGTGTACGTATCCAGACTGCTCCTGGTGGTGCTGCCGGTGCAATCACCATCAATGTGCGTGGTCTCTCATCCATTACTGGTACCAACCAGCCTCTCATCGTCATCGACGGTGTGCCCATTCATAACGGTGATACCAACAACTCTGACTACTGGGGAAGCCAGCGTACTCAGAGCAACGGTCTCGCAGATATCAACCCTGAGGACATCGAGAACCTCAGCATTCTTAAGGGTGCTGCCGCATCTGCCCTTTACGGTTCTGAGGCAGCCAACGGTGTTGTCATGATTACCACCAAGAGTGGTAAGGGCGCAACGGGTGTAGGTGTTGACTTCAATGCCAGCGTTACCGGTAACTTCGTGGCTTACATGCCTACCTATCAGACCACTTTCGGTCCTGGTACTTTCACCGAGAACCGCCTGAGCAACAGCAACTACGACGCTGACGGCTTCTATTATCGCAACGACCGCAACGGCAATCGTCAGATGGCTTATGCCGGAACTACGCAGTACTTCGGTCCGCGTTACGACTCCAGCAAGAATCTTCTCTACTTCGACGGCACACAGCGTCCCTACGACGTAATCAACGAGAACCCTTGGAGCGAAGTGTTCCGCACCGGTCTCGACCAGCAGTACAACGTGGGTATCACCAAGGGTAGCGAGAAGGGCAACATGCGTTTCTCCTATACTTACCTCAACAGCCGCCCCAACCAGTATAACTCAAGTTTCAAGAAGCACAACTTCTCTTTGACAGGTAGTTACAATGTCATCGACAATGTGAAGCTCGATTATACCATGAACTACCTCCATCAGGACGTTAAGAACCGTCCTTATCGTATGGCCCGTCTGACCTCGAACTTCGGTGGTATGTTCGGTCCTTACGATGATGTCGCTTATCTTCGTGAGCATGCTGTCACCAAGGCCGGCTATATGAACCGCGTGTACAGCAGTTCGCAGCATGAGAATCCCAGTGAAGGTTGGGAATTCAACCCCAACTGCGAGGCTCTCGTCAGCGAATACTTCTGGAACATCCTCGGCCGCGAGCAGTATGAAGACTACAACCGCTTGATCGCCAGCGTAACTCCGAGTTGGGAAATCATCAAGGGTCTTACCCTCCGTGGACGCGCTGCTACCGACCTCACCTTCGAAGGTATCGAACTCCAGGAACACAACGACAAGGCACTCACCTTCGGTAACTCCGGTTACTACAAGACCCAGAACAACCGTTACTCCATCGTTTACGGTGACATCATGTTGATGTTCGACCGTCAGATTACCGAAAACTTCGGTTTGCAGGCAAACGTAGGATGGCAGGGTCGCAACGAGCAGATGAGCAATGTTTGGGCCAACACCGATGGTGGTCTCACCGTTGAGAACTGGTTCAACCTCAATGCTTCCAAGAACACCGTACGTGGTGGTCAGTCTGTTCAGAACTTCCTCAAGACCGCATGGCTCGGAACCCTTACCTTCCAGTTCGGACGTTGGGGATTCCTCGAGGGTACCGTACGTCAGGAGAAAATCTCTACCCTTGCAAAGGACAACAACAGCTTCTTCTATCCTTCTATCAACGCCAGTGTTCTCCTCAACGAACTCGTAGAGAACTGCCCCACATGGTGGAACTATGGTAAGGCACGTGTCAGCTACGGTATCGTAGGTAACGCCCCTGAAATCTATAAGGCTACCCAGGCTTATACCCAGTCTTCCGCTTCCGGTTATGTATACAACGCCATCGGTTCTTCTGTAGGTAACAACCTCATCAAGCCTGAAAAGAAGTACGAATGGGAGCTCGGTATCGAAGGCAAGTTCCTCGGCAACCGCTTGGGCTTCGAGGCATCTTATTATAACGCACGCATTAAGGACCAGATTCTTCAGACCACCATGCCTTACAGTGCCGGTGGTAAGAGCATCCTTATGAACATCGGTGAGCTGCACAACCAAGGTTTCGAACTCTCGGTTTACGGCACTCCCGTACGTGTAGGTGACTGGAAGTGGGATCTCCGCGCCAACATCGCATGGAACCGCAACGAGGTGACCAAGCTGAATGAAGGTGTTGACCACATCGATCACATGAACTGGGATAACGGTTCGCTTTACCTCCGTTCCTACGTAGGTGGCATGATGGGTGACTTCTACTCGCTCGCTCCCGCAACCGATGAGAACGGTAACTACATCATCAACTCCGATGGTCTCTACAAACTTACCGATGATTGGGTGAAGGTTGGCAACGCTATGCCTAAACTCACCGGTGGTTTCGCTACCGACCTCACATGGCGTGAGTGGACCCTCGGCATCTCTCTCGACTTCCGTGTTGGTGGTGCCGTATGGAACCAGCCCTATCAGTACATGATGGGTCGTGGTGCCATCAAGGAATCTCTTGAATATCGTGGCGTAGAGAACGGCGGTCTGCTTTACTATGTCAACGATGCCAACGAACTCGTACACATTGCCAACGTTGCTGATGCACCTGCCGGCAAGAAGGTTTACGACGATGGTATCATCCTTGACGGTGTTCGCGAAGACGGAACCAAGAATACCCAGCTCGTTTCTGCAGGTAAGTACTACGTTTACACCTACAACTGGGGTGGATACGATCCCTCTGACGTAACTTATTACTCTCATTCTATCTTCGACAACAGCTATGTCAAGGTTCGTGAAATCACTCTTGGCTACAGCTTCCCGAAGCATCTGATTGAGAAGTTCCACTGCAAGAACCTTTCGCTCAGCGTATTCGCACGTAACCCCTTCTACATCTACAAGAACCTTCCCATCTTCGATGCCGAGTCTACCGACGCTACAAGCTGGATGCAGCAGTCGTATGTGGGTAACTCTTCAGCGACCACTCGCTCATTCGGTGCATCGCTCCGCGTAAGCTTCTAATAAGTAAACGTATAAAAACATTCATTCAGATAATTGAAGTTATGAAAAATATAAAGTCGCTTATTGCAGGTCTCTGTGGCGTTGTGGCACTTACTACCGCATGCTCCGACTCTGATTATACGGAGAAGTATGACAACCCTTCACAGACCACAAAGGTTACTTGCGACCGCCTCATGACCGGTACGCTCTACTACGGCCGCGAGTACACCTTCAACTCCTACTGGCGTATGTATACTTGGGACAATGGTATCATTGGTAAGTATGCACAGACCATAGGATTCACCTTGGCTAACAACAGCATGTGGTCGGCACAGGATAGTTACGTTGGAAACCGTTGGGAGAACTTCTACGGTATCCTCGCTCAGTTCCGTGTGCTTGAAAACACCTACAACAGTCTTGACGACGATCAGAAGAAGGTGAACCTCGCTTATCGCGACATCGCAGAAGTGTTCGTGCTTGACCACCTCGCACAACTTCTCGACGCTTTCGGTTCTGTTCCTTTCACCAAGGCCGGATATCTCGGCATCACCGGTGACGTTGTCAACAGTTATCCTTCCTATGACAGCGATGTTGACCTCTACAAGCACGTCATCGACCGTCTCGGAGTACTCTCCAATGAACTCTCTCAGGTTGCTGCCAACACTCCCACAGTCGTTGCTTCCGCACTTCCCCAGCAGGATTTCATCAACAAGGGTGAACTTGACCGTTGGGTGAAGTACGCTAACGCTCTCCGTCTCCGTGCCGCAGTTCGCGTTGCCTCTCAGGGTGATCTCGTAGAGACCGGCAAGACTGCTATTAAGGAAGTTCTTGGAAAGGCTCTCCCCGCCTCCTGCGATGCTACCACCGATTGGGTTGCTGGCGAAAACATCGTCGCTATTCCTGACCTCGATGGTTTCAACTATTATCAGAACTTCCGCGATGGTTACAAGGATCACAGCCGTGCTTCTCAGGCCATGCTCGACGTTCTCGGTGCTGAAGACCCTCGTCTCCCCGTCATGTATTCTACGAATGCTGCTGGTGAATTCAAGGGTCTTTCTACCACTAAGGAAACTCTTGGTGAGCAGGAAACCAACGTAAGCCTTCCCGAGGCTCAGCGTGTTTACTCCCGCATCGACTCCACTCTCTTCTACGAGAACAAGAACATGCTCTCTCCCATCGTTACCGTTGCTGAGGTTGACTTCCTCCGTGCTGAGGCCTATCAGCGTGGTTGGGCTACGGGAGACGCTAAGGCTGCGTTCGTTGATGGCGTATGGCACTCTACCCAGTTCTACTTTACCCAGAACATGAATTCGGAAATCGTTTCTGCTGGTGTGCCGGGTTATCATGCAAGTGCTGTTCCTGCTGAGGCCGATGTCCGCGCTTATGCAGAACGTCTGTGGGATGCCGCTAATGACAAGGCTGACCTCATCGTTTCGCAGAAGTGGCTCAACTTCGGTTTCTTCCAGCCTTCTCAGGCTTGGGCAGAAGTTCGTCGTACTGGATATCCCAGCATTCTCTACTTCCCCAAGGATGAAACTGCTCAGCTCTTCAAGACTGTTCCCGCTCGTGTACGCTATCCGTCCGTAGAGCAGAACAACAATGCCGCTAATTACGACGCTGCTGTTGAGGCTCTTGGCAACCATCCAGACAGCTACGCTTACATCAAGCTCTTCTGGGCTAAGTAATCAAGGCGTAAATGACCCGTAAATTCCGCCTCCCGATGTAGGTCGGGACGAGGAATGCTACGATAAAATGATAGGAGGTTGCACCCGAAAAGTGCAACCTCCTTTACTTTTCCTGTATGGCGTCCTTTACTTTTCCTGTGCCGCGCGTGGAGGATATATATACGTTTTGCGGTGTTTGACGGCACCGATGGCGGTGACTCTCTGCGCGCGAGGCAGCAAAAAGAAGGTCAGGAGACCGATGTCCGGTGGTGGACGTCGGTCTCCTGACTGTTTTCGTTTTGCGGGCAGTGCCGGTTTCTTGGGGTTTCGGGGAGAGAAAGCCCCGACATCGGTGGGGAAATCCTCAGACGTAGGCATCAGAAAAACAGATGCTACGTTGAACGATGTTCATGTTTCAATGAGAAAGTACGGATGGCTCAGCGGGAAAACGGGGTTCTCTCAACGGGAAGATGAGAGTGTTTCATCGGGAAAGCGTAGATGCTTCAGAAAGTAAGTGCTGTACTTTCGGTTGGAAAGTGCGGAACTTTACATTGAAAAGTACGGAAGTTTCTGCATTGAAATGCGGAACTTTGAAAGGGCAAACGTGGAACTTACAAGGTACGAACATGCAACTTCCAAGGCTGGGATATGCAACTTTCAGGGTCGGGATGCGGAACTTCAAACGTAGAATCCGGATGCCCCTTGTACAAAATCCGGAGGCCTTGCCTGGATTTTCCGGCTGTGGCGTTATGCGTGTTTAGCAACCGTCGTCGCTGTAGAGCGAACGCTCCAGCGGGCTTTCCCATGCGAAGATTTCTTCGGGACGGAAGAAGCGGGCAAGTTCTGCGGCAGCCGTCTCGGGACCGTCGGAGGCATGCACGATATTCTGCTGGCCCGACATGCTGTAATCACCGCGGATGGTGCCGGGAAGCGCCTTGCGTCCGTTGGTAGGACCAGCCATCTGGCGTACAACTTCAATGGCGTCTACGCCTTCGAGGGCAAGTGCCACTACGGGAGTCGCCTTCATTGAATCGCGAAGTCCGGGGAAGAAGGGGCGGTCAACGAGGTGAGCGTAGTGCTCAGCAAGGATGGCGTCGTCGAGTTGCATCATTTTCAGTCCGGCAACGCGGAGACCTTTCTTTTCGAAACGGCTGATGATTTCGCCAATCAGCGCACGCTGTACGGTGCAGGGTTTCAGGAGAACTAATGTTGTTTGTTTGTTCATAGTATAGATAAATGTTATGGATGTTCGTGAATGGTGCGGCGGAGGTCCGTCGGGGGAAGCGGAGTCGGCCCTGGAAGCCTTGACTATGGGCCTTGGAAGCCTTGATGATTGACTTTGAAATCCCCGTTAGTCGGCCTTGGACTTAGCGGTTTTGTCTTCCGTTTCTTTCAGAACTTCGCGTTCTCCACTGTGCCGGAATGTCAGGAAATGCGGCGCTTTTGCCGTATCAGAGGGCGGCGGAATGCGGCAAATTTATCCGGCAAAACGGCAATGAAAAATGGAGGTGGTGGTTTGTCGTCCTTACCAAAACAAATGGTTGATACCTACTTGTTTACATGAAAAGATTGTTAAACACGCTTCAAAATTAACGTGTTTAGTCGAAACTGCCAAGTATTTCATCTAATTTCATCATATTAGAGCGGGCGAATGTCGTTTTTTTTCTCTATCTTTGCAGCCAAAGTTTAATAAAAGTGTCCACGTTCAAGTCATTATACGACCTCCTCGAGATGCTTCCTCCCATCACTCTCGACGAGATGAAGTCCATACGTCTGATGAAACGTACGGACATGAAGTTCGTGACCAACCGTGCCACACTTGAACAGATGCTGCTGTGTTGTCGCGGACATTACTATGCCCAGCGCGTCGAGGGCGAGGTTCTCAGCGAGTATGCCACGACCTATTTCGACGATTCCCAGCGTCACCGTATGTTTTCCGTTCATCAGGCTGGCCATCGTCCCCGCACAAAAGTGAGGGTACGTACGTATGTCGGCAGCGATACCACCTTTTTGGAGGTGAAGCGTAAGGACAATCATGGCAAGACCACCAAGCGCCGTGTCCGCGTTTCCTCGCTCCAGGCAGTCCTTGAGAGCGGGGAAGGGGAGGACTTCCTCCGCGAAACCGCCGGCTTGTCGTGGGACGACCTTGTTCCCACCGTTGGCAACCGTTTTCGCCGCATCACGCTGGTGAACACCGGAAAGACGGAGCGCCTGACCATCGACCTCGGACTTCGCTTCCACAACTATGAGACCGGAAGCGACGAAATTATGGACGATGCTGTCATCATCGAACTCAAACGCGACGGCCGGGTTCCCTCACCCATCCTGCCCATCCTCCGCCGTCTGCGCATCAAGCCGCAGGGATTTTCAAAATATTGCATCGGAAGCGTCGTCACCAACGGCAATCTCCGTGTCAACAATTTCAAGTTAAAGTTGCGTATGGTGCAGAAGACGGTGGCAAAGCCCCCCGTGCCACAGCCGCGGCAAGTCGCTGAAACGCCAGCATCGTAACGGAAATCCCTCCCCTGAATTTCAGACCCTATCCTTCGGCGGATTCACTGAATGACCGCCGTAGTAGTTATATTTACCCTTTTACGGATGGGTTGCGTCCTGCCATCTTTGGCCTGTTTTCGAGCCGGTAGTCCGTATGGCTCTGCATTTACGGAAAACTTTATTGCGGAAACAGGCTTGAATCCGGCAAAGTCACTTTGTGGAACCCGCCTTAAATCGTAGTCTAAAACCATCAGAAATCTTATGGAAATCCTGACACGTTTCTTTACGGAAAACGTAAACCTGCTGAATCTTCTTGTCAGCACCGCGCTCAACACCTTCTTTGTTTGGGTCATTGTACACTATTTCTACTATCCCAAAGGACGTCGGCGCGACTATTACTTCTCCTTTATTCTGATGAGCATCAGCGTCTTCGCCCTCATCTATCTCCTTCTTGGCAGCGACAAGAGTGTGGGTACGGGCGTGGCATTGGGTCTGTTTGCCATCTTCAGCATCGTACGTTACCGCACCGAGAGCGTGCCCATCCGCGAAATGACCTATCTTTTCCTGCTCGTCGCTCTGAGTGTGATGAACGGTAAGATTGGTAGTACGCTGTATTTCCTCGAACATTCCCCACTTCCGAAGGACCCCGAGCGTATGGTTGAGGTCCCTCTTGCCCCGCTCGACGGCCTTTTGGTGACGATTGTCTACATCATTGGCCTCAGTCTGCTGTTCATTCTGGTGCTGTGGGTGGCGGAAAAACTCCTGTATCGGAGTTATACCGAGGGTTGTAAATACGTACGTTACGACAATATCGAACTCATTCGTCCCGACCGTTACGATGAACTCGTTGCCGATCTTACCGAACGCCTCGGCGTGGAGATTGAACGGGTGGAGGTCGGTGCCGTTGATTTCCTCAAGGATATGACCATGCTCCGCGTGTTCTACCGCGACGATGACGCGCGCATCAAGCCTGTCGACCGGATGTTCCGCCTTCCGCGCGAGTAGGTTCACGCCATTTCCGGCGGTGGGAAGCACGCCCCGCCGCGGCACTTCGGGTGGATTTTATTAATTGCCACCTCACATATTATTGCAGAATCGTGGGTTGCGCTTTGCCGTCTTCCGGTCAGGTTTCGTACGGAAACAGGCACAAAGTCCACATCTGTTCCCGATAAGGTGGGCCTTTTACGGTCCGCCTTATGGTGGTAATTAGGCTGCCACCCATTGGTCTTGCCAAAAAAGCATGGATGGCTTTTGCGGGTATCAATATGATTCCTGTGGTTTTCCGCTTGTCGGAAACGGATGGATTCCAGTCAAATGGCCCGCCATTCAGGCTTCTTTACAAGGCAAATGCCTGCATCCAAATACCACAAAACCATATCAAACTGATTGTGGAAACCCACATTTCGGACAATTCCCAACGCATTCACATTTTTCCCTATGCGCAGATTTCTTCTTCTTTTCCTGATGTTGCTCACGTTTTCCATGGTGAAGGCCGAGAGCGGACTGTGGTATGGCATCGACGCTACCCACGATTTCAACAAACGACTCAGCACCGAATTCAGTCTGGGTTCGCGAATTGAGGACGGATGGTCGCGTTATACCCGCTACGATCTTGCAGCCTCCGTATCCTGGAAAGCCCTCGACTGGCTGAAGATTGGCGGAGGCTACGACTTCATCCGCGACTACAACGCGGAGGAAATCACCACGAAATACAAGGACGACGACCCTACAAAATACGTCAACGGCTTCAATGTCGACGAGAGTTTCTGGCGTTCCAAGCACCGTCTGTTCGTCGATCTGACCGGAAAGTTGCGTGCCGGACGCTTCACTTTCGCCATCCGCGAGCGTTACCAGTACACCCATTTTGCCCCCGTCGGCGAAGTCAAGGAGTGGAAATACCGCTATGTCCGTCAGTATGACAGCCCCGATGAGGTGGAAAATCCCTATATCCCCTATACCATGCCCGACGGTTCGGTGCGCTATTTCGAACTCAAGAACGCGGATGACCCCGAGTTGGAGAGCAAAAAGTCCAAGGACCGCCACTATCTGCGTTCGCGTTTCGGGGTGGAATACAACATCCGTCATTGCCCCTTCACCCCCTTCGCCACCTATGAGGTGTCCAACAATTTCGGCAAGCGTCTCCAACTTGTCCGCCAGCGTGTGCAGGTGGGTGGGGACTATAAAGTGAAGAAGGGCCACACCGTCAGCATGGCTTACGTCTTCCAACACGGCGAGAATGAGGACGACGGTGACGCCAATCTCCATGTGATCAGCGTTGGATATAAGTTCAAGTTCTGAACTTCCGCCCACAGACCTACCTAATCCCATCATAATATCCCCTTATACAAAGCATGAAAAAGACATTGCTCCTGCTTGCATCCGTTGCATTTGCCGCTGCTGCAAGCGCTGATACCGTAAAATATCTCACCTTCCGCACCGCCGATGGTACGGAAAAAAGCCTGCCTGTTGCCGGAGGCGTCGACATCACCTTTGAGAATGGCGAACTCGTTGCCAACGCTGCCGGCAGTGAGTTCCGTGCCAGCCTCACCGAAATGCGCGACATGTGGTTCTCTTATGAGGCAGCGTCCATCGAATCCGTCCTCAATGACTGCGCCGTCTCCGGAAACCGTGTGGAGATTTTCGCCAGCGACGGCCGCCGCATCGCCGACTTTGTGTGGGGAAGTGCCGAGGCACCCGTCCTTCCTTCCGGATATTACATCGTCCGCACCGGAGGCCGCACCCAGAAAGTATACATCAAGTAGCATCCCATTTCCGTAAGACATCATGAAACGAATTGTCTACCTCATCATATTTTGCGCCGCATGCTTCGGCAACCTCTGTGCCCAGACCTTCGATGTGGTGCAGGGCGCGCTGACGTGGCGCTACGATGCCAACAGTCTGACCGCACCTATGGCTTTCCAAGGTGCGACGCTTGCGGTGATGGGTGCCGAACATTCCCTCACCGGCACCACCATGCGTGTGGAGCCTTCCGCGCAGTATGAGCCGCTGACGGTCAGCGTTGCCTACTCAGGGAACGGCGCTACGGTGGTGGCAGACGGCGCACTCGCACCCTACCTTACCTGCACCATCGACGGACCGCGTGTGAGCATTACGGCGGCATCGTCCCTGCTTCAGGAGGTGACTTACCGCCTGAGCGGCGAGGGAGAGAGTTTTACGCTTGTCGGAGAATACAAGTCTACGGTCGAACTTCTCGGTGTTTCCCTCAAGGCTGCCGGCAACATTCCAGCCCTTTATATCGCCAACGGCAAGCGAATCGACATATATTGTGCCGATGGTACCACGAACAATTTCGAGGATGCGCCGTCGAACATCATGAAAAGTGCCTTCTACGTCAAGGGACATGCCGAGTGGAAGGGCGGCGGCACCGTGAATATTCAGGGAAATGCCCGCCATGCTTACAGCAGCAACGACTATACTGAGGTCAAAGCCTCCTTTACCGGCACCATCAACATCCTCGGTGCCAAGAGCGATGGTATGCACATCGACCAGTATTTCCTGCAGAACGGCGGCACCATCAACGTCAATAACGTCGAGGGAGATGCCGTGGACGTGGGTTATAAGTACGAGGATGACGACGTGACTATCTCCGGCGACACCCTCAATGGACAGGCACATATCAAGGCCGGTGTCCTCAACCTTACGGTCGCAACGCCCGACACCAAGGCCCTGAAGACGGCATCCGACATGGTCATCACCGGAGGAAACCTCGACATCCGCGCCAATGCCGACGGCACGCGCGGCATCAGCAGCGGCAACGACCTGACCGTCGGCACGAAAGGTGCGACAGACAATTCCGAGCCCTACATACTCCTTACCGCAAAGGGCGGAACTTTCACCGACGCAGAGGGCGAAACACATAAATGTCGCGGCATAAAGGTGAAGAACAACTTCTATTTCTACAGTGGAACCATCAAGCGCAACCTCGATTCCAGCGTGTCCGCCGACAAAATGATTGATGTTGACGGCATGCCTTACGTCTATGGCGGCAAATTTGACGGACTTTCGTTGTAACGCCATCCAATAAAGTGCCCCGTTTTACGTTATTAGTATGTGGCAAGGATGGATTCCTTCCTTAAAAACGCCCGTTTCTACCGGTCGAATCTCCTGTCGCATTGAAAAAGCATGGCATACGATGTGGCGGAATGAACCGCGTTTTCAAGCCGGAATATCGCGATTTTGCCTGCATGTTCCATGCTTTCAGGCCTGCATCTCCTGTGCTTTTAAGCCGGTATATCACGCGATATCGCCTGCATCTCCCATGCTTTCAAGCCGGAAAGAGGCCGGAAACGCCAGAACGCACTCCCTGTAACAACGGGAAAGGACGGGTTTGAGGTATAAAAGGAAGGCTCAAACTTACTTGAAGAAGCGGATGTCGTGTTAATTTTGTACACTTACTTGTATGGTGATTACGGCAACCCTTATGCCGTTCACTAACTCATTTACATACATTTTCCCAAATGTCAGATTCTACATTGCGCGGTTTTGCGGCTTGCGGATGCGGCCGTAGCAACCAGCAACTCAATACTTATGATTATTTGAGCGATGTTCCCGGCAACAATGAGACGACAGATCTCGTTGAAGTGCAGTTCAAGAACACGCGCAAAGGCTATTATCGCAACGAGAATGGTCTGGACCTTGTGAAGGGCGACATTGTGGCTGTCGAGGCCAATCCCGGTCACGACATCGGCACAGTCACACTTACCGGCAGTCTTGTGCCGTTGCAGATGAAGAAAGCCTGCCTGAAACCCGGCACGGAAATCCGCCGTGTCTATCGGAAGGCCCGTCCTGTCGACATCGAAAAGTGGCATGAGGCACAGGGACGTGAGGTGGCGACCATGATACAGAGCCGCCAAATCGCCAAGGAACTCCAACTCGACATGAAGATCGGTGATGTGGAATACCAGGGCGATTGCAACAAGGCGATATTCTATTATATCGCGGATGCCCGCGTCGACTTCCGCAAACTCATCAAGGTTCTTGCCGAAACGTTCCATGTACGCATTGAGATGAAGCAGATCGGTGCCCGCCAGGAGGCCGGACGCATCGGAGGAATCGGACCCTGCGGACGCGAATTGTGCTGCGCGACCTGGATGAAAGTCTTCACGAGTGTCAACACCGGCGCGGCACGCTTCCAGGACATCAGTCCCAATCCTCAGAAACTTGCCGGCCAATGTGCCAAACTCAAGTGCTGCTTGAACTATGAATTGCCCACCTATATGGAGGCAAGCAAGAAGATGCCTGAGCGGAATGTGCATCTCGAGACCGCCGATGCCACCTACTATTTCTTCAAAGGCGACATCCTCGGTGGCGTTGTCACCTATTCCACCGACCGCCGTTTGGCAGCCAATCTTGAGACCATCACCGCCGAACGCGCCCGTGAAATCATCGCCATGAACCGCAACGGCGAGAAGCCGCTCAGCCTGAGTGTCGAGGAAAAGTCCGAGCCCGAGCGTCCGGTGGACCTTGCCGAGCAGGACGAACTTACACGTTTCGACAAGAGCAAGAAGCGCAAACGCCGCAAAAAGCCCGGCAAGGCATAAGCCTATGAATCCGCAACGTCTCCTGACTTCACTCCTCTTCCTCCTCCTCTTCGCGGCATGTTCCACCGACCAGTCCCGCATGGTTGCCTATGAACCTGTGGACGCTTACAGTTGGGATGCCGCGGAACGCCTGGAATTTGTCCTCGGACCGGTCGTCGATGCCGGTGATTACGACCTGACGCTCCATGTCCGCACCACCACGGCGGCGGCCTTTCCCTTCAAAACGCTGTACATCGAGGTGCGGCAGCAGTGGAATGCCTCGAACATCACCGTGGTAGACACCGTCCCGTGCGGTTTCCAGCAGGAAGAGCGCCGTGCTTCCGGCATTTCCATACACCAGTATGCCTTCCCGTTTGCCCGTCATCGTTGCCAGCCCTCCGACAGTGTACGCCTGACCCTCCGTCATCTCATGCGCCAGGAGGAGATTACCGGCATCGACAATGTGGGCGTCTCCCTCTCTCCAGTCGGCGAATAGGGGCGTAGCCTTTTGGCAATCCTCCCGCCGGCACTCCCCGAACAGGATGTGGGTTTCCCATCATAGTAAAAGGATTCTCCGTAGGAAAAGGATGAAACCTTTGACCTCCGCGAGAGGAATTCCTGTACGAAACAGAAGAGGGCCCTGCGCAAACAGGGAAGAATTTCCGTCCGATGGGGCATAGCGACTCCTTTTTGACGGCATATACTTCAGCCTACCCAACATGAAGAATACCAGCATGCTCCGGTTGCTCACCATCCTTTTCGGCCTTATGGTCGCACTTTCGATGGCGGCACAGAAGCGAAAGATACAGAATAAACCCTTCATCGACACCCGACGGTGGCACTATGGCTTCAACATAGGCTTCCATGATCAGGGGCTGAACCTTGTCGGCAACGGTTACGTCGACGAGGCCGGCAACCAGTGGGTGTCGGACTGCGACCGTCAGAACTTCGGCTTCAGCGTCGGAGTCCTCGGCAGTCTCAAACTCCATGACTATATAGATATGCGCATCAATCCCGGTCTTAACTTCGGGTCGAAGCACATTCAGTATATCAATCTCCTCGACGGCTCGCGACAGAGTCAGGACATGAAGTCGACATACATTGCAGTTCCCGTCGATTTCAAGTTCTGTGCCCGCCGTTTCAACAACTACCGGCCCTACGCTCTTGCGGGTGCGATGATGCAATATGACCTGACTTCATCCAAGCACACCAAACTCCGCACCAAACCGTTGCAGACCTTTCTTGAAGTAGGATTGGGATGCGACCTCTATATGCCCTTCTTTAAACTCATTCCGGAAATAAAGTTCTGTTTCGGATTGGGCAACATCCTCAAAAAGAACCGCAACGACCTCACCGACCCTTCGCAGATGATCTTCACCCAAAGTGTCGACCGTGCCACGGCGAACATGGTTGTCGTCAACTTCTATTTCGAATGATTTTCCTTTCCTGTCCGGTCAAAAATACAGCCGGCGGACAGAAAATAAGTGAACAAGTGCAAAAAAACGTCACGGGAATGGCGTTTTTTTGCACTTTTTTTGTAATTTTGGTGCCGTGTTTCTGTGCTGTTGAAGAATGGAAAGGCCGGAAACTTATTTCTACGTTTTCAGATGGGCGCATAAGCCGGATTTGCCGAAAAGAGGAAAAAAGACTGCAAAACGTAACCCACAAAACAACAAAATAGATTAGCAGCGGTAAATGATTACCCCTACACCTTCAGTAATTCCATAATAAACTTTTTGTATGATAAAGCGTTATTACCTGTTTTTCATTGCTGCGGCCCTGTCGTTCCTTCCTGCCGCCGCACAGTATGTCGACCCTAATGAGGAGGACGTGATTGTTGATACCCTTGAACTCCAGACGCCTTTAACCGACACCGTCTATGTTGAGAAGAAGGAAACAAAGAAGTCTTATGCCGCGTCAAACAACCGTTGGCAACGCAAGAAATACTGGAACTTCGGATATTCTACACCCAGTGTGGAACGCACGGACGATGAGACAATGGACTGGGAAACTGATTTCTCCGTTACCTTTCAGCGCGGACGCACGGCGAACTTCCCCAGAAATCCCATCGCCGGGATGTTGAAGATTGGCATTGACTATAGTTTTATGGACATCACCTATTCAAAACTTAAGTTGAAGTCCATAGGTGACGCTGGTTTTAACAACACAGATGCCGTGCCCGAAACTCCCACATCCTCCGATGGTTTCGACGAAATCGTCAGCGAAGACCCCAGCGGTTCCGTACTTGGTGCCCTCGGTTTGGACTTAGGCATGCACAAATTCGATTATACGATACACGTTGGTCCGAGGTTTACGGTCAATCCCGTTGACCATCTCATGGTTTCTGCCTATTTCCATGGTGGTCCTGCCGTATCTGGAGTTTATGAGAACGATGAATTCTCCTTGGGCTACGGCTATATCCTTTCCGCCGGTTTGAACATTTCGTACAAACTCATTGGCATCGGTGTCGAGGGTGTTTGGGGAAGTGTCAAGTACAAGCAACTTGACTTTGAAGAATTTGATATGGAAAATCTCTCGGTCAGCAACCTTTTCTCTGACGAAACCTTCAAACTCAAGCAGAAAGGTCCGAGATTCTATATCTCCCTGCGCTTCTAATAATTTTTCAATAATCCGATAACCTGATTAAATTGTGAAGTCATATTTCTTTCAAATTGCCATGTGTGTGGTGCTTTGTATGGGTATGCTTGCCTGTACTTCCGATGATGAAGAGAATGCCAGTATGCAAATTCCCGACGGTGCTCTGCCTTCCGGGACTTTGATTCCTAATAGTCTTCCAGACGAACCCTATGCTTCTGACGCCATAAGCATAAAAGTTGTGGATGGCTATGATGCGCCTTTCACTTATCTTGAACTGTTGGGCGATGGCCATTATCTCCTCTCTTATTATGATTATTATTATAGTCAGAGCCGTGATGTCCGTGGAGAAAATGCTCAGAGTTACATTCTTCGTAAGTCTACTTCAGCAAACTGTCAGAATCCTCTTTCCAGAGTCTCACAGACCAACAACGGTTTGGAATACGGAAAATACGAGGTTACTGGAGAGAAAGTTTATATCCTTGAAAACGGTTATGAGGTGGATCTTGGCGAAATTTCCAATGCAGGAACACTCCGTTATAGGAATCCCAATGGTACGACATGGTCAACTGTTTACGTAGATGCCACGAAAACAAACCCTGACGAAGCCACTCGCAGCCTCTGTCATGGGTGGAATCTTAATAGTTTTGAGTGTTGGATATACCTAAACAATTATTATCTCGCCCATGGAAAGCAGGTGATATCGAATGGTAAATGTGTGAATTATTTCAAGGTCCTCGGCAACGATTTGTTCGATATCTCCGAAGAGGAGTACCTCGGTGATGAGAGTACGGTGGCTTATTATGTGTATTTCGGCACGAACGGTGTCTATATCTGCTATTTCCTGGACGGATCTATTGATTTCCGAAACTGGCGTTGGAGAAGTGCTGAAGAGGGTATTATCGAGTACTACGACTATGATGGCAGTGCAGGATTTACGTATGGAGGTTTTGCTTCCGTTCGTTTCGCTGGCAGTCAGATGCGCATTTACGAGGACTATACTGAGTATGATGACGCTTGTACAGCTCGTCTAATAGCCGTCAACACCTTAACAGTGGATCGTTAAGAAATGTCATAGACCATGTTTCTGACAGGTGTCGGAAGCATGGTTTTCTGTAATTTGACGTATTCCCTCTAAACTTTTTCTGGCAGCAATGTTGGATTTCTCGCTTACATGTGCGAAGTTTCTCCGTCCAGTTCCTTTTTGACATCATATTGTTTTGCGTAAACATGATGTGTGGACTGTTGGGAATTTCCGTTCCATTCTTCTTGATTTAATTGCCCCATCCCCGCATTCCCCATGAAACGAATCCTTCTTCTTCTCCTTATGCTGCTCGTCAATGGTGCGGCACTTACGGCATCGGCCTTTACGGAGTCCGACTTCGTGGTGGTCAATGGTGCGCACCGTCTGCCCGGCACCCTTTGCCTTCCCGACGGCGATGTCCGTGCCATGGTCGTCTTTGTCCATGGCAGCGGACCCCAGGACCGCGATGAGACGCTGGGTCCCAACCGCTTTTTCGCCTCCCTTGCCCACGCCTTTGCCGCTGAGGGCATTGCATCGTTGCGCTACGACAAGCGCACTTTTGTGGAGAAACGTGCCGGCGAGGGATTCACCTACCGCGAAGAAAGCGTCGACGATGCCGTGTGTGCCGCACGCCTTCTCCACGATGCCGGATACCGGGACATCTACATTGCCGGCCACAGTCTGGGCGGACATCTTGTGCCGCTTATCATGGATGATGCCCGGGAGTGGGCCGCAGGTGCCGTCATTCTGTCGGGAAACGCCTTCACTTTGGTGGAATGTATCCGCACGCAAGTGAAGTATCTCGGTAAGCAGCAGGGACTTAGCGATGCCCTTATCCAAAGCAGCATCGACCGTATGCTGGCGGCGCTCCCCGAATCGTACGTCACTTTCGACCGCGAGTACAATGCTGTGCAGACGGCGGCGCGGGTGTTGAAGGACAATCCCCGGCAACGTTGGATGGTCGTTCAGGGCGGTCACGACTATCAAGTCACGTTTGCCGACTATTCGCAGTGGGTGATGACCCTCGGAAAACGCGCCACTTTCCACTACGCTCCCACGCTCGACCACATCCTGCGTCCGCTGCCCGCCATGGCCACTCCCAACGATTATGCGCAGGAGGGTGAGGTGTCGGCGGAGGCGATTGCCGCCATCACCGCCTTCATCCTTGCGGAACCTGCCGAATAGGTGCGGAGCATCCTGCGGGATGCCGCGCGTTTTCGCCTGCCGGCCATTGTGCCTGCCGCTGTGAAGAACGGAACATCGGCGGTACAGCGCGGAACATCGGCGGTGCGGAACCTGATCAGGAATGAGAAAACGACAAAAACCGGAAACCATGTCTTTGGGATGGTTTCCGGTTTTCTTTTGTGGATGGAGCAAGGTCTGTCCGAATGCTTTTGCGGCAGTGTTTGCAGGCCCTTGCGGACGGGTTGGAGGATGGTCGGTGAAAGTGCCGCATTTCGCGATGGAAAGTGCGGAACTTTTGGCCTGGAAGTGCGGAACTTTCTGTCGTGAAGTGCCGCGGTTTCTGCAGGCGTCTTCCGTGTGCTTTACGGACGTCCGCCGCCTTCTCCGTCGCCGGTGGCGCGTGTGCCGTTGCCGTAGTGCGGCGTTTGGCGTTAGATGGTATGGAATCGGGGGGCAGACGGTAACGGAAGAAAGGCGACCGTGTGCGTGTCCTTTATCCCGCAACCATGTGTGTCAGATAAGTGTACAAACTGAGTTTCACTTAAAAACGCCGTTGTTTTCGGGCGGTTTTTGTTCCTTTCGTTATCACCTTCTTGGGTGGATTCCATCCATTACCGGTGTAAATCCTTATGCTGTGTTCGGATTACGCCATGCTGCCATTCCGCCTGTTCACGCCTGGAGACAAGCACTGAATCCGGACAAGGACAATTGAAGGCCCCTGTTTTTACAGCCCTTCGGGGTTCCCCTCCTTGTTGTCGTTTTCAGTCTCCGCCGTTTCTCCGTCCGGTTGGGCGGCAGGCATGGAGGTGCCTTGCTGCATTCCCTGCGGGTTCTTCGGACCTTTCCACACCCAGTTGTTGCTGCTGAAAAGTTTTTTGCGGTGTGCGGGCGCCGGATTCTCGTCTTTCGGCTGTTCCTGCCCCCCCTGTTCGCCCCGGTTGAGTTCGGGGTAGGCGATGCGGGTGTGGTAGATGGTCTTGAGTGAATCGGTGAAGACGTGTTTTGCATCCGAAATGTCCTTGAAGGTAATGGGGCATTCCTTGAAATATCCTTCGGCCTGCTGGCTGTCGATGATGCGGTTGACGAGTGCCGAAATGCTCTCCTCGTTGTATTCTTTCAGCGACCTGCTGGCGGCTTCCACGGCATCCGCCATCATCAGTATGGCCTGTTCGCGGGTGAAAGGATTGCGTCCGGGATAGGTGAAGTCCTCCTTGTTGACGTTCTCCTCGCCCAGTTTGTTGCAACTTTGTATGTAGAAGTAGCGCGCCATTCCCGTGCCGTGGTGCGTAAGGATGAAGTCGCGGATGATTTTCGGCAACTGTTCGCGTTCCGCCATTTTGAGACCTTCGGTGACATGTCCGATGATGATGGCCGCCGAACTCTTCTCTGGTATCATGTCGTGCGGGTTGACGTCGGTCTGGTTCTCCGTGAAAAATGCCGGACGGCTGAGTTTTCCGATATCGTGATATAGGGCTCCCGTACGTACAAGTTGCACCTTCGCACCGATTTTGTCCGCCACTTCGGCTGCCAGATTCGCCACCTGCATGCTGTGGATGAACGTGCCTTGAGCCTCTTTCGACATACGTCGGAGGATGCGGGAATTGGTGTTTGAGAGTTCAATGAGCGTCACTGTCGAGGTGAAACCGAAGATGCGTTCGATGAGATAGAGGAGGGGATAGGCCGAAAGGAGCGCCACTCCGTTGAAGGCGATGTGGGTGTAGAGGCGCTTGTTCAGGCTGTTGAGGCTCACGCCCTGCGACAGTTCGTAGCACAAACCCATGGCACACATGGCAGCGGTGACGTAGGCTGCCGTACGGAAGAGTTGCTGTCGCTCCGTCAGGTCGCGGAGGCTGTAGATGGCAACTATGCCGCCTACCATCTCAATCAGCACGAACTGGTAGCACGTGACCAGGGGAATGCTGGCGATGAGTACCAGCACGGTGTGTACCATAAATGCCGTGCGCGTGTCCATAAAGATGCGCACAAAGATGGCCGCCATGGCGAAGGGGATGAGGTAGACCGTGAGGAGATTGAAGCGCAACATCAGACAACTGATGACGCAAAAGAAGGTGATGACGCAGAAAAGCAGGCAGATGCTCTGGAAACTTGAGAAGAGATCGCGGCGGAAAAGGTTGAGGTAGGTCAGCAGAAGTGCAAAGAGGATGATGACCATACCGCCCTGTCCGGCCATCAACCGCCGTGCCTGGCTCGCCGACTGCGAGGAATTCTGCTCCACTTCGTCGCGGAACGAATCGAGTTTTGCCTTCTTCACCGAGTCGACACGCTCGGCACGGTCAATGATAAGTTCGCCCTGCTCGACGTAACCATCGGTGGTGGCGACGGAAGCCAGGATGTTTTCGCGTGCCTCACGCGTCTTCAGACTGTCGTAAATGATGTTCGCTTCGAGGTATTCATTCAGACTTAACTTCGCCATAATCTCGCGCGAATAGGTCTCCGACTCGTTCTCCATGAGGTATTGGTAGGCGGTTCGCGTGGAGAAGATCTCGCCGATGGCATGCGTTGTGGCGGTCTTGTCGTTGATGATGCTCACGTGTGTCGTCTTGTCGCGTTGCATCCGCTTGTAATCCTCCGGCGTTACCACACCCTGGGCATAGACCTGTTGCAGGAGTTCCACGGCATGGTTGTAGTAGGAGTAGGGGACATCCTTGAAGCGTCCCTCGGCATAATCGCTGCGGAAGTTCCGTACCATCTGCATGCCGATGGCGGGTGCGGCGTTGAAATATGGCGTCAATTCCTCCAAAGCCTTGGCACGTTCCATACGAAGTTTCGACTCCGGCTTCTTCACAGGAAAGGCGAATTTGGCGATAAGTGGGTCATAACGCCACGGCTGGCCCTGACTATAATCATAGTTGAAGGCCTCCTTTTCCTGAGGAAGTGCCCAAAGAATCAGCACAAGACTGGTGAGGATGCAGAGAATGTAGCGGATTTTATCTTTCATGGTTCGGGGGGGATGGCGGATGATGGTGGGTAGAGGCATGGAAAACCTCCCTGCCGCGGCAGGTGAGGTGTGGTGCGGGAGCCTGCGG
This sequence comes from uncultured Bacteroidales bacterium, assembly GCA_945833885.1. Taxonomy (GTDB): domain Bacteria; phylum Bacteroidota; class Bacteroidia; order Bacteroidales; family Bacteroidaceae; genus Alloprevotella. Next base: position 46,163 of record CAMAFY010000012.1, read on the forward strand.
GGTGCGGCGTTTCCCCTCCTCCGCCACGGCATTGTCAGGTGGAGGGAGGGCAGGAAAACGGGCGGAAGGCCAAGGGACGAATCCCGTAATAAACGATAAGTGCTATATGCAAGTTGGTGCGAATTTACGGCAAAAACCATCATTCTCCAAATTTTGCACGGCAAAACTTGGCGGTATGACGGAAAGTCTGTAATTTTGCCGCAATATAAAGCATCGCTTTGCCAATGTGTAAACGGGGAAAATACCACGGAATACCATACGGCAGCGGGCATCACGAACCCTTTAGGCCATGAAAAAGCATAGCATCTTCCGATATCTCATCCTGCCGGCATTCATCTTTGCCGTCATTCCAATGGCGGTCTCCGCACAGCAGACGGCAGTTCCCGCACAGCAGACGGCAGAAATGCCCGAAGGCTTTGGAAATCCCATGCCCGTAGCGCCGCGTTACGGATACTGTAGCCACAGACAACTGCTCGAAAGCATGCCGGAATACGTGCAGGCTATGGCACAACTCAAGGCGTTGCGCGCCAAATACGAGCAGGAAGCCAGCCACAATGAGGAGGATTTCCGCCGGAGATTCCAGGAGTATCTCCAAGGCCAGAAGGATTTTCCCGAAGCCATTCTCCTCAAACGTCAGAGCGATCTGGAGCGGAGTATGGAGGAAGGCCTCGCGTTCAGGGCACAAGCCGACTCGCTGCTCCGGCAGGCGGAGAACGATTTGCTGCAACCTCTCCGTGCGCGTGTTGACCTTGCCATTAAATCCGTTGGCGAAGAGCACGGATATGAGTGCGTGGTCAATACGGATGCTGGGGTGTTCCCCTACCTCAATCCCGCAGTAAGCGAGGAGATTACGGTGTTCGTGATGGAAAAACTCCTTGCCGAATAACCCTTTTTCCAAAGGATGGCGACAAGAAACCTCCCGCGGACTCCCAAAAACTATGATAGGAATTTTTGACAGTGGCTATGGTGGTCTGAGCGTTTTCAGGCAGATTCGCCGTCTTATGCCGGAGTATGATTACCTCTACCTCGGCGATAATGCCCGCGCACCTTATGGTCCACGCTCCTATGATGTCGTCTATCATTACACCTTGCAGGCGGTTGAGGCTCTCTTTTCACGGGGATGCGAACTCGTAATCCTGGCGTGCAACACCGCATCCGCCAAGGCTCTCAGGACCATTCAGCAGAACGACTTGCAGCGGTTGGGCGCGGAACGCCGCGTATTGGGCGTCATCCGGCCTACCGTAGAGGCGATAGGCGACATCACAAAGACAAGACATATCGCCGTACTTGCCACACAAGGCACGGTGGGATCGTTGTCCTACAACCTTGAAATCGCAAAACTTTTCCCCGACATCCACGTTACCGCACAGGCTTGTCCTATGTGGGTTCCGCTGGTGGAATACGGCGAATACGATACCCCGGGGGCGGACTATTTCGTGAAGAAGCGCATAGACGCCGTCATGAACACCGACCCTCTCATCGACACACTCGTGCTGGCGTGTACCCATTATCCCCTGCTGATGGACAACATCCGCCGTTTTACTCCCCCGGGAGTGCACGTGCTTCCTCAGGGAGACATCATCGCCTCGTCGCTGAAAGACTACCTTTTCCGGCATCCCGAAATGGATGAACGTCTGCAAAAGCACGGCACGGCACGCTTCCTGACGACGGAAGATCCGCAGAAGTTCTACGACAGCGCCACCATTTTCATCCCGCATACCGATGTTCATGTGGAGCGCATTCAACTCTGAATCGCAGCAGTCGATTGTGGAAGATGCTGAAATTTGCGCGCCTGGCTTTTGACGAATGTGTGCAAGACCTTTACGGTTCGCCTGTCAAGCCTTTGACAAAGGCGTGCAAAGTTTTTGGCAAGAGCGTGCAAGACTTTTGCAATTCGTCTGTCAAGTCTTTGACGAGTGCTTTCAAAATATCTGAAGAGCGCGTTCAAGACTTTTGACAAAGGCATGCAAAGTTTTTGGCAAGAGCGTGCAAAACATCAAATGATACGATAAATTTATGCAAGATATTGACAATCTTTACCCCATCACTGACCGCATGTTGCCCCGTGCAGCGAAGGAAGAACTGCTGCATCAACGCGGTGTGATGATTTGGATGACCGGACTCTCAGGCTCGGGAAAAAGCACCGTAGCACTGGCTCTTGAGCGCGAACTTCACCGCAGAGGACGCCTCGTTCGTCTGCTCGACGGCGACAATGTCCGCACGGGCATCAACCGTGGCCTCGGATTTTCGCCCGAAGACCGTTTGGAGAACATCCGCCGTATTGCCGAAGTCGGACGCCTGTTTGTCGATACCGGCATCATCACCATCGCCTGCTTTGTCAGCCCTACACGCGAACTTCGTGATTTGGCACGCGGCATAATCGGTAGCGAAGACTTCCTTGAAGTGTTCATTTCCACCCCACTTTCCGAGTGCGAACGCCGCGATGTGAAGGGGCTTTATGCCCGTGCGCGCCGTGGGGAAGTCAAGGACTTTACGGGTATTTCCGCCCCGTTTGAGGCCCCCGAGCACCCGGCATTGAGCCTCGATACTTCGAAACTTTCCGTTGAGGAGAGTGTGGAAAGCATCATCCGCCTCCTCAATCTCTAAGGCCTTCTTTCAGAAGTTTCAGGCTGGTTTCTTGGATTTTTTCCAAGCCGCTCTCTATGATTTCAGGACGCCTTATCGGATTCCTTCCGCCGAAAAAACGGACATTCCCCGTAAAAATCTCGCCATTCCCCAATGATGGCTTCCGCGAAGTCCATCGAAAACTTACCTCGTAAATATCAAAAACAGCAATGTCAGAAAACTATAACCTCAGTCATTTGAAGGAACTCGAAGCCGAGTCCATATACATTATCCGCGAAGTTGCTGCGGAATTTGAGAACCCTGTCATGCTCTATTCCATAGGAAAGGACTCGAGTGTCATGGTACGTCTTGCCGAAAAGGCCTTTGCTCCCGGTAAGGTTCCATTCCCACTTATGCACATCGATTCCAAATGGAAGTTCCGCGAAATGATAGAGTTTCGCGACCGTTATGCGGCAGAGCACGGCTGGGACCTCATTGTTGAGAGCAACGAGGACGCCTTCAAGGCCGGTGTAGGTCCGTTCACGCATGGTTCAAAGGTGCATACCGACCTGATGAAGACCCAGGCTTTGCTTGCGGCACTCGACAAACACAAGTTCGATGCTGCGTTCGGAGGGGCTCGACGTGACGAGGAAAAGAGCCGCGCCAAGGAAAGAATCTTCTCCTTCCGCGACCAATTCCACCAGTGGGATCCGAAGAATCAGCGTCCGGAACTGTGGGATATCTATAACGCCCGCGTAAGAAAAGGCGAAAGTATCCGTGTTTTCCCCCTCAGCAACTGGACGGAACTGGACATTTGGCAGTATATCCGCCTCGAAAACATCCCTATCGTGCCGCTATACTTTGCAAAAGAGCGTCCGGTCATCAATCTTGACGGCCAACTTATTATGCCCGATGACGACCGTTTGCCCGCGGAATACCGCGACCGCATTGAGATGAAGAAGATACGTTTCCGCACTCTCGGATGCTGGCCCCTTACAGGTGCCATTGAAAGTGAGGCGGATACCATCGAAAAGATTGTAGAAGAAATGATGACCACTACGAAGTCGGAGCGTACAACCCGCGTTATTGACTTCGACCAGGAGGCATCGATGGAGCAGAAGAAGCGCGAAGGCTACTTCTGATTTCCGATGTTTCCGATGCGTTTCCGCGCTGGCGACAGTGGGAAATGCCGGAATCCTCGCCCCGAATGTCGGATCACGTCATTCTTTTCTACCGATATTTTTTATCCCCTCCTCCGTGTTTCGCATGCGGAGGAGGGGATTTTCTTTTTTCTTTCATTAGTCATCGCGAACCCTTCTTTCATTCATCGCGAGCCCTTCTTTCAGCCATCGCGAGCCCTTCTTTCATTCATCGCGAACTCTTCTTTCAGTCATTGCGAACCTTTTTTCCGTCGTCGTGATTTTTACCTTCTGTCAATTCGTGTTCGTCCTTCTGAGGATGGGGGGACGGATTCCGGAGGTTGCGAAAAGGAAGTCCCCCGGCGCAAGACGTGGAGCCTTGTCCGGGGGACTGTCGTTTTCGTATGATAGGGTGAATGTTGTTTGCTGTCTGACGAGCGTTGGCGGCTTATTTCTCTTCGCTTTCGCTGGCGGTTTCAGCCTCGCCTTCGCTGACGGTCATCTCGTTGCTGGGCATTTTCTCAACGAAAGTGGTGTATCCTGCCTCGATGAGGATGTTGTACCACTGCACAAGTTTGCGGATATCGGAGAAGTGAACGCGGTCGCGGTCCCAGTTGGGCAGGGCCTTGTCCATGATGTTCTGTAGTTCTTCTTCATTGGCATCCTTGTGTCCTACCTCGGTTTTGCCTTGAAGGGCATCGTAGAGGTTTTGGAAAACCTGCATAAGGTTCACGTCATCGCTGTCGGTAAACATGCTGACGTCGCCGAGAGATGTCACGCGATCGTGCATGCCGGCAGGGAAACGGCGGTGCTGAGCATCGAGGGTTTCAACGATAAGTGTGCGGTTTCCGCGTGAAACAAGTTTATAGAGACCGGGTTTGCCAGAGATGGCGAGGATGATGTCTTGCATTGTTCTATATCAAAAATATATAGGTTTGTGTGAGATAAAATGGATATTCCTGTCGTTTTTTGCGAAGTGTTTTCCGCAAATTGCACGGCAAAGATAGTAAATTCTTCGCGATTTCGTAGTGTTTATGGCTGAAAAAACGCAGTTACCCTTGTAATTCCCTGTTCGAAATGCTGTGTTCCGCCTTTTTTTTCTCCGCTTGCCCGTGGTGGGTCCGGCGCTTATCGTCGGGTATAGCGGTGGTATTTCAGGGCAGGAACCCCAAGCGCCATGATGGCGTAGAGCCGGTGTCCCTGCGGCAGATGCAGGAGTTCTGCCGTACGACGCTGGCCAAAGAGTTTGCAGGCTGTCTGCACAAATCCCAGATAGATTTGCGAAATGCCGTGGGCTTCCGCCATCAGCGATGCGTTTTGGTAGGCAAGGTTGCAGTCCTGCCACCCGAAATCGTAGCCCTTTGGTGCGGAAAAGGCAAGGACGACGTTGGCATTGCACACCGAAGGTCGCTCACCTGCCTCCCATCTTTTCCGAAAAACCTCCAGCGCAGGCGCCTGTTTGTAGAGGTCGGTAAGGAACAATTTGGTGAAAGGCTTCACGATAGGGTGGAGAAGAATCCGTGCCAGGCGCAGGAAGAAGCGCATTGTGGCATCCTCAATGCCCTGAATGTCGCTGCTTTCGCGGATGACGCTGACGTGAACGCGGCGGGAATTCTCCGCTGTCGGGGCATATCGCGCCGCTTCCAGCACATCGTTGATGACATTCTCCGGCACTGGTCGCGAGGTGATGCTGCGGTTCGACCGCCGGCTGCGCATGAGTTCGAGCAGACTTTCGGGTGTCGGGCGTAAGTCTTCCCGCACTTCGCAGACGTTCTCCTGTGGAAACGCCGAATGCTCCAATGCTCCCGACGGACAGAGCGCGGCACAGTGGCCGCAATCGATGCAGTTGTCGGGCTGTTCGACGGCGGGGACAGACTTTTCCGTGGACTGTATGAGCACGTTCTGCGGACATTCGCGGGCACAGGCGCCGCAACGCAGACATTTTTCGTGGATGATTCGGATAGTTTTCATGGCGGCAAATTTACGCATTTATTATGATTTTCGCCATCTTCCGTGTGATAAGTAGGTTTCAAAAATTAGTTATACAATAATTGTTGTTATGTTTTTATATAGGTAATAACATAATTTCCGTGTTCTTTGGCGCATATATTTCCTTTGGTTTCGGTCATATAGCCCGCTATACTTCTTCAACACAAAGCAAATATCTGCATCCAAATACCACAGAACTTATGTTAAACTAATTGTTGAAACCTACTTTAAGATGCGCTTATGCCCATTCTTTCCATCGGATGTTGTTGCGGAAAACGCTCATGTTTCCAACACAACGTTTCCAAACGTGGGTGAAACCATCCCTTTATCCTCTTCCAGCCCTGTCAGGAATCCTTGTGCTGTCGCCTGGATTTCCCCATATTCCTCCCCGTCTGTTGCCCTGTGCTTGGCGGAAAGTTCCGAAGTCTCGATTGTAAAGTTCCGATGTTTTCAATGTAAAGTTCCGATGTTTTGATTGGAAAGTGCGGATGTTTCAAACATGAAGTGCCGATGTTTTGGAGGCAAACCACGGATGTTTCGGGCAAGGAGTTCCGCATTTTTTGCCGCCTTTTCCGTCCTTTCCATCCCCATTTTTCCAAAATTCTCCTGATTCGCATTTGTTGTTCCTGCCGAAAAATGTGGAAAAGCGCCTCTCCGAATCCTGTCCTTGCCGCTCTGACATCGGTGAAATGATGCGGCGCCAGCCGTTTTTTGCGCTAAAAGGGGTGCGTTGGACTGTCAAAATCCTTTAAGGTTCCCGCCATTTTCCGTCCCGTTTTTCCAGTTGCCGAAGCCCTTTCCCCGACGGCGTGTGCAGTGCTCTTCCACCTCCCTTACCTCCCTTGCAGCCTCGGACGTTGGCATCCTGCGTCACAAAGAACGCCCGCCTCCCCGGAAAGTGTTCGGAGAGGCGGGCGGATGCTGGGCGCACGTTGCGGCAGACTATGGCCGGCGGTGCGTCAGGGTGCGGGAATCATTTGCCCATAACGTAGGTGAGTTTGCCGCCTTGTACGATGTCGGCATGCTCGATATAGTTCTTTTTGTAGGTCTTTCCATTGAGGAGGATCTTCTTCACATACTTGTTTTCCTCCGACAAGCCTTTGGCTTCAATCTCGAAAGTCTTGCCGCCGTCGAGGTGAAGCGTGAAGTGTTTCATCTGCGGGGCTCCGAAAACGTAGCGTGCGCTGACGGGGTCGACGGGGTAGAATCCCATGGCAGAGAGCATATACCATGCCGACATCTGTCCGCAATCGTCGTTTCCGCACAGACCATCAGCCTTGGGCAGGTACTGCGTGTCGAAGATTTCGCGCACGAGTTCTGCCGTGCGTCGAGGCTGACCAGCCAAAGCATAGAAGTAGGCAACGTGGTGAGAAGGCTCGTTTCCGTGGGCATACTGGCCGATAAGTCCGGTGACGTCGCTCAGCGTGCTCTCGAGTTTCGTGGTGAAGAACGTGTCGAGGCGCTTGATGAATTCGGTCTTTCCGCCGAGGAGTTCGATGAGTCCGTCGACATCGTGCTGCACATGCCAGGTGTATTGCCAGGCGTTACCCTCGGTATAGTCGCCACCGCTGCTTTCGGCGTGCGCGAGTCCGGCGGGGTCGAAGGGCGTCTTCCAGGTGCCGTCGGCAAGTCTCGGACGCATGAATCGCGTTTCGGGGTCGAAGAGATGCTTGTACCATGTGGCACGTTCCGCGAAGTATTCGGCATCCTCGGTGCGGCCCATGAGGCGTGCCATGTCGGCGGCGGCGTAGTCGTCATAGACACTTTCGAGGGTCGAACTTACGCTTTCCGCCTCGGTGAGGTCGGTGGGGAAGTAGCCGTACTTCGTGTAGACCTCCCAGTTGCTCTTGAGGGGATGCGACACGGTCTGCGTACGTTTGATGGCCTCGAAGGCGCGGTCGGCGTCGTAATCACGGAAACCCTTGTGGTAGGCTTCCGCCACAATGCTCACGGCATGGTTGGCGATCATGCAGTAATTGTCGCGGCCCCAGAGTCCCCAGATGGGCAGATGGCCCTCGCTTTCGGCGAAACTTACGAGGCTGCGTACAAAGGGATTGACCTTTTCGGGCACGAGAAGGGTGTAGAAAGGATGGGCAGCGCGGTAGGTATCCCAGCAACTGAAGGTGGAAAAGTACTCAGTTCCCACCTCCGTCTGCGCGGGATTTCCCTTCGAATCGCGGTAGCGGCCGTCGACGTCGGCAATGTTGTTGGGCTGGATGAGCGCATGATAGAATCCCGTATAGAAGTTCTTTTTCTGCTCTTCCGTGCCGTCAATCTCCACGCGTGCGAGATAAGAGTCCCAGGTAGCATCGGCCTTTTCCACGAGGCTGTCGAAGACGCTTGCAGGGAGTCCCGGTGTGCGGCCTTCAAGGGGCATGGGTTCCTGGCCCCAGGGCTGCAGTCCGGCCGCCAGTTGTCCCATTTCGGTCTGCAGATTGCGGCGTGCGCCGTCGAGACTGTAACTCGAAAGGGCAACGGTGACGCCAAGTTGCTCGCCTTTTGCCAGACGGAAACGGTTGACGATGCGCTTGCCTTTCTCGCCTTTTTCCATTTTCAGGAACTCCTGTTTCGCAACGGGATGGTTGAAACGCATGACGAACCAGTAGTCCTGTTCCACCCAAACCGTGTTGCGGACGTGGCCGCTGAGGGTGTATTCGTCGTCCATCTGCACCTCGCAGGCGTTGGTCTGTGTGTGGTATTGCTTCTCGTTCCATGCCGGGGCGTGGTTGAGGTCGACGAGGAGCGCGGCGTTTTCCGGGTCATCGAACGTGAAACGGTATACGCCGGTGTGGGGAGTGGAGGTGACTTCCGCCTTTACCCGCGGGCCGTCGAGGAAGACACTGTAATAGCCGGGACGGGCATTCTCGCTCGATTTCTTGAAGGCGGAGTAGTAGTCTGCCGGATTGTGGCTGGCCTCACCCTTGATGTTCGCGGGCATGATGAGGACATCTCCGAGGTCCATGCACCCCGTTCCGTTGAGGTGGGTTTGGGTAAATCCCCAGATGGTAAGGTCGGTTCCTACGTATTCCGAGCAGTAATTCCAGCCCACACCGCCGGTGACGGGCGATGCCTGTACAAGTCCGAAGGGGACGCAGGCTCCGGGAAAGGTGTGGCCGGTGCCGATGCTGCCGACGAAGGGGTCGACATATTTGGTGAAATTGCCGGCAAAGGCAGCGCTGCTACCAGCCAGCATCAGGGAGAGAAGAATGGATTTTTGCATTGAAGGTTAACGTGTGTCAGAGGGTTATGATAAGTGGCTTCCTGCTGCCGGAGGGGGAAAGTTCCTACGGAAGTGCGGCGTGCCCCGCCGGTAACGTGCGAAGCCGTTCCGTGAAAAGCCGGAGGCAGGTCTGGAAAGGCTTCGCAGAAGGAGGGTAGAAACGTCAGTTGATGCGGAAACTTCCTTCGAGGCGGATGTCGTTGGAGGCGGCACCCACCATCACTTTGAACTCGCCCGGCTCGACGACATGCTCCATTTTCAGGTTGTAAAGTGCGAGGTCGTCGTGGCGGAGGTCAAAGGTCACGGTGCGGCTTTCGCCGGCTTTGAGGGCCACACGGTCGAAATTCTTGAGCGCCATGTGGGGAGTCTCGACGCTGCTTGTGACATCGCGGACATAGAGTTGCGGCACTTCCTCGCCGTCCTTGCCGCCGGTGTTGGTGAGCGTGAAGGTGATTCGGGCAAGAACATCCTCACCGGGAGCGGCCTTCACCGGAGAGCATACCAGATTGGAATAGGTGAATGTGGTGTAACTCTTGCCATAACCGAAACTATAGAGCGGCGCGGCGGGTGAGTCGATGTAGTCGTGGCTGGGATGTTTGCTGTAGTATACGGGAATCTGTCCCACGTTCCGGGGAATGCTCACCGGAATTCTGCCTGCCGGATTGTAGTCGCCGAAGAGGACATCAGCGATGGCCATGCCACCTTGTCCGCCAGGATACCATGCCGTGAGCAGGGCATTGGCCTTCTCGGCGGCGAGGTTCATGTTGAGAGGACGGCCCTCAATGTATACAACCACCAGTTTCACACCGGCATCGATGAGGGCTTGCATCAGCGTTTCCTGGTCTCCCATGAGTTGAAGGCTTGCACGGTCGTAGCCTTCGCCGCTGTCCATATCGCTGAGTTCGCCCTTTCCTACGAGTGCTGCACCGGTGGAAAGGTATTCCGTCTTGAAGTCTCGGGCGCTGGAACCTCCGACGACGAGGATGGTGACCTCGCTACGTTTGGCGGCGGCTACGGCAGCCTCGATGTCGGAGTGCTGTGTGTCGCGGATGGCACAGCCCTTGACGTACTCCACTTCTGCGGCGGGAAGCATGGCGCGCACGCCGTCAAGGACGGTGGAAATGGCGGAACGTTCCTGCGGAGCCGTGTAGTCGCCCAACTGGTTGTACATCATATCGGCATTCGGACCTATGACGGCCACGTGGCGAAGTTCCTTGCTTAGGGGCAGGATGCCGTCGTTTTCGAGCAGGCAGATGCCTTTCCGTGCCACCTCGCGTGCCAACTGTTGGTTGGCCTCGCTGCGCACAATGCGCGCGGCACGTTTGGCATCGACGTAGGGATTCTCAAAAAGTCCGAGGTTGAACTTCAGGGTGAGCACTTTCGCAACGGCGCGGTCGAGGTCGGCTTCGCTGGCCTTTCCCGTCTCGATGGCGTGGCGGAGGAATTGGAAACTGTTGCCTTCGAGGTCGATGTCCACGCCGGCGTTCACGGCAAGTGCGCCCGCCTCTTCCCAGTTTTCCGCACAATGGTGGGTCTGGGCTACGCCTTCGATGCTCTGAAGGTCGGAATAGATGGCTCCCTTGAAGCCCCATGTGTCGCGCAGGACCTCGGTCAACAGGTGGCGGTTGCTGGTGCATGGCACGCCGTCTATCATATTATAGGAGGTCATGATGCTGCCGACTCCGGCTTCGACTGCGCGCTTGAACTGGGGCACATATTCGCTCATCAGGGTGCGTTCGCCAATGCTTGCCATCTCGCCGTTCAGACCTCCCTCGGGAATACCGTAGGCGGCGAAGTGCTTGAGTGTGGAATAAACGTGGCGGCCGTCGTTGCTCACTTCGCCGTTAAGGGCGAGGTTTCCCTGCATACCGCGCACCACTTCCGATGCGAGGATGCCGGCAAGTGTGGGGTCTTCACCGAAGGTTTCCTCCATACGGCTCCAACGTGGCTCCCGGGCAATGTCGATGACCGGGCCGTAACCTACGTGTGCTCCCTGGGCACGGATCTCGTCTCCCATGGCCTCGCCCATCCTGAAAAGCACGTCGCGGTCAAAGGTTGCCGCCTGGCTGAGCGCGGTGGGGAATACGGTTGCTCCGATGGCCATGTGTCCGTGAGGCGTCTCTTCCGCCACCATGATGGGGATTCCCAGGCGCGTTTTCTCGACGGCATAGCGCTGCATGTCGTTCATCAGTTCGGCGGCAAGCGCGGGATTGAGGCCCGTGGTAAGGGTCTTCTGGGTCCAGGGGTCGGCACGGAGCACCGCCCAATAGTTACCTATGTGCTGCTCGTCGGTGTATTTGTAGAACTTTTCTGTGAGGCTTACCTTGCCTTTCGCGTCCTTGTCGTAGATGAACCACCCGAGAGGGCAGCGCACCTGACCGATCTTCTCGTCGAGGGTCATGCGTGAAAGTAGGTCAGCCACCCGAAGTTCTACGGGCTGTGAGGCATCCTTATATACAGGCTTCTGGGCGTTTGCTGTCAGCGAGCACGCCATCAGGAGCATCGCTATCTGTGTCTTTTTCATGTTTTTCCAAAGATTTTCGGGGTTGTCTGCGGGTATTCCGGAAGAATTTCCCGTCTGTTACTGGATGGTGAACTGAAGTGCCACACCGTTTTTGCCGTTCGCACCCTTGGGAAGTGTGACGGTGGTGACGTCGCCTGCTGTGGTATACTTCACCGTCTTCCCGGTTTCGAGCCATGTCATCTTGCCTTTCGGGGTGTTTCCTTTCCAACTGATGGTGGCGGGCATCGGAGCATCGTCGCTCTGGGGCACGATGGCGTAGAGGGTCTTGCCGTCCTTTGCGGCGGTGAACCATACGCTTTTCTCATCGTTTGTATAGACCTCGGTGGTGCGGGTGCTGTAGATGGCCTTGCCGTTTTTCCGCAACCATGCGCCGACGGGACGGAGCACAGCCTCCACTTCGGGCTGAATCAGGCCGTCGGGGGTCGGACCGACACCCAGCAACAGGCAACCGCCTTTGGCACAAATCTCGGCAAGGATGCCGACAACCTTTGCGGGGCTCTTGAATTTTGCCGAAGGATCCCATCCCCAAGCGTGGCTCAATGTGATGCAACTCTCCCAGGGATAGTTCAGTTGTACGTCAGGAATGGAGCGTTCCGGCGTCTGATAGTTCTCCCACTTCGTCTTCATCGCGCGGTCAACGCTGATGAGTCCGGGGTGTTTTCCCGCACGCGCCTTCTGAAGTACCTCTTCCAGATACACGTCTTCCGCTTTTACCCATCCGCCGTCGAGCCAAAGGATATCGAAACGTCCGTAATTCTCGGTAAGTTCCATCAGTTGGTTCTTGCAGAACGTGCGGTAATTCTCCCACCACTGCCGATGTTCGTCGGTGTCGAGTTTGTAATTCCGTCCGCGTCCGCTGCATCCGTAGTAATCATTCCAGAACCATTGGCTGTGCCAGTCGGGCTTTGAGAAGTAGCATCCAATCCAAAAGTCCTTCTTTCTGAAAGCATCGAATACGAAACGTGCGACGTCGGACTTGGGATTTCCGGCAAACGGGGTGGCTTTTGCAATGGAAAAGTCGGTATATTTCGAGTCGAACATGCAGAAACCGTCGTGGTGCTTCGTGGTGAACACCATGTATTTCATACCGGCGTCCTGCATGATGTCTGCCCATTGTTCGGGGTTGAAGTTGTAGGGATTGAACATTTTCGACAAATCCCAGTACCATTTCTTATAACTTTCGTAGGTGAATCCTGCCGGACGTGTGATCCAGTCCTCGGAACATATTGGCCAACTCTCGCAGATTCCCGGCACAGAGTACAGTCCCCAATGGAAGAGTACGCCGAATTTAAGGTCCTTCCACTCGTCAAGTTTGCGGAGAACGGTGGGGTCTTCCGGAGCAATGTATCCGTTTGCTTCGTGCTGGTGGACAAAACTGTTGCCTGCCTCCTCGGTTTGTGCCGAAAGGGCCATGGCATTTGCGGCGAACAGTGCCGTAGCGGTCAGAATTTTCAGGTATGACATATTGTTTAAAAAAGGATGAAATGGGTATTTGATGTTAGGTTGATTCGTTAGTGGTGGGGAAAACCGCGTGTTTTCCGTGCTGATGTCGCGCACCTTCCGTATTGATGCCGCGCACCTTCCGTGTCGATGTCGTGTGCTTTCCGTATTGATGTCGCACACCTTCCGTGTCAATGTCGCGTGTTTTCCGTATGGATGTCGCACATGTTTCTGGGGAACAGATTGGGAACCGTATGGGAAGGCTTTCAGGCTCTTTTGCGGATGTTCCCAAGCCGTGTTGCAATGGCTTCCGCACCTTTTTAATATTATATTAAAGGTGGCGTATAAAAAATTAAAAGGTGGCGTATAAAAAGTGGCGTCTCAAGTAACGGGTTGTTTCGACGCATTTGCTTGGTTCCCGAAGACTTCTTACGACGTTTCCCGAAGGCTTCTTACGGCGGTTTCCGGTCCTTCTCGTAGAGGTCTCCGGATGCTGTTGCAAGGTCCTCCGAACCCTATTGCGGAAACTGCCGTATTTTGCAGCGGAAAGTTCCGCACTTTGTGGCCGGAAGTTCCGCACTTTTTGGTGGAAAATGCCGCACTTTTTTACGGATGCTTCCCATCCCTTCGGCGCGGACCTCGGCGGCGGTGGTTTCTTATAAGCGCGAAATCTTTCGGAATCAGCGCCTTACGGGGGCGGAGATACCGAAAGATGTTCAATCATTCATAGTAAAGAAGCGTGCCGGAGATGCACCAGTAACTGTTGCTTCCACCCTCAGGCTGGCCCTGGGGAATGTCAACTGTGATGGTGTGGTCCCCTGCTTCGAGGTCGCCAAGATAGATGTATTCGGGGTTGGTCACCGTACCCGGGCACCAGTTGCTACGGCTCAGGTCGCTCGAAGCGAGGCCGTTGGCGAAATTTCCGGAGCAAGGTGAGTTGTTACGGTACGTACCGCAGTCGTCGCGCCACGGAATGAAGTCGATGACTTTGCGGCCGTCGAGCGAGATGGTGTTGATCTTCTGGTTGAATTCGTCGCCGTTTCCCCAGCCGCCATGTCCGGTGGTGAGGTAGTAAAGCACGGCCTTTTTCACCGGACGGTCCAGATGGAAATTGGCTTTCAGGTTGTCGTCGAGCATGAAGATGGGGTAGGGCTGGCCGTCCTGTTCCAACAGATTGACGGTGTTGAAGAGGGGCATGGCGTGGCGCACACCCGTGGCGCTGTCCTCGTCGCCCGGATGATAGGTCAGTTTCAGGCTGATTCTGTGGCCGTTGGCGTCCCAGTTTCCGATGTAGGCACCAATCCATGCCTCGCCTTCAAGGTGGTCAACGAGTGGCGTGACATTGAGTTGGTAGGTGACGGAGTCCACCCAATCCTGTCCGGGCACGCGGTTGTTGTTGAACTGGCGCACGCCAAATCCGGTGAAGAAGCGCATAAGTTCTACGGGAACATCGTAGTCCGGTGTGCTGACGAGCCCGTGATAGTCGGTGTCGCCGCTGTGGAATGCGGGCACGCTTTCGAGTTTGTGCATGGCATCGAGGAAACTCTTCTCCTTGCCGGTCGGCACAACGAAAACCGAACCCGTGCGGTCGTAAGCGTCGCCCACGGAATACTGCGTCAGCGTGGCGTAGATTTCGCGGTCGCGGGCGTGGGCGGGGAGTTTCACCTTTTTGAGGATGATGGTTCCTCCTCCGGCGCTATACTGCACGTCTGCCTTGAGTTCCGAAACGTTTCCCAGTTTCTCGCCGCTGAACTTCACGGCCTGCTGGTCGAAAATGTTGATGTCGATGTCGTAACAGTGGTTACAGGTGTAGGTATAATCGTCGATGTCCATCCCGTCGCCCCACGATTCGGGGAAGAGGGTGCGCTTTTCGGTGAGGACATTGATGGCGGAAACCTCCTGCGTAGCGTCGCCGTTTCGCACGACTTTCAGCACCAATCCGTCGGGAGCGCACGCGTTCATGAACTGCGGTGTTCCGCGATATCCTTCAAGGGCGTCCGTCCACCACACGTCATAGGTGTTGCTTCTGACGCTGTATCTGTAGACATGGCAGGGCAAACCGTAGACGATTTCATCGTCAAGAACCTTGACATGGCCCTCGCCGACCTTGAATTCGTAGCCGGTATTGATGAGCCGTCCGTTGGGAAGTTTCGCCAGCCGCCGTGACGAATGTTTGCTCCAGTCCTGGAAATCTGTGGTGACGAGGTGTCCGGCAGTCTCGGCTTCGGCACCTTCCTTCTTGGCTTTTTCCAGAGACACCTCGTTCCCGACGATGGTCATGACCATTTCTCCGGGCCGCACTTTTCCCTTGTAGAGGGAGCGGTAAACGACTTCAATGCCCTGTCCTTTCCGGACTTTCTTTACGAGAGGCGATGCTGCCTGTGCGCAAGGCACGGTAATCATGCAGCAAAGCGCCATGATGATGGTTGCAAAAAAACGGTTTTTCATATTATCGATAGTATTGTTTCAGGTTTTCGGTACAATAGTCTCGGGGTATCGATTCAAAGGTTTTATGTAATTGTAATGATGTTTTCAGGTAACCCTTACGGCATTTTCAAGATTCCGACACAAACGTTTCAGGGTGGTTTTTCCGCTGTCGACGATTAGTCTTTCAGCATATTTTCCGGCAGACGTTTGAGGTCGATGATGGCGTATGCCGGTCTTTGTCGCCGCCAGGTATAGAGAACCCATATCCGACCATCGGAGGCTTCCACCACGCAGGGGTAGGAATACTCCCCTTCATGGTCGGTTTCGAGGTCGGCAATCTTTGTCCAATGTACGGCATCGTTGCTGATGGCGACGCTCAAAGGTGTGCGGACTCCTTCGCGTCCTGAGTCGTTGTAGACCAGAACATGGCGTCCGTCGGAGAGCGTCAGCGCGTCTGTTCCAGAGTTGTTGTTGGGCATGTCGCCTAATTGCACCTGTGTCCACGAGTGTCCTCCGTCGATGCTCGTCGTCTCTGCCAGCCGTCCGTGCCGCGTTCTTCCGATGGCTTTGAGGTTTTGCTCGTCGTTCCTGCCGTTAAGGTACAGGATGCTGGGCTGGATGCACTCTATCGTGTCGCAATCCACCTCAATCATTTGCCAGGTTTTGCCGTTGTCGTCAGACGTTTCAAAGTGGAATTTCCAGCGTCCTCCGGTCTCTGTGCTCGAACCTGCCACGATTCTTCCCGAAACTGTCACTTCCGGCTTGTTCTTCACTGGTCCCAGTTGGGTGAATCTTTTGGTGCTGTCGTTCGTCAGCGCCCGTGGTCTGCTCCATGTCTGTCCGTTGTCGTACGAGCGGATTTCCCATCCTGTCCAGTCCTGCACCCATTTTCCTATCTTGTAATCCAGGACCAGCGCGCCGTCGTTCAGGCGGTAAAGCACGGGATTGTAGCACGGTTTGCGCACGAGAGGCGAGATGAGTGGCTTCCCGCTGTGCGGTGCCGGTGCCGCCCATGTCGTCTTTTCGAAGATGCTGTCGCGGTGGCAGAGGCTTTCGAAGTCGGCATCGTAGTCGAAGGCTTTGCGTGTCGCGGCTGTGTAGATGCCGTCTGCCAGGAGTGTCGGCTCCGTCCATTGCTGTGTGGAGTCATCGTATTTCGAGGTCCAAATGCAGCAGTCGGGATGCCCTTCATACGTGCCTCCGAAAAACGCCGCCATCATTTCGCCCGTAGAAAGTTGCACTACGGTAGTGGCATGGCAGGAGGGGAAAGCGGTTTCTTCGTAGATGAAGCCCTGCTCCACCACGCAAGGATAGGGCGAGGGAGCGTGTTTTTTTGCCGCGATGGGCAGTGAAATGGCAAGGAGTACAGCGGAAAATAATTGTCTCATGGTGGTGTTGCATTCTAAAAATCAGGTTTACACCTATAACTATGATTGCAGTGATGACAACAACTAATTGTCGTAAACGCGGACTTCGTCGAGGAAGAACCATGCGGGGTATCCCACACCGTAGTGCCAATCGGGGCAAAGTCCGAGACTTTCAATGTGGATGCGTATATAGCGTGCCTTTGTCTGCGCGTCGTTGCGCGTCACTTCTGCCGCCACAAACTTGACTTTTCCGTCGCGGTCCTCGGCAAAATCGTGGCGTCCGAAGGGTCGCCAGGGCAGGTTTTCCAGACTTCCGCAGTCCTGGACATCGGTGGCGGTGTGGTATTCCACGCTCTTTGGCAGCAGAATCCACGCCCCTAACTGGTGGAGGAAGTCGGTGGAGATGGTGGTGATGTCGCGGTCTTGCCCGAGGTCTATCACGATGTCGGCGTTCCTTCCGCACCATCCTACCCAACTTTCCACGTAGGTTGTGCCGCCGTACAGCCCGTCGGTCAGCGCCGTTTCTGCGATGGGTTGGTATCGGGCATCAGGGGCTCCGCTCGGCGATGTCGGCGTTGTCCCCGGAATGCTCTCAGCAGCCTTGCGGTCGTCGGCGTTTTCCATGAAGTAAACCTTTGCCCCCAGTGCCAGGCTTTTCCGTTCCTGCGGCATGAAACGTTGGCGGTACAGGCGGCAATAGTCGGCGGGCGCGTTGTTGCGTTCGTTGAGGGTCTTCACGCCATATTCCGCGGTCCGCTGCTCGAAGAGCGCCAGTTGCTCGGCGATGTCCGGCTGTTGCTCGGCCGATGTGCGGGCGATTTCCAGTTTGCTGTATTGCAATGTCAGTCGCGAGAGACGCACATGTTGCAGGCGGATGGGGTCGTCTTTCACGGCTTCCTCGGCACGGTCAAAGAGTTCGTCGTACACCTTGATGAGTTGTGGCCGCAGCATGCCGTCCTTATGGCTGATGGGACTGTCGTAAATCCACAGGTCGATGCCCGATGCCAGCAGTCCTCCCTGCATCACTTTCAGGTATTGGTAAATCCAGCGGTCGGCATTTCCGTAGTAGTCTTTCAGGAACTGCCGGGTCAGCATGTCGGTGTCGGCATCGGGATTCCACATCAGTTTGCTCAGCAGGTACGCCCTAAGTTCCGAGAAGTCGCCGCCACAGATGCCGTTGACCTGCGAGAAGTGCATCGTCGTATGGTTGCGGGCGAAGAGTTGGATGTTGGGCTGGAGGATGTGGAAGTTCGGGAACGGGCTGACGGTGTTGTCGAAATTGATGCCGTAATCCCAGACGAAGATGTTGTCGGTGATGGCGCTCCAACCCTCCAGCGCCCGTTTGAACCATTGCCCCGAAGCGTTGTCCGTAAGGGGAACCTCGCGTTTGCAGTCGATGTCGCACAGCATGATGTTGACGTTCGGCAGAGGTTTCGTCTTCTTTGGCGGCTGGCAGGTGAAGAGATATGCCAGTGTGCTGAACTGTTTGTTGGGATAACGCTCCGCCAGACGGTTCATGAAGCGCACGTATGCTCCGCTCACCGCCCCCTCTTCCTCGTAGATTTTCATGCAGTCGTCGCAATGGCAGTAGGTGTCGTTGCCGTCGTTCTGGCTCACGCTGATGAGGTCTTTACCGGGATTTGCCGCAAAAATGCTGTCCAGTTGTGTGCAGCAGGCGTCGAAGACGGCAGGATTGCTCAGGCACCATTGGCTATGGTCGCCGGGGCGCCGTTGTCCGTTGAGGAAAGAATAGTATTCGGGATGGCTTTTTCCGTAGCGCGCGGCGGGAAGTATGCGGTTGAAGGTGTGTACCCACAGGTTTCCGATGAAGGTTTCGCGGGGCTCCTCCAGCCTGAACCAGTCCTTGTAGACGGGGTCTTCGCATCCGTAACTTTGCGTCTGCCGGTAGCGGAATGCCGGCGTCTCGGCAAAGTCCATCCGGGGCAGGGTGATGTCCGTTGCCGGATGCTGCGCCGTTCCGTCGGTTTTCGGCACCTCACCGTTGAAGGTGTAGCATTCGCGGGCGAGATAGTGGATGCCGAAATGGCGTTCGAGGAGTGTTGCCACGGCATATATCGCACCTTTCCCGCCTCCGCTTCTGAGGTACAGCATACCGTCTTCCGCCGTCAGCATCTCAAATCCGTCTTCTCCGGCGCGCGATGTCGGTCCTCCGATGACGATGTCTCCGCGCCGTGCCTTCCGTTGTCCGACGGTCTGCAGGCGCACACCTGTGGCCCGGGCGGTAAAGTCCTGCAACAGTGCGGCGGCCTGTTGCGTAATGCTGTCATTGTCGGCGCATACGATGCGGGCAACTGCCTTGCCGTCCTGTACAACCACCGTCTGTGCGGGGAGGGAGAAGGGCAAAAATGCCAGGGAAGCGAGGAGGAATCGGGTGATTTCGCGGTTTTTCATGGTTGGCGGGTAAGGTGTTTCCCGTGGTATCTCCGCGGTGCCGTCGGCACGGCATCAAAACAACTGTACTACGGGGTGAAGGCAAAGTTAGCAAATATATTCCGGAATATGTGCCGAAATGCCGCCAATTTTAATAGTTCCGTGGATTTTTTGGGTGTTTTTTGTCATTGCCGTGGCTTGAAAAACCATGAGCGCTCTTCTCTGTTTTCTCGCTATGGCATATCGTAAGCGCCTCATGCTCGCTTCCGTTCTACCCATTTGGCTTTCCGAAAACGTGCAATCCGTGTTCGAAAATTCCCATCATCAGCATCTCATAGGACACGTAGATTCGTGTTATTCGTGCAATTCGTGGTCGAAAAAAAACATCATCAACATTTCATTGGACGCGTAGATTCGTGATGATTCGTCCTATCCGTGTTCGAAAATTCCCATCATCAGCATCTCATAGTACACGTAGATTCGTGATGATTCGTGCAATTCGTGGTCGAAAAAAATATCATCTCCGTCACATCACCACAAGCGTTTTCATGACATTCCCCCTCATATTCCCCCACACTTTCTGCGTTGGCAGGTCCTGGAAATTACATTCTGCTTCATCATTCGGTAAATTTTTGCATTCTCGTGAGCGATTTTCTCCTTGCCCGAAAGGACGTTTGCGCGCAGTTTCTCACGAAAAATGGCGAAAAATGCAGAATCATCCTACACCATCGGCACCATCTTTCACGCTATCCTACACCCGGAAATCCTCATTCTCCATTAACAATTTCCTCCATTGGTGTAGGATGTGTAGGAGAAAATTGCGAAAAAAAGTTTAGGGAGAGAGAAAATTTTCGTTTCATATCACATTTCTATGGTGACAGACCTCCGATTTTCGCATTCGAAACTTCCGCATTTTCGGGCAATAATATCCGAAAAAAATCCCCACAACCTCCGTCATTTTTTAAGCCGTCAACGACGCACAGGGAGGGCAGATTTTCAACCACAAATCTCACGAATGTGAACGGGATACCTTATTATTGCTGTCCGGTAAAACTCAAAAGTGCCAGATAACCCTGTCCGAAGCCCAGT
>CAMAFY010000013.1 GCA_945833885.1 uncultured Bacteroidales bacterium
ATGGAATCAGAGGTTGGCTTTAACAGAACTTCTTTCATCTCCTCTGGAATATTTTCTTTCTGGATACGCTCACGGAAATCATTAGGCACTATGCGGTCTTCCACAATAGGACGATACTCCAGAATGTTCAAGTCAGCCTTCTGGAGCATGGTGTTATAGAACTTACGCTTCTTGGGATTGCTATAAGCATCTTTCAAGATTTCAACAAGTCCCTTTTCTCCATCGCCGTCCACGTCGTGATAATTGGACATAATCCAAGCGTGAAGCGTGTTGAATGGAGCTATATCTTCTTTCAAGGCTGCCTTTCGGCAAACGGACAATACGCTGTGGTTGTTCAGTGTGTTTTCGCGAATGCTCTCCTGTGTCTTTACTTGCAGCTTGAGACTCGCACCAAACTTGATGTCGGCCTGGACGTTCTCACCCACAAAACTACGCTCATAGAACAGAGACTTCGATTTGTTTGGGTAATAGTACAAGGCTTCACTCAGAATGTGTTTGCTGTTGAATTTGACATCGTAGTCATATCGGGTGCCAACAGCATAAAATGACACATGCATTTCCGTTGGCTCATCTTTGGAGAGCACAAATGGTATGCAACCGCCAATTTCGACTGTCGCATCAGACTTTGGCAAGACCAACAGACGGAACACCTCGTTCATGGCAATCAGCATATTCGACTTGCCAGAAGCGTTTGAACCATATAAGATGCCTAACTTATACAAGAATACCCCATCAGCAACTTCGGTAACAAGTTCCGAAGATGGTCCCTTGGCCACGAAGCTTAATTCCTGCTTGTCGCGAATGGAAAGGTAATTCTTAACCCAAAAACCTCGTATCATACTGCGGTATTTTATCTATTATCGTAATTTTTCTACAAAATTACAGATAATATTTGAATTACGTGGGTTTTATTCGTCTGTTTCCGTAGCTATCATGCGTATTTATATATATTTAACCATGTGATAGGTGTGCAAATGGAAAAATTGCGCCATTTTACAGTTCGAAACAATTATCTAGCAGTTCTTCAGTTCTTTTGCTCATCATCATACGACTGAGTTTATAGAAATTCGTGAATGCTTCCCTAACGGGCATCACTGTGCCAGAGACTTGGCATCGTTGACCAAATCACAAAGGAAACCTATGACTTCCGACGCTTCAAGATGTGGCTGCGGCGAGAGCATGGGAGCGCTGTTGACAAAGGTATTCTCGAAGGCTATCTGGTCAAAAGGCACGCCATCGATGCGCTTGTTCCACGTTCCCACGAGGCGTGGGAGATAATAATCGCGTATCATCCCCGCCCAAATGCGGCAGGCATAGTCGTTTACAGGCTCATCCTTCTCATGATTGCCATACCATACGCTGACTATGCGGCGCGCATTGACCGCATTCCGCTTGCGCTCGGCATCGCTACCAGCCGCTGCCATGGCCTGCTTTTCCCACACTTCGATGTTGTAGAGCGGGTGGGCCGTGAGGGCGCGGTCAAGACGGAGCATCAATGTTTCCAGATTCCTGACTGTACTGCGCGCCTGGATGGTGTCGCCATCATCGAGCATCCCCTGTATGCGGAGATTGGTTTCCTCGACCTTTCCACCGACATACATCGCCGTGGCTTCCACGAGGTCGTTGCGCCAAAGTGCCGCTCCCTCCGGTGAGAGTTCCGCAAACCGCTGACGGAGAGTGGCGGGATTGAGGAAAAGACGCTCAACACCCTTGTTGAAATCAGCGTTCACACGGACATTGCCGCGTCCGACAATTTTGTTACGAACCTGCCATGCGAACTGCGGATGGTCCTGAAAAGCCGTGTAGACCGAACGCTGCAAAGCATGGAAATATGCCGTGTCGGAAGGGGCGACGTCACCGTAACGGCAACGGAAATACTGCTGCTGCCAGGCCTCGACATCAATCTTTTCATCCGGATTGTACCATCCGGCGTCCGTCACCATCTCGTAAATCATCTCGTTGTTTTCCAATCCTTCGGGCGCCAGGCCATAGCCCGTCAGCCTGCCATGCCCGTCAGAGCCTGTGGCATCCAAGCGTCCGTTGGCATAATATTCCAACACACCCGTAAAGGCCGTCTTGCCTCCCATGTTGGGAATGACGGACCACAGCCATTGTTTGCCGTAAAAGCCCTCATAAAATTCCCAGTTATAAGAGAGATTCCATACGTGACGGTTGTAATCTGTCGCCATATCGAGGAGCAGATATTTGTCATCGGGCACGTTTTTCACCAGGGCTTTGAGGATGCCGTCTCCCCAGGAATCGCGCTGATAGCCTAACGACCAGCCCTGCATCACCCATACGGCATCGGGATTTGCGGCACTGATGCTGCGGTAGACGGCATCGCCATACGCCGTCATCAATGCCGTGTCGCGGGGAATCTCCATTTCATTGAAGGAATCGGAGAGGTAATAGATGCCTTTTCCGAACTTTTCCTCCCATTTGCGGATGAAGCGCGTGCCGACCTCCGCAAAAGCCTCGCTGTCGGGCGTAAGACGGTAGTTGCGACACGCCGACGGCACCCAATCCCAGCCTGTAAGGTCGGTACGGACATTGTAATGCTTGGCGAAGGCCTTGGGAACAAAGCCTCCGAAAGCCGGAAAAACGGGTTTCATTCCCAGGGCACGGAGGCGCTCCAAAACGTGCTGGCAAAGCGCCACCTGCCGCTCATTCCAATGGCGTCCCAAAGGCCCGTCGAAGGAATTGCCGGCAAGGTTTCCCATACGCATCCATGGCAAATGGGCGGGACCCACCTCCCATTCGTCGATTTCCGCGTCGCTGAGGCCCATATCACGGAAGACTTCGCGGTAGACCTGCTCCTGCGCGAGCAACACCAGCGGCATATCAATGCCGTGAAGGGCCATCCAATCAATCTCGCGGTCCCAGCGTTCCTCGTCCCAATAGGGGGTAGTATAGCCGTAAGTGACGACATTGAGGTACTGATGGTCGCGATAAGGGGAGACCACCTTGCGGTTTTCAGCCTCCGGATTGCAGGGCATTTCAAAGCGGTTGCCGCTCCACGATGCTATACCGGCGCCCTTTTGCTTCACGTAATCATAGAATGCCCGACAGGCAGCAACGCCACTGCTGGCGGAAATGTGCAGTTTGCCACTACGGAAAGCATACTCATAGGCGTCGCGGCCATCGGCCTCCCGGGGAAGCGAAACCGACACTTTCACCGGCATCTGTCCGCCTGTGAAACGCTCAATGATGGCTGTTGCCTCGGCTTCGGCGGCACGGCGCTGCGTTTTCGTCAAAGGTTGCAAGGCGTGAAGGGAAAGGAACATCAGGGAAAAAAGGATAAAAAGGAGTTTTTTTATGGTGTTTTGCATGGTGTTTTTCATAGTGCTTCGCACGATGGATGGGGAACATCAGCGGAAATACAGGCGGAGCCGATTCGGAAGACCGTGACAACACCCCTCCACAGCAAGACGGTTCCTCCTGCGATACGTCCTTAATCAAGTAAGTGAACGAAATTAAACGATATCGGTATCCGTTCCCGAAACATGGCGTCGCAAGGAACCGGCGGTTTTTCCGCTGGAAAGGAGAGAAAAAAGCCCCATCGATTCTAAGGTCGATGAGGCGCGATGACACACTCAAGTATGAAAAAACGAATTAAGAATATGTATACCCATTTCAAAATATATTACGAATGTGTCACCAAGATCAGGGCATTCCCCATGGCTGATAGCAACCTTCGGAGGAATGCCCTAACGCTGTTTCAGATTACTTCGCGAGATTTACGGTCAGGGTCCAAATGCGTGAAGTGCCGTTAGCAGCCGTAATCTTGTACTTGTTGGGCTTGCTCCAGTCGCCGGGAACACCGAGTTTCGGGGCGCCGTCAACGGGAGTCACGGTAGCGGCCGTGGATACGCTGAGGACAACGACAAGGTTCTTGGCGTCAACGTTGGGCTTTTCTTCTTCAGGAACGTTGTTGGGAGCAACGGTAATGTTGAAGTAAGGATTGCCGGTAACGTTTTCCTCATCGAAATCATACTCGCCCTGAGTACGTGACAACTGGATTTGCTTCACCTGCTGTTCACCGTTTACGGCCATATTATCGCCGGTGTAATAGCGGTGATATACCACAGGCCAGTTTGTGATGTCGGCCTCGTCGAAGGACTCAAGGTCGTCGAGTCCGCTCTCAAGACAGGATGTCATGCCAAAGATGGCGAACAACATGATGCTGAAGATGGAAAGATATTTTTTCATAAAGCGATATTCAATTAATGATTAATAGCCATCGTTCTGCTTATTGTCAAGACCATAGGCGGCACGAGTATCGAGGAAACTCTGGTTGATGCCCATGAGATAACGCTTGGGAGCGGTGAACTGACGTGCTGCAGAATTGAGGATTGTAAGTTGGTTGATGACGAGTTGGTCGCGCTTCGACGTCATTTCCATCTTGTAAACGGGGCGGTTGAGGTCGCGGATAACGCCACCGTCCTTGCCGTCTTCGGTCATTCCGGTCACGCTTCCGAGTTTACCCCAGCGGAGATAACTGTAATAGGTATCGCCGGTCTCGTTCATCATTTCCACGTTGCGCTCACGGATGTAGTCCTTCCAAGCCTCTTCCTTGGTGGTTGCCTCAGAAGGAGCGATACCACCGTGCGTGGTGCGGGTAGCGTTGAATGCGGCAACGGCTTCAGAAACCTGACCCTTGAGGAGGTAAGCCTCGGCAAGATTGAGGTAAGCCTCTCCGACACGTGCTATACACTGATGGTAGTCGGTCTTGTTGGCATAGAACCATTTGCTGACACTTTCGGGCATATACTTACGCCACATATAGCCGGTTGTGGTGTTATACCAGCCACCGTCGCGCTGGTCGCGCACACCCATCGAGAAGTTTCCTCCGAGGTTGGTCTCTACGGTCTCCGTAGTCCATACGGCGCCATCGTAAACAATGGTAGCGGCGAAACGCTTGTCGCGGTTCTCATACATGAGTTGGCTGATGTTCTTGGTCGCACCTTCCTTCAGGCGATACCAGTTGCGGACAGCGGGAGCCTTGTCAGAAACCTGGGTGAAGTCGTTGACTTCAGGAATCTGATTCTCCGTACCGTTCGTACGTGCCCACTTCTCAACCTGGCCGACTTCCGTGAGGGTTGAGGCATCAAGTTCCTCAACATTCTCCTTCCACTGCGAAGTTTCGTACCAGGGAAGTGCCTTTCCGGTAACCTCGTCCGTTACAAGATAATGGTCGACAGCGTCCTGAGTGGGCCAGTAAATGCCCCAAGAGTCGAACCATTTGTTCTCATTCACGCCGATGGGGCACTGGGTGGTAGCCACGTCTGCTGCGGGAATGTTGGGAGCACAACGGATCATCTCGTCGAAGGTCGAGATGGTTGTGTTCTCACTGAGCCAATAGCGTGCCCAGAGGATTTCGGAGTTCGTGCTGGTGGCATTGTTGAACATGTCGGCATAATCGGATGTCAACGCGCAATTTTCCGTCACGTCCTTAGCGGCATTGATGGCCTTGTCGAGATATGTGGCATCCTTGGTGTAGGCATAAGCCTGAAGGCAAGCGCGTGAAAGGATGACTTCGGCAGCATACTTGTTGGGAAGTCCGGATGAACTGCTGGTGGGCAGACCTTCGACAGCCTGTTCAAGTTCGCTGATAGCAAGTTTGTAACTCTCGGCTTCATCGCTTGTGAAAGGCACGCGGCACTTGATGCTGTCAACGGCAGTATAGACCTCTTCAACGGGAAGAATGCGTCCCGTCATACGGGCATACTGGAAATAGAGCATACCACGCAGAAGATGTGCATTGGCGAGCAGGTCGGCCTTCTCATCATCCGTGAAGTTTCCTTCGGTAGCATTCTTGAAAATCATGTTGATGCGCCGGTAGTGTGCGAAACTTGGCGTCACTGTGAGGTCGGCGGTTTCGTTAGCGTAGTTGTCGATACCCTCACCAACGCGGCTCGACTTCGAACAGTTAGGTGTACGGGCCTCCCATGAGACGCAAGAACCGCTGCCCGTGAATCCTGTGTTGAGGACATTAGCGTATACCTGCAGCACGAAAGCATCGGCTGTGGCTTTGGTTCCCCATACAGTCTCTTCGTTGAATTCAGCCGTAGGGTGTGTGTCAAGGGTGTCCATGCACGAAGGCAGGGCAGCAAGCACTCCAAGACCGACCAGGCTGTTGAGAATATAATGTTTCATAAAAATTTGATGCTTTTGGATAATATTTTGGTGCAGAATGTCTGAAACCTCTGACATTAGAATCCGAGGTTAAGGGTAAAGGCTATGGTACGCTCTACAGGATAGCCATAGTTGTTTGTAGAAGAGTTCTCAGGATCGAGACCATACTTCTTTGCCTTTGAGATGGTAAAGAGGTTCGTTCCCGAGATACCGACCTTGGCACGTGTGAGCCAGTTGACATCCTTGAGCAACAGATACTTGAAGTCATATCCGAACTGGAGGTCCTTCATACGGAGATAACGGCCGTTGACCGTCCAAAAGTCTGAACTCAAATAGTTGTTGTTGGCATTCAGCGCTGTGTTGGCCATCAGGCGAGGATACTGGGCATCGGTGTTGTCAACCGTCCAAAAATCCTTCTGATATTCGTATGCCACGGGAAGTCCGTAGGTCTGTCCGGTCTGCATACCAAGAGCAGCAGAGATGTACATGTCGAAACTTCCAGAGCCCTGAAGCAGGGTGGAGAAATAGAATCCCTTGTAACCCAACTGGATGTTGATACCATATTGGATATGGGGAGCGCTGGAATTGCCGAGACGACGCTGGTCGTTGGAGTCGATCTTACCGTCACCGTTCACGTCTTCATACTTGATGTCACCAGCGGTAAGATAGCCAGTGTTGACAGCATTCACGTATGCTACGCTGTTCATGACGTCTTCAGCATTGGTATAATATCCGAGGTTGTGGTAGAGAAGACCGTAGTAGTTGTTCTTCTGCTGTGCCTGACGGGTATAGGGATTGAGGCGGCTGCTCTCGGCTTCATCGTCGATGACTGCCCAGAGGCTCTGATAATAGGTAAGGTTAGCGCTGACATCGTAGCGGAATTCACCCACGCGGTCGCGCCATCCGAGTTGCACTTCGTAACCTGCACGACGGAACTCGCTGTCGCTCTTCACCTTAGGCATCGACACACCGAGTGCGGTGTTGATGTAACTTTCACCGGTGGGAGCCACCAGGTAACCCTTGGTGCTGTAATAGAAGTAGTCGAAACTTCCGTAGAGACGGTTCTTGAGACTTGCGAAGTCAAAACCGATGTCGGTCTGACGGGTGGTGTACCATGTGAGGTCGGGGCTTGCGGGATTACCCTCGGAGAATGTGGGGGTAAACGTACCGTTCACCACATATCCCTTGGTACTCATGCCGTAACTGGTGAGGTAAGCGAAGCGTCCTGCGCTGTTGTCCTGTCCGGTTTCACCATAGGAAGCACGGATCTTCAAGGTGTTGAAGATGTCGCGTTCAACGACTTTCTGCATGAACTTTTCACCGGTAAGCACCCATCCTACGCTACCGCCGAAGAAGTTACCCCAGCGATGTCCGGGAGCGAAGTAGTCGGAACCATCGCGACGGAGGCTACCTTCAACGTAGTAACGTCCATCGTAATTGTACTTCGCCTGGGCGATGAATGCGGCACGTCCGAGTTCAGCCTCGCTACCACCGTTGGTCTGACTTGAGGCAGGACCGATTTCAATCTGGTCAATATCGAACTCAAAGTTCTCACGCTGCTCCCAATAAGTCTCGCCACGCTCGTAGTAACGTTCGAAACCTGCGAGGGCGCTTACAGCATGCTTGCCGAATTCCTTTGCATATTCCACAAAGGCCTGCGTGGTGAATCCGAAGCCCGTGCTGCTACTGTGGTAGAGCATAGGCGTATTATCATATATAGGAGTCGTGCTGTCCCAGTTGTATTTTGCGGCATCCTTGCGCCACTGCTTCGTGTTGTTGCCATAGTAACGGTAGTCACCGGAGAGGCGAATCTTCAGACCATCCACCCAAAGGCAATCCCAAACGAGTTCGCCCTTACCGTTGAATACGTTGTACTTGTTGCGGTTGTAACCGGCATCTTCCGCGGTTTCTGCCACGGGGTTGTCGGTGATGGCGTAGGGAAGTCCCAGATTATTGACGCCGGGCATATAGCCTGGACGGTCGTTGATGTGGGAGAACACCTGGTAATATCCGCTGGCGCTGGAAGTATAGGGGTGGGTCTGTTCCTGGAGATATCCGTCGAACGTCAGGTTTACATGGAGTCCGATGGGCTTGATGAACGACTGTTGAGCCAGACGGAACGTATAACGCTTCATCCAGTGGTTGTTGCTCTTATAGAGAGACTGCTGGTCGATGTAGCCGAAACTTGCATAATAGCGGTTGACTTCCGTACCACCGGTCATGCGTACAGTGTGCTTCTGCTGCGGAGCCCAGTTGTTGAGGACGAGTTTACGCCAGTCAGTGTCGGCGAAATGCTCGGGATCGCTGCCGTCGGCAAAGGCTTGCAGGGCGACTTCATTGTAAACGGGCTCGCCACCGTCGTTGCTGCTGGCGATGTTGGCGTATTTCGCACGCTCGACCATACCGAGTTTCTCAGGCCAGATGTTGGGCTGTGCCCACGAGAAGTTGAAGTCGTACTCGATGCTGGGCTTGCCTTCCTTACCACCCTTCGTCACTACCTGTACGATACCGTTGGTAGCACGGCTACCGTAAACGGCGGTTGCCGAGGCATCCTTCAGGATTGACATGCTCTGAATGTCCTCAGGAGCAAGGTTTGCAAAGTCATCTTCGCTACGGACAACGCCGTCGATGACGTAAAGCGGGGTGCCTCCACCACGGATGCTCACGCTCGGGCGGCTGTTGATACCACCACCGCTGGCCTGAACGATAAGACCGGGGGAACGGCCTGCAAGACCCTGGGCAAGATTGGTGACGGGAATGTTGCTGATCTCATCGGCCTTTACGGTGGAAACCGAGGCGATAAGGTCGCGCTTCTTCGTACTTCCGTAACCAACTACCACCACTTCTTCGAGGGAGGAGTTGTCTTCCTGGAGAACAACATCGAGAGGTCCGCCGTTGAACGTCACGTCCTGACCGACATATCCAATATAACTTACACGTAGTACAGCACCGTTCTTGACGCCAAGAATTGAGAAACGGCCTTCATTATCGGTGGTGGCACCCTTAGTCGTGCCTTTCACGATTACGGAAGCACCGATAAGCGGTTCACCATTGGCATCCTTCACCTGTCCGGTGACGGTGCCGGTCTGCTGTACGACGCTCACTTCGCCTGTGGAATAGGGGGCGTTCGCAGCCGCTGCACTGAGGGCACCTGTACCCAACATGAACAGCAACAGACTGACTGATTGGAAACGTTTAATCATAAATTTTATTTTTTGATTTAAGGTGATTTGCATTTTTTAATGCCTTCTCCGGAAGTCTATGGACCGGAAGACAGAGAAATGAGCGGAAAGGATAAAGGAAACGCCCGAAAACATCCGGCATTGCTTGTTGCCTTTACAGGACGTTTCCCCGCAAAGAATTCCAGTATTTGCAAGAATCTCTGAGAAAGGTATAAAAAGGCGTTTTGTAATTTACGCGTTACAAATTTGGTCATTTTCCATTTCTCCAAGGTTTTTGAAATAAAACAAACAAAAAAATTCGTCACCCCCCCAGTTTTTGCAATGCGGACTTTCCGTTTGCGGGTGTAAACGTGCAAAACTTCGTAAACTTTTCACAACAACCCCTTTGCGGAATGTCAGAAGGGCTGATGCGGAGAACCTGTATGCCGTCATGGAACCATTTGGTTGCAGAGGCTGCAAATGCGGTGGAAAGGCGCCACGCCGCGCACCGATTCCGCTACGGAGGCGGGATTCGGGGATGTGTTTTTCCGAAAGATGGCACGCCAACATGGGCATGGCTGCAAAGCGTGCCCGGATGAAGCCGCCGCCGAGGACACGAAACATCCCCCTACCCCACCGTGTTTACGGGAGGAGCAGGGGGATGTATGCGTTAAGGATTTCCGATGGCTTATGAAAAGGCCACTGCACGCTTTCCAAAAAATCACGATGCGTTTCCTGACAGACGTCGGTGCGCCTTCAAACAAACTGCCGCGCACAGCCTTACAGATCGTCACGCACCTTCAAAAGAACAGCAGCACGTTTCCAAAAAATTGCAACATGCTTTCTAAGAGATATCAGGACAAGTTCCAAAAGTTTTCAAAATGCTTTTATACGGACACCTGTATGTTTTCCCACAAATTTCTGCACGCTTTCTCAAAAATCACGATGCGTTTCCTGACAGGCATCGATGCGCCCTCAAACAAACTGCCGCGCACATTCCTACACGTGCGGACCTACAGAAAGAGGGGGACGGAAGGGGGACGAAAAAAATGCCGCACTTCGCATCAAAAAGTACGGAGGTTTTGAAGGGAAAGTTCCGAACTTTTCAACGGGAAGTGCCGCACTTTTCTACAGGGGCTGCAAACGTGCGCTACGGCAGCCGCCCATGATGGGGGAAGCGACTGCGGAAACGGGCGTCAGGATTTACTGGGCATATTCGCGGAAAACGAGGCAAACGGGCTTGGGCATGACGATGCGCTTGCCGCTGTCCTTGAGGAGTCCGGTGGCGGTATCGCGCTCATAGACCTCCACTTCGTTGCTGTCGCGGCACGCCACAAGCAGGAAACGGCCGTTGGGAGTAAGGGCAAAGTTGCGCGGATGGCGGCCCGTCGGCTGATAACTCACGGAACGCAGCGTGCCATCGTCCGCCACGGCGAAGATGCTTACGCCGTCGCCTTTGAGGCGATGTGAGGCATAGAGGAAGCGTCCGTCGGGCGAAAGGTGGATGTCGGCGCTGCCCTCGGCATCGTTGGGGTCGGCCTTTATGGTCTGAACCATGGTGAAAGGCTCCACACCATTGGAGGAATTGTAACGGAGCACGACGATTTCGCCACTGATTTCGCCGAGAACGTAGACCATTGTGCCGTCGGCGGAGAAGCAAAGATGGCGCGGTCCCATGCGTTCCGGCAAGGTTATCTCCGAAATGGGCATAGGATAGGTGCCGTCGGCATGGCGTGGAAAGACGTGGATGCGGTCAGTCCCGAGGTCGTTCGCCAACATATACCGTCCGTCGCGCGTGAAGTTGACGGCGTGGAGATGGGGCTGGCTCTGGCGTTCGGCGTCAGGTCCGTGTCCCTCGAACGCCACTTTTTTCCCGCGTTGCAGGCCTCCACCCTCCTCCACGGGGAACATGGTGACGCTTCCACCCATATAATTGGCGGTGTAGAGGCTGTGTCCGTCGGGAGCGAGGGCGATGTTGCAAGGCGCACCGCCGTGAGTCAGGCGGGCACCACCAAGGGTAAGCGAGGGAACTGCGGGATCATACCACAGATGATACGCCATGGAGCGCATCCCTTCGTCCTCACTGACGCTGTAAACATGGCGTCCATCGGCGGACAGGCAGAGGAACGAGGGGTTGGAAACGCCGGAAGCCTGGCAGAGGAAAGCGGAGTTTCCGGTGGTTTCGTCAAAACTGTATACTTGCAGTCCCGGCTGGTCGGCGCTGCAATAACTGCCTATGAAAAGGCAAAGGGCGGAGAGGATGGTCATGGTAGGGAGAGGTGTGAGGTATGCAGACTGGCATGAAAAGCGGGAGCCGTCCGGATTTTCACGGTAAGGAAAAACGGCTTCCTGACGAGATTATCCGGACTTCTTCCATTGTGTCCGCCTGTCTTTAATAATATAATGGTGGCACACTTACCTATAAGGTTGGGGGCACAGTTTCCGTATTGCCACATTTTTTCAACGTTTTCATTAAGCCAAATGAGCAGAACGCAAGCATTTGAAAACTGGTTGCGCTATGCCATGGCGGGAAAACGAAGAACAAAGTTCAACGTTTTCATTAAGCCAAATGAGCAGAACAAACACGGGTAACGCCAGATTTTGTCGTGCCATGGCGGGAAAACGAAGGAAGAATTCCAACGTTTTCCACGGAACTTTCCCCGAAAAGCGCGCCGACGTCGGCCGTCAACGGCTGGCGGAGAGGACGATTTCGCTAAGCGAAGGATGGGCGTGCACGGTGTTACGGATTTCGGAAATGTTGCCGTCGCGCTGCATGACCACAGCCATTTCGTGGATGAGGTCACAGGCATGGGCACCGAGGATGTGGGCACCGAGGATGCGTCCGTCGGGAGCGGCGAGGATTTTCACCAATCCGTCCTCGGCATTCATCGTCATCGCCTTGCCGTTGGCACGGTAGAACGACTTGTGGACAACGTATTCCTCGCCTGCCTCGGTCAACTGTTCTTCCGTGCGACCTACCATGGCTGCCTCGGGAACCGTGAAGACCGCGGCGGGCATCACCTCGAGACGATAGGGCGAAGGACGGCCGAGGATGTGGTCGAGGGCGGCAAAGCCCTGGAAAGTGGCGGCATGTGCCAACTGGCAGAGCCCGTTGATGTCGCCGATAGCATAGACTCCGGGAACGGAAGTCTGGAAATGCTCATCGACAACCACGCCACGACGCGACACCTCTATGCCAGCATCGGCAAAGTTCATGCTGTCAAGATTGGCGCCACGACCGACGGCCATGAGCACGACATCGGCTTCCACGCTGCGGAGTTTGCCTTTCTCCTCGTAGTCGACCGTGAGGGTTTCGCCCTCGTGGATGGCCTTTGCGGCAGCACCGACGTGGAAGTCGATGCCCTGTTTCTTGAGGCTTGTGCGCAAACGCTTTGCCAGGTCGCGGTCGAAGAAGGGAAGAACCTCCTTACAGAACTCGATGACGGTGACCTCGGAACCGAAGGCACGGAAGATTCCTGCGAACTCCATGCCGATGACTCCGCCACCGATGATGGTCAAGCGCTGCGGAACCTCCTGGAGTTGCAGAAGTTCGGTGCTGGTGAGCACGCCTTTCGCATGCGCACCCTCAATGGGGAGGAAGCGCGATGTGCTGCCTGTAGCGATGATGATGTGGGGTGCGGAATAGGTTTCGTCGCCTACTGCCACGGTATGTGCGTCAATAAACCTTGCCTCTCCGCGTACAAGCGTGATGCCCGGCGCCTTCATCAGCCCATCGATGCCGGCTTGAAGTTGTGCCACCACGGCGTCTTTGCGGGCCATGGCTTTGGCAAGGTCGAAGGTGACCTCGGAAGCCGTGAT
Source organism: uncultured Bacteroidales bacterium (assembly GCA_945833885.1). Lineage (GTDB taxonomy): Bacteria > Bacteroidota > Bacteroidia > Bacteroidales > Bacteroidaceae > Alloprevotella. The sequence continues at coordinate 13,116 of CAMAFY010000013.1, forward strand.
GCCGAGCGCCTCGGAATGGCGGCTTTCGGTCAGCACTTCCGCGGTGTGGCAAAGGCATTTCGTGGGGATACATCCGGCATTCAGGCAGGTTCCGCCCAATGCGGCGCGTTCGATAATGACGGTCTGAAGGCCGGCGGCAGCGGCATGTACAGCGGTTTCATACCCGCCGGGACCGGCACCGATGACGATAAGTTGGGTTTCCATGATTGGGTGTTGGGGATTGACTCTTTTGGGGTGTTGGGGAAAAACAGCAGGACACGCCTCACAGAAAGCGGTGCAGCGCCTTGCTTATGGCCGCATCGCTCACTGTAAGGCGTGTCCTTTTTCATGTGCGGTATCAGAGAGCCTTGAAGGTGAACTTGGGCTCCTTGACGGCTTTCACGTCATCAAGACGACGAATGGGCGTATTATGGGGAGCGGACTTCACCATCTTGGGGTCAGACTTGGCCTCTTCCGCAATGCGGATCATCACGTCGATGAAGGCATCGAGCGTATCCTTGCTCTCGGTCTCCGTAGGTTCTATCATCAAAGCCTCGTGGAAAAGGAGAGGGAAGTAGATGGTAGGAGCGTGATATCCGTAGTCGAGGAGGCGTTTTGCCACATCCAGGGTGGTGACATGCTCGGCATCGTGGTGGTCACCGCCGTATTCCTCGCGCAAACCGTCGAACACGAACTCGTGTTTGCAGACAACGTCGATAGGAAGTTTGTAGTGTGAGCGCAAACGTTCCTTGATATAGTTGGCGTTCAGCACACTTAGGCGTCCGGCCATCGGCACATTCTCACGGCCGAGCGTGAGAAGATAGGCATAAGCGCGGATGATGACGCCGAAGTTGCCGAGGAATCCGGATACGGAACCCAACGATTCCTCGTCGAAATGCTGCTCGTAACGGCCTTTTTCCTCGTTGTAGACCACCTGAGGATTGGGAAGACAATGCTCCAATCCCGCACGAACGCCTACCGGACCGCTGCCGGGACCGCCGCCACCGTGGGGGGTGGAGAAGGTTTTATGGAGGTTGATGTGCATGACATCAAAGCCCATATCACCGGGACGGCACACTCCGAGCATAGGATTCAGGTTGGCTCCATCGTAATACATCAGACCTCCGCACTCATGAACAAGGCGTGCGATCTCGGGAATTTGGGTCTCGAAGAGGCCGAGAGTGTTGGGATTCGTCATCATCATTCCCGCAATATCGGGGCCAAGGAGCGGCTTCAGGTCCTCAACGTCTACGGTACCCTGGGCCGTACTCTTCACCTGAACGATCTGGAAACCCGCAACTGCGGCGGATGCAGGATTGGTGCCGTGGGCGGAATCCGGGACGATAATCTTCGTACGGTTCACATCTCCGCGCTGACGATGATAGGTGCCGATGACCATAAGTCCGGTAAGTTCACCGTGGGCTCCCGCATAAGGGTTGAGGGTAAAGCGGGAAAGTCCGGAGATTTCCGCCAATGTGCGCTGCACCTCATCATAGAGTTTCAGGGCACCCTGAGCGGCACAATCGGGGGTGGAGGGATGAATATTGAAGCCTTGAAGGGCGGCAAGTTCCTCATTAACCTTGGGATTATACTTCATGGTACACGAACCAAGGGGATAGAAACCCGTGTCGACGCCGAAGTTGTTGTTCGACATATTGGTATAGTGACGCGCCACTGTGAGTTCGTCGACTTCGGGAAGGAGGGTCTTATTCTCGCGACGTGCTACCGGAAGTTGCTCGAGAGAATAGCCATCGAATTCGTTCTTGGGGAGAGAATATCCCCTACGTCCGGGCTTGGAAAGCTCAAAAATCAGCTTTCCGTAATAAACATTGTTCATAGTTTCAGAAAGCCATTAGATTAGATAAGACTGACCAATTTATCGATTTCCTGGCGAGTCCGGGTCTCGGTTGCCGCAAAGGTGAGGCATCCTTCCATGCCCTCGGTGCAGACACCAGCAAGGAATCCGGCCTCGGCAAGGCGCTTCCGGAGTTCGCAAGTGCAGCCATCGTAGCGGAGAGTGAACTCATTGAGGAAGGGTTGTCCGGGGAAAACCTCGGAGAACTTCCCTGTGGCGAGGAGACTTTCATGGAGATAGCGTGCCGCAGCGTGGCTCTGTTCGTTGACTTCACGGAGTCCTTCCTCACCCATAATCGAAAGATAGGCTGCCACATAAAGGCACATGAAGCCCTGAGCCGTGCAGATATTCGACGTAGCCTTCTCACGACGGATGTGCTGTTCGCGGGCCTGCATGGTGAGAACAAAGGCACGGCGTCCCTCAACATCCGTAGTTGCGCCGACGAGACGTCCCGGCATCTTGCGGATGAGCGCCTCTTTCGTACAGAGATAGCCGATGTACGGACCGCCATATCCCATGGGAATGCCCAGACTCTGCGCATCACCGCAGGCAATGTCGGCATCCCACTCTCCCGGAGTCTTGAGAACACCGAGGGCGGAAGCGACAGTATTGATGGCAAGCAGGGTCTTATGAGCATGGCAATGCGCTGCAAGACCGTCGAAATCCTCGACAATTCCGTAGCGGTTGGGCTGTGCTACGATGACACCTGCGACGTCGTCGGCCTCAACCATCCGTCTTACGGCGTCGAGGTCGGTGGTTCCCTGTGCGGTTGCCGGCACAACGACGAGTTCAACGCCGTGGAATTTGGCGTAAGTGCTGACAACGCGGATGACATTGGGCTGGAAAGTGGCGCTAATCACCACCTTATTGCGCTTTTTTGCCGATGCCACGCACATCAACATCGCCTCTGCGGTAGCCGTACTGCCGTCATACATCGAAGCGTTGGAGATGTCCATACCGGTAAGGTCGGCCATCATGGTCTGGTATTCGAAGATATATTGCAGGGTTCCCTGGGAGATTTCTGCCTGATACGGGGTGTAACTGGTGCTGAACTCCGAACGTGCGGCGATGAAAGGCACGAGGCTTGGGGTGTAATGGTCGTAACATCCTGCCCCGGCAAAGCATACAAGACGCTTGTTTTCCGCGGCAAGGCCTTCGATTATGCGGCGGACTTCCATCTCACTCTTTGCAGAGGGGATGTCAAGTTCGCGGTGGAGTTTCAATTCCTCGGGGACTTCGGCATAGAGATCGTCGAGGTTTGAAACTCCGATGACGTCCAGCATCTTCTGGACATCATCGGGTGTGTGCGGGAAATATTTGAACATAATTCCTCGTATGTTTCAATGTGCTTGAAAGATTTTCAGGCAATCCGTGCCGATTTCTTATTCGCAAATCTTGGCGTAAGCGGCAGCATCGAGCAGATTCTCGAGTTCACTGGGGTCGCTCATGCGGACCTTCATGATCCAGTTGGCAAAAGCGTCCTGGTTGATGAGTTCGGGTTCGTCCTCGAGAGCGCTGTTCACTTCAACGACTTCGCCGCTCACGGGAGAGAAAAGGTCGCTGGCAGCCTTCACGCTTTCCACTGCTCCGAACTCCTCACCTGCGGTGACTTCGTCCTCTTCTTCGGGCATATCGACGTAAACCACGTTACCCAGTTGGCTCTGAGCGTAGTCTGTGATACCTACATATCCGAATTCTCCTTCTACGCGTACGTACTCATGGCTCTCGCTATAATAGAGGCCTTCAATAATCTTTGCCATAATTTTATTATCTGATTTTAAGGTTTTTTGAAACAATGTGTGGCGAATGCCGTGACAAGTGCCGGAAACGGGAATTCTTACGGCTGCGGATGTCGTGGCAGACACCGGAAAAAAATGATGATGGGTTTAGGGGAAAAGGATGGCGGAAACAGACGCCCGAACACCCTTTGTCCGAAAACGGGAAAGCATTCCTCCGAAAATCACGTATACCGGACGGGGAAAACCAGAACTGATGGACGGAAGGAACTTCCCTGAAGTGTTATTTCTTGTAACTCTTTTCGTAGAAACGTTTCTTTACAACAACGCCGTTATGGAGTTTGCGGTGTATGCGAACCTGCACGGGGGTTCCAAGTTTCGCATATTCAATCTTCAGAAGTGCCATGCAGACACTCTTGCCTGTGCTGATGCTATTATAGCCAGTTGTGACGTGACCTACCACCTCATCGTTAACGACAACCTCGTAGCCGTGACGGGGAATGGCGCGTCCTTCGAGTTCGATACCTACGACCTTTCGGGTCAGGCCCTCGGCCTTCTGCTTCACAAGGGCTTCCTTTCCGACGAACTCTTCCTTGTCGAGTTTGGCGAACATTCCAAGACCTGCTTCGAGGGGACTGAGGTCATCGGTGAGTTCATCGCCGTAAAGGGGCAGTCCGACCTCAAAGCGAAGGGTGTCGCGGCATCCGAGAGCGCAGGGCTTGCACTCGCCACTTTCGATGAGTTTGTCCCAATTACGCTGGGTGAAAGCGTGGCTTCCGTAAATCTCGAAGCCGTCTTCGCCGGTGTAACCTGTGCGGCTGAGGATGATGGTCTCGCCATCCACCTCCATTTTCTTGAAGGTGTAGAACACGAGTTCCTTGCATTCCAGACCGAGAACCTTTTCAACGACGGCCTCGGCAAGCGGACCCTGCACGGCAAGTTGTCCGTAGTATTCGCTCTGATTTTCCGTCACCACGTCGAAACCGGCGGCCTGCTCTACAATCCAGGCGTAGTCTTTGTCGATGTTTGCAGCGTTGATGACGAGGAAGAAACGCTCATCGTTCTCCTTGTAAACGAGAAGATCGTCTACGGTTCCTCCGTGAGGATGGAGCATCATGCCGTAGAATATCTTACCTTCCGGGGCACCTGCCACGTCATTGGTGAAGATATGCTGCACAAAGCGCTCTGCTTCCGGTCCGGTGACCAGCACTTCGCCCATGTGACTGACGTCAAAAACGCCGCAAGCCTTGCGGACAGCGTTGTGTTCATCGGCGATGTCGGTGTACTGAATAGGCATTTCAAAGCCTCCGAAAGAGACCATCTTGGCATTCAATGCCAAATGACGCTCATAGAGGCACGTTCTCTTGTCGCTCATAACTTTTGGATAATAGTATTTGTTTTTTTATGATTTGTGCTGATGGGTCAATAAATCAAGCCGGAATCCTCCTTGATATTAGCCGGAATCCTTCGCAATATCACAAACGGAATCCACCTTAATATTATATATAGGAGCGGAATGATGTGATAAAGGATTCGGGATGTTGGTATATCGGTTCGGATGAATATCTTTCAGGAACAGGGAACATCGTTGCCGGACGTTCCGCAAGGCGCTTCGGATTCATGAAGTGGCTGCGCCAGCAGATGCAGAAGTCCGTGGGCGTCAAGTCCGCGGATGCTGCGCTCGGGATGGCTTTTCATGACAGCCTGCTCCAAGGCTTCGGGGGTGAAGGTCACGTCAGTGAAGGCCTCCGCAAAGGCTGTCGCGGCGTCGGACACCTCGAAATAGTCGCCACGGATCTCCACTTGGCGTATCAATGTGCCGCGGAGGAAGAAGTGAAATTCCAACTTTCCGCAACCTCTGATGCGGCCTCCGCGTATGATTTCGGCACGCGCCGACGAACCGAGAAGGTATTCAGGCTTGTAATATCCCGCCTCTATCTCCTCAATGGCCCGCACATCGGCCTCCGAAAGTTCGAGAGTGATGTTGGTAAGACGCTCACGAAGGGCCTCTTGCAGGCGCTCCACGCCAAAATTCAGATAGTCTTTGAGCAGGGCAACACGGCTGCGCACGCTCTTGACACCGGCAGATTTGAGTTTGCTGACGTCAGGATGCAGGGCACCGGTCATAAGTTCGGGGTTGGTATCAAAGAGCATCGTACCATGAACGATGTTGCGATTGCTGAGATGATAAAAGGCATTGCCGCAGACTTTGCCGCCTTCCATGCCGTCGCGTCCCGCAAGAATGATGTCGTTGCGCCCGGAAACGCGTGTGGGAGCACCCAATCCGCAAAGGCAATCGCTGACCTTTTTCGAATATTCCTCAAAGAGACTTTCCACAGGTCCCGCACCCGTGACGAGACTGACCATAATATTGCGCTCATCTGCAAAGATTGCACCGCCGCCGCTCTTACGTCGGATGACGTCGATGCCGTGGTTCCGGCAGAAATCAAGGTCGATTTCCTGATGAGCCACCTGATTCCGGCCCATCACTACGGTAGGTCGAAGGCGCCAAGTGAAGAGATAGTTGCCCTCGGGAAGGGTCTTCGCGATGTATTCCTCCGCAGCGAGGTAGAAGGCTGCCCGACGAAACTCATAGCCTTCGGGGAACTCTACATAACACGCGGGGAAGTGCGCTGTGGCTTCTACGGATTCTGACATGGGATTGTTGCCTGACAAGAGATGGATTTTACGATGGTTTCCGGATAGACGCCCCCCTTTGGACTTGCCCGGATACGGAACTCCTGCATGCAGACCGCCGGACTTGCCCCGCCGGAAGGGCGGTGTTCCGGCAAGGAGGACCTCGGCATGCGTCATCGAAGGGCACACACTGTCCACCATGCTCCACCCCGTTCGGGCTTTTCCGCCATAGGACTTGAACAGGCTGATTTCCAAAGGTTTTCCGTTCTTCCTTCGCGAAACGCTGCCGCTTCCTCGCAGGAGAAAAGCGGGAAGCAGCGGAAAGGATTTTCCAAACTCCGTTTCAAAGGCTGGAAGAATACGGCGTCATTCCGTAGGCAAAGGTAATAAGGAATTGTGAAATATCAGCAAAACTTTCCTCAAAAAAACTTATTTTACACCTTATCTCCCCGCCTTTTGTGCTTATTATGCGCCTTGGAGGGGGATGAACATTCCGCAAACGGGACAGGATATTTCCACACATTGTACCGCCGACATCAAAATTCACAATCTGCCAACCGGTGCTTTTTCTCCCCGACCCTCCCCTTCCGCATCATCCAACCCCGCACGTTTCCATTCTCCGACGCCTGCCTTCCCGACGCTTTTCCGCACACGTCGCCTTTTCATCAGCCACGGTTTCCGTCACGGATTCCAGCACCTTCAACACCCTCCCCCCGCACATTCCCCCTCAGCATCCGCGTCCTGATTTCCACCCTCCTCCGTCATCGTTTTCCCCGCATGCCGCATTGTGTTCCAAGCAATCCGGACGCCGTTTCCGCGCCCTCCGCACCCACTCTGAAAAACCTCCGCACTTTGCTTCAAAAAGTACGGAAGTTCGCATCAAAAAGTGCGGCACTTTCGGAGTGAAAATGCCGCACTTTTTCTCAGGGTCTTCCGACGCCCGGATTTCCCTTGTCCGCACTACCATCCCACAACGTCTTCACACCGCAAAAGGGATGCGGCAAAGCGGATTCCCGACAATGGGGAAACGCATGCGGAAGAAAAGGGAGTGAAGGGACGGATTCCGGAAAAGAAGAATGGTTTTCAGGTGATGTTTTATTGACGAACGGACAGGGAAGGATGTTGTGAATTTGGGGTTGATTGATGAAGAAACCGGACAATCGCAGACGATATGGCGGGACAATCTTTTTGGACGGACAACTACCGCAGGCGGAATAACGGGGAAATCACGGAAGAAATGACGGAGAGACGTTTTCGTTAAGCCATAACGAGAAAACGAAGGATGCAACCTGAAAATGTTGAACCAAGGTCTTCCGGAGGTTGGGAAATGGGACTTCCCACCATTTTCCACAAATGATCAGAGGGATGTTTTCAGCGAAAAGTCGAACTGCAAGCCGCCGCCCTCGCGGTTACGCGCCGTGATGTCGCCCCCATGGAACAGCACCGCGTTGCGGACAATCGAAAGTCCGAGCCCCGTTCCTCCGCGTCCGTCGCGCGTGCGTCCCTCATCCACACGGTAGAAGCGCTCGAAAATCCGTTCCAGATGCTCCTTTCCCACACCCTTTCCTGTGTCATAATAGGTGAGAACAAGGCGGTCGCCATCCTCGCCGAAGAAGGCTTTCCCAGCCTCTTTGCGGCAGATGAGACAGGCTTCCACGCCCTGTCCGGCATAACGCATGGTGTTTTCCAGCAGATTCCGGAAGATGGCGTGAAGCAAAGTGTAGTTCCCACAAATCGTAAGTTCGGCGGGAAGGTCGAGACTCACCCGAACTTCCGCCCTCATCAAGTCGTTGTGCAGGTCCTCAATCACCTCACGCACGATGTCGGCAAGCCGCAGATTTTCGCGCGGGAGCAGAGATGGCGCCGCCTCAGTCTTGGAAATGATGGAGACATCGCGGATAAGATCGGTCAGACGTTCCGCCTGCATCAGCGCGCGTCCAATGAAATGCTGCTTGCGTTCCTCAGGAAGTCCGGGATTTTCCGAGATGGTTTCGAGATAACCTCTGATGGCCGCCACGGGAGTGCGGAGTTCGTGGGCGATGTTTGTTGAAATCTGGCGCTTCACCTCCTGTGTCCGTTGCTTCTCCTTGTTGCGTATGAGCCGGACAGTGTGGCCAACGCTACCGCCGGTATAAACAAGCATGAGGGAAATGCCGGCGAAAACCAGGATGACGAACCAGAAAAAGACATTCGATGCCGTGTGCAGATTGCGGCTGACATTGGCGTTATAGGGCAATGCCACGCGGACAATGCGCGCCACATGACGGTGGTTGGCGGACGGAGCATAGCGTTTCGCGTAGTAAAAGAAGTCCTCTCCCGTGGTGACAGAATGGCGGATATCGTAGCCATATCCGCGTAAAAGGGCCTGCTGCACCTCAGGACGCTGCAAATGGCTCTGCATGGTGTCGGGCAGAAGTTCGCTCTTGCTGTCGTAAAGCACGCGGCCATCGAGGGCAAGCACGGTGGTTCGAAGGGCTGTGGTCGTATGTGGGGGAGCCAAAGAGTCCTGTGCGGCGATGACATCGGCATAGCCTTCGAGGCGGGCTTCAAGCATCTCGCGCCGGAAGGTCCGCTCGCGCTCCCATTGGAAGCCGATGAGGACCACGGCAAAGACGGCAAAAAGCCCCGCATAACGCCAGAAAAGACGACGGGTAGAGGCGTCGGACACCATCGGGACAATGCTTTGTTTCATAGTGAAGATTTGGGAAATAGATGGGATTGCGCTGAAAACGGCGGGGGAAAGGACCGTCAATCGAATTTATAACCATAGCCCTGGCGCGAGGAAATGCGGTCGCCATGGGTACCAAGTTTCTTGCGCAGGCGGGCAATGTGCACATCAACGGTACGGTCAAGCACGTATGCCTCGCCCTGCCATACGGCGGCAAGGATGTCCTCACGCGCGAAAACGTGACCGGGTTGCGCCACAAGGGTGCGGAGAATGCCGAGTTCCTTGCGGGAAAGCACAACGTCCTCGCCGTCGACGACAACAAGTTTGCGGGAATCATCAATCAAAAGTCCACCGCCGAGGTCGAGAAGTTGGGGTAAGGCCTTGACCTTTTCGCGGCTTTCCTCGGCATTTTCCATACGCCGCACCACAGCATTCACCCGCGCCACCAGTTCTTTCACCGAGAAAGGCTTGGTGACGTAGTCGTCGCCACCGCGTGCGAAGCCCGTAAGAATGTCCTCTTCGTGGTCTTTTGCCGTGAGAAAGATGATGGGGACCCGCAGTTTCCAGTCGTTGCGCAGGATTTCCGCCATCTGGAAACCGTTGATGCCGGGCATCATGACGTCGAGAAGGATGAGAACCGGCAGCGTTTCCACCTCCGAAGTGTTGTCGCTGACAAGGCATTTTCGGAGCATGACCATGGCCTCTTCGGCCGATGCCGCCTCAGACGTCGCATATCCGGCGGTCTCGAGGTTGCAGGCGAGGATTTCACGAAGGTCAGATTCGTCGTCCACTATCAGTATTCGTTTCATCGTTGCTTGGATTTTTCCTGACAGATGCTTTGGACATCCGTCTGTTAGCGCTGCAAAAATACGCCCTTTTTGCCGTACTTTCCACATCGCGAACGTTACATTTTTATGAAAAGTGCAGAAGTCGGGAATTGTAACGTTTGAAAATGACAAACGACAAGTCGGAAACTGGCTGTCATAACGTTCGATGGTGACAGAAGGAACTTTTGAAGATGGTTATTTATTCATCCGGGAATCACGAGGGAAACATTTGAAGATGGTGAACGACACATTCAGAAACTGTAAACAAAACTTTTGCAAATGATTCACGGAACACGCGGAAATCATGAACAGGACGTTTGAAGATGGTGAACGACACATACGACAACCGTAAACAAAACTTTTGCAAATGATTCACGGAACACGCGGAAATCATGAACAGGACGTTTGAAGATGGCTGTGGGAAATTGTGGGAAAAGGCAGACCGCTGGCAAGGAAACGGGGGAAAAAGAATGACCGTTTCCCCCTACGCCATCCGCGGATGGAGCAAGCAGAAACGGTCAGTTCATGTTTGATGTCCGGCATTACCCGTCAGCATTTATCATTCTGCATCGGGAGCCTGGTCGATAAGTTCGAGGAATTGGTCGAGTTTCGGAGTGATGATGATTTGCGTCCGGCGGTTGCGGGCACGGCCGGTTTCGGTGTCGTTTGCCTCAAGCGGATTGTATTCGCCGCGTCCTCCGGCAGTCAAACGGCTGGGATTCACGCCATATTGGTTCTGCAACGCCTGCACAACACTTGATGCTCGCAAGCAACTGAGGTCCCAATTATTACGGATATTCGGCTTGGAAATGGGCACATCGTCGGTGTTTCCTTCCACAAGTACCTCATAATCGTCGTAATCCGTGATGATTTTAGCAATCTTTGCCAATGTTTCGCCTGCGGCAGGACTGATTTCGTAACTGCCACTGCGGTAAAGCATGTTGTCGTTGAGGGAGATGTAGACCACACCCTTCAGCACTTTCACGTCGACATCCTGCAATTCGCTCTTCGAAAGTGAGCGTGTAAGTTTGTTTGTAAGGGCAAGATTGAGGGAATCACTCTTGCTTTTAGCCTCAACGAGTTGCTTAATGTACTTGTTTGATGCGTTGATTTCGTCGACAAGTTTGGAGATGTTGGCGCTTCCTGCGTTGATACTGTTGTCAAGTGAGGCTTGAAGCGACTTCAACTGCGCCTTTAATTCTGCGTTTTGCGCCTGTGCGTCGGCCAAACGTTGCTCCAAACTGCTGCCGTTTGCGGTCCTTTGTGCCAAATCTATCTTAGCATCGTTGTAGAGACTCTGCAATCCGGCATACTCCGACTGGAGTTGGTCGTAGTTTGCACGGAGGTTTTCGTAAGTTTTCTTGTTCACACATCCGGAGAACAGCATGGTTGCGGCCAGCACGACCATGGAAAGTAAGGGGAAATGGGAATGTTTCATTATCATCTTTTTGTATTATTTTTCTAAATATTGTGTTATTGTCTTAAATTATGCCGTGGGAAGTCTCGAATTATGCCGTGGGAAGTTTTGAATTGTGCCGTAGGAAATCCTAAATTTGCCGTGGGAAGTTTTGAATAGTGCCCCGGAAAGAACAGGATGTGGCGGAACAGACGTTGGGTTTCAGCCCTCGTTTTCTCGCCATGGATTAGCAAATTACGTTTTCAAGTGTTGAGGATCTGCTCCCTGAAAGTTGGGGATTCCGTGGAAAAGAACGGCAGGAAGACCGGCGAAACACGGCATTTACGGGTGGAAAACGCCGTACTTTCGATGCAAAATTACGAAAAACGGAATCTTTTGTCCAAACTATCGACGGTTTTTTTCCGCACTTTTCACAGTTTTCTACAAAATTCCGTATTTTTGCTGCATAATTTCATTATCTCCATCCCCGTTGTTTCTTAAATCTTCACCGGTGTTTTCGGTGTTTTTTTCTGAAAATCAAGCACCTATCGGCGGTGTTGCTCCACTAAGACAATGGCCGTATTTGCAAAGAAATCTTTGGGACATGCTTAAACAAACGGGACTTCTGTCCCGGAGCATTTGTACGCCTGCCTTTAAGCATCCGGACAACCGCACCCTAAGCATTGGGCAGACATGCCAAGACATCCGGACAACCGCCTTTAAGCATCCGGACAACCGCACCCTAAGCATTGGGCTTTCTTACGGCGATGGCAAGATATTGAACCCACACAACACGATTCTTGAGAAAAAAACACAGCATGAAATCCAGGAAACTCCTTATGATTGGCTTCTTTTGTTTCCAAAGCCTCATGGGCATTGCCCGAAATTACGAGTATGGCAGCCCTGAAAACTATCCCATTCCCGCAGGAACGTTGCAGGAAATGACGTACTCTCCCGCCTCAACCTCCTTCCAATTATGGGCGCCCACGGCACAACGCGTCGAACTCCGCCTATATCGCACCGCCACCGACGGACGTCCGGCACGGACACTGCAAATGAAACGCTCGGCAGACGGCACATGGCACGCCACAATCAAGGGCGACATGGAGGGAATGTTCTACACTTTCAACGTACGGCACAAAGGAAAATGGCTCGGAGAGTGCCCCGGCATCAACGCACGTGCCGTAGGTGTGGGCGGAACTCGCGGAGCAATCATCAACATGCGCGACACTGATCCTGCCGAATGGTGCTGCGACGAGGCGCCGAAGCGGAACGATGTCGTCATTTATGAGATGCATCACCGCGATTTCTCCATATCTCCCACCAGCGGCATCGAACATAAGGGACGCTTCCTGGCGCTTACGGAGCACGGAACCACCACACCCGGCGGACAAAGCACGGGAATTGACCACCTGCGTGACCTTGGTGTGACGCACATTCACGTGCTTCCTTCATACGATTACTTTACAGTTGACGAGACACGTCCCGAACTTCCGCAATATAACTGGGGATATGACCCCCTGAACTACAACGTTCCCGAGGGAAGTTACGCCACTTCCGCCACAGACCCCAAAACTCGTATCCGGGAATTCAAAGAAATGGTTCAGGCTCTCCACAAATCGGGACTCAAACTGGTGCTCGACGTCGTCTATAACCACACGATGGACATCGAAGGCTCCAACTTCCAGCGCACCGTCCCCGGATATTTCCACCGCCAACGTCCCGACGGCTCATGGGGAAACGCCTCGGGATGCGGCAACGAAACGGCGTCGGAGCGTGCCGTCATGCGGAAATATATGGTGGAAAGCGTGGAATATTGGATGAAGGAGTACCATGTCGACGGCTTCCGATTCGACCTTATGGGCATCCATGACATAGAAACGATGCAGGCAATCCGCGCTGCCGCCACGGCAATCAACCCTGAAGTGCTCATCTACGGCGAAGGTTGGGCGGCCGAAGCACCGCAACTGCCGGAGGGAACAGCCGCCATGAAGGCGAATATGGCAAAGGTTGAGGGCGTTGCCGCCTTCAGTGACGAGATCAGAGACGGGCTCCGGGGCCCCTTCAGCGACGACCATCGCACAGCATTCCTCGGAGGTGAGGCCGGACATGAGGAGAGCATCAAGTTCGGAATCGCGGGAGCCATCGCACATCCCGGCGTCAATATGAAGAAAGTGAACTACTCCCAACAACCCTGGGCACAGAACCCGCACCAGATGATCTCCTATGTCTCATGCCACGACGACATGTGTCTGACCGACCGTCTGCGGGCTTCGGTCAGCGGAATGGCGAACACCACCATCGCCAGTGCAACAGAACCGGCAGGAAGCATGGAAAGCGAAATCATCCGCCTCGACCTTCTGGCACAGACTGCCGTGTTCACCAGCCAGGGAATCCCCTTCATTCAGGCCGGAGAAGAGGTGCTTCGCGACAAGAAAGGCGTGCACAACAGTTATAAATCACCCGACTCCATCAACGCCATCGATTGGAGCCGGAAGGACACACATCCGGAAGTCTTCAACTATTACCGCAACCTTATCCGCCTGCGCAACGACCATCCGGCATTCCGCCTCGGAAACGCCGACCTCGTACGTCAGCACCTCACCTTCCTCCCTGCCGCAGATTGCGTGGTGGCATTCAAACTTTCCGGACATGCCGGAGGCGATGTCTGGGACGACATCATCGTCATCCTCAATGCCAACAATGCCTATGTCAACGTGGAAATTCCCAACGGAAACTACGAACGGGTGGCGCACGACGGACGCATCGACCTCAATGGCTTGGGCTGGGTATGCGGCAACAGCGTAAGCGTTGCACCGCGCTCCGCAACCATTCTGCACAGATAATCCACAAGGTTTTCCCTGAGATTGTCCGCAACCATTGGAACTGCGGACGGCGACAACCCTATGGGATTTCACTCGAAACGGGGTGATTTCCATCACTTCGTCCTATGATTTTCAACCGAAAAGGGAGAGGACCGTCACCAATGACATGGTCCTCTCCCTTTGTTTTTCCGCGCACTTTCCGTCACATCGCGAAATCTGTCTTGGAAAAGTGCCGATGTTTGTTGATGAAAGTGCCGATGTTTCCCTCATAAAGTGCCGCATTTCATCAATCAAAGTGCCGTACTTTTTCACTTGAAATGCCGCGGTTCTTCACTGGAAAACGCGCAGGACGCATCCTTGTCGCCAGAAATCCGTGAGGGATTTTCCTGTAAGGACAAAAGAAAAAGAGCCTCACATCATGTCGAAACACGGTGTTTGGCTCCTCGTTCTGTATGAAAAAAGAATAAAAAGAAGGTGATCTGGTCGGGACTCGAACCCGAGACCGTCTGCTTAGAAGGCAGATGCTCTATCCAGCTGAGCTACCAGACCCCATGCTCTTTTCGCGGGATTTACAGGAGAATCCTCCGTAATACCCAGCGCTTTCAGTCGGCAAATTTACAAATGATTTTGGAATTTGCAAAAATTTTCACGCCTTTATCGTAAAAAAAGCCCGGCAAAAGCGGCGGAATTGTCAGCGGCAGGTGATATGGAAGCACGATTGCCGGTATTCATACTTCACCCAACAGGTGCCCAATCTGCGCTGGTCGGCCAGCACTTCTGCCAACACACTCTTCAACGTCACCGCCCATGTTTCGGGCTGTGGCGGAAGATCGGGGTCCTGCACACGGTGGAAGACATTGTAGGATATGTCGAAAGTGGTTCCGAAACGGTGACACGACTGTTCGGAAGCGTTGCCGTTGTGACGCCGCAGACGCTTGATGTCGGCATTCGTACGCAACACCGATGTCACCACCATCTTGTGGAAAGGGATACCCTTCGACGCCAGACTGTCGAGGAAAGATCGGCCGATTTCGTCGAGCAACATGGCAGCGCGGGGCACAAGATAGGGGATGGAATGCGAAAGATGTTCGATGTCGTAGAACGGACTTGCGCCAATGTAGACGTATTCCGTGCGCCGACGGGCCGCCTCTTCGCGGTCCTCGCAACTCTCCTGTCCCAAACGTTGGGCGGTGGCGAGTTGCACATCGTTAAGGTCAGGGAAGAAGTCCTGGAAGCGTCCGGGGATAGATGTCACCTTATTCCTCACAGGTGTGCCGTCAGGGTTCAGCAGTTTCGGCATGTTACGCGGAGCCTGCATCAGACTATCAACGTGGATTCGGGCAAGAGTGATGCTGTCGACAACTACCGGACGCGACACTACGCGGTGGACAATTTGGTTCTTCACCTCTTCAAGCCGCTCTCCGGCAATCTCCGGAAACGCGCATTTCAGGGCGAAGAATACGCCTGCCGTCATCCAGAAAATCAGGAGGAAGTGCAGACGGGTGATGGAATATCGTGGAGAAGTTTTAGTAGGCATAGTTTGAATTTGACGGCAAATTTAACGTGAAAACCTGAAAAAAGCAAGGAAACTTTTGTATTTCGTCACGTCACATATTAAATTTGCACACGTAAAAGGTGCTTTTACCAGGCATCAACATCCATAATATTCACCCTTAACACCGCATTACGGCAGGGCATCACCACCCGAATGATAGAAAAACATTTTGTCATAGAAGAGGCCGACCCCATCGTTTTCTATGGTCCCTCCAACGCAAATCTCCGAATGCTACGCGCCCTTTGTCCAAAACTGCGCATCGTAGGACGCGGAAATGTGCTGAAAGTCATGGGCAACGAGGAGGATATGGCCGAATTTGAAGATTCTTTCACACGGCTTGAACAGCATTGCTCGCGACATAACGTGCTGACGGAAGAGAATATCCTTGAAATCGTCAAAGGACATTCCGCAAACGAGACGGCGAACGACGCGGAACGCGGCATCATTGTTTACAGCACCGGAGGCAAACCCATTGCACCACGTAGCGAGAACCAAAGGCTTTTGGTAGAGGCGTTCCGGAAAAACGACATGGTGTTCGCCATCGGACCGGCAGGAACCGGCAAGACTTACGTGGCCATTGCTTTGGCGGTTAAGGCACTGAAAAACAAGGAAGTCCGTAAAATCATCCTATCAAGACCTGCCGTAGAGGCGGGAGAGAAACTGGGATTCCTGCCTGGTGACATGAAAGAAAAGATAGATCCTTACCTACAACCCCTGTATGATGCCCTGCAAGAGATGATTCCCGCAGCGAAACTGCAGGAGTATATGGATCAAAATGTCATACAAATCGCTCCATTGGCCTTCATGCGCGGCCGAACTCTCAATGATGCCGTCGTCATTCTCGACGAAGCCCAGAACACAACCAGCATGCAACTCAAGATGTTCCTCACACGTATGGGATGGAACACCAAGATGATCATCACCGGAGACCGCACACAGATAGACCTTCCTCCGCGAACCACCTCGGGATTGGTGGAGGCCGTCCGCCTGCTCGACGGCATTCCCGGCATCGCAATGGTGGAACTTACCAAGGCCGACATCGTACGTCACAAACTCGTGCAGCGCATCGTCGACGCCTACGACCGGCAACAAGCACTCAAAGACTCGGCAAAAATCTCCGCCGCCACCACCCTTCCGGAAGAAAACACGGCGGAAAGCACGACAGACCACGGAACCGCAGAAGACTAAGTGCGGAAATACAAAATCAGAACATGGGATATGGCAATAAATACTGCCGAAAATCCTTAGACTTTCTGCCGGAAATTAGCCCGTAATTGCGGAACGTTTAGCCCGAAAATCGGGAACGGCCCATCAAAAGATACAAAAAAACAACCACAAAATAATTCATACACAAGATGAAATCTCTGACGAAAACCGATTTCAACTTCCCCGGACAGCAGGGAGTGTACCATGGTAAGGTACGTGACGTCTACAATCTTGGCGACCGTTTGGTGATGGTTGCCACCGACCGCATCAGTGCCTTCGACGTTGTATTGCCGGAAGGTATCCCCTTCAAAGGGCAGATGCTCAACCAAATTGCGGCAAAATTCCTGGATGCCACCCAAGATATCTGCCCTAATTGGAAACTCGCCACCCCCGATCCCATGGTTACCGTCGGTGTAATGTGCGAAGGTTTCCCCGTGGAAATGATTGTTCGCGGCTACCTTTGTGGCAGTGCTTGGCGTGCATACAAGGGCGGTGTGCGCGAAATCTGCGGCGTTCGTCTACCCGAAGGTATGCGTGAGAACGAGAAATTCCCCACACCCATCATCACTCCTACAACAAAAGCAGAGATAGGAGAGCACGATGCTGACATCTCAAAGGAGGAAATTCTGGCAAAAGGTTTGGCAACTCCGGAAGAATATGCCGTACTTGAGAAGTATACCTTGGCACTTTTCCAGCGAGGTACGGAGATTGCCGCCGAGCGTGGCCTGATTCTCGTCGACACCAAGTACGAATTTGGCAAGCACAACGGCACAATCTACCTCATGGATGAGATACATACTCCCGATTCCAGCCGCTATTTCTATGCCGATGGCTACGCTGAACGCTTCGAAGCCGGGGAACCCCAGAAGCAATTGTCAAAGGAATTTGTCCGCGAATGGCTCATGGACAATGGATTCCAGGGGAAGGAAGGCCAGCAGGTTCCCGAGATGACACCCGAAATCGTCAAAGGTATCAGCGACAGATATATGGAACTTTACGAGGCCGTTACGGGTGAAACCTTCTGCCGTGAGGAGCATGACGACCTCACAGAGCGGATAGAAAAGAATGTAAACGCATATCTTGCCCAATAATTCCACCACACTTATGAGCAACCAGCGCTATATGATGCGCGGCGTATCGGCCATGAAGGAAGATGTGCATGCCGCCATCAAGAACATCGACAAGGGAATTTTCCCGCAGGCTTTCTGCAAAATCATCCCCGATATCCTCGGTGGTGACCCCGAATATTGCAACATTATGCATGCCGATGGTGCGGGCACCAAGTCGAGTCTTGCCTACATGTATTGGAAAGAGACCGGTGATCTCTCCGTATGGAAGGGCATCGCACAGGATGCACTTATCATGAATACCGACGATCTTCTCTGCGTCGGCGCCGTAGACAACATACTTGTCTCCTCCACAATAGGGCGAAACAAGATGCTGATTCCCGGTGAAGTCATCTCCGCCATCATCAATGGCACCGACGAACTGTTGGCTCAGATGCGTGAAATGGGCGTAGGAATCTACGCAACCGGCGGTGAAACGGCTGACGTTGGCGACCTTGTGCGCACCATTATTGTGGACAGCACCGTCACTTGCCGCATGAAACGCAGCGACGTCATTGACAATGCCAACATCCGTCCCGGAGATGTCATTGTAGGACTTTCGTCATCCGGTACGGCAACCTACGAGGAAGGCTACAACGGTGGCATGGGAAGCAACGGACTGACATCGGCCCGTCACGATGTTTTCGCAAAATATCTTGCCGAAAAGTACCCTGAAAGTTACGACCATGCCGTACCTCAGGAACTCGTTTACAGCGGTTCCTACCGTCTGACTGACGCAGTTGAAGGCAGTCCTGTCGATGCCGGACACCTCGTCCTCAGCCCTACACGCACCTATGCTCCGTTCGTCAAGAAGATGCTTGACGTGGTTGACCGCAGCGAAATCCATGGAATGGTACACTGCACCGGCGGCGCACAGACCAAAGTCCTCCATTTCGTCGGTGAAAACTGCCGCGTCGTGAAGGACAACATGTTCCCTGTCCCCCCGCTTTTCCGCGCCATTCACGAGCAGAGCGGCACAGATTGGAGCGAAATGTACAAGGTCTTCAACATGGGACACCGCCTCGAAGTCTATGTCCGTCCGGAAGTTGCGCAACAAATCATCGACATCGCCAACAGTTTCAACATTGATGCGCAGGTGGTAGGCCACATTGAAGAGGGCCCACGTTCGCTGACCATCAAGTCGGAATTCGGCGAATTCAACTATTAAAGGCAAGTCCCGCCATTCAAAATCGCGGAGGTCCGGCAAGCATTTTCCCGACATCCCGCACAACGATTACGAATCATTCACGGTGATGCTCCCGCAGCATCCACCCCAAACCCTTACCATAAGAAGATGGAGCCGGAGTAATACGAACGATTTACTTCGGCTTCCTTTTTGACATCTTCCCACGATGAACACACTACTTGAGAAACTTGACGCCCTGGAACCCCGCTTTCACGAGGTGGGAACCCTCATCACCGACCCCTCGGTCATCTGTGACCAGCAGCGCTATGTGCGCCTCACCAAAGAATATAAAGACCTTGAAGACCTCATGAACGTCCGGCGCGAATATGCCCTTCTACTGAAGAATCTGGAGGAAAGCAAGGACATTCTCGTCAACGAAGACGATGCCGAGATGCGCGAAATGGCGCGCGAGGAGATAGCGTCCTGCGAAAAACGCCTGCCGGAAATCGAAGAGGAAATCAAACTTCTTTTGGTCCCGAAGGATCCGGAAGACGCAAAAAACGTCGTTCTTGAGATACGTGGCGGCACAGGAGGCGACGAAGCCGCACTCTTTGCTGGGGACCTTTTCCGCATGTACACCAAATATTGCGAGTCGAAAGGCTGGAAAATCGAGGTCAGTTCCTTCAGCGAAGGCGCGGCAGGAGGGTACAAGGAAATCGTATGTTCCGTCACCGGAGCCAATGTCTACGGCACTTTGAAATACGAAAGCGGGGTACATCGCGTTCAACGTGTCCCCGTTACCGAGACGCAAGGCCGTGTCCACACCTCGGCAGCCACGGTCGCCGTGCTCCCTGAAGCCGATGCCTTCGAGGTAAGCATCAATGAAGGCGAAATCAAATGGGACACCTTCCGCTCCAGTGGTGCCGGAGGTCAGAACGTGAACAAGGTGGAATCGGGTGTTCGACTCCGGTATAATTGGAAGAATCCTGTCACAGGAACCGTTGAGGAAATCCTCATCGAGTGTACCGAAACACGCGACCAACCGAAGAACAAGGAGCGCGCTCTTGCACGCCTTCGTACGTTCATCTACGACCGCGAACACCAGAAATACGTCGACGACATCGCATCACGCCGCAAAAGTCTGGTGAGCACCGGCGACCGAAGTGCAAAGATCCGAACCTACAACTACCCGCAGGGACGCATCACCGACCACCGCATCAACTACACCATCTACAACCTTGCGGCATTCATGGACGGAGATATCCAGGACTGCATCGACCACCTTATCGTGGCAGAGAACGCAGAACGCCTGAAAGAGGCCGAACTGTAGTCCCGGAAAACACGCGGCGGCCAACCCCGGCCTTCGGATTTTTTCAAGGTCTTTTTCAGAAGTTCCCAAAGGGGATTTCCAAGATTTCCAAAAGGTTTATCCCTGTTTTTCAAAGGAAATCCATCCGAATCCGTAAGGAAACTTCCACGCTTTTCCGGATGTATCCGGGATTACCGGAGCATCATCTCCGGCATAGATGCCAGAGGACACGCAAAGGAAACTCCGCACACCTTCGAGAAGAGGGTGTGCGGAGTTTGTATTTTCCGCAAACAAAGGCAAACCGGTGGATAGCGGAGAACTTATGTCAGAGTCATTCCAATCACTTGTCAACTGCGGATATTGCCGGACAGGACGATGACAACGACTGCATTCCCCTGTGGGAAACGCTTAAAGGTCCTCCACGAAGAAGCGCTCGAAGGCTGCCCAACCGCCGCCCTCGGCAAACATTCCTAAGGTGACTCCCGTGAACCCACCGCCGACTTCGGTGCTGAGCAACAAGGTTTCGAGGCTACCGACCTCGGTGCGTCCACTACCCTCTCCGGCAAAGAAATGATAACGATTGCCGTCGGACGTCACCTCAAGCCTCACCTTCGTGCGCCGCCCTTCCCAAGGAACACGCCCGAGAATGCTCTCCACCGACTTCAACCGCAGGCGCAAAACCACCTCATTGTTCTCGAAAAACAGGTCGGCATGGCAGTCGTTGCTCTGATAAACGCTGATGCCGGCACGCGAATCCACGGCACCCAGTTCCGAAACGTCCGCAACTGCCTCCAAACGTATGGCGGGCGATGTCTGCCGGCATCCGAGGTATGTGGGCCGATTGTTCTCGGTCAGCGTGCCGTGGCCCTGCATCCGCAATCTGCCACGGGCGACATCGTAGTTCCCGGGAATGGGATTCTGCAGGTGCAACCACCGCGGATGGAGCGGCAGACCGAAGTCCCAATAGTTCCGACTGGGGCGCTCCGCCTGCGTTTGCGGCAGTGTCTTCACCTCCATCCACGTCTCTACGGGCTTGCCCTCATGGATGACGGGCCATTCACCCTCGGCCCATTCCACGGGTGCCAGGAAGGTTTCGCGACCAAGATGATGGTACTGTCCGCCATAAAACCGGTAGGCGAGGAAGACCATCCACCACGTTCCGTCGGCCGCCTGTACGAAGTCGCCGTGCCCCGTTCCCTGTATTTGGTTGCCCTGTGCCTGCATTCTGCAATGGGTAAGTATGGGGTTGTCCGGACAAGCCTCGTAGGGTCCGTAGATGTTCCGGCTGCGGGCGATGGTGAGTTTATGCGCAAGTTCCGTACCGCCTTCCGAAATCAGCAGGTAATAATATCCGTCCTTCCGGTAGATGTGTGGGCCCTCGGGGTACCGGCCTCCCGTGCCATCCCATATTGCCTTGCTGGGCGTCAGTTGCTTTCCTGTTGCAGGGTCTATCTCGCAAAGCGTGATATGCCCGTCGGGATTGCTGACAAAATAGCACTTATCGTCCTCAAAATAGAACGAAGGGTCGATGCCTTGCTGCTCCAATGCTATGGGTTCGCTCCACGGACCTTCGGGAGAAGTGGCTGTGACATAGAAGTTTCCACCATGACTGACGTTGGTGGTGACCATATAGAACACCCCACGATGATGGCGGATAGTGGGGGCATATATGCCCGTCCACGACGTGGTTCCCTCCAACGGTAATTGGCTGGGGCGCGTCAGGACATTGCCCACCTGAGTCCAATGTACAAGGTCGCGGCTCTCATAGATGGGAACTCCGGGAAAATACTGGAAGGAGGAATTGACGAGATAAAAGGTGTCGCCCACGCGGCACACGCTGGGATCGGGATGGAAGCCCGGCAAAACGGGGTTGGCATATCCCTCCGCGTCGGGTCGGGCTACCATGGTGCCGGCGACGAAGGACAGCAGAAGAACGAGGAGTGTACGGTATTTCATAGCAAGACCAGTTGTGAATTGTATTTCTGATTTACGGAAATCGGGCGAAAAGAGATGGAAATCAAGGTCAAGGCATACGCACGAAACGCCCTGCTATTCCTGCCATCTTCCCTCCCATTGTCTGCCCCCTTCACGGCAGGACACGGAGGTCCGTCCGATGCAAGTCGACACCTTATGAACCGCCGTCGCAGTCTTCACGGCACTCACTGAAAGACTTTGAAAAGCCTTCTGCAGAGCCTCCTGAATCCATCCTTTGGAAAGCCCTTTATAAAGTGCAGAACTTTATGAAAGAAAGTGCGGAACTTTGTGAAGGAAAGTGCGGATGTTTGTTGCGAAAAGTACGGAACTTTATGGAAGAAAGTTCTGACGTTTGGAAGAGAGGATTCCGAAGCCCGTTACCACTCCACCTCCACTGCCGTGGGGAACAGGCGCAACGGGTCGCCCCAAAGGCGGGCGGATTGGAGCATCACATCGCGCGAAGGCTTCAGACGACCGTGGAACAAGCGGCGGCCATTGACCATCACCGTCACCGGACGCGACAGGTCTACCAGTTCCTCCGACAGGAAAATCCGCAGACGACCGTGGGCCGCCGGACTGTAAGTGCGGGAAAAAAGCATCTCGATGTCCCACCATGGGTCCGTAAAGGTCGTAGCATATTCCACGCCTTTCACGCTGAGCGTGACGACATTGTCGGCACCGGCGGAAAATTCGTAGGACGTTCTGTAAGCATCCGTCTCGGCAAGCACCTGCAAATTGTAGAAGTTGTCGCGCTTTACGCTGTCCACTTCCAGATTTTCCCAAAGGAAATGCTGCGGTTGTGCCGCACGTCGGTGGCGCGAGAGCCAAGGTGTGGTGGGCGCATAGTCGATGTGGTGGCCACGACCGGGGATGATTTCCACCCGATGGTGGTACTCTCCGGGATAAAGTGCGGCGATGCTGTCGAGGGCATTCCGCGTATTCCGCGTCAGGAAGTCGCGATAGAACATCTGGTCCTGCGCTCCCGTGAGGAAACTGAAGGCAATGTTTCCCAGATTTTCCACAGGTGCGTTCTTCAAAGGTTCGCCACCTGCCATGGGACCTGCCGCAGCAAAGTAGTCGGCATAGTACGATGCCAGGCGCTGACTGCCGTAGGCTCCCTCGGAAATACCGAAGATATAGAGGCGCGAAGCATCGATGTCGGGACGTGCGAGTGCCCATCTCAGCAGGTGGTTCCACGCCCAAAGTTTACTCTTTTGCCACCATCTGTACCATTTTCCTTCGTTCGGAATCTGCGGAATGACGTACGCTGAGGGCGAATCTGCAAAATATTGCGTCAGTTTCCACCCCGTTTCCCATTCGCTTTCACGCGGTCCCGAACCGTGGAGATACAGGTAACAGGGCCATCCTTCTGCGGGACAAACGCCCTTCGTTCCGCTGCGGAATTTCATCACGGCATTGGGTTCCAGCGTGTCGGGAAGCGCCCATTCGATGGTCTTTCCCTCGCTCAACGGGGCCATGCTCAGCGGGGCTAAGGTCTGCGATCGTTGGAGTTCGGCACACCATTCTGCCCATACGCTTTGGCGCATCTCCGCCAAATGTCCGCTACGGTCGGGATAACGCTGGGCGGAAAGGGGAAGAATCGTTCCCGACAACAGGAACATTGCTATGAGAAGACGGAAGTATATCATACGTTTTTCGGTTTTTCAAAGGGTGATAAGGATATGTGAAAACGGATTTTTCCGCGTGTTTTCAAAAAGGATGTTCAAAAAATCCGGTCAACGGGTTCCGGGGATTTCCCGCCATCCGGCAAAAGGTGGAAACGGATTGGACCGGCCCTTTATATATAAAATAGGAGATTTACTGCATATAAACAGGAGACTTAGCGCATATAAGCAGAGGATTTACAACATACTGCCAGCAGACTTTCCGCTTTACTGACGGGGAACGCTCACCGCGATATGCGGAACCGTGCAGGAGAAAAGGCGCGGATGGCGGATTGGAGGACGGACGAAGGCGTAAAAATAATGCGAAGGATGCTATTCGCGGAACGTCCGTTTTCCCATCTTTCGCATATTGTTTTTCCGTGATTCGTTTGTGCATTTATCCTCGCCGTGCGCTCCGGTCCCTATCAATCAAGCCCGGAAATGCGCCACGACCTCAACGGCAGACCATACGAAGGTAGTCTTCGCCGAAGATAAAGAGGCGACCTTCCTCGCGGAAACCAAGGCGCTCGTAGAGACTGCGGGCGACGGTATTGTGGGGATCGCACGACAAAACGGGCAGCAGACCTTCGGCGCGGGCTTGGGAAATGGCGTGTTGAATCAGGATTTTTCCCAATCCCTGCCCCCGGTTCTCGGGAGCCACGGCCACGGAATCGATGTAATAATCGCCCGCATACGCCTCATCGTCCATCGTTGTGCGGTCGAAAGTGATGAGATGTTCGAGCAGGTCGAAGGTGATGTGCTGCATCTGGCGGTAGTCCTCGCCGCGATACGCCACCAAGGCTCCGGCAGGACGCCCGTCGGGAGCGGTGGCCATCATCGTGTTTTTCCACGAATAGAGGGTATCGGTGCGGCGGCAGACCTCCACAATCGCGGCATCGGGCGGCGTCGTTTCGGGATGCTCCATGACTTCACTGCCGAGGGCTTCCATCACTACCGTGGCGATGAACGGGGCATCCGCCTCAACAGCGGGACGGAGAATAACGTCGGGAACGGAGGGTTTTGCGGTCATCAATCTTGGCTTTTCTTTTCGTTTGATTCATAAATAAAGGCGAATTTCTCCCACATGAACGCCACTTTATAACGGCTCTTGCAGTTGACGGGGATGTAAAGGTCGACCATCGTGAATTGAAGGTTGGAGAAATTGTCGTAACCCACGGCAGGCGGAGTCTCGCAAAGCAACTCTATCCGGGTGACTTTATTGCAGTTGTCGAAGGCAAAACTGCCGATGTACGACACATTCCGCCCGATAACGACGCTTTCTAATTGGGTACAGTTGGAAAAACTGCTCTGTCCGATGCTCGTAACATGGTCACCGATGACCACAGACCTCAACGATCGGCATCCGCGCATCAGGGAACTTCCGATGCTTGTGACGCTGTTCGGGATGACAATAGCGTCAAGGGCGGTGCAATTCTCAAATGCCGAACCTCCAATGCTCAACAATGAGTCGGGAAGAACAAGGTTGTCGAGGCGCAGACATCCCTCAAAAGCCGAACTGCCAATGGTCTTCAAGGTTGCGGGAAGCCGCACTCCGGTGAGTTTCGCACAGGACTCGAAGGCACTGTTGCCAATGCTCTGCAACGAACGTCCCACACTGAGGGAGGAAAGGCTCAGACATTCCTCAAAGGCACTGTTGCCAATGGTCAGCAAACCTGAGGGAAGATTGACGCTGGGCAGGCGTTGGCAGTTGTGAAATGCGTTGTGTCCGATGTGTTCGAGCGTGGATGGGAAACTGATATTCCTGAGGTTGCTGCAATATTGAAAGGCATTATTTCCGATAATGCGCAGGGAATTTCCCAGACGGACCTGCATCAGGCTGCTACAACCTCGGAAGGCTTCGGTGCCGATGCTCACACATCCGTTGCCGACATTCACATGTGTCAGCCCGTCGCAGTTGCAGAACGCGCAGTCATCAATGGTCTCTACGGACAAAGGTAGGTCAATATTTGTCAGACGACGGCAATTAAAAAAAGCATTACTGCCGATACTCTTCACTCCATTTCCAACACGCACCGACTTCAACGCCCCACAATTATTGAAGGCATTGGCGCCGATTGCCACAACATAAAACGTGCGGTTGCCATATTTCACGACATTCGGAATGAGAATGTCCCCAGAATAGAGGGTGGTTCCGTTGAAGTTTTTGTCGCGATAGGTGACCTCTACCGTCAAATCGCTGACAGAAGTGATGTTGTAATATAGTTTTCCCACCTCGAAATCATAGGCCATCGTGGTGACAGGTGCAAAGATGCCCGCAAGAATCAGCAGGAGCAGGATGGTGTAACGGTGCTTCATAGGCAAGGTTGAAACGGTTGGAAGGTATGGAAAGAGAAGGGATTTCTTTTGATATGAATGGTAATACGTCGCGGATTTGTCAGCGTTTCTTGAAACATTTATCAAAGTTTCTTGAAACATTTACGGGAATTCCTTGAAGCGTATATCCGAGTTTTGTGAAATGTATAGCGGTATTTCTTGAAACGTGAACCGGTATTTCCTGAAACGTGTATCAATGTTTCTTGAAACGCATGACGGTGTTGTCGCGGCCTTCTATGAGGAGCGAGGAGGCGGAAAGACGGAGAATTTTCAGCCTACCATCGTCGGGAATGGCAAAATCCTTTGGCAATTCGCTGAAAGGGATGGGAGTATCGTGGCTGCCATCACTACCAAACGCGGCGGTAAGTTGGAGGATGTCCTCGGAACGGACAAAGGAAAGGAAATAATAGACATACGGTTCGTTGTCCGAAGTTTTGAGAAGCCGCCGGATTTGTATGACCTCACAACGCACACCCCACGACAGACTTTGGGGACGAGGTCCGGCATCCGTAGCGGAATTGGTGCTGACGACCTCCTCGAAAAGCCAGTATCCGCCAAAATCACCATTGTCGTCCACCTTGTCGCAACCAAGCAAACTTGGCAGCAGACACAGCAGGAACATGGGAATTATGCGGAGAGCGCGATGGAATATCTTATGTTTAAATGATGACATGACGCTGTTTTGATGGCGAAGTAACGATATTTTTGGAAACGTTTTGACGGCGTTTCGATGACGATGCTATGCTGTTTTGAAAACGTATTGACGGCATTTCAGTGGCAATGCTATGCTGTTTTGAAAACGTTTTGACGGCATTTCGATGGCAATGCAGTATTGTTTCGATGACGATGGTGCGGGATATCTTATTTGAATATCAAACCCCGACGGCAGATTGTAAAGGTGGCTCCGGTGGAATTGCCGAGGATATCGCCATAATGTCCTGCAAGCGCCACCTTGAAATTCCATGCTTTCTGCCGCGCCGGCGTGTAATTCACCTCTGCCATCCAGGATGTCTGGTGCAAAGGTCCCACGGGAGCGTCGTAAAGTCCAAAGGATTTCTGGTGGGAGACCAACGCCCGCCACTGCAACCCCGGCATTGGCTCACCGGAAAGTCCGAGATGATGCGCCACAATGCGGCTGTGGTAGGTGAAAATCTTGCCACCATGCACCCAATCTGTGGCAGCGTCGCCGTTATATGCCGGACTTACGATGAAAGGATTCCCCATAACCATACCCCAATGTTGGTAGCATCCGTAAAGATGATGGTTGTAATAGTTGTCGGAACCCGAAATCTGGACAGGAAGTTCGGAAGTCGCATCGTGATACACCGGACCGCTTTGGTCGGAAGTGTGGATGAATTCGTAGACGACACCGTTGACGACGCGGTTTTTCGGCGGCTTAACTTCAAAACCGAGCAGCATATCGTGCCACCCGTATTGGATGAACATCTGCGAATGGTCCTCGAAATAATGGTCGAGATACGCCCTTGCCATCCAGTTATCGTCCGTCCAGTCGAGGCTGAGCACCCACGAACCGAGTTGGTTGCCCTGAACATTGGCATAATCATCACCGTCGTTGACGTCGCTTCCTCCGGGAATCAGGGCCTGCCAAAAGGCTTTTATACCCGTAGACATCTGCACTTTCTGCGCAATGTCCTGCGAACTTCCCTGGCGTTGCCGCACATTCCACACCTCACCTCCGAACTGTGCCACCATTTCCAGGCCCAAAGTGAAGGAAAGAGGGAAACGTTGAGGGTCGCCGAACCGGAAATAGGCGGCTTTACTGTGGTAAAGCGTGCGCCGGGCAAAGGCGTTTTCCGTCTGATTGCGCCCACCTGCAAAGTCCTCAGACCAATGTCCGTCGGTCAGCATTCCGTAGGAAATATGCGCTTTCAGCCACACCATTCGGGCATGACGCGAGATGTTTTTCCATTCAGGTATCGCCAAACGCAACTGAGGAACCGGACGTGCGTTATGCGAAAACGTCATTCCACCCGAGGAAAGTGTGTCGTTTTTCTGCTCCATATTCAGTTCGCGGCTACCTGCAGTAAGGCGAAATCCACGGTATTCCACGGCAGCGTAGTACTGTTGTGGAACAAAAAGAGATGGCATCCCCGCAGCAACCGCCAGGTCAACGCCGTATCCGAAGCGCCAAAGTCGCAGGCTGTCGTTGTCGATGCTCCGCTCAATGCCTCCTCGGACATAGCCAAAATGGGGCTCCGCAGCGGAAAGTCCGTGGCGTCCTGCCGTCAACCATTGGGGCGCGAACCGTCCTGTCGAGGTCGTAGCGGCGACCTCCGCATGGTATTCCATGCCGCTTTTCAGCGACGTCTGCTGTGCCCTCATGGTAGCGAATGGGAACAATAAGGCTGAATATAGGGTGAAAAAAAATAATTTCATAAGATTTTTTTGAGGCAATTCACGTCATCGGGGCTTCCTCATCCCCACGTTGTGCCAGTTCCCGTGCGGCACGCCGTACCACCCGTTCCGGCAGTCCTGACCTGCTACTGCAGTGCATTTTCCGAGAATGTTCAGAACATCTTTCAAGAAAGTGCGGTACTTTTTCCTACAAAGTACGGAACTTTATGTGAGAAAGTGCGGTACTTTATTCAACAAAGTGCGGAACATTCTTCAGGCATCTGCGAAACTATTCCGGGTAACGTTCCGGCACTACTTCAATGCCGTTACGAGCACTGCCGCCACGGTTGCCAAGGCTGTAGTCACAGAGAGCGTAGTGGCGAGGCTCTTTGTATTGTTGCGGCGATGGCGTGTTGGCACAACAATCTCGCAACCCGGTTGGATTTTGCTCTTCGATGCGCGGGACACCGCCCCGTTATTATAGATAATATATGCCTTACGCGACAAAGCATTGGAAGAATATCCCCCTGCTTGGTTGATATAATATCCCAATCCGCGGCCAGGTGCATAGGTGATTGTGTTGGGATGTAGGACCTCTCCGCTGATAGTCACCGTACTTGAATGCTGGGGCACGACAATTTCATCCCCGTCGCGCAACACAATGTCGTCCACACTACCGGGATTTTCCACCGCAGCACCGAGGTCGATAGCGACATTGTAGGTCTCTGACTGGTTAATGACGGAGATATTGAGCGAATCTCCCGAATGAATCGACCGTTCGATGAGGGTCTTTCGGCGCAAAAGTTCCTCTTCGTTCATCTTTCTTACAAGACGTGCGTCGGCCATACTTGCACGTGAAGTGAAACCTCCCGTACGTTTCATGACATCAGATAGGCGTTCTTCGTCGCTTGTCAGCACATATCGACCCGCCAAATTCACCTCTCCGCGGACAAACACCGAACGTTGGTCATTGTAATCAGCGTGACGCCGTACAAAAACCTCGTCATAAGGTTGCAGGCGAAAGCCGCTGATGTGTAGGGGGGATGCCGCATTTCCAGCATCGGCATGCAGGACATAGACCATGGCTTCGCGGTCGTCTCCGGCATTTTCCGCAGCACTTTCGCCCCTCACACGGCGTGCCACCTCAATTCCTTGCAGCGATGCCGTCTCCAAAAGTCCGCCTGCCAGGGTGATAAGGTCCATGGCCGTCATGTTTTCCGCAAAGGAAAAATCGCCAGGTTCCGCAACTTCACCCTCAATGGTCAGGAATCGTCGCTCGTTTCTCTGCTTTTGCGAGGCAATGGTCAGTTCATCGGCACTGCGAAGTGTGATGTCCGGCTTGGTTCCTCCCAAGATGGCGTCAAGGTCCACCCCAATCGCCTCATGGGTTCCGTCGTCCTTCAAACGGAGCAGTACGGCATGTTCGCGCACGGCCTCCGGCAAAAGTCCGCCAGCCTGCGTGATAAGTGCGAGTACACCTTCCGTATTTTCGTTGATTTCATACCGGCCCGGACGCACAACAGCACCCTTGATTTCAGCCATATTCACAAAATGTGTGACCGAACTGTCCGCGGTAATGACGTCGCCATCTGCGAGAAGAAAGGTATGGAAATCATCGGACGAGGGGGTGAAGACCATGCGCTGGCTGTCGACACGACGCTCCACTCTGAGCGACGAACGATGGGCGTTTTCGGTGAACATTCCCGCGGCTTCGAGCACCTGTTGCAGACTTTCGCCAGCCCGCACCTCGTACCACATTGGGCGTTTCACCGCACCCCGCATCTCCACCAGTTGCTCATAGGGTCCGACAATGATGACGTCGCCGTCGCGAAGCATGATGTTTCCCGTCAGACGACCGTGAAGAATGTAGTCATAAATGTCGACATTAGCGACAATTCTTCCGCCTCGCATCACTTTTATGCCGCGCATCGTACCGATTTCTCCCACACCTCCGGCCATATACAGGGCATGAAAGACGGTGGCAAAGGCACTTAGGGTGTAACTTCCCGGCACTTCGACCTCGCCCATGACGTGGATTCCGATGCTACGTGTCTGTCCTACGCTCACGCTCACCGTACTTCCGCTGTAAAAGGGCGAAAGTCGGGAGGTCAGCGTGCGGCGTGCGGTGGCCAATGACTGCCCTGCCAGTGCCAGAGGTCCCGTAAGATCGAGCAGGATAGTGCCCTCCGGCGATATGGTATGTCGCGAGGAATGATGGCTGGAACCGTTGACATTGATCAGGATTTCATCGCCAGGACCGAGGACATATTCGCTGGAAACGGCGACATTGACGTTAGGTTCGAAACTGAGCATCCGCGAACGGAAGATGTCATGTCCGAAGATTTTGCGCTGTTCTTCAGCGTCCTTGCTTTCAAGACCTGCGCTCTCCGTGTTTTCGAGGCTGTATTCCTCGCCGTTGTTCAGCCTTGTCACCTCGTCAGGCTCGGCGTTTTCTTTGTTGATTCTTGAATTTTTCTGCTCCAAGGTCAGTTTTTCCATGTTGCGTTGTATGCGTTGCAACTGGTCGGCTGTGGCACCTTTTGCCAGCAACTCATTGGCAATCGCCTCGGCTTTCGCGCCTTGTTCATGGCGCTGACGGATGTATTCCGTCATCTGAATGTCGGTCAACCGCTGTGCAAACGCGGGCATCGCTGCGGTCATCATCGCGAAAACCAGCAGAAACGGCAACAATCGTAGATATTTTTGCGCTTTTGTCATTGTCATTCAATGTGTGCTTTTGCGTATAAAAACGTCGGATTTCCGTGCTCGCCCTTATGGAAAACCTGTCGGGTCCGCACTGTTTCACCACAACATTGCGGCATATCGGGGAAACGTTTCCAGGACTTTCCGCCCGTCGTTCCAACGATATGCGGCATGTTTACCGATGGTTTTTACACAGTTTATGTGCGCAAATTTAATATAAAACCATAAAAAAAGGGCGAAAATGCAGATGTTTTTTCTATTTTTTAAGCGTTTACGCCCCACTTCGTGCCGTTTTATGCCGTAGGTTTCGTGATTATCCACGTCGTTTTTTCTATCTTTGCGGCGGTATTATGGGGTGATTCCATGAATTTCCGCCATGATTTCCCATCGGGTTTACGTTCCGGAGGAAGCCATCCTCCCCATCTGTTCCCGACGAGGAACGACGGTTCGCCCTGCCGTGTGGCGAAGTACATGCCCTAATCTGCAAAAAACGCCATCGCGGAAACAGACTCCCGATCCTGAAAATCCCCGCCTGCGCACCCCGCCCATCCCGTAAACCATCACCGGAATTTCCTGAAAACGACCATTAAACCTCCCGCTCATGACCCCGAAAATAAAAGTCGCCTATTTGCTGAACTCCACCCTTCCCAACAGCGGCGCCACAAGATCGCTGCATGAACTGCTGGTAAAACTGTGCCCATTGGGCGTGGAACCCTACTTCATTGTCCCCGACACCAACGGATACTATGCGACACTTCAAGAGAAGAACATCCCCACATTGGTGGTGAACTTCCGCCCGCACACCTACACCTACACGAACACCGTGAAGGACTGGCTGCTGTTTCTGCCGCGGATGGTGGCGCGCGGAGTGCTCAACCGCCGTGCCTCGCGCACCATTGCCCGATGGTTGGAGGAAGAAGGCGTGCAGTTGGTGCACACTAACGTGGGAGTTGCGAAGGTTGCCTACGATGCCGCGCGCAAATTGTCCATTCCCCACGTCTACCACCTCCGTGAATACGGCGACAAAGACTTCAAGATGTATTACTTTCCGTCGCACAAAGCGCTGGAAGAGCAGTTGAAAACGTGCCATTCCATCAGCATCACCCGCGACATCTGCCGCTACCATTGCGGCAAGGAGGGCAAAAACGCCCGCGTCATCTACGATGGCATCATGCCGGAACGGAAGATTATGCCCGAAACACCCAAGGAACGCTTCCTGCTCTTTGCTGGACGTGTGGAACCTGCCAAAGGCGTCGACTTCCTGCTCCGCGCTTACGGCCAGTACTGCCGGCAGTCCGACGCGCCTTTGCCGCTGAAAATTGCGGGAAGCACCGCAAAAGCCAACTACTTTGCAAGGATGAAGCGCATCGTTGAGGAGGAAAACATCGGGAAATATGTGGAATTTCTTGGCGAACGCAACGACATCATGGACCTCATGCAACGGGCACTGGCCATCGTCATCCCCTCCCCTTCCGAGGGCTTCGGACGGTGCATCACGGAAGCGATGTTCAACGGTTGCCTCGCCATCGGCCGCAATACAGCCGGAACAAAGGAGCAACTCGACAACGGATTAGCGGCGTGCGGCGAGGAAATTGCCCTGCGATTCGAGACGGTTGCGGAACTTGCCCTGAACATGCTCGCCATAGAACGGAATCCTCAGGGATTTTCGGACATGCGAAACCGGGCTTTCAAGGTGGTGAACAGCCTCTATTCTTCCGAAATTTCAGCAAGTAAGGTGTACAAATACTATCAGGAAATACTGGAAACACCGCACAACGGATAAGACGCTCCGGACGATTCCGCGACAAAGTCCGGCACACGCTCCCGAAAGACCGCGCGACAAGCGTGAAGGAGTGCGCGAAAGGTTGCCGGACAGACTTGAAAACGATAACAAAAATCCCCGAAAATGAAGATTACAAACGACCCTATGGGCAGTGCCATCGCCGACTATTTCCAGCATGGAAAGGCGGCAAAACTGCGCGTTTTCTCCCCGGATTTCGACGAGGATGAGATACCCGTGGCCGACCTTTTCCGCACTTTTGCCGAAATGCCTCCGCTCGAACAACTGGCGCTGCGGCACGCCAAGGGTCATGTGCTTGACGTCGGTGCCGGCGCGGGCTGTCATTCCCTAGCCTTACAGGAGATGGGAGTGGGCGTGACTGCCGTGGAAATCTCGCCGCTCTCCGTGGCCACCATGCGCCAACGCGGCGTGGAACGGGTCGTGGAGCAGGACTTCTGGCAGATGTCGGGGAGTTTCGACACCATTCTCATGCTGATGAACGGCATCGGCATCGTAGGAACCATCGCCCAACTGCCGAAGTTCTTCGAACACATCTCCGCCATTCTCGCCCCCGACGGGCAAGTTCTGGTGGATTCCACCGATGTCTGCTACATTTTCGACGACGAACCGGGCGACAAAGCCTTCATGCCTACCGACCGTTATTACGGCGAATGGCAATACCGTATACAATACAAGCAGGTGAAAGGCGAATGGTTTCCATGGCTTTATGTGGACTTCGACACCCTGGCTACGGCGGCGACGGCACACGGATTCCGCGCGGAACGGATGGCCGATGGGGAGCATTACGACTTCCTCGTCCGCATCGTCCGGGCATCATAACCGCAGAATATCCTGAAAGCCTCCCGCCATCCGAAGGCATTCCGCCGCATTCCCATCCCCCCGAAACCCATTTCACACACCAATGTCGCGGGCACTTCCGGAAGTTTGTTCCGAAGGTGTCCGCGACAATCGTAAACATCTGTAAATCAATCACTAATAAAAGGCGTTGAAAAGTACGGCACTTCCTGCCCAAAACCTCCGCACTTCGCAACGGAAAGTGCCGCACTTTACGGGCGAAAGTGCCGCAGTTTCTTCCCCGCCCTTCCGCACACCGCGACAAGGGAGTGGACATTGGGGATGCCTGCCCCCGAACTTCCACCACAAAAGGACGAAAACAGGAGCGACAGGCTTCAGCGCCATTCACAAGAATTCACGGAAACGCCGTATGTCTTTCCCGGATGCCACAGAGCGGGAACGCGGATTACCAGCATGACAACGGCAAAGGAGACGGTGCCGGACAACGGCAATCCACGCCTCCCGACACCGCAAAAAAGTCGCGGAAGACCCTTGGAAAACAAGCGTCCGACGCGACTTTATCTGTTTGCCCAGCGCAGGTTTTCCCTGCACGGAGCCGCATAGTTCAAGCGTTGTTACCGCTTGTCATTGAACGGATTGCGAACATCGTTTCATAAACCAGCGGCGATGTGCCTACAATCTGTCGCTTAATGCAGAATGAACAGGGATGTTCGGAAGAGAAAAAGCCATGGGATGCCTCAACATCATCCGCAAACAAACGGTGAGGATTTGCGGAGGTAACTGACGGGAAGCGCCTTAATAGACCGTATGCTGCGGGTCGAAGTTGGTCCAACCTTCCAACCAGTTATCGGTGACTCCGAATGCTCCGACGTAATCCACCTTATCGAACCACGTTGAAGGTTCGCCCTCGAAGGATGCCGCCCCGAGTAGCGGGCTGCCGATTTGCGGCAGATAGGGACTGCCGACACCGAGGGCATCGGTAAGACGCAGCGAGGAAACATCGTCGAAATACCGGTTGCAGAGGTTCTCCATACGGAAGAACGTGGAGGAGAACGAGGGTTGCGAGGCATCGATGACCTGCAAGCCGACAGCATCGTAGAGGACATCCTCATAGACCTTGTTGGCATCGGAGCCGAGGATGTCCATGCCCGCCATCACATTGTGGTGGAAACGCAGACCGCTATTCTTGGCCTGTGCGGGCGTATCGCCCTTCTCGCCGTCGAGAATCAGGCCGATGGGTCATCCGAAAGCCAGGGAATTGATGATGTTCAGGCGCGAACTGCGGCGCACCTGCATGGCAGATTGGAAGCGTCCGAGCGCCGAACCGTTGTTGGGATTGTAGGAACCGGCGTTGATGAAGTCGGTGGTGTTCTCAAAGTTCTCCCCCTTCTGCATCTTCGGACCTACGAAGGTGATGTTGGAGAATGTGGCGGTCGTGAAGGGAGATGCGTCGGAACCGCTGGTATTGTTGTCGCTCTCGAAGCCGTTGCTTTGGGACTTGTCGGCAATTCGTGCGTTGCGGACGGACAGGCCATACTGCACATTGCCGGAAAAACCATTGTCGGTATCGAAGTCATCGTCCCAACCATGATACGCCACAAGGTGCTTGCAGTTGACACTTCCACCGAACCATTCGAAGGAATCATCGTTGCTGCAGGCCGCGAACATGACGGAACCGGCAAGGATGCACAGACATCCGTAAGATAGATTTTTCTTCATTTTTATGATGAGAATGGTTGAAAATGATTCAGACTGTGGCTGAACGGATTCAGAATATGGTTGAATTTCCTATAAATTATGGACATTGTTTTACGCTGTTCACTTGCTTTTCTTTTCTATTCCGCGATTCGTCTTAAGGCATTCTTCCGGAAACACGGGTCATGGCTGCGGATACCCCAGGCGATGATCGTAGATATACCGGCTCATGGCTGTGGAAATTACCGTCAAAAAAGCCTGAGGCAGATACTCAGAATTTCACGGATGCGGTCAGACTGATGTTGCATCCCGGACGGTATTGCCGCGTATTCTGCCGCACCTCGCGCTGCGTGCCGTCGTGGAGCGTCACGGTGTCGAACTGCCGGTAAGTGACCTTTTGTGCCAACAAGTCGCGGACGCCGACCTTCAATTCAAAGTGCTTGCCCCAACGTTTTGCCAAGGCCAAATCCACGACATCGCGGGGCATCTCGTAACTGTCGGGGACACGGGCGTTGTCATCATCGGCACTGCTGCCCTCGCTACGCCCCACTCCGATGATGCGCTTTCCGATACAGTTGTAGAGGAGCGCGGCGGAAAACTGCCACTTCGGGTTCTGATAGAAGAGGCTTATGACGGATACCATAATGGCTAATGACAAGTCCTATTATAGGCATAGGTGGGCTTTGTAAGAACAGGTAGCCATGCTTATGTTTTGCGTTGCAAAGGTATGGTGGGTAAATCTCAAAGATATTGCATCGATATGAACTTATCGTGAAAGGTATATTTCCGCTTTTTTCTCAGAACGGAACGATTGTTTCTTCATGGAAATGCAATAAAAAAGCCCCCGCCATTGGGAATGACGGAGGCCTGAAACGATGGAATCGGTATTCGAATATCGACGATTATCGTGAGAATTTTCGAGAACTGGCGTGAGAATTTTCGAGAACTGGCGTATTTTTTTTCGAAGAAAGCCGTGGGATTTTTCGAAGAAAGCCGTGGGATTTCCGGAGAATATCGTGAGAATTCGCTGAATGTGTCGTAAGGAGCGGCTGTGGGTTTCCTGAAATTCCACAAGGCTTTCAGCCTAAAAGTATGCGACCGAAGCGCGGACCGGTCAGACGATAGAGCATGGCAACGCTGCACCAACTGAAAGCCAACACAAAGATGGCGGCGACGGGCACGCGCAATGCCACGGGGACACCACAGGCTGTGACGGCCCAAAACGTGGGACCGACGAAGAAATAGTGGAGCATATAGATGCCAAAACCACAACGCGTGATGCCTGAAAGACAGGACTGCAGACGGGAACCACGGAGAGGCAGGCTGAGAACCACAAGGCTGACAGCCAGAGACTGCGCCAGAACGTTGGGCGTACAATTGGTCCAGAAGAGTTCTACCTGCTGGGGCGTGGGCGACGGTAGCGACAGAATATAACGGTAACCGAGGAGGTTTACCGCATAGCCTGCGGCGAACAGGGGAAGACCGATGGCCAATGCACGGCTGAACGACAGACGAACCTCATGACGGATGCAATGGCCAAGAAGAAGATAGCCGTTGAAACCGGCGAAACTGTAAAACAATCCGTAGGGATTCCAGTCGCACGTTCCGAAATTGTACGGACTAACGAACTCCGTCATATAGGGGATGAAGGTAGAAAGTCCCCAAAGAAGGAGCACGAAATGCTTCTGCCGAGGACTTGCCTGCGACACCCACGTATCGAAAATGGGGAGATAAAGGTAGAGTCCGACCAACATATAGATGTACCACATGTGGCATGCGACATAAGAAAAATTGTATGGAATGTGGAGCATCCGCGTACATGCCGTACCGAAAGTCTGACTCGTGGTTTCGGTCCACGGGAAGAAGAGGGTGACGGCATCGGCACCGAAGCCTAACAACCCCAGGACAAAGGGAAAAAGATAATAGCAACACGACCAGATCAAGAACGGCCAAAGGACACGCGGAATGCGGCGGGCATAGAAACTGCGCATGGGCACCGCACTACCCTTCTGCAAGGCTTCGCGGGAACGACCGAGGAGGAGGGCACCCGTAAGCATGACGAAAATGGGGACACACGGGCGCACAACAGCACCCCAAACGGCGCCCCAACGGGTAAAATCCGCGTTGCTTTCACCGCTGCCATACGTGGCGGCAGCATTGAAAGGGTCGCAGGTGTGGCACGCAATCAGAAGGAAAAAGGCAACAAGACGCAGAAGGTCGAGATGTACATCGCGGGAAGTCTGGTTGATGGTCATGGGAATATGAAAGAGATTGATGGGCAAAATGAAATCAACACCACCCTACTTTACATCATTGTCAGGGCTATTTTTTTCAGGTTCTTGTTGAATTTGAAGGGATGAATACGGATGTTCCGCAGCAAGGATTTTGCCGTAGGATACGAAAAAGGTCCGGCAAACCAGTCATCTGTACAAAAGGAACAATGCTGATTTGCAGGACCCAAAAGTGAAAAACGCGCCTTCATCGTCCACGTTGTTCCGTTTTTTTCGGTCAAAGGAGTAAGGCTCCGGCAACCAGACAATTAAGGAACATGAAGAGAGGACTGAAACGGAAATGGCTGACACCCCATACCGACGACACGAAACACAGCAGAATGATGGAGGCATGCCATACATCCTTGGGGAAAAAGCAGATAGGAATGGCGATAACTGCCGCCGTGAAGACCAGAGCGTCAAAGATTGCAAAGAAATCCATGCGTATTCCACGCAACACGCGCAACAGATAGCGTGCCGCAATGAGGAAAAGAGGGCTCCAAGCCGCCTGCAACGCACCCTCGCAAGCGGACTTGCAGGATGGGAAGCACCACCAAAGGATGGCAAGGGTGGCGAGTATCGCCAGTAAAATAAAGGCGATACGGTCTTGCCGGCGGCGTCTTTCAGCGCCAAATGATTTCATTCTTCGAGGCATAGCATGGATTTTTTCGTGAACGGCGGCAACGTTTTCCCTGTCCGTTCTGCGTTTTTCACAGAGCATTCAGGCGTGCCGGAACGGGTAAATGTCGGAGTGCGGAAAAGGGGCATGACGCTCATTGCGGCGCCATGCTCCTTTATCTTTATATATTCAAGCAGGTCCTATTATCCGGCTTGTACAAACCTTTTCATCGGTTTCACAAAACCGTTATCCAGTTTGTTCAAAACCTTTTTTTTCGATTTTGCAGAACGATTATCCAGTCCGCACAAAACTTTTCATCGGTTTCACAAAACCGTTATCCAGTTTGTTCAAAACCTTTGTTCGATTTTGCAGAACGATTATCCAGTCCGCACAAACCTTTTCATCGGTTTCACAAAACCATTATCCAGTTTGTTCAAAACCTTTGTTCGATTTGAGCGATGGATTTCGCTGGATTTTATAGAAAAAACTGCTTATATGTCCTCCGTAAATGATGGTTTGCTTTCGATAAACCATACGGACAATGCGGAAACACGCGCGACTTTTCGCGCCATACCGTAGCGGGGAACCACGCTAAACCGCGTGCCATAAGGTCTGCTTTCGAGGTCATAGTGCGGAGGACAGGGGGCAATGTCGTGGCGACGAAGCCCAGTTTTTACTGATGTTGGTCGCGGTAAAGGTCGTTGACCGTCTTCACAGGATTGAAGGTGGAGAGGGGAACCTCAACGAAAACAGTGTTCCAATCGCTCATTGCACCATTCCAAAGTCCGGGAAGTTCAAGGGCTTTCAGTTCCTTTCCGTCCTTACTCTTGTGGGAAATGAATCCGGTAGCGGGGTCAACGTAGTCGGGAAGTGAGAACTTCTGACCATTGAAGTTGCGGATTGCGCAGACAAGGTCCACGGGATTGAAGTGGGTTCCGTTCTCAAACATGGCCTTTTTCTCGGGATCGCTCATGTCAATCTGGCTACTTTCGAGCACTTGCAGGCTGACAGTTCCGTCGGGATTGTAGGCAAGGAACGGGCCACCACCGGGTTCTCCGACGTTGCGGACCATACCACAGACACGCATAGGACGGTTCAACTTGCAGTAAAGATAGTCGAGAAGTTCCAGACCTTCCAGACCTTCTGCGGCATCGCTGTGGCAACGCAGGTCGTTTTCTACAAAGTCGAGCATCTTCTTCATGCGTTCCTGCGATACGTTTCCAGCCTCAAGTTCCTCAAGATATGCAAAGGCTTTGTGCTGAAGGGTCACAAGAACACCTGCAAGAAGTTTCTTATATGTCACCGTATCTCCCTTCAAACGGTCGGGAACAACGTTATCGATATTCTTGATGAACACGATGTCGGCATTGATATCATTGAGGTTTTCAATGAGGGCACCGTGGCCTCCGGGACGGAAGAGCAGACTTCCGTCGGCATTGCGGAAGGGAGTGTTGTCGGCATTTGCGGCAACAGTGTCGGTCGAGGGCTTCTGTTCGCTGAAAGAGATGTCGTAAACGGCCTTGAACTTGTCGGCATAGACCTTGGATTTCTCGGCAGCGAGGGCCTCGAAGAGCGGACGATGCTCCGGACTTACCGTGAAGTGAACGTGCACACTGCCGTTGTTGTCCTTGGCATAGAGGGCACCTTCAACCAGATGTTCCTCAAACGGCGTGCGGGCTCCCTCATCATAGCGGTGGAACTTCAGAAGTCCCTTGGGGAGTTTGCCGTAATTCAGGCCGTCAGCGCCGAGCATTCCGGCGACAACAGCCTTGTATTGGCCGTCTTTGACGAGGTTTGCAGCGTCTTTGCCGTACTTTTCCATCAAATGTGCGTTAAGATCGGCCAGGAATGCGGCATCCGGAAGGCGTTCAAAGAACTTCTTTTCGAAATCTGTCGTAGGAACGTCGTAGTCAGCATCGAGGAATGCGAACATATCCTTGAACATTCGGCTGGCAGCACCGGAAGCCGGCACGAATTTCACCACACGATTCTCGGGATCTGCGGCATATTCGTCCCAGGCTGCAAGATAAGCCTCCTGTTCCTCGGCAGTTGGAACGTAGATTCCACGATTATCGACACTCGCAGCGCCGCTTAATTGAAGAAAAGGAAAGCCTGCAGCAAAACTTGCAAGTTGTTCATTGAGTTTTTCTTCTGAAATGCCCTTCTTGACAAGCAGGGCTTTGTCTTGTTCGGTCAACATAAAAGGTATAGATTTTTAGGTATTTAATTGCGAATTTTTAATAAAATGATACACGAAAGTTTGCGGAATCGCACTCGAAAATTTGAGGCACCGCTTTCAAACGTTTGCAGGAACGTCTTCAAAGATCTGAGGAACTGCTTTCGAACGTTTGCAGGAACGTCTTCAAAGATCCGAGGAACTGCTTTCAAACGTTTGCTGAAACGTCTTCAAAGATCCGAGACACCGCTTTCAAACGTTTGCAGGAACGTCTTCAAAAGATTGCTGAAACCGCTTCAAAGATTTGAGGAAGCACTTTCAAGGGATTGAAGAACACGCTTTTGTAAGCGGTAAAAATGACGGGATTGCCCGGTGGAAAATTGCCTTTACAGACGCACTTTGGCAATGGCCTTCACCAACTTGCCGCTACCGATGATGGGGGCATGGGCATCCTCAGGCCAAACAATGTAGAAATCTCCGGGGCGAACCGTGAAATAATTATCCGCCGAAGCGGTGTAAAGTGCGAAGTCGGCATCGATGTCAAACGGCGCATCGCTCTCCACAGGAACGTCGTCCAGCCGGCTCACTCCGCAGATTTCATCGCCGGAAAGGGGGAAATGCACGTCGATGTAGCGGCGGTGTACTTCCAGTTTCTGCTCCTCGCGGCTTTTGAGGTCGGCATGCGCGATGTTGATGTACAGGTCATCGCCGTCAATGGTGATGCGTCCGGGAGGACATTGCGCAAGGTCGTGCTGGCGGACATACTCGAAAAGTTGGCGGAAACGGGGATGCAACGCTTCATAACGGGCGGCATCGTCCATGTGTGCAAGTACCATATACTATAAGAAAATATGGAAACAGACGGAATTCACGATAGGATTTCTGGAATGGCGTTGCCTACAGTTTTGCCGTCATTTTGCCTTATTCCGGCAAAGTCTATTTGAGGAGTCCGCCTGTTAAACAGTAATCTAAAAGGTAAAAATGCAGGTTTTCAGTCCATAGGAACGCCACAAAATTAAGGAAAATCCGCAAGAATGCAAAAAAAATGCCGTATTTTTGCGCATATTTCACATTGAACTTTCCAAAAACGGCTTTTTTCGTGCAACAGAAACGTTGTGAAAAGCAGGCTCGCACAACGGATTCTGTCACCCGAAACTCCATCCTTATGGCTGAAAACCTCCCCAAAACGCACACCACCCTCGCCGATTTTCTGCAACGTTTCTTCACCGGAAAGGTGCAGAAACTGAGCATCAACGCCGGATTTTCGTGCCCTAACCGCGACGGAACCATCGGATTCGGAGGCTGCACCTACTGCAACAACCGGACGTTCAGCCCCGATTATTGCCACGATGCCGGCAGCATTGCGCAGCAACTGCAACAGGGCAAGGCGTTTTTCGCAAGGAAATATCCGCAGATGCGCTATCTTGCCTACTTCCAAGCCTACACCAGCACCTACGCCCCTACGGAAAAACTCATTCGTCTCTACGACGAAGCGCTCGGGGTGGCGGGAGTGGTGGGACTGATCATCGGCACACGCCCCGACTGTATGCCGCACGACCTGCTGGAATGGCTGGCAGAACGGGCGAAAACAACGTTCGTCATGGTGGAATATGGCATAGAATCGTGCCACGACACCACCCTGCGGCGCATCAATCGCGGGCACACTTTTGCCTGTGCCGCGGAGACGGTCAGACGAACCCGCGAGGCAGGAATCAAGGTGGGCGGACATTTCATACTGGGACTGCCGGGAGAGACGCACGAGGACATCATGGCGACCATTCCGCTCATCAACGCTTTGGAACTCGACACCGTGAAATTCCACCAACTGCAAATTGTTCGCGGCACACCGATGGCCTGGGAATATGGCGCACATCCCGAGCACTTCGGGCTCTACCGCACGGCAGAAGACTACTGTTCCCTGGTGTGCGATGTGCTGGAACGCCTGTCTCCCACGACGGCTGTGGAGCGTTTCACCTCGTCTTCGCCGCGCGAACTGCTGATAGCACCGGACTGGGGACTCAAAAATTTTGAGTTTGCCGCCCTCGTCGTCAAGGAAATGCGCAGACGTGGCAGCACCCAGGGTTGCCTTTGCCCGATAAAGGTGTAAGGAATCTCTGACGACGCCCGACGGCTCTTCTCAGAAATCTATGACAAAGAGCCGAACTTCAACAAAAAGGACCGCACGTCAACAAAAAACAATCACAATTATTCAAATAATTTTATATTGTTTTTTTAATAAGCAGTCCCCCCTATCCGAACAGAAAAGTTACGAATCCCACATGAAAAAACACGTCAGTATCTGCATCTTTTTCCTGTGCATCCTTGCCTTAACAGTCTGCGGTCGGGAGGAAAAGACCGCTCAAAAAGGTTTCGACATCGTAGGAGTGTGGCAACTGATACGCACAGACCATCCGGATGGCACGGTCATCCACTATGACAAAGGCAGATATACCCGCTGCAAAATATACTGTGCCGACAGCACTTATTACAGTGTCGAGATGTTTTCCGACGGAAAAGACATCGTCATCAGACCCCACGAAATGGCACGTTATACGCTGAACGACAGCGTATACATCGAAAACGGACGCCTGACACCCTTTGAAATCAAGGACGATTCAACGATGACCACCGTCTGGCAAGACTACATCGAGACCGTGCGGAAGGTGAATTCCATGAGCGAAACGCGGAAACAGGAAATCTGCGATATGGTACGTGTGGCCCTGTCCGACAGCAACGACAGCACCCGGATTTCGCGATACATCACCTCGACCTCGGAACGCGAACTGCGCACCGCCAACCATCACATGCTGTACATCATCATCATCTTGCTGCTGACATCGGCAATCGCACTTCTCTATTTCCTCAATACCCTTAAAGGCAAGCGGAAACTGGAACGCCAACTGCACGAGTTGGAGGAGATACGCAACCTGCGTTCGCAGCCCGTACTCAATGCTTTGAAGGAAGCCGAGGCGGAATTCTTCCAGTCGGCGCTCTATCAAGACCTGAGGAAGAAAATCATTTCGGGGAGCAACCTCAGCCAAAAGGAATGGAAAGCCCTGGAACAGAAACTGAAAGAGGTGTACCCCGACTTCTCAACTGCGCTGTGTCAGATGTACAACCTCTCGGAAACGGAGTATCAAGTGTGCCTGCTCATCAAGATTCATGCAACACCTACGGAGATTGCTGGCGTAATGAAACGCGAATCAAGCACCATCAGCAGCATGCGCGGACGAATGTTTCGCAAAGTCTTCAACAAAAAAGGCAGTGCCAAAGATTGGGATGAATTCATCCTCTCACTCTGACATAAGTCCCTATCATTCAAATATTTCCATATCACCTTGCAAGTTTTTTGCAAGGTGTTTTTTGGGCTTTCAAACCGATTGCGCAAGATTTGCGAAGTAGTTTTGCGGAGGATTGTCACCCAAAAGCCGTATCTTTGTCACAGAAAAACCGGCGAGGGAGACGGAGGATGGCGGATACGGATGCCGCAGAAAGCGGAACCGACCGTCGGACATTCCTGCATTGTGCGCAGAAGGCACCGCGAAAACATCGTCCGAACCCATTGCCGAAACCTGCTTCCATCCCTGAAAACCTTTCAAAAATATCGTAAAGATTCCTACAAAATTATTGTAATGATTATGAAAACAAGATTGCTGTTCGCCGCTGCGTTTGCCGCAGCATTCGCCGCCTGTGCCAAGGAGAAGGTGGTGGAAAGGCCGGCGTTTTCGAGCGGAAACCTTTCGTTCTGCCCCAAGACGCTGATACTGGGAGAGGCATCGACCACCATTGGCTTCAAACTGCAAGGTTACTCCTGGTCCTTAGACTCGCTGTCGCACCTGGCAGCCGGGGAGAAAACGTACAGAATGACGGGCGCCAAAGTGTTCAGACGTTCGGAGGACGGCACGGTGAAAAGCGAGGAACTGCTCCTGAATGGCGGATATTTTCCGAATGAAAACGGCATTCCCGACTCCGTAAGCATCGACTTCGAACCTGTTGACCCCGAGGTGAAAGCGGTTGACTTCATTGAATTCGAAGGCTCGAACTTCAACAGTTTCGGTATCCGTCTAGACGGAAAATGCTATCCGTTCGCGCTGGAAAAAGCAGGGAAATTCCCTTATGCCGCTGACGAACCACTGCCTGCCATAGAACCGCGTTTCGGAGAAGCGCGCCTGACTGGCAGCATCTTCAGGGGCGATGGCACGCAAACCTACGCAAAAGTGCTCGGCATCGACAACCGGCTCTCGGACGACAGA
Organism: uncultured Bacteroidales bacterium; assembly: GCA_945833885.1. GTDB lineage: Bacteria > Bacteroidota > Bacteroidia > Bacteroidales > Bacteroidaceae > Alloprevotella. Next base: position 57,980 of record CAMAFY010000013.1, read on the forward strand.
TGCCTGCACCTCAACGAAAACTCCTACAGGCTGGCTTCCGGAAGTTCCCATCTTGCGTATGTTACCATCTCAAATTATGAGAAAAGATTCAGGGTCATGATGATTCCGGGCTACGACAACCGGTTTTCCGTAGACGAACCAGCCTACTGGGCGTCCGTCACGGGGGCAAGCCGCAAACCCATTCCCACAGACCGCATCATACAGTTCGAGGGGGCCTTTGCCGACCTTCAGCAGGTGCTCTACGATGAACAGGATTTTGAGAACAGCATGTGGGATGTGGCACCCGAAATGCTTTGGGATGCTGTACAGAAAGAATTGCATAAAATCGAGAACAACCGGAAGTATTCACGTCGTCAGAAGGAATTTGGACGCCTGAAGATCGAATATGATTATCTGAAACAGTACACGAATTTCGCCAAAAAGGACAAGGCAACCCTGAAAGACACTCATGCCAAGGAACTGGAAATACTGAAGGACGGACGCTCATTCTACCTTATCGGAAACGCCGATTTTCTGCAATATGCCCACGCCAACCACATAGACGGAGTGGTGACAGATTGGATGGAAGGCTTCGAAAAGGCGGAGAATATGGCAAAGCGCATACGCTGTCTGGAAGTGATGCCCGAAACAGCCTTCGACAGCATTCCGGAAATGTTCCATCATGAAGTGAAGGAACTGAATGATTCCACGCGCGCGATGGTGGAGAAATACCGTGCTTCCGCCAACGAAGTGAGGCTGATGAACGTACCAGACTGCGCCGGCAGCGAGTTTTTCGACAAGGTTGTGAGCGAGAATCCCGACGTCGTGCTGGTCTTCGACCTGTGGGCCACATGGTGCGGACCGTGCATGCAAGGAATAAAAGCCATGAAACCCTTGAAGGAAGAATGGGCAGGACGTCCCATACGCTTTGTCTACGTCACCGAAGAGGACAGTCCCGCGAAAGACTGGACACGGGAAATCGCCTCGATGCCGGGCTTGCATTACCGCCTTCCAGGCGACATGTGGAACGAACTTCTTGGTGAATCCAGGGGCATTCCGCAGTATTTCGTCTATGACCGGCACGGCAATCGCTCCGGAAGCCAGTTGGGTTGGGGCGATGTAGACTCCATAAAACACATGGTGGAAGAGGCGTTGGAGAAGTGAAAACGCGGTTATTACGATAGCGCGGGCAAGCGGTTCGCGAGGAAAAGCCGCACGCCTGCGCCATACCGTGACGGGAAAACGAAGGAGGCTTCCCGACAGGCTGTGCGTCCGTTTCCCGCAGATTTCCCCTTCAAGGCCGTCCGGAACCGATGGTCAAGAGCATACTTGATGGTCTTTTTTGAGCGTTTTTCCATAACTTGCGACCTTGGTTTCCGGAGGCCTTTTGGAGATGTTCCGCAACGGATGTTATGCACGGAACGCTGAAACTCTCTCAGGCTTCCGCACGCGGATGCTGATATAGAACCACGCGCTGACGGAGAACGCTGTCCTTGACTGCAAAGAACGATTCCTCGCGGACAAGCACGCCAAAAACAGGCTTCGGACCATCCTTGCAGAAAGTGCGGAGATTTGCAAGAAAAAGTGCGGCACTTTCACGGACAAAATGCGGGACTTCCGCCTGCAAAGTGCGGAGGTTTTTGAGGCGGAAAAAAGGCTGGCGCGACAAAAAGGACAAAAGAACGGGACGGAAGGCTTTGACAAGCAGAATGTCAAGAAGTGCATTCTATGGAAAGACGTTCCGAAACACTATCCTTCGACTACGCGAGAACAAAGGAAAACGGTCTGGCATGCCGAACGTGGGAACGGGGCATTGAAATGAGGAATTAAGGTGAAGCCATCAACGGCTAACAGGATTTCAAGGTTCGTATCGAAATAAAAACTTACGGAGATGGCTGATGGAATCCACCGGAAAAACGTGGTTGAAACCCCGAGACATCGCAGCGACATCAAAAAAAAATACGGCAGAACCGGATGGCTCTACCGTATTTTTTTCGTTTTCAGACGGGTCCTGTCAATTAACCTTGCCGGATTCTTGTTGTGAATCTTCCGAAAACAGGGCGGAAAGCGGCAAAACGCGACATACAATCAAACCGTAAATTGATTGGTGTAATTTGATAGGACACACCTTTACGTACCGCCCGAAGCGGTATGTTTTCCGGATATTCCGGGTTGTCATTCCCGACTTTCTGGCAGCGGAAATGCGTAGTTTTACCTACATTTCCTGCGGATTTTCCTGCACGGGTTCCACAGGCGAGAGACCAAGTTCGCGGGCTTTCTCACGGATAAATTCAAGTGCGGCTTCGTGTTCATTGGGAACGATGCCGTCGAGAATGGCATCCTTGAGCGCCATCTTCAATGTTCCGACCTGCGGACCCGGAGGAATCTGGAAAACCTGCATGATTTCCGAGCCGTCGACGGGAGGTTGGAAGTTGCGGATGCGGTCCTTTTCCTCCAAATCCACAAGTTTCTGACGCACAAGACGATAGTTTTCGAGGAAACCCTTCTTCTTTTGAGCGTTCTTACTCGTGATGTCGGCCTCGCAAAGTACCATAAGGTCGTCGATATCGTCGGCGGCATCGAAGAGCAAGCGCCGCACTGCGGAGTCCGTAACCTCGTCATCGGCGATGTTAATCGGGCGCATGTGGAGGTCAACAAGTTTCTCTACGTAGTGCAAACGTTCGTCAAGAGGCAGTTTAAGACGATGGAAAATGCCCTTGATCATCTTCTTTCCGAGGAAATTATGGTTGTGGAAAGTCCATCCCATCACGGCATCCCAGCGCTTGGAAGCCGGTTTTCCGATGTCGTGGAGCAATGCTCCCCAGCGTAACCACAGGTTGTCGCTCTGGCGAGCCACGTTGTCGAGGACCTCAAGGGTATGGTAAAAATTGTTCTTGTGTTTGCGTCCGTTGCGCTCTTCGACGACATCAAGGCGCGCAAGTTCCGGCAGAATCAACTGCAAAAGTCCGCACCGCTGAAGTTCTACAAAGCCGATGCTGGGGACGGGAGCGGCAAGAATCTTGTTGAGTTCCGTAGAAATACGCTCCTGAGAAATGATCTTTATGCGCTCGGCATTGCGGGTCAGAGCCTCAAAGGTCTCTTCTTCGATGCGGAAATTCAGTTGTGTGGCAAAGCGGATGCAACGCAACATGCGCAAAGGGTCGTCGCTGAAGGTGACATCTGGGTCGAGAGGCGTGACAATGAGGCGGTCTTCCATGTCGCGGATGCCGTCGAACGGGTCGACAAGTTCGCCAAAACGTGCGCTGTTCAGGCAGATTCCCATGGCATTGATGGTGAAGTCGCGCCGCATTTGGTCGTCGTGGAGCGTACCATCCTCAACGATGGGTTTGCGGGAATTTCGGGTATAACTTTCACGACGTGCGCCGACGAACTCTACTTCTTCCTCAAAACGCTCACGATGTGCCGTACCGTCAGCGTCAACTACCCGTCGGCTATGGTGCCATTTCACCTGTGCAGTACCAAAATTCTCAAAGAAAGAAAGGTGGGCACCGCGTCCGAGGCGTGTCGAAAACTCGCGCGCCAAGGTGATACCAGGGCCACCATGATGGGCTTCTGCCAGGAATTCAGGACTACCCACCACCACAACATCAATGTCTTTTGAAGGACGTTCCAACATCAGGTCGCGCACATAGCCACCCACGATGTAGGCATCCAGGCCCATATCGTCGGCAGTCTGTGAGAGAAGGCGGAACATCGGCGTGTCAATTCGCGACGCTATTTCTTCATCAGTAAGGATCTTCATAAATCAGAGAACGTTGAAGGTGAAAGTTTTTTGGAGAATTTGGATAGGGAATCAACGGATTTCCGCTGTCGTAAACAGGGAGGTGTTCCGCAGTAAAATAGGGGGTGTTCTTCCGTAATTGTTTCCATTCCTCAGCAGGAACAATGGAAAGTTGTGACGGAATTATCAGCATCGTTTGCCGGAAAGTCTGGTGCCTTGCACGGAAAGCCCCGTGGCTTTCGACAAAATGAACGATGACCTTTGGCTAAATCATCCATGGCTTTTGGCAAAAAGCCTGATGGACTTGTACGGAAAGACCCGTGGCTTTCGACAAAATGAACGATGACCTTTGGCGAAATCATCCAAGGCTTTTGGCGAAAAGGCTGATGGACTTGCAAGGAAATCCCTGTGGCCCTCGAAAAAATGAACGATGACCTTTGGCGAAATCATCCATGGCTTTTGGCGAAAAGTCTGATGGACTTGTACGGAAATCCCTGTGGCCCTCGACAAAATGAACGATGGCTTTTGGCAAAATCATCCATGGCTTTTGGCAAAAAGGCTGATGGACTTGCACGGAAATCCCTGTGGCCCTCGACAAAATGAACGATG
>CAMAFY010000014.1 GCA_945833885.1 uncultured Bacteroidales bacterium
GGCGGCGGATGCGGAAGAAAAGGACAGAAAGAGCATTGAAGAGGCTGGAAAATGCCGATTCTTCCATGTTTTTCCTTTGAGCAAACCAGAATAAAAGGTAGAATTCACAGCACGGACTCCATAGAAGCAAAGCATGAATGCCTTAGAATCAAAGCGCAGTCTCCTCAAAAGAGAAGTATGAACGCCTTAGAACCGAAGCGCGAAAACCTGTGGAGCACAGCACGGACTCCATAGAAGCAAAGCATGAATGCCTTAGAACCAAAGCGCAGTCTCCTCAAAAGAAAAGCATGAACGCCTTAGAACCGAAGCGCGAAAACCTGTGGGCCACAGACGAAACACATGGCAGAAAGAGCGGACAATGGCTGAGGTTTCGGCACAAAACCCGGAAACCAAGCACTCCTTATGCAGGTACGAAAAGCATAACATGGCAGAATAAACGGGAATCAAATTTGAGCAAAAGCATATCGGATATTAAGGATACCAAACCATAATGTATGAAAATCGTATCATAATATTAAATAATGAACGCGCGCGTATACACACATAAGAAAACGAGGAGGCGCAAAAAGGGCACGTCATTCTCCAAACGACAGGGCATAAACTTTGAGGCGTACAGACAACTTTTTCGCCTATCTCAAAGCATCTTCGCTGCCCCCACAATGGCATACGCAAAACATTCTCCGAAGCATCGATACAACCTCACAAAAAGACATCAGAACTTTCACATCAAAACCTCGGAACATTCGCACAAAAAAATCGGAGGTTTTACATCGAAACTTCCGCAGTTTTCCATCAGTCCATCCAAAACACTTTTGCGAACGCCCGAGAAGGATATGATAAAACGAAGAAGAATGCGAGGGAAAATAAAGAAAGGAGTGCAGGAAAAACAAGAGAAGAATGCAAGAAGTACAAGAATAGAATGCGAAAAGAACAAGGGGGAAAAAGGGAAAAGCAAAAGAGGAATGCGGAAAGAACAAAAATAAAAATACGGGGAAAATAGGGGATAAATACGGGGAGGACCGAGCATTCAAAGCGAAAGACCGAGCATTCAAAGCGAAAGACCGAGAAAAAACGACAAAAAAACAGAAAAACAAAGACATGAAAACTGAGAAATGTATGCAGGAAAAGGAAGAAATGGAAGCCGGAAAGACAGATTGAAACAGCATAGAAAAAGGTATGGGGAAACGTGGAAAACGGAAAGTTCAGGAAAAGAATTCTATTCTTTTCGTACACATTTTAAGCGGCAAAGGCTTTGCCATTTCAATAATATTTCGGAAATTTGCAGCGAACATCCTCTTTATGTCCAGCATATTTCAGCCGCCAACACAGTGGATGAAGCAATAACACCCTATAAAGTAGGAAGTTAGCACGGCCAACACAGAAAACGACCTCCAACCATCCCGGCCCCTTCCGCCAGAAAAACACGGAACCGCGCCGGACATTTTCCACACATTTTCCAAATCTTTGCCCCCCGCCCGACACCCATCAGGCCGAGGGCGGCGCGTCCTTACAGCCAGGCAAAGCCATCCCCCGTCATCCGTCGCGGCCGGCATCGCCCCCCATTTCCCCCATCCACTCCCATTTTTCTCCGCATACAGCCCATGTCATCATCACCAATATGGTCACAATTCCTCGAAAACCTACGGCAAAACATTACGCCGCAGGCCTACGATACATGGATTCCGAAGTTAAAATACGTCACGCATAACGAGAGCACCCTCTACATCGAGGTCCCCTCACGCGCGTTTGTCGAGGTGATGTGGAAGGAAATCGGAGGCATCTTCAACCACACCGTCCATGTATGTTTCGGAGAAAAATGCGAACTTAACTGCTGTCTTCCGAAGGAGAACTCGAACGAAAACTCGGGACAAGTCAGTGTGCCCGCCGGCAAACAGCAGACACCAGCCCCCAGCACCCCCGCGAGCCACGTCGTCCGGCAGCCCGAAGAACCGAAGTTGGCACCCATCAATTCGTATCTCAATCTGAACTATTCCTTCGAGAACTTCGTAGAAGGCCGAAGCAACAAGCCGGCACGGACGATGGCGGAAAGCATAGCCAACAACCCGCATCAGAAGACTTTCAACCCGATGTTCCTCTACGGTCCGTCGGGAGTAGGGAAGACCCACCTGGTAAATGCCATCGGCGTGCGCATCAAGGAGCGCTTCCCCAACCTCAGGGTCCTCTTTGTGGCGGCGAATGTCTTCCGAACCCAGTACACCGACTCCGTCAGAGACAACACCATCAACGACTTCATCCACTTCTATCAGACGATAGACGTGCTGATAATCGATGATTTTCAGGAGATTACCACGGCAAAAACCCAGAACGCCTTCTTCCATATCTTCAACCATCTTCACCAGAACAACCATAAAATCATCATCACCTGCGACCGTCCGCCCTCATTGTTCGAAGGCATAGAGGAGCGGATGCTGACGCGGTTGAAGTGGGGCGTGACGGTAGAGATTGAGCGTCCCGACCTGAAACTCCGCAAAGACATCCTGAAATCGCACATGAAGCGTTACGATATCGAGATGCCAGAGAACGTTTTGCTGTACATTGCCAACAATGTCAGCGACAATGTGCGTGAAATTGAGGGCACCGTCAACTCGCTCATCGCCTTCTCGCTGAACGACAACTGCGACATCGACCTCGAACTTGCGCGCCGTGTGGTGGCCCGACTCGTGGGACAGACGAAAAAAGAACTGACCTTGGAGGCCATCCTGAACGCCGTTTGCGAGAAATTCCACGTCAAGCCCCGCGACATCATCAGCAAAAGCCGCAGGAAGGAATTCGTGGCCGCACGCCAGATCCTCATGTATCTCCTCCGGAAATATACGCCCCTTTCCATCTGTCAAATCGGCCGCGACATCGGCGACCGCGACCATAGCACCGTCATCCATGCGTGCAACATGACGGAACGCAGGCTCGCCACCGACAAAGCCTTCCGCCTGGACATGGAAAAGTTCGAGGCCGGACTGAAAAAATGACAGCAATCCCCGGCGCCACACACGCCGCATCAACATACGAATCCCCCGACGACACCGCACCGGCAGCCGTGTCGTCGGGGGATTCCTTTTTAGCGTCAATGCGCCGTATGCCGTGCTTTTCCGTGTAAAAGCCTTGAGTTTCGGCGTAATTTACAGACGATATACACTGAAAAACAAAGATTTGAAGGTACAAATACAGGTAAAAGCGCACCTTTCATACAAAAAATTTGTAACTTTGCGCAGTTACTACACATGAAAGACACAGGAACCGTAGAAACGAACATGAAAAAGCCATTATCATTCCTACTCGCGTCAGCCCTCTCCGGCTGCGTGCTTACCGCCACCGCTGTCGACTATACCCGCCTTGTAAACCCGTTCGTCGGCACGGATTTCACGGGCAACACGTATCCCGGAGCGCAGATGCCCTTCGGCATGGTACAACTTTCCCCCGACAACCTCATCGGAGGCTGGGACCGCATTGCCGGATACTTCTACCCCGACAGCACGATTACGGGATTCTCCCATACGCACCTCGACGGCACAGGTGCGGGTGACATGTACGACATCTCCTTCATGCCCGTCACCCTTCCTTGCAGAACCGACAACAGCAGCCAAGGCGAAAGCCTCCCATTAGGCATACATTCCACCTTCAGCCACAGCGAGGAGAACGCCATGGCCGGCTATTACAGCGTCCGCCTCAAGGATTACGACATCCAAGTGGCGCTCACCGCCACTCCACGCTGCGGCATCCAGCGCTACGAGTTCCCCGAAAACGGCAAGGAACGCGTCGTCATCCTCAATCTCGACCGCACAATGAACTGGGATGCCACGACCGACTGCATGCTGGAGCGCGTGGATTCGGTGAACTTCCGCGGCTACCGCTTCTCAGACGGTTGGGCCCGCGACCAGCGGGTGTACTTCGCCACACGCTTTTCCACCCCACCCTTGCGCGTAGAGACCGACACCATCGCCAAAAAGGGCGGCGGAAAGGGCATCGTGGCACGCTTCTATTTCGGAAACGGCGGGGGAGAAAGCCCTCAGTCCAACGACCTTCTCGTCTGCACGGCCCTCAGCGGCACCAGCATTTACGGAGCATCGCAGAACCTTCAGGCGGAAGCCCCGTACGACGACTTCGCACTTTACCTGCAACTTGCCCACAACGAGTGGAACCTTCACCTCGGTGTGCTCGACGCCGACAGACGTTGCGGTGAGGGAATGCCGGAGATGGAGAGCGGGGAATACGACAATCGTGTCCGGAAGTTCTATACCGCCCTCTACCACAGCATGTTGGCTCCGACGATATATTCCGATGTCGACGGCAGTTACCTCGGTCCCGACCGTCACGTCCATCACACCGACGGCATACATTATTCCACCTTCTCGCTATGGGACACCTACCGTGCCGCCCATCCGCTCTTCACACTTACCAACCCCGACCGCGTGAGCGACATGGCCAACAGTCTTGTGGATTTCGGCATCCAGAACGGACGTCTGCCGGTGTGGAGCATGTGGGCTGGGGAGACAGATATGATGATTGGCTACCATTCCGTCCCCGTCATCGTCGACGCCATCCTGAAAGGTTTCAAGGGAATCGACGCTGAACGCGCCCTCGACATTTGTGTCAAGACCGCCCGGAAACGCGACTACCGCTCCATCGGCACGTACATCGACAAGGGGTATGTCCCCACCGGTGTCGACGATATGGGCGGAAACGACGACTGGAGCATGAGCCGCACGCTGGAATATGCCTATGATGACTGGTGCATCGCCCGCCTTGCCCAATACGTCGGACGCCTCGACATCGCAAAAGAATTCGACTCCCGCTCGAAGAACTACGAGAATCTCTACAACACCTCCACAGGTTTTCTCGAGCCACGCCAGGCCGACGGCAATTTCCTTCCGGGATTCTCGCCGGTAGCCTACGGACCTCACGTCTGCGAGAGCAATGCCTGGATGTACCAATGGAGCGTACAGCACGACATCCACGGACTTTGCAGCCTCTTTGGAGGGAAGAAGAAGATGGCAAACATGCTCAACGAGTTCTTTACCTTCACTGAAGAGGACGCCTCTGCCCGTCCTCTCTTCTCAACAGGCATGATTGGCCAGTACGCACATGGGAACGAACCCTCGCATCATGCCGCATATCTCTTCAATCATGTGGGACAGCCCTCGAAATGTCAGGAATATGTCGCACAGATCTGCCGCGAACTCTATCACGACACCCCTGCCGGACTCTGCGGCAACGAGGATTGCGGACAGACATCGGCGTGGTTTGTCATGAGTGCCATGGGATTCTATCCCGTCAACCCCGTTGGCGGACGTTACGAAATCGGCACACCCCTGCTGCCGAGGCTCGACCTCAAACTTGAGAGCGGCAACACCTTCAGCATTCTCGCCCACAATGTCGACGCCACACACATCTACGTCAAGAGCGTGAAACTGAACGGCATTCCCTACCGGAAATCCTATATCACCGACGCCATCATCCATGAAGGCGGCCTGCTGGAATTCGAAATGAGCGACAAACCCTGCAAGAAATGGTATTGACATCCGGCAGGATCCATACATCGACATGCGGAGGAATCTGTACGTTAAGGTAGTCTTTTTTCAATTGCTGCCGCCGTCTTTTCCCGCTGCCCTATGGTTCCCTTCATCCTGTTTCCCAGCCTCCTCCACGGCTTGAGACAGGCACGGCACCCTGTCAAAAACCATTTTCAGTACCTGCCATGACGGCCATTCACGCCGCAAACGTTGGCAGGCTTTGCCCGCGACGTCCGGTCTTCCACCATCCCGACCGGCATCCCTCCCCCTTGAAAAACAAAAAAACACCTGATATGAAAAAGACTTTTCTCTGCCTTTTGGGCATGTTGTTCGGCGCTTTTTCCGCCCTGCAAGCCCAAGACTACGCCTCCCTCGTCAATCCGTTGATGGGAAGCCAGAGCGATTTCAGCCTCTCTGCCGGCAACACTTACCCTGCAATCACCCGACCTTTCGGCATGAACTTCTGGACACCTCAGACCGGGAAGAACGGCGATGGCTGGCAATATTCCTACAACGCCCATAAAATCCAGGGATTCAAGCAGACCCACCAGCCCAGTCCTTGGATAAACGACCATGCGGAGTTCGCTCTCATGCCCATGACCGGGAAACCTGTGGCCGAAGAGTCCGCCCGTGCCTCATGGTTTGCCCACAAGGCCGAGGTAGCCCTGCCGAACTATTACAGCGTCTACCTCGCCGACTACGACATCACCACGGAACTTACCCCCACCGACCGCGCATGTATCTTCCGCTTCACCTTCCCCGAGGCACAGAGTTATGTGTGCATCGATGCCTATCAACGCGGCTCCATGGTGGAGATCATCCCCGAACGCCGCGTAATACGCGGATATACCAGCCGCAACTCCGGCGGTGTTCAGGAGGGATTCCGGCAGTATTTCATCATCGAGTTCGACAAACCCTTCGAATATACAAACACCTATCTTGGAACTGCCATCAAAGAAGGCGAGGACGCCGACAAAATTGCCGAGAACGGCGGGCTGAAAGCCGAAGGTTTCCACGCACTTGCCATGGTAGGATTCAAGACCCGCCGCGGAGAACAGGTGCACGCCCGCGTGGCATCGTCGTACATCAGCCCCGAACAGGCGGAACTGAACCTGAAACGCGAGGTATCCGCCACCACTTTTGACGCTGTAAAGGCTGAGGGACACCGCATTTGGAACGAAATCCTCGGACGTATCGCCATCGATCGCGAACTTGTTGACCTCGGCACTCCCGAAGCCCGCACCTTCTACACCTGTCTTTACCGCTCACTACTCTTCCCTATGAAGTATTGGGAGCAGGACTCCACAGGCAAAATCGTGCACCGCTCACCCCACAACGGCGAGGTTTGCGACGGCTACCTCTACACCGGCACCGGATTCTGGGACACTTTCCGCTGCCTCTTCCCACTCCTCAATCTGGTATATCCCGATGAGAGCGGGAAGATGATGGAAGGTTTCGTCAACGTCTACAAGGAAAGCGGCTTCTTCCCTGAGTGGTCGAGCCCGGGCCATCGCGGCTGTATGGTAGGCAACAATTCGGCATCCGTCATGGCAGACGCCTTCATGAAGGGCATCCGAGTACAGGACACCGAGGCCATGATGCAGGGTCTGCTTCACGGAAAGGACGCCGTCCACCCCACAGTCAGCAGTTCCGGACGCCTGGGACACGAGTACTACAACCGCCTGGGCTACGTGCCTTACGATGTCGACATCAAGGAGAATGCCGCCCGTACACTGGAATATGCCTACGACGATTGGTGCATCCTTCAGGTGGCGAAGACGCTGAATGCCGAGGCCGCAGCCAAAGGTTTGAAGAAGTCGAAACTACCGGTTTCCGCCGCAAACATCCGCAAACTCAATGAGCAGGTGCTGAACTATCGGAACCTTTTCGACCCCGAAACACGCCTGATGCGCGGACGCAACGCCGACGGTTCCTTCATGTCGCCCTTCTCACCCCTCAAATGGGGCGACGCCTTTACCGAAGGAAATGCCTGGCACTATACGTGGAGCGTCTTCCACGATGTCAACGGACTGATCAATCTGATGGGCGGTCGCGAACAGTTCGTGCAGATGCTCGACAGCGTATTTGTGGTTCCCCCACTCTACGACGACTCGTACTACGGCTTCCCCATCCACGAAATTGTGGAGATGACCGTCATGAACACCGGCAACTATGCCCACGGCAACCAGCCCATACAGCACATGATTTACCTCTACAATTGGGGCGGACAACCCTGGAAGGGCGAGGCTCACCTGCGCGATATCATGACACGCTTCTATAGCGCCACCCCTGATGGATACTGCGGTGACGAGGACAACGGCCAGACCTCGGCGTGGTACGTCTTCTCAGCACTCGGTTTCTATCCCGTATGTCCCGGAAGCAACCAGTACGTCATCGGCTCGCCTCTCTTCAAGAAGGCCACCATCCACTTCCCCAACGGCAATGAACTCCTCATTGAGGCTCCGGAAAACTGTGCGAAGAATGTCTACGTCGATGCCGTAAAACTCAACGGCGAGGCATACTCCCCCACGTATTTCGAGCATTCAGACATGGTGAAAGGCGGCAGCATCCGCTTCGATATGAGCCCACGTCCCAACAAGAACCGTGGTACCGACCCCGCTGATGCGCCCTACTCTTTCAGCAAATAACGCACAGGACATCCGTCATTTCCGGCAGATTCTGCAAATCTTCGCCGTGATTTTCCCATGTTCGACGTGGGTTACGTCTTCTGATTTCTTGCTTATAGAGCAACCGATATCGTTTAATCTTGTTCATCTACTAATAAACTCATGCGTAAGAAATACCTGTCGGCATTCATGATTTGCGCCCTGATTGCCGCTTCAAGCACTACCGCATCGGCCACAGCCTTCACCGCAACTGACGCCACAGATGCCGCCAGCGTTACGGCAACGGCCACGGCAAAACCCGTACGCATCTCGAAATGCAACAACTTCGCCGTTGAAGTATACTTCGACAACGGCACGATGTACACCCTGGATTTCTACGGAAAGAACATCTTCCGTCTCTTCCAGGACAACAGTGGCGGCATCGTACGTCCGCCAAAGGCAGAGCCGGAAGCCGATATTCTCGTGAAGAATCCCCGCCGCACGGACTTCAGACTCCAGATTCAAACCACCGATACCGCCTACATCGTGGGCACTCCCGCCATGGATGTCCACATCAACCGCGCCACAGGTCTCCTCAGCATCACGCAGAACGGGCGCGAAGTGTTGCGTCAGACGGCCCCCATCGCCATCGATGACTCCAAATCATCCATCACCCTCGCCTGCCACGACGGAGAATATTTCTACGGCGGCGGCGTTCAGAACGGCCGGTTCAGCCATCGTGGACAAAGCATCGCCATCGAAAACACCAACAACTGGGTCGATGGTGGCGTGGCAAGCCCCACACCTTTCTACTGGTCCACAGCAGGTTATGGCGTCATGTGGCACACCTTCAAGCCCGGACGCTACGATTTCGGTGCGGAAAATCCCGATGAGGTAAACCTTTTCCACAGCGAAAACTATCTCGATGTCTTCTTTATGGTGAACCAGAAGCCGGAAGATTTGCTCTGCGACTTCTATCAACTCACCGGAAATCCCGTACTTCTCCCCAAATTCGGCTTCTATGAAGGCCACCTCAATGCCTACAACCGCGACTATTGGACGCCTGCCGAGGAAGGGAAGACCGGCTTTATGGCCTATGAGGATGGGAAGACCTACAACGAAAGCCAGAAGGACAATGGTGGAGTGCGCGAATCACTGAACGGCGAACTTCAAGGCAAATACGGCCACAAGACCAACTACCAGTGGTCGGCACGCGCTGCCATCGACCGTTATCTCGACAACGACCTGCCCCTTGGTTGGTTCTTGCCCAACGATGGTTACGGTGCCGGCTATGGCCAGACCGCAACGCTCGACGGAAACATCCGCAACCTCAAGGAATTCGGCGACTATGCACGTTCGAAAGGTGTGGAAATCGGTCTGTGGACACAGAGCGACCTGCATCCGAAGCCCGGTATCGAAGCCCTCCTCCAGCGCGACATCGTCAAGGAAGTCCGCGATGCCGGCGTGCGCGTCCTCAAAACCGATGTGGCATGGGTCGGATGGGGCTACTCCTTCGGTCTGAACGGTGTGGCGGATGTTGGCGAAATCATGCCCTACTATGGCGGCAACGCGCGTCCGTTCATCATCAGTCTCGACGGTTGGGCTGGCACACAACGCTATGCAGGTATTTGGAGTGGCGACCAGACAGGCGGAGATTGGGAGTACATCCGCTTCCACATTCCCACCTTCATTGGCTCAGGATTGTCCGGACAGCCCAACATCACCTCCGACGTCGACGGCATCTTTGGCGGAAAGAACATCCCCGTCAATGTCCGCGAGTTCCAATGGAAGACCTATACACCCATGGAGTTGAACATGGACGGTTGGGGCTCCAATCCCAAATACCCCCAGGTTTTGGGCGAGAAAGCCACGAACCTCAACCGCTGGTACTTGAAAGCCAAGTCGATGCTCCTCCCCTATCAGTACAGCATTGCACGCGAGGCGGTCGACGGAAAGCCCATGATTCGCGCCATGTTCCTCGAATACCCCAACGACTATACGCTTGGAAAACAAACCCAATACCAGTTCCTTTTCGGTCCGTCGCTGATGGTGGCTCCGGTCTATAAGAACACGGAAATCGATGCCGACGGCAATGATATCCGCGACGGAATCTACCTTCCCGAAGGCACATGGTACGACTATTTTACCGGCGACCGCTACGAAGGCAACCGCCTGCTCAACAATTTCGATGCCCCGCTGTGGAAGATTCCCCTCTTCGCCAAGGCGGGTGCCATCATCCCCTTCACCCTTCCCAACAACAACCCCTCGGGCATCGACCCCGCTTTCCGCGGCTACGAGATATGGCCTGGCGGCGAAAGCCGGTTCTGCGAGTACGATGACGACGGCGAGACCCAGGCATATCTGGAAGGCGAAAGCACAACCACTCCCGTACACTGTCTGCAACAGGGCGACAAGGTCACCGTCACCATCGACAAGACGAGCGGAGGTTTCGAAGGTTTCAAGGCACAGAAGCGCACCATGCTCACCATACGCGCCGCCACGGCTCCGAAGAAAGTCAGCGTAAAGGTCGGAGGAAAGAAGGTGGCCGCCACATGGAAATTCGTCGGGAAAGCCCCGTGGCTCAACTTCGACGCCGCCGCTTCCTGCGCCGAAACGCTCCCCACCCAGCCCTCGCACATCGAAGTCCTGGTACCCGAAACCGACGTGACGGCCTCTACCGTCGAGGTGGTGGTCACCGGATGGACGGATGCCGCTGCCGAACCGCTCCTGCAATCGCATGGCGCACTGCAAGCCCCCGCCTTCGACAATGCCGCTACCGTGGCGCATGCCTACGAACTCCTTCCCGCATGGAAAGCCGTGGAAGGTGCCGACTACTACGAGGTGGAATTCAACGGAATGCGCTACAGCACCATCCGCAACCTCACACTTTGCTTCGACGACCTCAAGCCCAAGACCCCCTACGACTTCAAGGTTCGCGCCGTGAATGCCGATGGTCCGAGCGAATGGACATCGTTCAATCTATCCACCGTCACCGACCCCTTGGAGTGGGCGATTCCGAACATTATCGGTACAACCTCCTGCAAAAACCAGGGCGGACAGGGCGTCAACAAACTCTTTGACCGCGATGAGAAGAGCACATGGCACACCGATTGGAGCAACGAACCTCAGGCTGTTCCCTTCGACCTTACCGTCGATCTCCGCTCGGTGAACCAACTCGAGCGCCTCGAATATGTGCCGCGCGAAGACGCCGGAAACGGCACTATCCTCCGCGGAACCTGCTCCTACTCCACCGACCGTCAGACCTGGAGCGAACCCGTCTCCTTCGAATGGAACCGCGACGGCAAGACAAAGACCATCGGATTCGTAGGCGGCAGCCTCAAACAAGGCGATGTTGCCACCGCCGACTACCGTCCCGACCTGGCACCCCACGCACGTTATCTGCGCTTCCATGTCACTGAAGCCGTCGGAAACTTCGGCTCCGGACAGGAGATGTATGTCTTCCGCGTACCCGGAACCACAGGACAATTCCAGGGCGACATCAACCGCGACGGCCGCATAGACGGCAACGACTTCACCTCCTATATGAACTATACCGGTCTGCGTGCCAAGGATGGTGACTTCGACTACGTCAGCATCGGCGACATCAACGGCAACGGACTTATCGATGCCTACGACATCAGTTGCGTGGGTGTGGAACTCGATGGCGGCGTACGCCACGACAACAGCCACGTGGAGGGCACTCTCGTGCTGACACCTTTGAAGGACGGCAAACCAATGTCGGTAAAGAACGGCGACATCCAACTATCTGCCGGCGAAGAGTTCGAGATTCTCGTCAGCGGAAAGGCGCTGAAACATGTCAATGCCCTCAGTTTTGCCCTCCCCTACGACGCGGCTTCGGTAGAATATGCCGGCATAGAACTCATCGGAATGAAGGACCTCGTGAACCTCACCTACGACCGTCTCCACAGCGACAAGACGAAGGCGCTCTATCCTACCTTCGTCAATTGTGGCAACAACTTCCTCCTTGACGAAGGCGACCACGACCTCTTCCGTCTGAAATTCCGCGCCACAAAGGCCTGCACCTTCAAAGTCCACGCCCTCGACGGTCTACTCATCGACCGCAACCTCGGCATGAAGCCCTTCTAAACTTTAAGCCTATATCCCACGCAGGGGAACGGAATGGCCATAACCGCGCCATCCGTTCCCCTGCTTCTTTTGCACATTTATGGACATAAGTAAGTGAACAAAATTAAATATTTAGTGTCCGGTAAAAACACATTGCGTTTGAACGACCAGCCTTCCAGGCTGATGTTATGGATATACAATCGTGTAAGCCCATATCTTTGACATTGCTGTATGTTATGCAATACAAAAGAACATATTTGTTCCCTTATAGCACTTATGTTCTTCTGTTCTTTTGCCTTAATCACTTGGGACCGAAGCACAAAAACACGAATCGTATTTATGCCCCTTTGTCTTATTTTTATTGTTGATATACAATACGCCTCATGGAAGATGGGCACAAATGCAACGGGAAAAGCGTATGAAAACCGTTGTACCCGTGCTCATTTCCATGAAGCGTATTGAAGTATCGGGGCAGGGGCATGGAAAAGGCAACAGGTATAAAAGCGTATGTCAAAGTCGTTTCCTTATCCCATGCCCCGTGGTGTAGTTGCAGTAATCTTTCAATCAGATGCTTATACCCAGTTTCAGGTAAAGGCCGCCGTAGTTGTCAATAACAGACTTCTTCGTGAAATTGTACTGATAACCGAGACCAAAGAACAACAAGCCCGGGTGGTAATTCAGTTCCCCACGGACAATTGCAGCCTTGGGCGTGGTATGTCCCACGGTGTGACCCGCTCCGGCACGGAGTTCCAATGGGGAATCTTTCCATAACCGAGTGCCAACAATACCCATCAGTTCGTGGCTGCTGCGGGTGCCGACGGGAGTGCTGAGCATGCCGTAGTTGTAGCCGAAGGAGACGTGCATGCAACGGACGGGGCGGTAACCAAACTCAAGGTGCAGGCGCATGGCCTGGCAATGCTCCATCTTGAAGCCGACTTCAGTAGCAGCCTCATAGTGCAGTCTTGAGGTGTGGGTAGCAATCTTCACGATGCGCAACGAATCCTTCTCGGAAATTGGGACATCCGCCTGTGCTTTTGCCATTTGCGGGACAAGAATGGCTAAAAGGCAGAAGAGAACAAAAAGAAATTTTTCATAATAGGAACTTTTTTTGATTTGTTTGTGATTGATTAAGCCGAGTGCTCATCCTTAGGTTGAATAAACAGGAAAATAGCCAATCCACTCAACCGAGCAATGGCAGACAAGGCGGATATGTCACACGGGAAGGACTTTTCCCTTATAACAAAAAGGCGGACGAAATGCCATGCCATCACCAAAAGAAGGCCGAAAGAAAAAGCAGGAAAAAGAAAAGGTAGCCTGCCCAATCTTGAAATTTACTATCCTTCTTGAATATATATCGAACACAATAGGCAAAACATGCCAATGTAGCGGTTACCAACATAGCTTTTCCAATTATGAAAAAGCAATTTGCTGAGAATTGCAGCATGGCTTCATTTTCTCCGGGCATGGGAATGCCTGCGAAAGCTCCTAAATTTTCAAATGGTTTGAGAAAGAAGAGCAACAAGCATCCTGAGAAAACGATGAGGCTTAAAAGCAATTTTATAAAGACATCCACCTTTGTTGCCTCTTGCTTCCTGTATTCCCGGCAAACTTTAATCATTATCAGCGGTATGTTTACCAGACCCATAACAATTATTAGAAGCCTTACGACTTCAAACACTAAACCTTGAACTGTGTACATAGATTGTTTTTTTGAAAGTAGTGTCCATAAATAAAAATTTACGAACACTACTTAGTTTATTGCTATGTATTTTTAGTAGATTGGCTGATGCAATCTATTAAAATATGCCATTTCTATATAAACACCATCCAAAATCCGCAGCGGCTATAGCAACTCCTACAGGTCCCAAAACCTTTTTTGCGATAACCTTAAACGTCTTCTTTGTAAGGGCTTTATTGTATGTTTTCAAAGTAGAAGCCGAACTCATATTTCTGATGTCCAAAAGCAGAGCTTCCACTGCACATCCAACGATAATCTTAAAATCTTGGTTTGTGTTTTCAGAAACCTGACCACCTTTTGTAGTTGAGCGTGTTTGTTGAGCGCATAAAGGCAATGCGAACGCACTTGATAGTCCCTTTTCAAAGAAACTAAGCGCATTGTTAATGATTTGAAAATGATTATTCTCATTCATCGTCATCAATTGAGGGGACGACGGTTGAGAACTTTCAATCTCATTATTGGCGATTGCCATCATAAGCATTACAAGTTGAGTTTCGTCAACCTCATTTTCGTCCAGCATTTCTTGTATCTCTGCATCCGTAAAGCCATACCCATGCAGTATATTACGGCTTTCTGCCACAAGGGGTGCCAATGCCTCTATGGCATCCTGGTCGGAAAATGTAATAGTTGCATCACCTTTTACATCCGCTTCGGGGTAATAAAAGTCTGCAGCAGTACGGTCATAAAGCAAAATCAAGTCCTTGGGTGTCTGTACAGCCTCAACGGCTTCCATCTCGCTTTTTGTACCACCTCCGGGGAACACAACAGAGATGGTAGTCGTACCAGGGGTGCTAACGCGACTCCCCTTTGCAATATCTTGTACTACCATTTTTTTCTCAGCTGCCTCATTGGCAAGCTTTACAATGGTATTGACGTGGGATTCCATTACCTCGGAAGAGATATGCTCTTCATTGGAACATGAAGAGAAAAACACAGGAATGGACAAGATTGCACTTGCTATATAAAGAATTTTTTTCATTTGTATGTTTTTTAGATTAGAATAGAAATAAGTATAAAGTTGACATTTTTTGCCAAAGTAGAACGACATATACTTTTTGAAGGGCTATTTCTATCATAGGCATAGAGTTTTTATTCCAACCTACTCTATTCTGGCTTTTCGGTTTCCGCCGTTATGATGATTTCGAATTCGTTTTTCTCAGTGATTAGGGTATTCTTATTCGCGGTTGTTGGACGTTAATATGCAAATGCAGCCCCATAATATCCGCCATGCTGCAAGACAAAGGTGTAGCATCCCGGTTCAAGCGGGGAGAGGTCAATATAATATGGCGCACAGGAGGTCAGGAATCCGCTACCCGTAAGGACAGTTTCATCCTCGCCCGAGAGAATATAATAGGTAAAAGAACCCCAATCTTCCTTTGTCGTCATACAAATCTGCCCATTTATATACGAGCATGTCGGGAGTGCAGTCCGCTTTTGGGGAGTATGTCTGGGCTTAGGCTCATCTTCATAATGAACCTTCCACAAATCCGTAGGAGAAACGGGATTGAAAATCAGGGTGTCAACGGGGAGGGGAGCAGGAGTGTACTGCGCATGTCCCGTGGCGTACATGGTACAGCCGAGAAGTAATGTCAATAATTTTTTCATGATGTTTTGAAAATTTTGATGCAAATTTCGCAAAAAGTATTCCTAAGCTCCAAGTTTTCGGTGTTGCATTGTGTTGCGCTGCAAAAAGAATTTTTAGGGCGGGGTGTGCGATTTTGTTGAATTATCTGATACTCAATGGATTAAAAAGCACCCCTCAAAAGCCACTTTGGGGACAAAACGCTGATTTCGGGGACGCCATGCCCCTCACCCCCAGCGGCGTTAGGACAGGCTACTCGTGCTTTTTCGCCGCCTCTACCGTCAGGATACGGCAGTTTATGCACACACTCATTTTGCCCACTTGCTTGTTTTTTGTATATTTGCCCAAAACTAATCTATCATGAAACCCACATCCTTTATATTTTCCCTGTCTTTCATTCTGTTCGTCCTGCTTTCCTGCGACAAGGGGCAGGAAGCCCCTCCTGCCATCCGTCCCGCACTGCTCGCAGTGGAAGCCATTGTAGACTCCCTGCCCGAGGAAGCCTGCAGGAGGCTGTCGGCCGATACATTCAATATGGACCATGCCAACGAGGCGGAACGCATGAAATATGCCCTGCTGAAATGCAAGGCGGAGGACAAACTCCTCCAACCCCATACCAACGACAGCGTGATGAAAACGGTGCTGGAATACTACAAAGCGCACGGAACGCAGGAGGAGCAGATGGAGGCTCACTACCAACTCGGCGGCATCTACCGCGACATACACGACGCCCCCCAGGCGGTGGACCACTACACCCAGGCCATGATGATTGGCGAGGAGCACCCCCAGGAGACCCGCCGGGAAACGCTGATGCGGGTGTACAGCCAACTCGCCTGGATACTCAGAAAACAGGGAGACATCCGACAGGAATTGGAAATCGCCCGCAAGAAAAGCCGGCTCTACGACGACAAAGATTACTACAGCCTACAAGAATTGGGAACAGCCTACAAGCACAACGGGCAATACGATTCCGCGTGCCATTACTTGAGGGCCGCGTGCACGGCGGTGGACCGTCTGCAGCCCCCCGACACGGCAGAGATGCTCGCCACCTACGGCTTGACTTTGGCACAAGGAATAAAGATGAAAGACAGCGCCATGGTGAGGAAATGCTACGAAAGGCTGCGGCACTTTCCCCACAACGCGCTCCCGGAGCTTGCCCTAACCGGACTTTATTTTTATTTCGAGGGCGTGGACGACGATTCGCTGCGGATATTCTTAGAGGAAGCCTACGAGAAAGATGACATGGTAGAGAAGCGCATGATGCGCGCCACCCGGCTCAGCCACTATTATTACAGGAAAGGCAACCTGGAGAAGGCGATGCGCTATGCCCTTGCACGCGATTCGCTGTACGAAATCTACTCCAAAGACCTCGAGCTCCAGCAATCGTCCAACGCCTACAACCAATACATTTATAACCGCGACAAGCAAAAGGAGCAGGAGATAAAGGATGCAAAAGCCTTGGCCGAAAAACATTTTTACATCATCCTCATTATCTCTCTCAGCGGTCTGCTGATTACAATGCTGTTCGTCCTATTTTTCAAGCACATCTATAATACACAGAAGGCAAGGGCAGACCAACTCACCACAGACAAGGACGAGTTGCAGGAGGAACTGCGGCAACACATTGCGCAGAAGCAACGGATTGACGGGGAGCAGCTGCGCGCACAACTGCACCTGATGGCGAAAAAGCCACCTAAAGAGGCCATCATCACACCGGAACTGCAGGACAAGGTCATCACCTTCGTCACAGTGGAATGGCCGGACTTCAGTTCGGGAAGCGCTGTGTCCAAATCCACACTGAAAATCTCCGACCTGATGATGCTGTATCTCCGCAAGATTGGCATGAACCAGACAGAAACCGCCCGGCTACTCGGTTGCACTCGCTCCACGGTCTGCCGCCGCCTGACCGCATTGGACACCGGCATCGAGGACGAGGAAGCCGAATAGGAGAGATAAGAATAATAGGAATATAAGAAAGAAAAAAGTCCTCACGGCTGTGCCGTCCGGAATCCCCCCTGTGCCTTCACCTCGGTTATCAAGCGCGCGAAGGTGAGGTTGCGGGAGAGGAGTTCGGCATTTCCAACAAGAATCAGGTGTGTCCGCGCACGGGTCATCGCGACATTCAGTTTGCGGTCGACCACATTCCCCGCCTCGTCGGTGAAGACATTTCCGGTGAGGAACGCCAACTGATAGTTGCGGCTCACGGTGAAACCATAGATGATGTAGTCGCGTTGGCTACCCTGATAGCGCTCCACGGTGTCGATACTCACCGTTGGAAGCACATCGTCGGGCAGTCCCCGTCGTCGGCATTCTCCGATGATATGGGTTCGGATGGCGGCAATCTGGTTGCGGTAAGGCACGATGATTCCGAGTGTATGCACGGAAGAAAAGGTGTCGGGAGAGCGCTGGAAGATGTCGGCGGCCAGGGATGCGATGACGCGCGCCTCGGCAATGTTCACCTTCGGAGACGTCAGTATGTCCGTATTGGTGCGGACATCGGCGGCATGGACATCGTAGAACGTCATGCGGCAATCCCCCGCCCCGGTGGCGGCAGTCTGGTGCGGAAGGGGCACCACATCAAGACGTCCGTCATAGAAATAGCGGCTGGGGAAGGCGGCGATGTCGCGGTGCATACGCCCTTGCCGCGTCAACATACAGGTGACTTCCGCGTTGCCGCCATAGCGCCGCAGCAGACGTTCGAAGAGGGAAGATCGGCAATCCGTCAGTCCGATTCCGCGCAACAGTTCCTCGCTGACCGCCGATGCCTCGGGCGACTGTTGCACGACGGCCGGCAACTGCTTGTGGTCGCCAATCATGACGAAGCGTTTGATGGCGGATTCCGTGCCGTGCATCATGGCGAAAATCGGCAACAAATGGGGTTCGAGTATCTGCGAAGCCTCGTCGATGATGGCCAAAGAGAAGGAGAGGAGCGCGAAAAGGCTGTTGCAACGTGCGAGTGAACTGACGGTTCCTGCCACCACCCTTGCCGCCAACAGGCGTTCGCGGACAGCGGCGGGGGCGAGGTCGCGGATTTGCTCGTCCAAAAGACAATGGCGGAATGCCGGGTCGCAGTTGTCGGCGTTGCCCATACGGAGGAAGGGGATATCGGCTTCCAGGAGTTTGGAGCATATCTCATCCACCGCCCGATTGGTGTAGGAAAGGAGCAATACCCTTGAACCGGGTTCCAGAAGTTCCTCCTGCAAGGTGTTGAGCATGCCGTACGATGTCTTGCCGGTTCCCGGGGGTCCGATGATGAGAAACAGGTCGCGCGCCTGCTTCACGCGGAGCGCCATATCGTTGAACGTCCCATAATCCCCCCGGAGTTTCAATGTGGCGTCGGTCCGCGGCGGGCGTTGGAGGAGGAGCAGGTCGCGCCTTTCGCCGGGGGCACGCAGGAAGGCGGTGAGTCCGGCATAGAGTTGCGAGAAGAGCGATTCAAAGAGGTCGTGCTCCACCGCCCAAGGCCGCTGGGCGTCATAGAGGAAGACGCGGGCGTCACCCTGGGGAGCCGCCAGGCGGATTTCCAGTCCTTCTGAGGTGATTTCCGAGAGGATGCCACGGAAAATGTGGGTGCGCCGGCAGTCAGGCACGGCATCGGCATCGTAGGGATAGCAGATGACGATGTCGCCACGGCGGAAATTCGTGGTGGAGGGGTCCGAACCCTCTGCGGCATCCTCCGGCGGAAACGCCAGCCTTATGTGGGAGACGATGGTGCCGGCATCGGGCGGCAGCAGACGCAGGGCGTCATAAATCTCTCCGCTCTCGCGCTTTTCGGAGAGCGAAGCATACCATTTCGAGGCGTATGCGTTGCACTGCGAGGTGTTGTCGCCCACCTTTGCGATGTAATGCTCCTCGGCTACAAAGCGTAGGAAGCGCGAAAAATAGGCCTTTTCCAGCGGACGCGCACTCTGGAATGTGGAGAGTGTGCCGGCGATTCTGGGGCGGATATACTGCTCCCAAAAGCGGGGATTGACGCGTTTCTGCAACAGTTTTTCGGGCGTGATGCTCTCCAACAGCCTTGCTCCCTCGTGACGATAGTACTGTTCGTACCACACCATGCCATTGCGCACGCGGATGGCCTCGTAGAAAAGTTCCGGTGCCTGCCCCAGTCCGAGCAGGGGTTTCTTGTATTGCGAATAGAGGAGGAAGGTCAGCAGGTTCTTACCGTTTTCGGTATAACGTTGGCTGAAATTATAGCGGAGTATGGCACGGTAGAGGAGCATCTGCACGTAATGCGGCTCCTTCTGCAGCGGTGTGTCGGGGTCGTTGTGGTAAGGGCTGAAGCCTCCCTTGCCGCTTTTCTGCTCTATCAGCACACGATGGTCGAGTTGGAGGAAGTCCATACGGCCCTGAAGACCGAGCATCTCACAGGCGAACGACGGTTCGAGTATCACCTGCTCGGGGCGGTAGGAGCCGACGTGTGCGGCAAGCGCGTCGTGAAGTGCGGTGTGGATATGCTCCGCCTGCAGTCTGCCCTGCTCATACAACTGTTGAAGCGAGAAATTCCCCTGGTCTTCAAGCGCCAGAATGTCGAGGATGTTGTCGTGGACAAAGGTGTTGAAGGCCTCATCGTAGGAGACATTGTGGCCATATACGGCATTGTCGAGGAGATTTCCGGCAAAATGTCCGAGAAGGATCTCCTTTGAGCAGCGGAAAGGTTCGAGGCGCTGAAGCAGATGGTTGAAGGGGGTGTTGGAATATTCCTCGAAACAACGTGCCACAGCCGTAACGTCGACGAGGAAGTCCGGTTCAAGGATGATGACTTCCGCATCGATTTTCCCGGAAACCATGACGGGACGCACAAGATTGACCTGCGCTCCGGGTGAAAGGATCTTGCAAAGATAGGTCCAGTCTGCGAATTGTCCCTTCAGAACCACGTCGGCTCCGGCATCGCCAAGGGCATCCGCACGGACATGCATGGTGGTTCCGTCCCACGATTCCACCACGCACCGCAAGACATGTCCGAGCCGTTGGACGGAAACGCCGTCATCGCGGTCGTCCGCCACGAATGTCCGCACGAGCGCCTCGGGAACCGATGCCCCGAAGACGGCTGCAATGAAGCGGCAGACGGTCTTGAAATCGGTCAGACGTTGGTGAAGGGTGTCTGTATTTTCCGCATTCCGGTCGTCGGAAGGCGGCACTTTCCCCGGTGTTTTGCGGCGGTTTTCGCGCTCGGCACGGAGGATGTTCCGGCGGGCGGCGTTGATGTTGTGGCGCAATGCGGCAGGAACATGATGCTCCTTACAGAGAAAATCCACCTTTGCATGGAGTCCGCCCAAAGTAAGTCCGTTGAAGGCGGTTGCAGTCTCGGCAGCCCGCCGCAAAGTCTGTCCGAGAAGGGGGTAGAATTGCGGTAGGGAGACATCGGCATTCAGGGCCGAAAGTTCGTTGAAGAACTCTTCCGGACCGTCAGGAGTATAGGTGGCGGGGAGGTCATGTTCCGACCTTGCCGACATTTTCGGGGGATATGCCGTAGGATGTTGCGTCATGGGGTATGTGAAAGGATGAAAACTTCTGTCGTATCTGCCGATACCGCCGCACGGGCATCGATGGTTTCCCCTACCAGCCAGAGTATTCCCTGCCCGTCGGTAAGGACCATTGCCGCCAATTTGTCGATTCTCGAACGGTGACGGTCGGTAAGATAGTCGCTGACGAGGCGTGTTCCGCGCATGCCGAAGGGGGTGAAGCGGTCCGCCGTCGCGACAGAACGTACGGAAAGTGCGCCACGGACGGCGCGGACATCCATGACGGCACAGTGCTTCTGCCGCAGATCGAAGCCCGGAATGGGCCATCCGCAACGCTGCAACACGTAGATTTCGTCGCGCACAAGGTTTTCTCCGGGGACAAGTTCCGTGGATGCTACCTGCATTGGCAGGGGTTCGCAGAGGAGTTCTTCGCCATGGCGGGTCAGGATGTAGCCATTGGCAAGGGCAAAAGCCCCGTTCCTACCGTTGCCGACCTGTGCTATCTGTGTGGCGTTGAAGCCGTGGGCAAGCAGGCGTTGCCGGAGGTCGGTGCGTCCGGTGGCTGAAAGTTCGCGCTCCGCCTCGGCAAGATGGCTCATGGTGCGCCGCAGAACGGCGGAAATGTTCGGATTCATCGAGCGCAGCAGCGGCAGGAGTTCATGGCGGATGCGGTTGCGGCGATATCGGACATCGGCGTTACTGCTGTCGGTGACGTAGGTCTCGCCCCAGTCCGCAAGCATTTTCAACAGGTCCTCACGGGGTGTTTCCAGCAGGGGGCGGACGATGCCCTCATCATTCACCACGCGCATGCCTGTAAGTCCGTGCAATCCGGCACCACGGACCAGATGGAGGAGGAGGGTTTCCACATTGTCGTCGGCATGATGTGCCACGCAAACATGCACCGTATGCCGCGGATGTTCACCACGAAGGCGCTCCGCCACCTGCGAGAACCAACGGTAGCGCAGGCGACGTGCCGCCATCTCTATGCTTTCGCCGTGGCTCCGCGCCTCGTTTTCCGTATCAAAGTCCGTGACTTCGAGGGGAATCCGGTGACGCTGGCAGAAGTTCCGGACAAATTCCTCGTCGCGCAGGCTCTCGTCGCCGCGCAAATGGAAGTTGCAATGCAGGGCATGGACCTCAAAACCCAGGCGCTGGAGCATAAGAACCAGCGCCACCGAGTCGGCGCCACCGCTGAGTCCACAAAGCATCAAGCCCTCCCCGGCAACGATATCATGTTGTTCGAGGAGGGTTTTTACGGCATATAACGTAGGGTGCTGGACAGACGTCATATCAATTTTCGCAAGTCTGAAAAGGGTTATGGCGTATACCTGAGGAAGTAACGCCGCAATGGAAGGCGGAAAAAACGGAGGGAACGGTGAGCGGTGTCCGGTGTTTTTCCCCAAAAAGATCAGTATGACACGCTGCTAGGTATGCCCAATTCGCGCACACGGCCGGCGATATGGTCGAGCACTTCCGGCGAGGCCTTGGCGAGAGTGGCGCAGGGTGTAGGACGGTCGATGGTGTAGACCATCACACCTTGCGGACGTATGCGCCGCAAAGCCTGCAACCAGGGGAGCAAAAAGGCGTCCGACGTGTTGTCGACATCGAAGGTTTCCACCCCGTCGCCCGCAGTCCAGCGCAACGTCAGGCGGCCGGTCATGAAAAGGGTCTGGATGATGACGTGGCCGTTGAAGCGGCAAAGGTGGTCGATGACGCGCTCCACGCTGTAAGAGGGCGCCGGTCTGTCCACCAGACGTATGTAATCCTCGCTGACCGTGTCGAGTTTCTGGATATTGTTGTCGACCTTCATGAGTGCATCCCTCACCTCCGGACGGTGAATCATCGTGGCATTGCTCAGCACACTCACCTTCGCTTGGGGGAAATAGCGGTCGCGAAGGGCGAGGACACCGTCGATGATGGCGGGAAATTCGGGGTGCAGCGTCGGTTCGCCGTTTCCCGAGAAGGTCATCGTATGGAGGGGTTGCCCGGCATCATGGCGTTTCCGCAGCACGTCCTCCAAAGCCTGCAACACCTTTTCCCGCGACGGCCGTGGGGCATGCGGGGTGCGCTCCCCATTGGTGCCGCACTCGCAGTAGATGCAGTCGAAACTGCACATCTTGCCATCGCCGGGCATGAGGTTGATGCCCAACGAAACGCCCAACCGACGACTGTGGACCGGGCCGAAGATGGGGGAGGCGTGGAGGGAGGTGACGGAGGAATCCATGGTGTTTCAGTGATGAATATGGCGGAAACGGCGGAGTACAGCCCCGCCTGATGCTGGTGAAAAGCCTTAACCGTTCCGGGGAATCCGGATGTAGGCTATTTGAAATACATGAAAAGTTTTTTGAGGCTCGCCTCGTCGTTCCAACTCCACCAGCGGTCTTCCATCAGCGTTTTGAAGGCCGTCTTCAACTCGGGCTTCACATACTTCTTGACATTTCTCTGTGTGGCAGGAATGAATTTTCCGTCTTTCAGGCGGAAATAATGCTTGTCCTTCAAAGGATAGCCCTCGTTGCTCTGCTGCTCGGCACCGCTGAGGTCGATGAAGGTGTCAGTGCCATAGCCTGCCATATCGATGTCGAGGAAGGGCATGTCGGTGCCTCCTTGCGTCAATTCCTTGTATTTGTCCATATCAATGGTGGTGACACGTAGGAGCGCCATGCCGTCCTGCTCCGCCACCACGAGCCCCATGGCCAGCGTGTCGACCTTCATATAACGGCACGAGTCGAAGTCGACGCCAAAGATGTTCTGCACGAATGCCTGACGGATGCGGTTGTCCTTCTCGTCGATGAAGCAGAGTGCGGCGTTTTTATACATGATGTTGCAGCGTGCTTTCGTCACACGGCCGAAGCCCTGGCGCACCTTTGCCATGCGGAATTCGGGGAAGACGAGTTGCGAATGACTGCGCTTTTCCTCAACCTGCTGCTGGGCATGGACGGCCATGGCGGCGAGGAAAGCCAAAAGAAGGAGGGTGAGATGTTTTTTCATGCGGATAGGTTTTGGCGGTTTGCAATCTGCCGCCTGTTGGGAATGGGGTTGGGAAATACGGTATGCGGCCCGCTGTGGAATCAGGATTCTCCGGAGCGGTTGCGGAGTTGTTCGTAGCAATGTCTGCAAAGCGGTTCGTACTCCTGCAACTCTCCGAGCATCACCTGCCGGTCGTTCTCCACCTTGCGGTGGCTGAGATAGGCAAGGTTTCCACAGCGCACGCAGATGGCATGCACCTTGGTCACATCCTCGGCTATCGCGCAAAGGGCAGGCATAGGTCCGAAGGGTGTGCCCTTGAAGTCCATGTCGAGACCGGCGACAATCACCCTTTTCCCCTGATTCGCCAAGGCATTGCAGACGTCGACAATGCCGGCATCGAAGAATTGTGCCTCATCGATGCCTACAACGTCCGCCTCGGTGGCGAGGAGAAGTATGGTCTGGCTGCTGTCGACCGGCGTGGAAACGATGGCGTCGCCGTCGTGGCTGACCACCTCTGACTCGCTGTAACGTGTGTCGATTTCGGGTTTGAAGATTTCCACACGCTGACGTGCGATGCGGGCACGGCGGATGCGGCGGATGAGTTCCTCGGTCTTTCCGGAGAACATGCTGCCGCAAATCACTTCTATACGGCCGCGCTGCGGGAAGGTTTCTGTATAGTGCATCATGCTGAATGTCGGTGAAAAAAGGTAAGGAGCCCGGCATCTTCCGTATGAAAGAGGGGGGAAAGAACAAGGGCAAAGTTACGAATTTCCACGCATTTTCGCCGCGCTCCATGGGGAGTATTTGGCAGAAAGCCCTTCCGCGACCGCCGCTTTGATGCAGAAATGGGGGATAAAGGGCGGCGGAATGGCGGAAAAACCTTACTTTTGCAGAAGATATGAAACAGAATTCTCTCAAAGCATGGGTGCTGGCGTGCCGTCCGAAGACGCTCTCCGGCGCGCTGGTCTCGGTGTGTTGCGCTACCGCCCTGGCCTGCAACCACGGTCATGCCGACTGGCGGATGGCGGTATTGTGCGCCGTTTTCGCCAGTCTGATGCAGGTGGCATCAAACCTTATCAACGACCTCTACGACTTTCTCCGCGGCACGGACGGCACGGACCGTCTGGGACCCGAACGTGCCTGCGCACAAGGTTGGATAACTCCCCGCGCCATGCGCTGTGGCATTGCCGTCGTCTGCCTGCTGGCGGCGGTGGCGGGCATGGGAATCATCGTCGGTTTCTGCCTGTCTCCCGCCTTCGATGTGCTGTCGGCGCACATGAGTTTGCCGCTCATCGCCGCGCTTTTCGCCGCTGTTGTGGCAATGGTGCTGGGCGGAGCCTTCTTCTACACCACGTTCGGCAGTTACCATGGCCTGGGCGACGCGCTGGTTTATCTGTTCTTCGGCTACATTCCCACGTGCGGCACCTATCTGGTGCTACGGGGTTCGATGGACTGGGAGGCGCTGGTGCTCGCCACTTCCGTGGCACTCGTGGTGGACACCTTGCTGGTGGTGAACAATTATCGCGACCGTGAGACCGACCGGCATTCGGGAAAACTCACGCTGATAGCGCGTTTCGGCAAGGGTTTTGGCGAGCATTTCTATCTGTGGCAGGGCATCCTTGCCTGGATTTGCGCCTCGCTGCTCGGGCTTCACGGCCATTTCATGGTGTCAAGGCTGGTGGTGCTCTACGTTCTGCTGCACTGTTCCACCTGGCGTTCCATGCGCCGCATCGGAGAGGGCCGCGCACTCAACGCCATCCTCGGCAAGACGAGCCGCAACATGCTGGCATTCATCCTCCTGACGGTGGTGGCGCTGATGCTGGAATAGGGGGAATTGGAGGGGAAGGTTTATGGAGATATATGGAATTTACATCATACTGAACATACGATTTCTGGAAATGTAACATAAAAACTCCGTTGTCAAGAACTGTCCTGACAACGGTTTTTTATACCCTGCCCGCACTTCCCTACCCTTCTCTCCGGCAAAACCATGGGGGTTCACAGGACTTCATACACACGACAGGGGCATGAAAGGCTCTCTAAATCCGAACGGCTTTGATAGGACTTCGGTACAAGGGAACATTCCCCTCGGGACAAGGACAGAAACAACATAGAACTTTGATTTAGGAACTGCCGCACTTTCGATGGGAAAGTGCGGCAGTTTTGATACGATTGTGCGGCACTTTCTGTATGGAAGTTCCGCACTTTTTTTGATCATTCCAAACGCTTGCAGAAGGAATATGCGGACATCTCCCCCATAGCCCTTGGAGGTGCCGGTGGCGGGATGCGGGGAAAAAGGAATCCCGTTGCCGGGAAAAGGTCCTGACAACGGGATTTCGGAAAAGGTAGAATACGGAGAAATAACGTACGGAAAGGGGCATCCGGGTATGCTCCGACGAGTGGTTTCCGTCTGGCTTCCGGGAATTTCCGTACGGGAAATCAAAGATGCGCCTGCGGGGTGTCCGATAGACGGATGCGGGAATTCAGAGTTTCACCTTCTTCTTCACAGGCTTCGACTCGTTATGAAGGCGGTCGAGGGCGGTGACGACATAGGTGAATTTCTGCTTGCCGTTCTGATAAGGGAGTTTGAACATCGTCTTGTTGGTGATGGCAAGAATGTGTTCCGTCTTGCAGATGTCCACCTTTTCGCCCTTGCCAAAGCAGTAGATGACATACTGGCGTGCGCGGTCCATCTCGGAGTTTGCCTTGGGAGCGGTCCAGAAAAGATAGTATCCGTCGGGCATCCAAAGGGGTTTCACCTTGCGGGGTTTCTCGGGCGCCTTGTCGTCGATGTGGGGCATTGCGGGCTGGAGCGCGGGGAAGAGGTGGTAGTCCTCCTGCAACTCGTAGGCATAATTTCCGACATTGTCGGCAAGGGCTGCGGAATACCAGAAGCAGTTTCCGTCGATTCCACGTGTAGTGCGCGACAGATCGAGTTTCGGAGCCTGCTGATTGCGGGTGTTGTTTTTGAGGTCGCGGGCCTTAACCGTGCGTTCCACATCCTGACCGATGAAGAGTGGACGACCCGAAGCATAGTGTCCCCACCATTTTACGAGGCGTTCGTAATCGGCAAGATTGTGACCAATCTCCCAATACACCTGCGGAATGGTGTAGTCTACCCAACCTTTGTTGATCCAGAAGAGGACGTCGGCATAGAGATCATCGTAGTTTTGGAGTCCACGGGTGTCGCTTCCGGGGATGTTTCCTCCGGACTGCACGTTGTGGAAGATGCCGAACGGCGACACTCCGAACTTGACCCACGCCTTGGTGGAATGGACGGTTTCGTAGAGGCGCTCAATGAAACAGTTGACATTGTAGCGGCGCCAGTCGGCGATGTCGCGGAATCCGTTGGTGTTTTCCTGAAAAGTCTTCTGGTCGGGGATGGGAAGTCCTGCTACGGGATAGGGGTAGAAATAGTCGTCGATATGGATGCCGTCGACATCATAACGCGCCACAATGTCCTGGACAACGGAGCAGATGTAGCGGTGGTTGACTTCAAGTCCGGGGTCGAAGATGTAGAGTCCGTCGTACTCGAAAAAGCGATCGGGATGGAGTTTTACGGGATGATTCTGCGCCAACTCGCTGGTTCCTTTCGTCTTTGCACGGAAAGGATTGATCCAGGCATGGATTTCCATGTTGCGTTTGTGGCACTCTTTCACCATCCAACCGAGGGGGTCCCACCCGGGATCCTTGCCTTGCGTACCCGTAAGGAAGCGGCTCCAGGGCTCGTAAGTGCTTTCATAAAGGGCGTCGGCCTCGCCACGTACCTGGAACATCACGGCGTTGATGCCTGCGGCCTGGCAGATGTCGAGTTGACGGGTCAGGCGTTGTTGCATCTGCTGGGGCGACAGTCCCTGGAACTGACCGTTGATGCACTGGATCCAAGTTCCGCGGAATTCGCGCTTGGGAGTTGAGCCCAACTGTGCCGAAACGGAAAGATGACCGGCAAGACAAAGGAAAATCAGAAGGAAAGACGTAAGGATTTTATGCATGATATGCTACGGGGAATAAGGCCATGTGGGGCCTGCGGATAATAAGATATTGGAGAGATTTCTCTGGAAGTCCGGAAACGGATGGCCGGACATTCCAGAGAAAGGGGGATGACTGACAGATTCCTGCGGCTGAAAGTGCCGTACTTCGGATGCCGGAAAACGGGGCCGACGCCGAAGGAGACGGAAGAAGGAGGGGAAACTTCCCGACGGCAGGCGGACCTGATGCTGACAAATTGCTACCAGACACCTGCAAGGATGGGAAGAAACCAGCGGAAAAACGGCAGGAAAGATTGGCGGAACGGCCTTCTTACTTGTTGATCTTTCCGACGGTTTGCTTGATTTGCTCACCCATACCGATGGTGTAACCCTGCGACTTGAACACAACACGGTTGAAGGTATCACCGATGAGGATGATGGGAAGGTCCTCGCTGCTGACGAGACCGGACGAGAAGATGTCCTTGGCAAACTCGCCTTCCGTGTCGACACCGAAGCGGAGTGTCGAGGGGAGATTCTTGAACTCGGCATTGTTTTTCTCAAAACGTTCGAGTTCTTCCTGGCTGCGGAAGAGGAGGACAATGGGGCGTCCCCAGGCCTCGAGGTCGGCGCGCAGGGCGGAGATGTCGTGGAGGATATGGTTCGAAGGCTCGTGGTTGGCACGGATAAGACCGGTGACATAGTAGCCGCGACCCGTGGTAGCAAGGAGGCTTTGCTGCTGTTTGGCCTCAAGGTCGTAGTAGATGTTCTCGGAATTGAAGGTGCCGATGACCTGAACACCGGTGTCGTCCTGACGCATGACGAGGGGAACGTGCTGGGTCTCCTGCTTGACGGGGAATACTTCGAGGTGGACAAGCACACTGCCGTCGGCAAGACGGGTACCGCTGGTCAGCAGATAGTCGCCCTCATCGAGGTCGACGCCCTCGCGGAATAGGTCGTTCCACGTGGCGTCCTCGGAATATTCCTGCAGGGCAGGCTGGCCGTTCTGAAGACTTGAGAGTGCAAAGTGATGGTAATAGCGGGGATTCTCCATGTATTCGCGGGGAGTGAAGTCGAGGCTTACGTGTGCCTGCGGACGCATTTGGGGAACACAGGCAACCATGCACGCTCCATCCCGGTCGACTCTCAGGTGTGCCTGCGAACGCATTTCCTCTCCCTCTTCGGCTGTAAGGCAGACATCACGCCAGTCGGCCTCGGCGGAAAGTTCGGCACCGACGGAAGAACCGAGGTCGCTCTTCTCGTTTTTCACGATGGCCTCAGCCTTGATGGCCTCGGGAGCATACTGAACCTTGCCGGTAACATAGTCGATTCGTGCGGGAATTCCCAAAGAACGTGCGGCGGCGACAAAGAGGAATCCGACGGATTCGCTGTCGGTCAGGCCATAACGGTGGGCGTTTTCCGGAAGTTGGCGCAGGTGTGCGGGGTTGTAAGTGTCATCGATGGCGATGTTGGCGCGGATCCATTCTGCCAGGAGTTCGGGATTGGCGACAAACTTCTTGCTCTGCTTCTTGGTGAAGGCCTGCTTGAAATAACTGCGCCATGCCGAAAGCATCTCGTTGGAAATGCGGGGGGAATAGATGTATTTTGCGGCAAAAGCATCGACCTCTGCCGGAAGACGGGAGGCACGGATATGGTCGGCGAGGACATCATAGTCAAAGTCGCGGATGTCCTTGTCGCTAAGTGTATGGAGGAAACTGATGACATCGCACCCACGGAATTCGCGGAGGAGACGGTAAAGGTTGGCATAATTTCCACGGCTCTTCTCCACAAGCGGACGGATCTGCGCGAAATCGTAGCCGGTTTCCTCGCAGAACTGGCGGGTATCCGCCTCATTGGGGAAGGTGGCGACGTAGGCATTGCGGATGCTGTCCTCGTGTGCCTTGCAGATTTCGTTGTGCGCCGCTGCCTCAGGAGTGACGTATGGCACGTTATCATGGCCTACGGGAGGCACGAGATTGAAGTCGTCGGCATACTTTTCGCCGGCCTTGCGGTCGAGTTTGATGACAACGTCCTGACTGCCAGCGGTGACTTTGCGGTAACCATAGCGGCCATCCTTGCTCGCCCATACGACCATGTCGCCGTTTCCTGTGAGGATGGAGCAACGGCCTGCGGCATCGCTGGTCTGCTTTACCGCAGAATAGAACTCGCCGTAGTTGTAGATCTTGAAGTGAACATCGGCACCCTGAACCGGTTTTCCCGCCTCATCGAGTACGACGATGCCGGAACGCGAGGTGCGGGCATAGTTGTCGGTGACATTGATTTCGCAGAAGATGGAGGTCTGTTCTATCTTGTCTTCCGGTCCGTCATAGCGTCCGTAGACCTTGGTATGCATGAGCATTCCACGGCTGGCTGGCTGGTTGAACCATCCGAGGTTCAGCACTGGCTCGGGCTCACAGGCGCCGAGGAAGTACCATCCTGCGCCCTTCGGACCGTCGTTGACCCAAACTTCCACCCAGGCGTGGTTGTCGTCGGTGTGCGCCCAACGGGGAGTGTAGACCTGACGGGCGGGGATGCCGATGGCACGGAATGTGGCGACACCGAAGGTGGACTCCTCACCACAGCGTCCGCTGGCGGTGCGCATGGAGGCGAGAGGACTGGAGGTCCGGCTGTCGGAAGGCTTATAGGTGACGTGCTCATGGCACCAACGGTTGGCCTCGATGACGGCATCATACATGCCCATGTCCTTCACGCGCTCTTTAAGTTCTTCGTAACAGGTGGTACGGAAGGCGTCGAGATTCTCGTTGTTCACACGGAGGGGGAGGACAAAATGCAGCCATTCGCGCTCGGGAACAATGTTCCCCCATGGCATTTCATGGCGTGCGCGGACGGAAACCGCCGCCTGCTCGGCAAAATACGCAGGAGTATAGTCCGTCCAGTCGGGAGTTGACATGTAGGCATACAGGAATTCGAGAGCCTGACGTGTCTCGTTGTCCTTCGCCAATGCCAATGCCTGCTCTGCGGCATCGCACTTTGTCTTGTTCTGACGCTGTAAAAGATCCTGATGGATTTCGGCCGGTGTCTGAGCGACGACGGTGCCGGGATATGCCTGCAACAGCATGGCTGCGGCAA
Organism: uncultured Bacteroidales bacterium; assembly: GCA_945833885.1. Taxonomy (GTDB): domain Bacteria; phylum Bacteroidota; class Bacteroidia; order Bacteroidales; family Bacteroidaceae; genus Alloprevotella. The sequence goes on from CAMAFY010000014.1 coordinate 31,028, forward strand.
AAGCACCGACACTGAGGTGACGGAAAAGGTGCTTCATAATATGTTTTCTAAAAGAATGATAACAAAATTTAGCGCAAATTTACACTTTATCTTTTATATATATGCCGTAGATGACGGAAAATCATCACGTTAGGGCGGTAAAAGGGGCGAATATATGCCGCGAAACAGAGGTCGCAAACCAAAAAACGCTGACGGAACTGCGCGGAAAGCGGAACGGTAAGGACGGAAAAACGGGGACAGCACACTGCATTCAGCAGAGGTCTGTCCCCGAAGAATCACATCGCGAAAGGGAAAGTCCTATCGCCGGATATCGGAAAAACGTTTACTTGTTCAGCAACTTTGCGCGGCGTACACTTTGGCCGTCCTTGGCAACATCGACGAGATAGGTGCCCGTCATGCCAAGCGATACCTGCATGCGGTCGCCACGTTCCACCTGATGCTGGCGGACAGCCACGAGGCGTCCGTCGGTGGAATATACACGAACCGTATAGTTTCCAGCCTCGGCAAACTCGATGATGGCAGCACCGTCGACGGGATATACGGCCGTATTGGCGGCGTTCAGCACATCGATGCCTTCAGGTTCACCCACATGGATGACGCTGAACGTGCGGGAATCGGCGCCCAACGAGTTGGCAAGCGTGAGGGTTACGGTGTAATCACCTGCCTTTGCGTAGGAAACCACGGCTTTTCCAGCCTTGGCATCGCCCTCAACATCGGTGAGAACGCCCTTGCTCGCCTTCCAGGTCGGCGTGGTGACAACGGGGAATGCCGTACCGCTGATGAACGGACATCCGGAGGTGTAGTCGGGTTCCAGCCAGTGGAAGGCACCCTGACCCTCGCCTCCTTCGGCGGCATAACTGTGAAGACCGGCCTGGACGTTGGACTTGGAGCCTACGGATGCGAAGGTGTAGTCGGTAGCCGCCTTGTTCTCAAGACTCCAATAGGAGAGGACGTTGGAGGGAAGGTCGGCGGTGGAGATGTCGCCCATCGATGCCTGAACCTCGGCTTCGGTGAGAACACCGTCCCAAATCACGACATTGTCGAGCGCGCCATCGATACCATTACGTCCGAAAGCGTCGCCACCGATGCTGAGCACCTGGCCGTTGGTGATGGAATATACGTTGGGTTCGTAGCCGGGTTCGGAAGTGGACTCTCCGGAATTCGTGCGCTTCCACGAGGAAACACGCTGCTTCACACCGTTGATGTAGAAATCGGAACGGAAATTGCCGCTGCTGTTCCAGTCGAAGGTCATGGCAATGTGTACCCAATTGCCGACGGGGACACGGGTATTGCCGTATTTGTACTGGAGTTCGTTGTTCTGCGTGGCGTCGGTGCCGCGGAACGTGTAACTTCCCATGGAACCGTCTTCCTGGATGTTCGTCCAAATCCATCCCCAGTCCGTCTTCGGCCAGTTGTCAGTCTTGTTGGCAACGGCAACAAGTTGGGTCTCTCCGGCGGCAAGTTTGTTGATCTTGAGCCAGAAGGACACGGAGAAGGACTTCTTTCCTACGAGTCCGAGGTCGGCACACTTGGCACCGAAGCGCTGTTCGGCAAGGTCGACGGCCTGAGAACCCGCACCATCGGCGTCGCGACCGGTGTAGGCGAACTGTATTTTCTCGTCCATTTCCACACTGATGTCCGCCTCCTCACCATTGGCGGTAAGGGTGTAGATTTCGGGCAGTGCTCCGGTTCCTTCGGCACTGATCTGCACGAAACTACTGAAGGTACGCTGTGTGGTGGGACGTTCCGTGGCATCGGCATTGTAAACGGGGCCCTCAAGTTTAAGGTCGTAACTGCCCAATTCCTTCAAGCCGTCCACAGTGACGGTGTGGCCTTCCTGCTCGAACACCACTTCACCCTTGCTGTCGACGAGCGTCCACGTTGCGCTTTCGTGCTTGGGATCAACGAATCCCATGGTGAAACTCTCGTTGGGCTTGATGGTGGTCTTGCTGATTTCGATGTCATCGCTGTAGGTGTATGCCGCAGGTTGCTGGTATTCACCCCATGCGATTTCGGAATCGCTCTTCATATCGAGGGAAACTGCGGCAACACCGAAGCGCACTTTGTGGGAATCGGCGGCGAAGTCGAGGGGGACAGCATAGAACATGCCGGCCCAAGATGTGGTGACTCCCATGAAGATGGGCTCTTTTCCCTCCTGCTGGGCATAGAGTTTGAAGAGCGAAGTGTTGACATCGATGTTGTAGCAGGGCTCACCCGCAGCCTTGTCGTTAGGCATATTGAAGATGATCTTGCCGTCGACGCCATGATTGTTGTAGGCCAACAGTGCGCTACGGTCCACCACCGGTGCGGCAGGAACGGGAGCGGCGCTGCGGACAATGGAGAACTCGCCGAGATAAAGGTCGAGGTTCTTCGCCTCCTTGAAGTGCAGGGCGACCATGGCAAGGCTCTTTCCGTCGAGGGAAGTGCCGACGGTGAAGGTGCGTTCTACCCAAGAATCCTCGTCAGCCACAACATCCTCGTCCGTAAGTGCAAAGGCGTCCTCGTCAACTGCGGTGCTTTCGCTGCCGACAGCCGTCAGGGCGAGGTTGAACTTGCCGCTGCCCGACTTGAGTTTGTAGCGTACGGTGATGACGTCGCCCGCCTGAAGGGCATACTCCGTCTTGAAGAGGTGGAGGTATTCGTCGGCAGCCGTCGTTCCGAAGATGCGGAGCGAGGAGCCTCCCACGTAGGCCTCATCCCAGGAGAATTCGGCATCGAGGCCCTCGGCAGGCACGTCATCGGCGGTGCGGCCAAGGAGACTCTTAGCAAACCACCAGCGCCATGTGGGGAGATAGTCCTGCACACCGATGTTGTACCAACTGCAATCGTTCTGGCGGACACCCTGCCAGTTGAAGTACTTTCCGTTGCCAAGATTGAAGTAACTGATGAAGGGTTCCTCGGAAAGGTCCCATTTCAGGGCACTGCGCGCCGACATGAAGGACGACATTCCGTGGAAGTTGAAGTTGTCGGCATTGTACTTCATTGAACTGATGACCTCAGGACAGTTGGCGGGATTGCGGGTACCGCCGGTGAACCACCGCTCGGTACGGAGCATATAGGTACGCTGTTTCACGGCAGGGTCACTACCCTTCTCGCCACGGCTTTCCCAGAACATGTTCTCGCTGTGCGCACCCCAGAGGCCGACAGAGATGGAGTAATCCTTGAGCAAAGGCCAACTTGTGCCACCGGGCTCGGCACCCTGCATGTTCACACCTGCGTAAAGGTCGAGCGGACTGCGGTTGATCTTCTCGGCGTAAGTGACAGAACTGCTCAGAAGACTGGTCTTGTTCCAGTTATAATTGAGGAAAAGGGATGTACGCTCATGGTCGCCATCACCGAAAGTATCGTCATTGTGGGTTGACAGACCACGGTCGAAAGTACAGCCTCCCGTATCGTTCGTACCGTCGTACCAAACGTTCATGAAATTGGGATTGTTGGGACGTGCCTCCTTCACCAATTCCTCGTGGTAGGTTTGCAGGGACTTGCAGAGGCTACTTGAGCCGGTAAACTCGGAATTGTAGCCCAGTCCGTCGACACCATAGTAGCGGAGGAACTGTGCGGTCTTCGCTGCTCCCACCTCCGTCATCTGTTCAAGGGTGGTCACCCATTGGGGAGTTCCGTTGATGGCACCGTAGGGAATACCAGCGACAGAGGACACTCCGACACCGTTTTTATGGGCGACATCGAGGAAGGCACCGGGAACACGACCTAAAGGAGCCGTCCAGTTGCCCCAGTGTGTGACGTAGGGCCAGAGGGAGAACACCTCGGAATCGAAGACGCCATCGGGGAGGGCGTTGTTGCTGGCACCGTTGATGGGAATCCATGCCAGCAGTTTCTTGTCGTTCGAATCGTTGAGGTCGGGGCGCACCTGTGTGGCGGTGTTGCGGAAATGGGCGCGGGGCTTCACGCGGGAAATGAAGAAGTTGTCGTCGTCGGTGACGGCCTTTCCCGCCTGCCAGTTGGAAAGGGTCTCACCGAAATAGGGACTCGATACGCCCCACTCGATGTAACCCTCCTTGAGTTCCTGGGCGGAAGTTGTCAAGGAAGACAGCGCCAAAAGGGAAAAAAGCAGATACTTGTTTCTCATCTTGATTTTAGATTTGGTTAATAAGCATGATAAAGATTTAGGGTAGGAAGGGCATATCGCCCCGTAAAGATTCATCGCTTTTCTACAGAAAACAGGGACACACCTGCCCGGAACTTCATCGTCATTGTCCGAAGGTGGGGAAGGTGGCACCCTACGTTTCGCATGGCAAATATAAGGCTTTTCAAAGATAATCGCACATAATTCCGCTTCTTTTCAGGATTATGCGGCATAATGGGATGCCGCAATGCTTTTTTTCTGGCAGAATTCACGGGGATTGGAATCCCGATGCTCCGGTATCCGGATAATGCAGAAACGCCCCTGCGGACGAACCACAGAGGCGTTTCTGATGAATGTTGCTGACATCCGTACCGTCTGAAACGGGAAAGGGCAGACCGTTCACTTCATACAGATGCCGGATATCATGGATGACGCGGGCAAAGGATTCCGCATGGTGAGGCGGTTATGCCAATGCCAATTCAAGGCATTGCTTGACGGCTTCCTCAAGTCCTGCCACATCCTTACCGCCGGCCGTAGCGAAGTGGGGGGCTCCACCGCCGCCACCCTTGATGCAACGTGCCGCCTGCTTGACGAGATTGCCCGCATGGAGGCCACGGGAAGCGATGAGGTCCTTGGAGATCATGACGGTGAGAAGGGGCTTGCCGTCGCAACTGGAACCGAGGACAACAAGGGTGTTTTCGGGCAACTGACCGCCAATCTGGAAGGCGAGGTCCTTGACTGCGGCGGGGTCAACTGCCACAGGAAGCACCTTAGCCACCACGCGAATACCGTCGGAAGTGAGGGAGGAATCGGCGATAAGTTTCTCGCGGAAGCGCGACATACGCTCCTTGACGGCCTCCTCAACCTGCTTGCGCAGACCGGCATTTTCCGAAACAGCCTTCTCCACTGCCGCCTGAACATCCTTGGCGTTGTTGAAGAACGAGCGGATGGAAGTCAGGGTATCGTACAAGCCATAGAAGACTTCTTCGGCGGCGGCTCCGGTAACGGCCTCGATACGACGCACACCGGCTGCCACGCTGCTCTCGCTGACGATATGGAAAAGTCCGATCTCGCCGGTGGCATGAGCGTGACATCCACCACAGAATTCCACGCTGGGACCGAACTTCACCACGCGGACACGGTCGCCATACTTCTCACCGAAGAGAGCCAATGCTCCGAGTTCGCGGGCCTCCTCAATGGGCAGATCGCGGTAGTCGCCAATCTGGATGTTCTGGCGAATCATGGCATTTACGCGGCGCTCCACCTCACGAAGTTCCTCGGAAGTGACCTTCTGGAAGTGGCTGAAGTCGAAACGCAGATAGTCGGGAGTCACGAGTGATCCCTTCTGTTCAACGTGTGTTCCGAGGACGCTGCGCAGACAATAGTCGAGCAAGTGCGTGGCGGTGTGGTTGCACTGGCTGGCACGACGGCGCTCAACGTTGATGGAAAGGCGGAAAGCGGCGGCGACGTCTGCGGGAAGTTCGGGAAGGATGTGTACGGTAAGGTTGTTCTCGCGCTTGGCATCGATGACCTTATAGGCCGGGCCTTCGGGCAGAACGTTCAGGGTTCCGGCGTCTCCCACCTGGCCACCCATCTCACCATAGAAGGGTGTAGTGTCGAAGACTACCTGATAATATACCTTGTTCTTCTGCTTGATCTCGCGATAACGGAGGATGCGGGTCTCGCACTCGCTGTCGTCGTATCCGACGAAACGCTGCTCACCTTCGGCAACAACCACCCAGTCACCGTTCTCAACTGCGGCGGCATTGCGGGCACGTTCCTTCTGCTTCTGCATCTCTACGTTGAAGCCTTCCTCGTCAACGGTGAGTCCGTGTTCGGTACAAATGAGTTGCGTAAGGTCGAGGGGGAAGCCGTATGTGTCGAAGAGTGTGAACGCCTTTTCGCCGGCAACGACGGTGCAACCCTGGCTGCGGGTTTCGGCGATGACGCCTTCGAGGAGGCTGATACCCGTGGAAAGGGTGCGGAGGAACGACTCTTCCTCCTCACGGATGACCTTGGTGATGAGTTCCTGCTGTGCGGGAAGTTCGGGGTAGAAACTGCCCATCTCCTGAACGAGTGTAGGAACGAGTTTGCAGATGAACGCCTCGCGCTGGCCGAGGAAGGTGTAGGCGTAGCGGACGGCACGGCGGAGAATACGGCGGATGACGTAGCCGGCCTTGGCGTTGGAGGGAAGTTGGCCGTCGGCAATGGCGAAACTGATGGCACGGAGATGGTCGGAAATGACGCGCATCGCCACGTCCACCTTCTCGTCCTTGCCGTAAGCATAGCCGCTGAGTTCAGATATTTTGCGGATATAGGGTTGGAACACGTCGGTGTCGTAGTTGGAGTGCTTTCCCTGCATGATGCGTACAAGACGCTCAAATCCCATACCCGTGTCGATGACTTTGGCGGGAAGTGGCTCGAGAGAGCCGTCGGCCTTGCGGTTATACTGCATGAAGACGAGGTTCCAGATCTCAATCACCTGGGGATTATCCTTGTTCACGAGGTCGGCACCCTTGATGCCTGTAGCCTGACGCTCCTCCTCCGTGCGGCAGTCGATGTGGATTTCCGAGCAGGGACCACAGGGACCGGTATCGCCCATCTCCCAGAAGTTGTCGTGCTTGTTGCCGTTGATGATATGGTCGGCGGGGAAGAATTTCTCCCAATAGGATGCGGCTTCTTCGTCGCGCTCTATGCCGTCTTCCTTCGAACCCTCGAATACCGTGACGTAAAGATGCGTGGGGTCGATATGGAGGACATCCACAAGAAAGCGGTAAGCCCACTCGATGGCTTCCTTCTTGAAATAGTCACCGAACGACCAGTTTCCGAGCATTTCGAACATGGTATGGTGGTAGGTGTCGTGGCCTACTTCCTCAAGGTCGTTGTGCTTGCCGGAAACACGGAGACACTTTTGGCTGTCGGTCTGGCGACGGCACTTGGGCTCTGCGTTACCGAGGATGATGTCCTTGAACTGGTTCATACCGGCATTGGTGAACATAAGCGTCGGGTCGTCCTTGACGACCATCGGGGCAGAAGGCACAATGAGGTGGCCCTGCTGCTCAAAGAACTTGACGAACGCTTCGCGAATTTCGTTGGCTGTCATTATGATAGTTAGTGAACAATATTAAACGTATTTATGTTAAGGTAGATGAATTTTGAATGATCCTTTATACTTCAACATCCGTTTTCAAGTATAAACCAATTCTTGCCCACCTACTTGCTTTGTTGCTGATTTCCAATCTTTCGGGTATCCTTATCCGATTTTCAATCGGCATAAAGTGCTTTAATCGCGCAAATTTACAATAATTGCGCCATTCTTTATGCCAAAACATCGGAAAACTGGCAAAAATTACGGCATTTTACGGCAGGAAATACATACAGAGAGCGAAAAACACGCGGATAATCCGTAAGGAAGGTCGCACAAACCCAAATGTCACCGGACAGTGAATGCGCAAAAGGACAGAGGTCGAAACAGCACGCAACCGCACTCCGTTTTCGGGACAGGGCAAAACAAACCGACACCCTGGGGGGGCATCGGAAACATAGCATCCGCCCTATCCGTTCCATCCCGTGTTCAAGGACAAGAACAACATCGCACCGGCGGACATGAAGCATCCGCCTTATCCATTCCATCCGTGTTCGAAAACAAGAACATCTCCGCATCGGCGGACACAAGGCATCCGCCTTATCCGTTCCATCCGTGTTCAAGGACAAGAACAACACCGCATTGACGAACACGAAGCATCCGTTTAATTCTTATATGACGCATTCGAAAATCACCCTTTTCACCAGATTGCGAATCTGCCATCACGGCGTCATTTCCGCGTAAATTCTCCGCGATTTCAACGACAAAAATGGTGGAATTTCACCGAATGACGAAGCAAAAGTTGTCGAGTTTGCATCATTTTGCAATCTCGTGCCTCAGTCCACCCTTAAATTTGCGGCATTTCGTCCCCGCAATGCAGGATTATCCTACACTCCAGAACACCGTTTTGCCCGTATGGTGTAGGATGTTTTTCCTTATCCTACACTCAAAAAACATCAACCTACATTGACATTTTTTCACAAAAGGTGTAGGATGTGTAGAAGAATTTCGGGAAAAATATTTTAGGGAGAAGAACATAAGTGTAGAACCTCCGCAGAACGGACGAAAAACCACGGCACTTCCACCCCGAAAGTGCGGCATTTTTCACCCGGATTTACCATCTCCCCACCCCATTTTGATACGGTTTTTGACAGAAAGGGTATTTCTGCTCCATGTGCTACTCTTCTGCACCATAACTGCCGGAGCGCAGACGGAGTGTCGCATCTATACAAAGGCGGAACTGGAAAAAACGGAGAAACGGGAAAAGGAGAAACGGGAAAAGGAGAAACGGGAAAAGGAGAAACGCATAGAGGAAATACAGGATTCCATCCGTGCGGTGGAAGCTTTTGCCGCCTTGGAACAGTTGGATTTCGTGGTCGAAGCGGACAGACTCTTTTTCAAACGCAGAGAATCGGCATTCGTCGCCTCCAACACGAACTTCATTTCCTTATCAGACGACAAGGCGGTAATACAGGTAGCACCGTTCAATGGCGGAGGTCCGAATGGCGTCGGAGGAATAACGCTTGAGGGAAGGGCCTCAAACATCAAGTTGAAGACGGACAAAAAGGGGAATGCTATCTTGAACATGAGTGTTTCCGGCACGGCACTTTCCGCAACCATAGACGTCTCTTTGCAAAAAAACTCCTATCAGGCCACCGTCACAGTGAGCCCCAATTTCCATTCCAACCGTGTCACATTATATGGAATCCTGCTCCCCTCCGCTCTCTCCGATGTGTATAAAGGTTCCGCACCATAGAGGCATTCACGTTTATTGTCTTTGACTCCGCAACCCGATTCACAAACATTAAAAATCCTGAGCATCAAAATATTGCCCAGGATTTATTATCTCTACCCGATTTCGGGATAAGAACTTTACGTAATTATGAACTCCTCTTATTCACGAAGGAAAAACTATAAATTCAAAACCACATCGGTATAATACAATATCCCCAACTGGGTTTGCGAGTTCTACTTTTTCACATACACCCCATCACATACCGATGTTCTTCACCCTTGTCTCGAAATCATCGCGGTGGGTGATGGCGACACTTTTCACCCGCGCACGGTAATTGTATATGGTGTTGACCGAATAACGCAGGAACTTCGCTATGCGGGAACTGTCCTCAATACCCAGACGTATGAGGGCGAAGATGCGGAGAGTGGTGTTGAGTTTGTACTCTCCCTGAACCACAATCTTCTCCTCCGGCAAGAGGAGGGCATTGAAATCCGAAATGAAATTGGGGAAAAGATGAAGGAAGGCATTGTCGAAAGCGGCATACAGATTCTCCGTCTCCAGATTCTTCATGTCGGAGGATTTTGTCAATCTGTACAATTCCTCGTATTCGTGACCTTTGACCATCCTGTTGACCCGCTTGCGGAAATCATCAATCTTGTCGATGTAATCGGAGCAGAGATTCATGAAACGCCCGACATAAACGTCCTTCACCCTCGTCTGCTCGTTGAGTTGGCTGACCAACATCTTCAGTTGCCGGTTGGCATCATCCAGCGTCAGGTTCGCGCGTTGCAGTTCTTCGTTGAGGATTTCCATCTGTTCGTTCTTGTCGCTCAACGCCTGGTGGGCATCCTTCAACTGCCGGCGTCGGCGATATTCGTAGTAGAGCATCACGACAAGTCCGATGACAAGTATGCTGACGGCAATGGTCATTATCCTCAACATGGAGTTGGTATGCTCCATCTCGTCCTGATACTGGCGGTTGATGCTCGCCAATATCGGTGAGATCTGCCAACTTCGGACATGGGTGCTATAAGTGCTGGCGCACTCCCAAGCAAAGTTGATGTACATCCGTGCCCGCTCCATATCGCCGTCGGTGGCGAGCATGTTGGCAAGTTCCCACAACGAGCCCTGGTCCATGACGGCATTCTGGACATCACAAATGGCGGACTTTGCAAGCCATGCCTTCGCCTCTTCCTCGCGTCCCGCAAGTTTGAGGTCCATGTGGCGGTAGTAGGCAACAATGGCATACTGTCGGATTCCCGGATGAACCTTTTCCAGACGGATATCGTTGTAGCGCAATGCTCCCTCGTAATCACCCTTTTCGTAACACTCCATCTCCTTCCGTTGGAGGTAAAAATCGTTGACGGAAGGCAGGACTTTGTACATGTCGACGACACAGGAATCGCGCTTGGCGAAGAACTCGTCCTTGAGGTTGGAGACATTGTCATAATAGCCCAACTCGCCATACACATGCACAAGGGAGATATGGTACTGTATCAACGCCTCGCGCGACACGCCGACCGTATCGGTGGTCTTCAAGAAATGCAGCGATTCGAGGAAATGTCCGGTTGAGGAACAAAGGAACGCCAACTGCGAACGGTCGAGGCACAATTTGGACTTGTCTCCGCTTTTCTCAACAAGACGTATTGCTTCCGAGATGTATTTTGCGGCGGAATCGCTCTTATAGGGCATATATTCCTGGTAGAGCCTGTACGTGAGTTCGTAACGGGTCTTCTCATCTATGGCTTCCGACAGGCGCAGACGGAGATTGTCGATCCGCAGTTCACGTTTCTTCACATACTCAGGAGCCCGGACGATGGCTTCGTCCAGGCTTCGGTATAGTTCTTCATTGTCTGCCAGACAGTGGAGGCATACCACTGAGAGAAAGGCAAGGAGAAAATGTCGCATAGTTGTACTTTTGTAAGAACGTTACCAGACAGCAGGTTCCATAAAGGTGGTTTCTATAAATTACCACCGCAGATTTTGTTTATTGTAAGCGGGTCGCGTTTTGCCTCTTTTCGGTCGCTTTTCGGCTGAAAAGTCCTCTTCACCCGGTTACACAGCACGCCATGCGCCCTCACGCACAGAAATTTTCTTCTTGAAAAAAGACTCGAAACCTGACAAATCCATTTTATAGAACCCGCCTAAAACAAGTAATCGGGCAGAATGAAACGATAAGTAAGTGTGCAAAACCAAAAGATGCCGATATTGTTCAAGCGTTCTGAACAACCCTTTACTCCATAATTCCGCACACTTACTTACGCTCACCTTAACGTGAATGTCAGGCGTTGCACATCGCGGCTGTTGCCGCCCACCATCACCTCAAAGTCTCCCGGCTCCGCCACATGCCGCAAATCGCTGTCGTAGAATTTGAGCATATCCACATTGATGTTGAATGTGACATCGCGGCTCTCGCCGGCTTTGAGGGTAATACGTTCGAAACCTTTCAGTTCCTTTACGGGACGGCTGATGGATGCCGCCAAATCGCGGATGTACAACTGCACGACCTCATCGGCATCGTATCCGCCCGTGTTCCTGACGTTGACCGTAAGCGTGAGGCCACCCTCTGCGGTCATTGACGTTGCGTCCAGCCGGGGTGTGCCATACTCGAATGTGGTGTAACTCAGTCCGTACCCGAAAGGATAGAGCGGCTCATTACGCTCGTCGATATAGTTGCTCTGGTATTTCAGGAACCCTGATGCCCCTGCCGGAACCGGACGTCCCGTATTGAGGTGGTTGTAGTAGATGGGAATCTGGCCAAGCGCCTTGGGCATCGTCATCGTAAGGTGCCCCGATGGCGACTTGTCACCAAAGAGAACGTCGCAGATGGCATCGCCGGTCTCGGAACCGCCGAACCACACATTCATTATGGCGGTGACGTTCTCCGCCTCCCACGACATGATGGTCGGACGTCCGGAGAAGTTGAGCAGGACGACAGGTTTGCCGGTTGCTACGAGTTCTTTCAGGAGGTTCATCTGCACATCAGGCAGGGAAAGGTCGGTGCGCGACGAACTTTCGCCACTCATCTCCGCCATCTCTCCCATAGCACATACAACGACGTCGGCCTCAGCCGCCAGACGCAGGGCCTCGGACTTCGCCTGTCCGTCGTCCACACGGTCAATAGGACGTCCGAAGGAGGCTCCGTTCTGGGTGGCCTCGTCCGCATAGATGTTGCACCCTTGCGCAAACAATATCCGCGCCTTGTCGCCGACGGCACGCTCCATCGCCTCCTTCAACGTGCTGTAAAGTTCGGGAGTGTCGCCCGTCGACCAGCATCCCACCATATTGGAACGGTTGTCGGCAAGAGGACCGATGAGGGCAATCTTTCCCTGTTTCTTAAGGGGAAGCAGCCCATCGTTTTTCAGCAGCACGAACGTTTCCGCCGCCATTTCCCTTGCGGCCTGCCGGTGTTCAGCGGTATAGAGGTCGGTCTTCAAACGCTCCGGCTCGCAGAAGCGGTAGGGATTGTCGAAAAGTCCGAGTTTGTATTTCGCTTCAAGGACGCGGCGGCAAGCGGTGTCGATGTCCGACTGCGTGATACGCCCCGCCTGCAAGAGTCCCGCAAGTTGGGAGAAGAAGGCGAATGAGCACATATCCATGTCCGTTCCCGCCTTCAAGGCGCGCTCCGCAGTGACCGTCTGGTCGCCAATGCCGTGAACGACCGCCTCGTTGATCGAGCCGTAGTCGGTAACCACAAAGCCATCGTACTGCCAGTCGTTGCGCAAGAGTTCGGTGAGCAGCCAACGGTTGCACGTTGCGGGAACGCCGTCGACAACATTGAACGACGACATAAAGGAACCTGCACCTGCTTTGGCGGCGGCCTTATACGGTTCGAGATATTGGTTGTACATTCTCACACGGCTCATGTCCACCGTGTTGTAGTCGCGTCCGGCCTCAGCGGCTCCATACAGGGCGAAATGCTTCACGCATGCCATAGCATTCTCCTTGCCATAACAGCCCTGATAGCCCCTGACAAGCGCCTCGCCGATGCGGCAACCGAGGAAAGGATCCTCACCCGCTCCCTCAGCGACACGTCCCCAACGCGGGTCGATGGCGATGTCGACCATCGGACTATACACCCAGTTGATGCCCTGTGCGGTGGCCTCCTTGGCGGCAATGCGGGCACCATTCTCAATGGCCTCGATGTCCCACGAGCAGGATTGTGCCAGAGGTATGGGGAAAACCGTCTGGTTGCCGTGGATGACGTCCTGTCCGATGAGCAAAGGTATGCCGAGGCGGCTCTGCTCCACGGCAACGCGCTGCAGTTCCCTGACCTTATCCTGGCCCTTGACGTTAAGGACGGCACCAAGTTTTCCCTCGGCGGCAAGTTGCGCCAACGGACTGTTCATGACCGCTCCCGTGGTGATGTCATTGCCGGGCAGAAGGTTGAGTTGTCCGATTTTCTCCTCCAATGTCATGGTCGACATGAGGTGGTCAACGTATTCCATCATCGGCATTTTCTGGGCAGACACTGTCAATGCCGCAAGCAATGTCGCAGTCATCATTGATAATCTTTTCATGATTTCTCCGTATTTTCGTGGGCACTATAATGCCACAAAAGTCACATAAAACAAATTGTTGGAACCTACTTTGCGCCCTTCATTACTTTTGCAAAAATATCTATTATTCCTGTATTCTTGAAATAATTGCCATCATTTTTTTGACTTCCGCATATTTTTTGCCGTAATTCGGGTCCTATACAGGTGGGGCCGAGTAAGTGAACAAAACCAAACGATGCTTAATGTTTAACACATCAACTGATTTTGCGCACTTACCTAAGGTGGGTTCTACAAATCAGATTTGCCGGATTTCGGGTTGCTTTTCGCGAAGGACGAAGTTCTACAGAGCGTGCTGTATGACTGAAAGAACAGGGATTTTTAGCCGGAAAGCGACCGAGAGGCGACAAAACGCGCCCTACTATGCGACAAATAGCATGTGTAGTGGTAATTTTCAGAAGGATAATCCAACGTTTTCATTCAGCCAGATGGGCAGAGCGGAAGCAAGTGAAACGCGCTTACGGATATGCCTTGGCGGGAAAACAAAGGATGAAATCCACCCCACCTTAAAACCCATCACCTAAATCATTCCAAGACGAACGGCACCTTCGACTTGATGTCCGTCGAGGAAGAACCGATCCAAGCCTCGAACTTTCCAGGCTCGGCCACCCATTCGCCCTTGGCATCGTCGTAGAAGCTGAGGTGCGACCGCGTGATATTGAACTCCACCTCACGGCTCTCTCCGGGTTTCAGGACAACCTTCCGGAAGCCCTTCAATTCCTTTACCGGACGGGGCACGGACGACTTGATGTCGCGGATGTAGAGTTGAACGGTCTCCGCACCGTCGCGGTCGCCGATGTTGCGGACCTCGACACGAAGCCTGTACATCGGAGCATCCGCCGCCTGTTGCGACATTTCGCACGGCTCAATCGTGGCTTTTCCGTATTCGAATGCCGTATAACTCAGGCCGTGGCCGAAGGGGAAGAGCGGCTGGAGTTTGTGCTTGTCAGCCCAACGGTAGCCCACAAAGATGTCTTCCTTGTATTCCTCGTCGATTATCTTCCCGCCCTCACGCCATGTGCCGGGGTAGGCACCGAGGGCATGGGCGCCATATTCTTCAAGGCTTTCCATCCATGAGAAGGGCAATTTGCCGCTCGGGTTCACATCGCCCACGAGTATTGAGGCAAGGGCATTGCCCGATTCCGAACCGATGAACCAACCCTGTACGACAGCGGGAACATCCTTTATCCACGGCATGGCGACGGCATTACCGGAAATGTTCACGAACACCACCCGGCGGTTCGCCTTCACCAACGCCTCGACCAAGGCATTCTGCGCGTATGGCAGGGCATATTCCTTGCGGTCGGTCCCCTCGCAGTCCTGGAAATCGCTCTTGTTGAGACCGCCGAAGACAATCACGTAGTCCGCAACCTTGGCCTTCTCCACCGCCTCGGCAATGAGTTCCGCCTCACTGCGGGAGTCGTTAAGGCTCTGGCCTGTCGTTACGCCATTATAGTCGCCCGTGACATCGCCCACATAACCGCGGGCATAATCCACCTCAAAGCCTTTCAGGCGGTTGCGGAGGCCGTCGAGGGGAGAGACCTCGCGCTGCACTTTCAGCGATGAGGATCCGCCACCGACCGTCATCATCTTGATGGCATTCTCGCCAACGACGAGGACGCGTCCACCATGTTCCCCCGTGGGGAGTGCCGACAAATCGATGGGCAGGAGGGGTTTCTCCGCTCCCTTCACACCGTTCTCCCGAGATACCGGGGCGTTTTTCAGAAGCACGATACCCTCCTCGGCGACTTTCCTCGCCGCCTCATAATGGCTTTCCGAACAGAGGAAGCCGTGGGGCCGCTGACGGTTCATGGTGGTGCGGTAGAACAGGCGCAGCACGCGGCGCACCTTCTCGTCGAGTTCGCGGGTGGTGTATTTCCCTTCCTTTATCATACGTTTGTAGGGTTCGGCAAGGAAATAGTTGTCATAGGCGTTCGTGGCCCCCATGGTCAGCCCGTCGGTCCACGTGCCGAACTCCATGTCGAGCCCGTTCGTCACCGCCTCGTCCGTGTCGTGCGTTCCGCCCCAGTCGCTCACCACCACTCCATCGTACTGCCAGTCTTGCTTCAGGATTTTGTTGAGCAAAATGGCGTTATGGCAGTTGTGCTGATCCTTATACAGGTTATACGCTCCCATGATGCCCCATGTCTTTCCCTCCGTTACGGCGGCCTTGAAGGCGGGAAGGTAAATCTCGTGTAGGGCACGGTCGCTGACAATGACGTTCACCTGATGGCGGAAATTCTCGTCGTTGTTCAGGGCATAGTGCTTCACACAGGCGGAAACGCCCTTCGATTGCAGGCCCTGGATGTACGGAACCACCATTCGCGAGGCGAGGAAAGGGTCCTCACCCATGTACTCGAAGTTGCGTCCGTTGAGCGGAGTGCGGTAGATGTTCACGCCAGGACCGAGAATCATGTCCTTTCCTCGGTAGAGGGCTTCCTCGCCGAGGCTCTCACCATAGAGCAGCGAGAGTTGCGGATTCCAGGTGGCGGCAAGGCATGTCAACGCGGGGAATGCCACACAGGAGTCGTTGGTTTGCCCAGCCTGCTCCCATTGGTCCCAAAGCACGTCGGGGCGCACGCCGTGAGGTCCGTCGTCTGTCCAGAAGTCGGGAAATCCCAAACGCGGCACACCGGCCGACGAGAACTTGCTCTGGGCATGGATGACGCGGATTTTCTCATCGAGGGTCATCCGCTTCAAAGCGTCCTCCACCCTTGTCTCAATGTCCTTTGTGGCATCGAGATAAAGAGGTGTGCGGTCCTGTGCCTTCACCGTCATGGAAAACATAACGCCTACCATCAATATATAGATGCTTCTCATATCAATAATAGTGGGGTCAATCAGTCACCACCTAATCAATTTTTGTAAATACTCTTACGTACTCCACCTCCATGGTGCAGGGCAAAGCGCTCTCGTCGACACCGTTCATTCCGCCCCATGACCCGCCCCATGCAAGGTTGAGAATCACGTAGAATGGCGTATTGTAGGGCCAGTTGCGCTTACCACTTCCATCATTGGCGTAATAGAGCAGTTTCTCACCATCGACGTACGTCTGGATATAGTCGGCTGTCCACTCCATGGCATAGACGTGGAAATCGTCCTCAGCACCGGCAAGATAACGCTCCTTGGTCACCTGCGTGTTGTTGGCATGGTAGTGTCCGAGGGCATGAAGGCTTGAAGACACATAGTTGGGATGTGTACCCACCTCCTCCATGATGTCCATCTCGCCGTCGTCGGGCCACGCCGTAAACTTCACCGGCATCATCCAGAAGGCGGGCCATGTGCCCTTTCCTTTCGGCAGTTTTATCTTTGCCTCGATGTAGCCGTAGGTCCAACCTGTGTTGACATTGCCGTAGATGCGTGCGGAATAGACCTTACCGTCCTCCTTGAAGCACTTTATGCGGAGTTTGCCGTCCTTGATGTCGGCGACGCTGGTGCCGGAGGGGGTCTTCCCGCTGACATACGTCTGCAATTCGTTGTTCACCCATCCGGGGTTGGCCACCTGGTAAGTCCATTTGTCGAGGTCGGGGGCTGTACCCGTCTCAAACTCGTCGTTCCATGCCAGGCCATAGCCTTCGAGGGGACATTTGATGGAGGTTTCACCCGCCGCCTGCGACACCTTGATGTATTCGCGTGCCGTTCCGGCCATCAATGTGACCTGTGTCTCACGAGCCCTGCCAGTCTCGTTTCGCTGAACTTTCACCGTAATGGTCACATTCTGCTGTGTTGAATTGTTGGGAGAGACACTTACCCATGAGTCGCCGACCATTGCCGACCACTCATGATTGGCAGTAAGCGTCACCGGTTGCTCGCCGGCCTCAACATCAAATTCCAGCGTCGTCTGACTGACGGAAATGGCGTCCTGGACCAAGCCAGAACCGTCATTTCCATCGTCATCTCCCCCACATGCCGTGAGGAAAGAGAATATAAGCAGGATTGAAATCAACGAAAACTTTTTCGTCATAACCTACTTTCACTATTCCTTTACGAAGATAATATCGCTGATCTTCACGTGTGTGCCGCCGGGAGTGCCTCCGAAATCAAAGAAGAGCGAGAGTGCGTGAGCATCGTTCAGAGGCAACTTGGCTCCGGTAACCTTATAGGTGAACGCCTTGTCGGCTGTCACATCGTGGCGGTCGTCGAAGAAGGAATTTTTGTCGTGTTTCGTGCCATCTGCATCATCTGTCTCAGTCAGTTTGATAGTCAGGCCAGGAATATCGTTGTCAGCCTCGATGGTGCATGAGAAGGTGTAGCTGTCAGACATGGAAGCGGTAAGCGAAGTGTTAATCGGGAACTGTCCCTGCCACTGCTGTGAACCCATCTCTGCTGGGATATCGAGTTCCCAAACCTTCCCTTCATGGCTCCACTTTGGGTCGGCAATCTGCCCCCAACCTTCGTTAGCGAACCAAGGGGTAACCGTCGTAAACGCCTCACCGCTATCCACTGCCTTCCAAAGGTTGCGCTCATCATCGTATGAGAGAGCCTCTTCCAAATAAATCTTGCTCACCTTGACTACGGTTCCGGCAGGCGTACCTCCCAAGTCGAAGAAGAGAGAAAGGGCATGCGCATCTTGTTGTGGGAGCGACACATTCTCAGCCTTGTAGATGAAAGCCTTGTCCGCTGCAACCTCATGACGGTCCTCAAAGAAGAAATTCTTGTCATGCTTCGTGCCGTCAGCCTCATCTGACTGCGTCAGTTTGATGGTCAAGCCGGGTATGTCATTATCTGACTCCACCACACAGTAGAAGTTGTAACGCTTGTTCATTGATGCGGTGAGAGTGGTATTAATCGGGAACTGTCCCTGCCACTGCTGGCTTCCCATTCCCTCAGGGATTGTAATCTGCCACGTATCACCCTCATGTTTCCACTCGGGATCTGCAATCTGCCCCCAATCGTTGTTGGCAAACCAAGGTGCAACAGAGACAAAGAGATCACCGGCATCTACACCCTTCCAGAGGTTTGAAGCGGCATCATAGTTCCAATCCATGGTAGCTTCAGGCTCATCGCCCGGTTCAGGCAAGCCAGTGTCCTCTCGGCTGGTGAAGACAAGGCGCCATGCGATGTTGCCTTCGTCGCAAACCAATGCCATACGGGTATTAGTGAGCGCCTCGACGCGATAATAGGGATTGTTGTAGATGGCGTCGTTGGGGATATAGGGCAGAAGGGTCTTCGGGTCGAACTGTATGTAGAGGCAGTCCTCACCGTTGAACTCGCCGGGGACAAGCGTGTATGCGCTGGTCTGCTGGCTGACGGTTGCCATGAAGTCGGTGCCGTCGTTGGTGTTGAACTCTGCGAAGATCGTGCATCCGGTGTTCACGTATACCGTACCGCCCTCACCGGGATTGTAGGTGTATGTGCCACCTGCCACGGGGGCGCTGTCCGAATGGGCGAAGGTCACGCGGTCGTCATAGACGCCCCAGTCGGCCTTGTCGTTCACACCGGCAGCCCACCATTCCGAACCGTCTGTGCCCGAAGGACCACAGCCCATGTGTCCCTTTTCGGTATAGTCGATGCGCCATTCCTTGTCGCACAACTTGCTGAAATAGGGTGTGAAGTCCACCTTCGTCTCGTTGAAGGTGAAGGAGCCCTTGACGGAAGCCTGGGAGATGCCGTTGCGGTTCATCACCTTCACTTCCAGTTCGTGCGTTCCCTGTTCCATACTGCTGTAACTACCTGTGGCAAGGAACGAATAGATTTTACCGTCGAGATACCACACGGGGTAACAGCCTTTGAAGTCACCGCTGACCGTAAATACGGCGGTATTGGTCTCCTGGTCAGTGGTAACGCTCACTTGTCTGCCGTCAACAGTGGGCAAACCGTTGGGGTCGGCACCCTCAAACTCCTCAGGGGAGCAGGCCGTCAGGGCAAATACGCAGGCAAGCGCACACCCTATATATTGAAATATCTTGTTCATGATTACCGTTTTTTGAATGATGATGGGTTCTATAAATTAGTTTTGCAGGACTTCGGGTCCGCCTTTCCAAAACCGGGATTCCGCAGTTGACGGGGTATGGTTCGCCATACGGCCGGACGAAGGGAGGGCCTCAGCAGGAAAGTGTGCGGAAGGCGGCAAAACGTAACCCAGGAAAAAACAATAAATTTAATGGTGGTAATTTATAGAACCCATCTTAATAGTTGTTCTGAACCAACGTGGGGTCGGCATCAAGTTCCGACTGTGCCAATGGAATATGCTTCTTGTTCTCCGTCCAGGAATTGGTGCGGTAGCCATATTTGTCGGGCACGAGCGTCGTGGCGGCATAGCCTGTGCGCACAAGGTCGAAGTAGCGCTTGCCCTCGCCGCAGAACTCGAGATGGCGTTCGTTGAGGATGTTGTCGATGTTGCACTCGTTGTAGCCTTTCAGACCGGCACGTGTGCGCACCTGGTTCAGATAGTTCAGGGCATCGCCGGCGTTGCCACCGGTCAGAACGGTAAGTTCGGCGGCGTTGAGCAGCGTCTCGGCATAGCGGTAAATGCGCTTGTTATTGTTGTAGTTGAGGTTCTTCGACGTCGGACAATCCTTGTTGTTGTCGGAATAGGGGCGATATTTCTTCAACCAAAGGTGGGTGTCCTGATAGCGTTCGGTATAACTGTATTCGCGGACATCCCATACCGTGGCGTCACGACGCAGGTCGCCTTCGGGGAACATCTCCATGGTCTCCACTCGCATGGGCAGGAATCCCCATCCGTCCTCACCGGCATTCCAGCCGTCGCCGCCGGGCCAGGTGTTGGGAGAGATCAATGTGGGCAACACGCTGCCGCCGGCATACATGGCGGTTCCCCAGTCGCGCTGTGCGGCATTGTCGTCGTAGTTCACCTCG
Organism: uncultured Bacteroidales bacterium; assembly: GCA_945833885.1. GTDB lineage: Bacteria > Bacteroidota > Bacteroidia > Bacteroidales > Bacteroidaceae > Alloprevotella. The sequence continues at coordinate 51,307 of CAMAFY010000014.1, forward strand.
AAGATTGACTCCTTGCACCATTCGCCCGACTCTTCCCAGATGGCGGCATAGTCGGGATTGAGTTCATAGTCAGAGGAACTGATGATTTCCTTCATGTAGGCGAGTGCCTTCGGATAGCGTTCGCTGTCCTTCTGGTACATCACCATCTCGGCATAAAGCATGTATGCCATGGCCTGCGACACACGGCCCGCATCGGTTGCAGGCCATCGCATCGGCAGCACGTTCGAGGCGATGATGTCCTCCAACTCGGGCAGCAACTGGGCGTAAATCTCGTCAGCCGTGAGTTGCGGAGCGGTATACGGCAACTCGAGGTTCTCGAGATAGAAAGGCACATTGCCGTAGTAATGCCACAAAATGTTGTAATAGTAGACGCGGAGAAGGCGGGCCTGAGCCACACACTTCGTACGGTATTCCTCCGTAGCGCCGCCCCATGAGCAGTATTTTATGACGTCGTTGCAACGCTTGATGCCGGAGTAGAAGTCGGTCCACAGCGTAGCGAGGGTGTTGTTGCCGTCGCCTTCGAAGTTGAAGAGTTTGTGCCAGTGCTGGTTGTCGGTGATACTTGAACCGCCCACCCAGAAGTCATCGCCGAGGATTTCGGCATCCACGGTGAGGTCGTTGTAGGCCGTACCGTCCCAATCGGGCCAGTGCAGCGGGGAATATGCCGACATAAGAGCCTCCTCGAGCGTCTCCTCGCTGGTATAATATTCTTCAAGCGGCTCTCCCGTCGGGTTGTTCACCTCCAGGAAACTGTCGTCACACGATGTCGTGAACATCAACGCTGATGTGGCGATTGCCCAAAATATATTCTTTTTCATATCGTTGTCGTTTTCTTGATTTTTCACTCTTAAACAAGTGAACATAAATGGATTTGCACTTCAAGATGCCGTATCGGTTTATTTTGCTCACTTATTTGATATTTAAGGTGGGGGCTGAAAAACTTACCACCGTAAACTTTTATTCCTTATTTATGGGTCGTTTCTTACAGTCTTAACCGTCACGTTCCTGCTAATTCTTCCGGTGATTTCCGTCAATCAGCACACGCTTCCGGCTTTTTTTCAGAAACCCTCCTTAAAAATTCAGATTGAAACCGATGGTGAATGTACGTGCCTGAGGATATACTCCGTAGTCAACGCCGAGCGAAGTTCCGCTTGTTCCGATCTCAGGATCGAAGCCCCAGTACTTTGTCCATGTGACAAGGTTCTCGGCCATAGCGTACACACGCAGACGGCTGACGCTGAACTTCTGGGTCAGGTTGCGCGGCAGCGTGTAGCCGAGACTCAGATTCTTCATGCGCAGATAGGAGCCGTCCTGAACGTAAAGGTCGCTGATGACCCAGTTCTTGCTGTCGCCCTGGCGGAGGATGGGCACACGGTTGGAGGTGCCTTCACCGGTCCAACGCGAGAGTACCCACGTGGGGAAGTTACCCGAAGCGATGTCCTGACGGTAGGTGGCGTCGAACACATCCACACCGCTCACGCCCTGGATGAAGACGCTGAGGTCGAAGCCTTTCCACTCCACATTGAGTGTGGCGCCGAAGGTCCAGTCGGGGGTACCCTTACCAATCTTCGTACGGTCGTCGGAGGTGATGGAACCGTTGTTGTCGGTGTCCTGGAAAATGAGGTCGCCGGGCTGTGCGTCGGGCTGTATGAGTTGGGTGACACCCGTTGTGGGGTCTGTCCATGTGTATGCGTTCACCTGGTCCATGTTCTGGAACACGCCGAGGGTCTTGTAGCCATAGAAGAAGGGGAAGGGCTGTCCGTTCTCGGCACGTGTGCCACCGTCGCTGAACTGGTTGATGCCCCAGTTGAGGAAGCCGGTGTCGTTACCGAGGTTCTTCAACTCGTTGTGCAGATACGAGGCATTGGCCTTGACAGCGAAGTGGGCGTCGGAAACGTTCCACTTGTAGCCAAGTTCAAACTCGACACCCGAGTTCTGCATATCACCCACGTTGGCAAGGGGCTTCGCCTCACCCACATAACTGGGGATTGGCATCTCGATGATCATACCGTTGGTCTTCTTGATGAAGTAATCGACGGTGAATGTCAACGCATTGTTGAGGAATCCGAAGTCAAGACCAATGTTCGTCTGCTCGCTCTCCTCCCACTTCAAGTCGGGGTTGGCAAGGCGGTTGGCCTTCGAATCGTAGACCAACTGCGAGGTCTGACCGAGATAATAGTTGCTGGTTCCGCCCACGGTGGAGAGTGTGGTGTAGGCGAAATCACCGATGTTGTCGTTACCGTTCTTACCCCACGAGAAACGGAGTTTCATGTTCGTGAGCCATGAACGGCTGCGCTCCATGAAGCGTTCGTTCATGATGTTCCATCCGAGAGATACGGATGGGAAGGTGCCGTACTTGTTGTTGGAACCAAAGCGGCTTGAACCGTCGCGGCGTAGGGTCACCTGCGCCATATAGCGCTCGTCGTAGTTGTAACTGATACGTCCGAAGAGCGAAGAGAGGCGATGCTCAACATACGGACCTCCGCCTACGCCCACGTAACTCTTCACACCGACAATGTTGCCGTCGGCGTCCAGTTCCGTACCGTAGTCGCCACCCGTGGTGTAACTGAGATAGGGCTTTTCCGTGTTGATGAGATTCCAATGTGAGGCGGAAACATCATCGCCGAAATATTTCGTCGCTGACTGTCCGAGCACCACGCCAAAGGTGTGCTTACCGATGGTCTTGTCGTAGGTGAGGGTGTTCTCCACCTGCCATCTTGTGTTGTTTCCTTTGTAGACGGATGCCGAGGTGTGGTCAGCATTGTTGTTGCCGGAAAGGTAGTATTTCTGGAGCGTGGCGGAGTTGTTGCCGAAGAACGACTGCTCGGCGCTCCATGTGAAGTGGTATTTCAGGTTGTCCCACAGTTGCAGGTCGGCGGCGAACTTGGGCATCAGTTTCTGCGACCAGTAGGTTGTGGGATTGCCCTGCATCATGGCAATCGGGTTGTTCTGCTCATTGTAGGAGCCGAGATATCCGGGGATGGTGTAGGGATTGCCGTTGGCATCGCGGTAAAGGTCGAATGACGAGAAGTGGTCCACCATGTCCTGACCCACCTGACCCGTGAGGGTGATGGGGAGCGTTGGGGCGAGATAGAGTGCAGAACCCAACGGTGAACCCCAAGTGGAGTTGGCATCGATGCTCGTGTTGTTGACACGCATGTAGGAGACATTGGTGTGGAGTTCCAGTTTGTTGAGGAACGAACGCTCGTCGACGGCGTCAATCAGCGTGAAGGAGTTGTTGGCACGGAGCGTAAGACGGTCGTAGTTCGACTGTCCATAGTTACCTCCGACAATACCGTCCTGCGTAAAATATCCTGCGGAAAAGTAGTAGTTCACCTTTTCCGTCGCACCGCTTACCGACACATCGTGCTGCATGATGGGAGCGTTGTCGTTGAAAAGGGCTTCCTGCCAGTCGGTTCCGAAACCGGTCACCTTGTTTCCGTTCACATCAATGATGTTGTAGGGGTCGGCAAGGTTTGCCATATCTGCGGGGAGCGTCTGCTTTCCGTTGATGTACTTCTCGTTCATCAGCACCGCATAGTCGGTGGCGCCGGTGACTTCGCGCTTCTTCCAGGGGCTCTGCCAGCCGTAAGAGAAGTTGTAATTGATGGATGCCTTACCCATCTTACCCTTCTTGGTGGTGACGAGGATGACACCATTGGCGGCACGTGCACCATAAATGGCACCCGATGCGGCGTCCTTCAGCACTTCCATCGACTCGATGTCGGCGGGATTCACCGACTCCATACCGTTCTGGTCGGTGGGCATTCCATCTATAATATAAAGAGGTTCGGAGTTGTTGATGGTTCCGATACCGCGGATGCGTATCATTGACTTTGAACCGGGCTGGCCGGACGATGATGTGACATTCACACCGGCTGCCATTCCCTTCAAGGCATCGTCGGCACGGAGGCGGGTCTTGCCTTCGAGATCATCGGCACTCACCCTGGCAATGGAGGCCGTAACGACCGACTTCTTCTGCACGCCGTAACCGATGACCACAACATCATCGAGCACTTGGGCGTCCTCCAACAAGGTGATGGTCATGTTTTCATTGGCCGACACCTCCAAAGACTTGTATCCTACATAAGAGATTACGAGTTTTGCACCGGGATCGGTGGACAGACTGAACTGACCATTGAGGTCCGTTGTTGAACCGTTCGATGATCCCTTTACCACAACAGACGCACCGACGAGCGGTTCGCCAAGGGCATCTCTTACGACACCCGTGAAAAGTTGTTTCTGAGCCATTGCGGACATTGTCGACATGGACAACACCAACAGACTCAATAGAGACTTTTGACTTTTCATACGCTTGGTTTTTAATATTATAGATTTAAGTATGTGAACAAAATTAAACGGCGAATTAATTATATAAATAGGTTTGAAAAATCTTTTATACTTCAAACTCGTTTTTCCGGTGCCTTTCGTCTTGTCTGTCGGTCTCATAGCCCGCTATGCTTCTTCATTCCAAGAACAATATCCGCTCGAAAGTTACAGCGTTTTAAGTATACATCGATTTCAGACACTTACTTATATCTCTTTTTTTGTTTTTCTGGCGGCAAAGTTACGCCAATTTTTGACACGTCGGCTTAGCAGATGTTCAAAAAGTGGACGAATATAATACTGAAATACAGCCTTCTTATTGATTATCAATGCATTGCATAAATTACCATTACAAAAAAGAGTGGACGAAATGTGGATGAGAAATTATCAAAGCCTTCGCTTTTGACAAGTGGAGAGAATGAATTGGCGATTAAAATTCACTAAACAATATCTAAAAACACGCCAACAGCCCTCCATCAGAACCCGATGAAACCAAACGATGACAGGCGGTGATTTCGGCATCATCACAACGCTTCGCAGTCCTTTTCCACGGCATAATCTGGCATACTCTTTGGGGGCACCCTTCGTTTTTTTGACGCGAAAATGAAAAATAAAGAAGAGCCTTTCCCTTCGTTTTTTGACGCGAAATGAAAAATGAAAAAGTGCCTTTCCCTTCGTTTTGCCGCGGTTCCACCCGACGGTGTAGGATAAATCTACACGTTTTAGCCTATCACACACACCATCCTGCACTCGAAAATCCTTTATGTGGGCAAACAATTTCACAGTTTTGTGTAGGATATGTAGGAGGAAATCGCGAAAATAAAAAAACAGGGAGAGATGGTGCCAATATCATCTTTCAGGATTTCACGTCATAAAGTTCTGATGTTTCAATCACGAATGTCTGATGATTGAGGTGGAAAGTTCCGAGGTTTGGAACAGTAATCACCAACACACGCTTTGGCTGAAGCCAACTTTCAAAACTTAGATATTTTACATTGTGCAATGTCCTTAATGGACTCAAATCAAGGATGCAGACACTATCTGACAAATAAATTCAGAAATTTCACCTCCGTTTCTTTTATTTTTCTTACCTTTCCTCTAAAATATATCAGGTAAATTCTTTACAGAAAGACTTGGGAATACGCA
>CAMAFY010000015.1 GCA_945833885.1 uncultured Bacteroidales bacterium
CCACCATGAGCGGGAGCATCAGCACCGACCAGCGCAACATCACCTTCCACATCGCGCCGACGCAGCAGAGCGAAAGCGAGATTGCCGAGCAGATCATCTACAGCGATGCCGCAGGACGCACCGTGAAGGTGAAGGATGTGGCACGCATCGTGCGCGAATACGACACCTCGGGCGGCTATATCGAACAGAACGGGCACCATTGTGTGCTGCTCAGCCTCGAGATGGCGGCGGGCCACAACATCGTGGCGTATGGCAAGGAGGTGGACAAGGTGATGGAGGAATACCGCAGCAAGGACATCCCCGACGACGTGAACTTCACCACCATCACCGACCTTCCGCAGGTGGTGAGTTACAGCGTCACGGAATTCCTTTGGAATCTTCTGGAATCGATGCTGATTATCCTCGTCGTCATGCTGATCCTCTTCCCCTGGCGCTCGGCAGTCGTCACCGCCACCATCGTCCCCCTCAGCACGTTTGTCTCCATGGGACTGATGTATGCCTGCGACATTCCGCTGAATATCATGTCGTTGGCATGCCTTATCGTCGTGTTGGGAATGATAGTCGACAACTCCATCGTCGTCATCGACGGCTATCTCGAATATCTCGGCAAAGGAATGGAGCGCCACAAGGCGGCTATCGAGAGCGTGAAGCAATACTTCATGCCCATGTTGCTGGCAACGGTGTGCATTTGTGCCATCTTCTACCCCATCGTCCTCACCATGACGGGCGAGGCGGGCGACGTCATCAAGATATTCCCGCTGTGTATGACCATCAATCTGATGGTAAGTCTGGCGCTTGCCGTCTGCGTCATGCCCATTCTTGAGGTACGCCTTATCAAAAAGGCCGGCAGTAAACGCAAGGAACAGGGGAAAAAGGACCTCACGGACTACGTACAACACTTCTACGAGAAGGTGCTGGCGTGGAATTTCCGCCACCCCTGGCTGACCATCATCGGCGCACTTCTGCTCGTCGCCGCCGGCGGAATGATATTCCCCAACCTGAAGATGCGGCAGTTCCCCTACGCCGACCGCAACCAGTTTGCCGTGGAAATCTATCTCCCCGAGGGCGCCGGCATCGAAGACACCCGCGTTATCGCCGACAGTATGACGCAGATTCTCAAAGCCGACGAGCGCGTGACGAGCGTTACCACCTTCATCGCCTGCTCATCGCCCCGCTTCCACGTGACGTATGCCCCGAAAGTGGCGGGAAAGAACTTCGCGCAACTCATCGTCAACACCCCCGACATCAACACGACGAACGAGGTGCTCAACGAGTATATGGCGCGTTACAGCAACCATTGGCCCGGGGCTTACGTGAAATTCCAGCAAATGGACTTCCTCGATGTGCCGACCTACGAATACCGTTTCCTCGGCGACAACATCGACTCCCTCCATGCCGCGGCGGAGAAACTTATGGCGGAGATGCGTACCTATCCCGAACTGGAATGGGTACACACCGACTATGACCAGCCGGCTCCCGTGGCGGACATCCGCCTCGACCCCGTCTCCGCGGCGCAACTGGGCATCAACCGCACGTCGGCTGCCCTGCAACTGACCATGAACAGCGGGTCGATGAAGGTGGGAAGCATCTGGGAAACCACCAACGGAAGCGGAACTTCGGCAAACGGAGAACCGTGTTCCTACGAACTCCCCATCGTCATCAAGAGCGAGCCCGCCAAAGAACTGGCGTCGTACGACGACATCCGCAACCTCTACATCACACCTACCACCACGGCACTGCAACCCGCTATGGGCAAGAGTGCCGGAGTTCCGCTCCGACAGGTGGCGGAAGTGGAGCCCGTATGGAGCGAGACGAAAATCATCCACCGAAATGGCGAGCGTTGCATCAGCGTCACCGCCGAGGGTAAGCGCGGAGTATTGGCACTCCCCGTCCAAAACCGCATCATCGATTTTGTGGAGAACATGGACCTCCCGCAGGGCGTACGCTCGGAAATCGGCGGCGAAACGGAGCGCAACGCCGAAATGATTCCGCAGATTGCTTCGGGATTGAGCCTTTCAATGGTCATCATCTTCTTCTTTCTCCTCTTCAATTTCAAACGATTTGACATCACTTTGCTCTCCATTGCCGCCATCGGTCTGTCCGTTCCCGGCGCAATGGTGGGTCTGCTCATCGCGAACCGCGTACTCGGACTGACGGGTCTCTTCGGTTTCATCACACTTATGGGTATCATCATGCGCAACGAGATTCTCATTTTCGAGCATGCCGACCAGAAGATGTCGGAAGGAATGTCCCCGCGCGACGCGGCTTACGATGCCGGACGCCGGCGTATGGTGCCCATCTTCCTCACCACCGCCACCACCGCCGTGGGCGTCATCCCTATGGTCATCGGTCAGAGCAGTTTCTGGATGCCCGTCGGCATCACCATCTTTGCCGGTGGCATCGGCACGCTCATCCTCGTCGTCACCGTGCTTCCCGTGGTATATTGGAAACTTTATGAGAAGGACTTGCGGAAACAGCAACGGATTTCCGGCCAAGAACCGAAGATTTCCCAGCCTTGAAGATCTTAGGATTGCCTAAGAAAGCCTAGGAACTCCTAGGAAAACCTAAGATTGCCTAGGAAAAAACCTAGGAACTCCTAGGAGAACCTAGGGAAACCTAAGATAACCTAAGGAAAGCCTAGGCTCTCCTATGCCCTCCTAAACACCACCCTCTCACGGAAATCCCTTCCAACAACATCTTTGAAATCACTTTTATATGCGATATCTCTCTATCCTTTTCCTGTCACTCGGTCTCCTTTCCGCCGCCTCTTCCCAGGCGCAGAAACGCTGTTCGCTGCAGGAATGTCTTGATATGGCGGTTGCCAACAACCGCAGTCTTGCCAACAGCCGCACGGATGTGGCGATGGCAAACGAGGACGCTGCGGTGGCATTCACCAAATACTTCCCCTCCGTCAGCGCCGGAGCCACGGGATTCATTGCCGCCAAAGACCTTGTGCGCTCCGAGATGGACCTCACCGATGTGGCGGCGGCATACGGCCCCGCACTCGGCCAGATGGGGATTGCCATTCCCGAATCGTACTCCATCTCGATGATGAAAAAGGGTGCCGTCGTCGATGTCATGGCGACACAGCCCCTCTATGCCGGCGGACAAATCCGCACAGGACAGCGTCTGGCAGCCCTGCAAAAGGAGGTGCGCCGCCTGCAAGTGGACATGGCCGAGCGCGACCTGCGGCAGAATGTGACGGACTACTACTGGCAAATCTGCGCTCTCCGCGCCAACGCCGCCACAGTAGACACCGTGCTGGCGCAACTGAAAGGCGTACACCGCTACACCTCGGACTACGTGAACGCCGGCATCGCCCACCGCAACGACCTGCTGAAAATAGAACTGAAACAGCAGGAAATGGAGTCGGACCGCCTGAAAATCGCCAACGCCGACGCCCTGTTGAGGATGGTGCTGGCGCAACTGTGCGGGGCGAAGCCCGAAGACTTCGACATCAGCACGGAAGATGTCCACCCCGAAAGTTGTCCGAAGCCCCAAAGCCTCTTCATCTCCCCTGCCGAAGCCGTGGAGAACCGCGTGGAAATGGCGCTCGCCGAACAGAATGTCAGGGCTGAAAAATTGCAGGAACGTATGGAGCGCGGCAAACTTCTGCCGACGTTGGCAATCGGCACCGCCGGAATGTACCAGCAAATGGACATGGGTGACGGTATGGAAGACATGAAAAACGGCAACCTTATCGGCTTCGCCACCCTCAGCATTCCCATCACCGACTGGTGGGGCGGCAAGCATTCGCTGCGGAAGGCCCGCCTGCAACGCGAAAAAGCGGAGAACTCCCGCGACGATGCCCGCGAACAACTCGAAATCGACATCCTTTCGGCATGGAACAACCTTACGGAAGGTTACGCCCAAATTGAGGTGGCACAACGCAGCATCACCTCCGCCGACGAGAACCTTCGGCTGACCACCGACGAATATCGTGCGGGAACCATCGGCATCACCGACATGCTCGATGCCATCACACTCTTCACACAAGCCCACAACCGTATGGTGGAAGCCGTGGCAAACTACCAGACCCGCATGTCGGACTATCTGAAAAAGACCCGCTAACGCGCCGTAAAATCCGGAACATCCGACACCACGTGTGATGAGATAATCGCGCGACAACCATACAGAAACAGCAGATAATTCCAAACAAAAGGCAGGACTCCCTCATGGGAACTCCTGCCTTTTCCGTATCCTCCCCGCGCCAAACCGAATTACAGATTAAAACATCGCACGGATAAACCTTGATGAACACACGCACAGCAGTCCCATCCCCCCCTATCCGCATCTACGCAGACTTCGCCTCAAAGAGCATCTTTTGCATACCGGACATCCGCGTTTTGACAGGTTGAGAGGGCTACCCTTCCTGCCGTTCGCATACGAAAGGATTGCCGGAAAACAAAAATCCCGCACGGCATCATGGCCATGCGGGAAAGTGAATATCCGGAAATTTACATCTACGTTTCCGAGAAGATTACAGACTTATCGTCCGGTTTCGTCAATGAAGTTTTGCACAAGCCTCCTTGATGCGGCGCATCGCCTCAACGATGTTCTCGTCGCTGGTGGCGTAACTCATGCGGAAGCATTCAGGACTGCCGAAAGCGTCGCCTCCAACAGCGGCAACATGGGCCTCCTCAAGCAGATAAAGGGCAAAATCCGTCGACGTCTTGATGACATGCTTGCCGTCGGTCTTACCGAAATAACTGGAGATGCGGGGGAAAAGATAGAAGGCTCCGGCGGGATCGTTGACCTCGAAACCGGGAATCTCCCGTGCCAGCCCCACAATCAGGTCCTTACGGCGAAGGAAAGCCTGGCGCATTTCCTCAACACAAGCCTGGTCGGCGGCGAAAGCCTCGGTGGCTGCCAACTGACTGACGGAACACGGACCGCTGGTGTACTGTCCCTGGAGTTTGTTTACCCCCTTTGCCAGTTCTGAAGGTGCGGCGACGAAGCCGATTCTCCAGCCTGTCATCGCGTAAGCCTTGCTGACACCGTTGATAACTGCCGTACGTTCCTTCATTCCCTCGCAGGAAGCGATGGAGGCATGGGCACCCACATAGTTGATGTGCTCATAAATCTCATCGGCAATCACGATGACTTCGGGATGACGACGGAGGACGACGGCCAAAGCCTCAAGTTCTTCAGCGCTATATACGGAACCCGTGGGGTTGGACGGTGAACAAAGGATGAGGGCACGTGTGCGGGGTGTGATGGCGGCCTCGAGTTGCTCGGGCGTAATCTTGAAGTTCTGCTCGATGGTAGCCTCCACGAAGACGGGTTTACCGTCGGCCATGAGCACCATCTGCGGATAACTTACCCAATAAGGTGCGGGGATGATGACCTCATCTCCGCTGTCGACGATGGCAAGGATGACGTTGCACACCGCCTGCTTGGCACCGTTGCCGACAACAATCTGCGAAGGCTCGTAGTCCAGGCCGTTCTCCGTGCGGAGTTTGTTGCAGATGGCCTCGCGGAGTGCGGGATATCCCGGCACCGGACTGTAGCGCGACCAGTTGTCGTCGATGGCCTTCTTGGCGGCAGCCTTCACATGTTCGGGGGTGTTGAAGTCCGGTTCACCGACACTCATATTGATGATGTCAATACCCTGCGCCTTCAATTCGGCACTTTTCTGCGACATGGCAAGTGTGGCAGAGGGGGCAAGTCTGTTGAGACGTTCAGAAAGATGCATGTGGATTTATCGTTTTTTTTGACCCGTACGGAACGGTGTCAGATGGTAATTTCACGGATGTCCCCCGCCTTAATCGCGGCTGCTTCCGAAGAAACGGAGGAGATAAAGGAAGAGGTTGATGAAGTCAAGATAGAGGGTAAGGCTGCCGAGCAGGGCAAGTTTCATGACGGTTTCCTCGCCAAGCGCGTTGCTTTGCGTCACCATCATCTTTATTTTCTGGGTATCATACGCCGTAAGGCCGGTGAAGATGAGGACACCGAGGATGCTGACAGCGAACTGCAAGGCACTGGAATGCACGAACATGTTCACCAAAGTGGCGATGATGACGCCGATGAGGGCCATGAAAAGTATGCGTCCCAGCGTTCCCAGGTCGCGTTTTGTGGTATATCCCACGAGAGACATGGCACCAAACGTGCCGGCCGTCACGAAAAACGTGGTGGAGATGCTCTCCATGGTATAGGCAAGGAAGATGAATGAGAGCGTAAGTCCGTTAAGAATCGCGTAGACAGCAAAGGAAAGTCCTGCCGTCACGAACGACATGGTCATGATTCTCGCGGAAAGGTAGAAGACGAGTCCGAGTTCCGCAATCATCAGTCCCCAAAACACGAGTTTGTTGGCAAAGATTGCCTGGATAAGTTGGGGTTGCGTTGCCACGGCAGCGGCGGTAAGGCCGGTCATAACAAGTGCAAAAGTCATCCAAAGATAGACATTTCTCATCACCGCCGGGAAGGAAACGCTACGCGATTCCGAGCGGTAAGCAGCAGGATCATAACTCTGATTGTACATAGTTCTATGAATTTTTTGTTAATGATAGTTGTTTTTTTCGTTGATATGTCAAAGAACAGATTCAACGACCTTTGTGTTCTGCGGTCTGTAAGTCCTTTTACATTTGTCACTTATTGATATGCAGGATGTGTCCCATACGGTTCATCTTGGTGCGAAGATAACTCTCGTTGTAGGGATTTGGGGTGATTTCCACGGGCTCGTTGCCGACAACTTCCAGTCCGAAGGCCTCGAGACCGACACGTTTTACGGGATTGTTGGTGATGAGTCGCATCTTGGTGACGCCAAGGTCGCGGAGGATGGAGGCTCCGACACCATAGTCGCGCTCGTCGGGGTCGTAGCCCAGATGGATGTTTGCGTCCACGGTGTCATACCCTTCTTCCTGCAATTTATATGCCGCAATCTTCGCCATCAGTCCGATTCCGCGGCCTTCCTGGTTGAGATAGAGCACCACTCCCTTGCCTTCCTTCTCAATCAGGCGCATGGCGGCGTGGAGTTGTTCGCCGCAGTCGCAACGCTTGCTGCCGAAGATGTCGCCGGTGGCACAACTTGAATGCACGCGCACGAGGATGGGTTCGTCCTTTTCCCACGTGCCCTTGATGAGGGCGATGTGCTCCATGTGGTTGTTCTTCTGGCGGAAAGGGATGAGGTGGAAATGCCCGTATTCCGTAGGCATGTCCACTTCCTCGCCGCGCTCTATCAGCGTTTCCTCCTTCAGACGGTAGGCGATGAGGTCCTTGATGGTGAGGATGTGCAGCCCTTCGCGCTTCGCCACTTCGAGCAACTGGGGCATACGCGCCATGGTTCCGTCCTCGTTGAGTATTTCTATGAGGCATGCAGCGGGGAAGAATCCGCTCATCCGTGCGAGGTCTACCGCCGCTTCGGTGTGTCCGGCGCGTGCCAAAACGCCACGGTCCTGGGCATAGAGCGGATTGATGTGTCCGGGACGTCCGAACCATTCGGGCCGCGCGTCGGGATTTGCCAGAGCACGTATGGTGGCGGCACGGTCGTGGGTGGAGACTCCCGTGGTGCAACCTTCGAGCATGTCGATGGTCACGGTGAAGGGTGTGCCGAGCATCGACGTGTTTTCCTGCACCTGATGTTCGAGGCGCAATTCGCGGCAACGCTCATTAGTGATGGGGGCACACAGCACACCACGGCCGTTTTTCAGCATGAAATTAACCTTTTCGGGCGTAATCAGTTCGGCGGCAGTGATGAGGTCTCCCTCGTTTTCACGGTCTTCGTCATCGACAACAATGACAAATTTTCCTTCCTTGAAGTCTTCAATGGCTTGCTCTACAGAGCAGATAGGGCTCTCAGTCATATTGATTTGGTATGATTTTCGGGATATATTTATAGGGTGAATTGTCGTTTTCTATCAGATTTTCCGCAGATTCAGCGCGTTTCCTCACGGTCTTCCTCAGAATCTACGATGCTGTCTTCGGGAAGTTCTCCGGTCGCTTCCTCAGAATCTACGATGCTGTCCTCGGGAAGTTCTCCGGTCACATCCACGGAATCTACGATGCTGTCTTCTGGAAGTTCGGCATCATCTTCGGGCATGGCCTCAGTCCATTCCGCCGACTCTTCAAAGGCATTTTCCGAAGGTGCTGTAGACGCGTCGGGAATTGCCGCATTTGCCTCATCAAACTCCGGCATTTCCTTTGCCGTTTCTCCGTTGTTTCCGCTAACAAATACGGATGTTTCGTCTGGCATTGCACCATCCGCCTCCGGCATTGCACCATCCGTTTCCAGCATTGCACCGTCCGTTTCCAGCATTGCACCGTCCGTTTCCGGCATTTGTCCGTCGATTTCCTCCAGTTCCTCCTCCGTCAGGTGGTTCTTCTTCAGCAGTTTCTCCAACACATCGAACTGTTTGAGCAGTTGACGTTTGTCGCGGAAGAAGTGGCGCTTGGAGATGACGGGCATGGAGTTCAAGGCCTGCAGGATGTAGATGTCGCGGGTGTTGCCAAGTTCTTCGATAAGGCATTCCAGACGCTCTGTCAGTTCCTCCATATCCTTCGATTTCCGGAACCTCAGATAGTTGATTCCCATCAGCGGATTTGCCTTCATGCGCAGCAGCAGTTGCCGCAGTTCGCGCACTTCGAGCAGGTCATGACGATAGTCGGGATCGTCGATGACGACCTCCTTGAGCATCAGATGGCGCTTCACTCTCAGTCCCAGCACCTTGCGGATGATGGCCATATAGGCATCTTTGTTGAACACCTGCGAGTCGCGGTTCGACATATACGTCAGGTAAACGCCTGCCGGCAGGAGGACGGCGGTGGAGATCCACATACCGAGTTCCATGGCGATGTTGCCGGAACGCGCCATCTTCATACCCGAAATATTGATGATATAATAGATAATGAAGATGCCTACGCTCACAACGGCGGGCATACCCAGTCCGCCCTTGCGGATGATGGCGCCCAACGGTGCGCCGATGAAGAAAAAGAGCAGGCAGGAAAGGGAGAGGGAGAAGCGCGTATGCCACTCTATCCAATGGCGGCGGATGTTCACCTCCTCGCCCTCGTTGATTTCATTCTTCCAGTTCAGGTCGTACGACATCTGTCTAACGGCCATGTCTGCCGTGTTCTTCGCACGCTGAAGGTCCTTGGCTTTGGCGAAAACGCTGTCGATGTTCAAGGGTTTCGCCTTGAAGATCTTCTGCAGACGCACGGAATCCTCGCGCGAGAGTTCCGCCCTTCGCGCCATCTGTCTCGACTTTACGACGTTGACGTACGAGAGTGCGGCACTGTCGAGACGGGCACTCATGGAGTCGGCATCGAGTTCTATCTGCGCCATGCTCTTTGCCGAGGGCATGTTGCGTAGCACCTCGCTCTCCGAAAGGTTGAAGTTGGCGTCGAAATCTATGAGGAGGTATTTCTGCATGAACACCTCGTGGTCGTAGGGCTCGTTGGCGTTTATCCTCGACGATGCCTGTCCCTGCTGCATGCTTTGGAACTGATGTCCGTTCCATAGTTCAAGTTGCAGATGGAGTTTGTCGGCAGTCATCGACATGTGTCCGGAGTCGGCGAGCACAATCTGCGCCTTGTCGAAGCCCTGGTCCGTCTTGTAGATGATGACATTGTAGAGTTTTCCGGTCTTGGCGTCCTTCTTCTCGACGTAAATGTTGACGTTCGGGATGCCATTATAGAATATTCCTTCGGGAATCTCCACCGCCGGCTGGCTTTCGCGCATGGAAATGAGGAGTTGACGCAGGCTGCGCTGGGCGCTGGGCGAGAAGGTATTCTGGAAATAGAACGACACTCCCGTGGAGAGGAGACAGAAGAAAATGAGCGGACGCATCACCCTGAGTAGCGGGATGCCGGCAGCCTTCATGGAGAGGAGTTCGAGATTCTCGCCCATATTGCCGAAGGTGATGAGCGATGCCAGGAGGAACGCCAGCGGAAATGCCTGGGGCACCAGCGTGATGGCCATGTACCAGAAGAACTGTGCCAGCACATCGAGCGTCAGACCCTTGCCGACGAGGTCGTCGATATAGCGCCATGTGAACTGCATCATGAAGATAAACAGACACACAAAGAAGGCTGCAACGAACATTTGCAGGAACTTCTCGGTGATGAACGTGTCTATGCGCTTGGGCTTCAGTGAGTGCAGGGAAAACTTCATGTGGTATATTCCGGGTGGGAAACGCGTAGGTTCCACCCTATGTTTTGTGGGGGATGGAGGCTGTTGCCGCCACCGTTATGTATTGTCTTTCAGGAGTTACGCCGGATTTTCAGAAATGTCCGGGATGTATACGGGAATGCCGGAGAAGGATTCCACAAGACACCGCCGTGCATTCCAGCGGCAGTCTTCGGGCGAAGGCTTGGAGCCGTCATGACATTTGTCCGCAGCCCCCATGCCCGATGGCGGATCTTCCGGCTGCGGGATTCGGGGAAGCGGGGTGTCAGGCCTCAGCATTCCCGCCCTCGGCACGGGCAATGGCATCAAGGGCGTCCGCTACTTTTTCCTCCATGGGCTTCGTGGCGTCAATCCAGGTGATGGGTGTTCCCCTTCGTTCCATGCCGCGGAACCATGTCATTTGCCGCTTGGCGAACTGGTGGATGGCGGTCTCGAGTTGGGTGAACATCTCGTCAAACGTCAGTTGACCTATGACGTGGAGGGTAAGGTATTTGTATTCCAACCCGTAATAGATGAGGTCCTCGGCGGGGATTCCCTCGGCAAGCAATGCCCGGATTTCGTCGAGCATACCGGCATCGAGGCGGGCTTTCAGGCGCGCGGTGATGCGTTCGCGCCGCAAATCCCTGGGGATGTCGAGGCCGATGTTCAGGCTACTAAATGCAGGAAAATCCCTGCGTCCGAGGGGATCCTGCTGCAGATTGTAGGTCTCAATCTCGATGGCGCGGATGGCACGCTTCGCGGTATCCACGTCGGTGGTGTTGTGCATGGTGGTGCCCGATTGGGCCTTCAACCGTGCCAGCATGGCGGTAAGTTCCTCCAACGACCGGCCTTCGAGTTCCGCCCTGAGGGCATCGTTGCGGGGAACCTCGCTGATCTGGTACCCGCGCACCACGCTTTCGAGATACAATCCTGTGCCACCACATAATATAACGCGCCGCCCGCGCGCACGTATAGCACGGTAGGCTTCGAGGAAATCATGCTGATATCGGAACAGGTTGTATTTGGTGCCCGGCTCGGCGATGTCCACCAAATGCACCGGAATCTCGCCATACTCCTCCATATCCTTACCGGTACCCAGGTCCATACGCCGGTACACTTGTCGGGAGTCGGCGCCGATGATTTCGGCGTCGATGCTGCGGGCAAGCGCTACGGCAAAGCCGGTCTTTCCGCATGCCGTGGGGCCAAGTATGGTGATGATGTCCATGTCGGTTTTGGGAATCTGGTAGAAGTTCTGGGAAGTGATGTTGAAGGTGGAGCGCGGAACGGCGGACTGGGTATGGAGGACCTCCGGCAATCTTGCCGCACGACGTCCGACATCCGCGGAACGGACAGCGGAAAGCGGCGAAAACAAGGGCGGAGATGCCCGTATGGACCTTCCGGAACACTGCAACCACCAATTTAGTGCAAAAATACCGCTTTCCCCGCGAAAATCGGGGTTCTTACGGCTTATATTTCGCATTTTTTAGGGTATAAATAGCAAAAGTGCCAAGCAAACAGCATTTTTTCTCCATTTTTTCCGAAAAATATTTTGACGTTTCAGAAAACTGCCATAACTTTGCATCGCAGAACAAGGGGAACAGGTTATTCCTTACCTCAAAGTTTCTGGCGGGGTAGCTCAGCTGGTTAGAGCGCATGATTCATAATCATGAGGTCCCGGGTTCAATCCCCGGCCCCGCTACTTTTGAACGACGACTTGCGATATTCCGCAGGTCGTCTTTTTTTTGTTTGGCAAATCCCAACTTTTGCTTGGACGGATTTATTTTTATTCTGACGTTTTCCGTTTTTTATCTTGACAGATTCCTTTAACAATGCGGCTTAAGACGTCTTGAAATCTGATTTCTATCACCCACGCAACAGTAAAACGAAACCCTTTTTCCTCACTTTTCTTTCAAAAACCTTGCTTATTCCATACAAAAGCACTACCTTCGCATCACTAGAACCCGCCAAGCCTCTCAACGATGCTCAAATGTGTGGGTCGTTTTTTTGTGGATTTATTTTCAGTCTTGGCTGTTTCCATATTTTGTTTTTACTTTTCCAGCAAATAACCACAACGATTATCAGGAGGATTTCCCAATGCTGTTTTTGAAATGATATAAGGTTTCAAGGAAGTATCCTCTCGTCTAATCAAAACGAAATACCATCCCCGACGTTTTTATTGCCAAGACATAACGACATCATACTCCGTATGTTGCGATGCCGCTCATCTGGATGATCCACAACAATTTTGATTTAATTTCCATGAAAATCTCAAATTCCGGCAAACTTAATTTAGGGAATCCGCCTGAAAAGAACAAATGTGGCGGGGATTTCCCTTTTGCGAATTTGCGATTCCTTACAACACATTTTGCAATTCCCTTTTCATAATTCCATACAGACAGCGGACGGCTCACACCCTTTTCCCCGGGTAGAGCCGTCCGTTTTATTATAAAGTACGGATGGTTTTGTTCAACAAACCACCGTTATGGATGCCTTCATCTCATCATTTTCTTGCCCTTCACAACGGCAAGTCCACGGGTATCTTTGCTCACTCGCCGACCTTCTATGCTATAGACAGACATCGGTTTGTTGTATTCTTCACCATCGGCAATGATGGAATCAACTGATGCCGGAACATCATACAATGTCAGGACTGTGCCAAATCCGCTCCAAGGGGCTCTTGTCCTGTGATTGTCCAACGCAGATTGGGGGACATCGAGCATGGCTTTGTCGATGTTTGGGGATGGATCGGAGCGATGCCGCGAGGTTTTCCGCCATCAAAACGACCACTCGTCACGCCACTGGATGACGGGAAGGCCGTCCTCGAAGGTGATGGGCAGCCAGATGTAGCGGCTGTCATCGGGCTGCTTCGGACGCCAGATGTCCGCCATGAAGATGTGGCCTTTGGGCGTGGAGAGGATGTAAGTTCCCTGCCCGCCGAAGGTGGTGTCGGCATCCTTTCCCCGGCAAGGGTTGTCGTGCTGCCGCCAAGGTCCCCAGATACTCGGTGCCGAGAAGAGGCGTGCGCGGTTGGGAGCCCAGCCCGTGCAGCCGCTGGTGACCATCCAATAGGTGTCGCCGTGGCGGAAAACGGTGGGGGCTTCGTTCTGTCCTCCGGGCGCCACGCGGATGTAGCGTCCTGTATGTGCCGTATAGTCCGGCGAAAGTTCCGCTATCTGCAACGTCAGGTTCTCCTCCGACGAATAGATATGGTAGGCCCTACCGTCGGTATCCACAAAGACGGTCTGGTCGCGCGCCATCTGTCCGCCATCGAAATCGCGGCGCATGAAGAGTCCGTCCTCCACGGCACGTCGCCATTGCGGCGTCCACCATTCGGCGTTTTCCCAGACATCGAGGGTGTCGAGGTCCGCCATGCTGCCCTTCATGTTCAGCGGTTGCACCCCGGCATTCACGCGTCCGGAACGGAGAAAGCGGTAGGGCCCGGTCGGATGGTCGCTCACCGCCACGCCATACCGTGCGGCACCATAGCCCTGACCTTTGAATTCGAGGTGGAACCAAAGGACAAACTTCCGCGTGGAAGCATTGTAAACCACCTTCGGACGTTCCATGATGCAGCCACGCTCCAGTTCGTCTCCTGCGGTGTCCGTCACGGGAAGCGCCACACCTTCATAGCGCCAATCGGTCAGATTTTCCGAAGAATAGCAGGTGATGCCCACAAGGGCGGCGGTGGTTTCGGCGGACTTGTGCTCGCCGAACCAGTAGTAACGTCCGTCGTGGTAGAGGATTCCTCCGCCGTGGGCGTTGATGTGCTGTCCGCGGTTGTCGGGCCAGACGGCGCCGGACCTGACGGTTCCTTCCGCACGGACAATGAAAGCGGAGAGGAACATCCAAAGGAGTAGAAGAATTTTCATATCTTATAAGATGATGTTTACAGACAATAAAGGGCGCATCTACAAACAATTAGGATTATATCCGCAAACACGTTGAGGAATGACCCTACGGATAATCGGGGACGTCTTCCGCAAAACGTCACCCGTTTTTCTACCCTGTCCTGGGGAACGTTCACGTTATGCCGTGGCGAGAACACGAAGAACGAAGTTCAACGTTTTGACCCCTTCGGTCAATTTCACAAGAAGAGCCACAAAGGAACGTGCGACAGAAAAAGCTGAGCATCAACACTTTCCTTGCAAAATGGCAGAAACGGGAATCTGCGACACCGGTCCAGCCGCATCCGAAGCGCGGAAATGGCGAATGCTGTGCCGTGCCCTTCGCCACGGAGCCTCGCGCGGTGTCACTTCACGCCCATGGTGCTCTTGATACCCGATTCGCGGTTCATGCGTTGCGCCTCCCCGCTCTTCTGGAAGCGTTGTATCACCTCCACCGCCTCATCGATGTCGTCGGTGAGCGTCAGTTGCAGGTGCTTGTAGCGGCCGGATGCCGATAATTGGTCGAGCATGCTGAACGCGGGCATATCCTCGGTCCAGAACTTCCTGCCCACAAACACCATAGGACTGGCGATGCCATACGTAAGATAGTGGTTCTGAACCGCCTCCTGGAAGATTTCCTGCATGGTTCCCGCGCTTCCGGGTGTGTAGATGACGCCGCCGAAGGACACGGTCAGGAGTTGGTCCTCGCGGACGCTGTTCGTGAAAAGTTTGGCGATATGGGTGGCAAAGGGCGTAGTGGGCTCATGGCCATAGAACCATGTCGGGATGCTAAGCGTCTCATAATCCTCCTGACGATAGATGTCCGCCACCTCAAAGGCGCGGTCGATGTAGCCCGCATCGTGGGGCGTCGGGGCGGATTTCAGGCGCATCAGGGCATCGTCCACCTCGGCCTCGTGGCGTCCTGCAAGCCTTCCGCCCAGACAACACGCCTCCATGGCACCCGGGCCTCCGCCGTTGACCATGAGCGAGCCGTCCTCCGTGAGGCGTTTGGCAATCTCCACTATCTGGCGATAGGCGGCATCGGTGCGCGACATCGCACTTCCGCCCATCACACCCACGATGCGGCAAGGCTCATAGCAGGCCAACAGTTCGTAAAGTGCCATTGTTATGAAGTGGTCGTGGAGCGAACGGGCGAGCGCCTCGTAGGGATTGCTGGGAATTTTTCCCGTTTCGAGATAATAACGGTAGACAATCTGGTCGTAAGTGTCGTGGAAACTTTCAGGACGGCAAAGATCGTAGCCGGCATAGAGGGTCTCCGGGGTGTAGAGTCCGCCGGACGTGACGTCATAGGGCACGTAATCGAGGAATTGATACAGGCGGTCGGTATCGAGTCGGGGGTGGGAAATCATAGGTTCTGCAATACGTTGAAGGGTGAATA
This sequence comes from uncultured Bacteroidales bacterium, assembly GCA_945833885.1. Classification (GTDB taxonomy): domain Bacteria; phylum Bacteroidota; class Bacteroidia; order Bacteroidales; family Bacteroidaceae; genus Alloprevotella. Next base: position 15,386 of record CAMAFY010000015.1, read on the forward strand.
TCTTGAAGGCGGCGGGAACGGCGCGTGCCTCCGGAAGGGCGTGGCGCGCCACAAGTCGGCAACGGCGCCGGAAGATGCCGCCGGAATGTCAGCAACCCGCAGGTCGGAATTTCGGAATTTCGAGGGCTAGCAACCTTTATCCGGAAACAGGGGAAGCGACCAAAACGGGTAGCGCCACCGCAGCAAATTTACTAATATTCCGCAACTTGTGCCTCCAAACAGAGGAACTTTCCACCATCTTTTCCGCATTTTCGACGATTTCAATACGCAAAATGTACCGTACGGAAGCAGGCAACGCACGGATTTTTTATGCCATGGTGGGAGGAGGGAGAGGAAAGTCCGACGAAAAAAACGCCGCCACCGGAAGGGCAGAATATGAAACCTGCCTTGAAGAAATCGGAGCATTGCCATCAAAAGGATCCGTCTAAACCATATCGTGTATAAAGATGAGCCGTTCCGTTTGCCGGGCACCTTTTTCGGAGGATTGGTGACTTTTCTGAAGCCGACAAATTGAATTTGACCAAACCGTTCCGGCTGATGGTAAAAACGCGGCATTCCGCGCATGAAAACGCCGCATTTTCGGGCAGGAAGTGCCGTTCTTTCCCGCGCGTTTTGCGGAAGTTCTGACAGGTTCGTCTCTCTCCTTTAATATTTTTTTCAATTTTCTTCTACACATCCTACACCATTTCAGGAAAACGTCAGCGCAGATTGATGATTTTTGTGTGTAGGATGAGAAAAAGGAATCTGCACCATACGTGCAAAACGACGGCGTGGGGTGTAGGATGATCCTACACTGCGGCGAGAAATGCCGCAAAACGGGATGCGGAAGAATGCAGAATTTTGCAAAATGAAGGCCAAAACGTCCATCCGGATGCCGTCATTCGGTAAAATTCCACCTTTTCCCCCGTTAAAATTGCGCGGAAACTGCGCAGAAATCGACAACGGAAAAGCAAGGATGCCAACCGGAAAACGACCTTGCGCAACGCGCACAATGGCTACAGGAACCGGCACCGGCAAACAAAATTCCAGCATCATGGACGCGGGAACACGCGCTGACGCCAACCTCACATTCCGCAGCGCCACATCCCTTCCTCGCAGCGCCGCACACGGGAATGCGCATCCGCACGCATGAAAGCGCAAAGGAGAAATATCGTTTTCCCGAGGTGTCGTTTTCGCACACTCAACCCACATAGTGGGCAGAGAGGGAGAAAAAAGTTTGGACTTTCTCTAAAAAAAATCTAATTTTGCAAAGTTTTCAGGGGACGACATCCGAGGTCGGAAAGTGAACTTCGGGCATTCCGCCAGAGGACTTTCGGCACAGGTTTCACACCTTCAGCCTCATCGCTGCAGGGACATCACCGCACTTGCCCACCTCCTCATCTGCAAAAACAGTCGCGGACTTCCGTAAACGTTTTGCAGACTTCTGAAATTGCAGTAAAAGACTTCAGCACAGCACATCAGGAAGTCTCCTCGACAGACACCCAAGCATCCAAAATTTCATATAACAGATATTTATGGCTTTTATCTCAACCAACAACTTGAAGGGCGATATCTTCGGAGGTGTTACCGCCGGAATCGTGGCCCTTCCCCTTGCGCTTGCTTTCGGAATCCAGGCGTTTGGCGGCATTGACGCCGAGGGAGCCAGCAGCATGGGCGCCCTTGCCGGCCTTGTCGGTGCCACGCTTCTCGGATTCTTCGCTGCCATTTTCGGCGGCACGCACAGCCAGATCAGCGGTCCCACCGGCCCCATGACCGTCATCACCGCCAGCATCGTCAGCGGAGCATGGACCGCAGCACACCAAGCAAACATGTCGCAAGAAGCGGCGTTCGCCAATGTAATCGTGGCAATGAGCCTCGCAGGTATCTTCTGCGGACTCTTCCAAATCCTGTTCGGAATCATCAGAATAGGCAAGTATGTGCGCTACATCCCCTATCCTGTGCTGTCAGGATTCATGAGCGGTATCGGCGTCATCATCATCCTTCAGCAACTTTATCCGCTGATTGGTCTGAAAAGTCCCGTTCTCGTGGTCGACATGATCTGCGAATACTACGACCGTGCCAGCGAAGGCCTCAGTTGGATTGCGCTCATCCTGGGTATCGGCACCATCCTCATCGTGCAACTCTTCCCACGAATCACGAAAAAGGTGCCCGCAACGCTCGTGGCACTCATTGTCATGACGGTCGTAAGTCTGTTCATTAAGGGCGATTTCCCCAAGATTGGCAGCATTCCCGCCGGACTTCCCCTCCCCTTCTTCTGCAAGGACGGCGTAGACCTCGGCAGTCTCGACTGGTATACCCTCATCACCAACAGCCTTGTACCCGGACTCACCCTGGCAGGACTCGGAAGCATCGACACCCTGCTCACGAGTGTCGTGGCCGACAACATCACAAAAACGCACCACAAGCCCAACCAGGAACTCATGGGACAGGGCATCGGCAACGCCATTGCCGGACTTTTCTGTGGTCTTGCCGGCGCAGGTGCCACCATGCGTACCGTGGTTAACGTGAAGAGCGGCGGACGTACGCAACTCAGCGGCGCCATCCACTCCCTCCTTCTCTTCGCCATCCTCATGGGACTTGGCGCACTCGTCCAGTACGTTCCCCTGGCTGTCCTCGCCGGAATCCTCATCACTGTGGGATGGGGCATCATCGATTTCCGCGGATTCAAGGACCTTCGCAAGATTCCACGTGCGGACGCCTTCGTCCTTCTCATTGTATTCTTCATGACCGTCTTCATCGATCTGCTCACCGCAGTCGGCATCGGCATGGTGGTGGCAAGCGTGCTTTTCATGAAGCGTTCCAGCGATTTGGCGGAAGGAAGTTACGTTGCCATGGATGCCGCTGCCGAAGAAAGCCCCTGGGCAGACGAGGCATCAATCCCCGAAGACATCAAGCATCAGATCTACATCGAGCGCTTCCACGGCCCCATCTTCTTCGGTTCCATCACGGGATTCAACAAGGTCATGCACCAGGTTCCCGACAATGCCAAGGTGGTTATCCTGCGCATGAAGCGCGTGAAGTTCATGGACCAGAGCGGCGTCTACGCCATGGAGACGGCCGTTAAGGAACTCCAGGAGCGTGGCGTTCTCGTACTGATGACCATCATCCAGCCTCAACCCGCCTACCTTCTTCAGAAGATGGACTTCATCCCCGACGTCGTAAAGCCCGAAAACACCTTCAAAACGTTTGAGGAATGTACCGAATTCCTGAAGAACCTTGACGTCTTCAAGGTGGATTCCGCAAAGTAAATCCACCGGAGTTTGTGACGGTTATCGGGAGGAAGCCCCCTGTAAATAATCGCATTCATCAAGCCAAATGGGCAGAACGTAAGCAGTTGAAAACGGTTTGCGTCAAGCCCGAGCATAGAAACGTGCTGACCTGCCGGTGTAGAAAAGCGCCGGACGAAGTTCAAGCACAGCATGCTTTGCGGCTGAACGTACAGGGATTTTAGTCCGAAAACCATACTACACATGCCAGACTGATTGTTGAAACGCACCTAAAGGTTTGCGGTTTCAATTTACACCGTCCGGCTCAGGTACCAATTCCAACAACCATCAGGGAGGGAGAAGTCCACGTATTCCCACCCTCCGAAGGGGAAACCCGATACGATCTTTGCGGAGGAGAGACTTCCGGAATGCCATACTTTCCGGCACGAAGTCTTCTCTTCCGCATTCTTTTACCCCAACAGTTTCCGCAACCATCGCGGATGTTTCCGCACCGAATCATAAACCATTCCTAAAAAATGCTCCATCTCCACCGGCTTTCCATCGGGTATCGGGAACATCTTGTGGCGCAATCCCTCACCGCAAGTCTCCCGAAAGCCACGCTCACTGCCTTGGTGGGACGCAACGGCAGCGGGAAGTCTACCCTCCTGAGAACCGTATGCGGACTGCAACGCCCCCTGGAAGGGAAGGTGACGGTTACCGGAGATGACGGCGGCGAGAAGCGCATCGGACCCAAAACGGTATCGGTGGTGCTGACGCCATCGCGCTACCTTGCACCCGCCATCTCCGTGGCTGACACCGTGGCATTGGGGAGGATTCCCTACACCACCCTCGGCGGACGACTCGCGGCGGACGACCACCGCGCCATTGAAAAGGCGATGGAAATCTGCGGCATCGGGGCATTGAGGGACAGAAACCTCAACACGCTCAGCGACGGTGAGCGGCAACGCGTACTGCTGGCACGGACCATCGCGCAGGACACACCCGTCATCATCCTCGACGAACCGACGGTATTCCTCGATTACAGCGCCCGCGTGCAGACCATGATGCTGCTTCGACACCTCTGCACCACGGAACAAAAGACCATCCTCTTCTCCACCCACGAACTCGAGACCGCACTTCCCGCCGTCGACACCGTGTGGGCAATGGCGGAAAGCACCGCAGAAACGGAGGCAACCTCCACACTCCTCACCGGAGACGCCCGCACCCTCATCGCCGAAGGTACGATAAACCGGATTTTTCCCGAGTACAAGTCCTGAACGATTTCCGCATAACAATAGAACGTTGTACGTATAGAATCTGAACGATTTCCGCATAACGTAGAACGTTGTACGCATGAAATCTGAACATTGTACACATATATAAGTACAACGTTTTCAGTATAAACCATAGGTTTCAACCATTATTTCCAGCCCATTCCTATGAAGACCGGTTATTGAAACCTGCCTGAAAAAAACAAAAGACATACGGATTAAAGACAGGACATTCGGAGCATTGAACCCCTAACCCCCATAGAACCCTCTACCAGAAATGATTGTCTGTATCGCCGAAAAGCCTTCGGTAGCACAAAATATCGCCCGACTTCTGAAAGCCACCACCGACTGCCGCGACAAGAACCACAACGGTTATTTCGAAGGAAACGGCTACCAGGTGACGTGGACCTATGGTCATCTGTGCGAATTGAAGAACCCTGAGGAGTATTCTCCCCAGTGGAAAATGTGGGCACTCTCCACATTGCCCATGATTCCGCCACGGTTCCAGATCCATTTGAAGGAGGAATACCGCGGACAGTTCGAACATATCAAGCGACTGATGCAAAAAGCCGACATGATCATCAACTGTGGTGATGCCGGACAAGAGGGCGAACTCATACAGCGATGGGTGATGCAGCAGGCCCAACCCACGTGTCCCGTCAAGCGATTGTGGGTGAGTTCGATGACCGATGAGGCGTACATCGAGGGCTTTGCCAACCTGCGTCCGCAGGAAGACTACCAATCCCTCTATGAGGCAGCCCTGTGCCGCAGCATCGGAGACTGGCTGCTGGGCATGAACGCCACCCGCCTTTACACCCTGAAATATGGGCAGAACAACAGCGGACCTGGGCGTGCCCAACCCCTGAGCATCGGGCGCGTGCAGACACCGACACTTGCACTCATCGTCAAGCGCTACCACGAAATCAAGGACTTCAAGCCCGAACCTTTCTGGGTTCTCTCCACCATTTACCGCGATGTCACCTTCACGGCAAAGGTGGCGGACGAGAACAACGAGGGGGACGACAACGGAGAAGGCAAGGGAAACAACGGAGAAGGAAGCGGAAACGCACCGAAGAATGCCATGAAACGCGGCTACACCAACCGCGAAGAGGCCGAGGCGGCACTCAAAGCCATCGAGGAGAATCCGTTCACCGTCACCGACATCCAGAAGAAGAACGGCACGGAAGCCCCGCCGCGACTCTTCGACCTCACATCGCTTCAGGTGGAATGCAACCGCAAGTTCGGCTATGGTGCCGACCTCACGCTGCAACTCATCCAGCAACTTTACGAGGGGAAATACACCACCTACCCCCGCGTCGACACCACCTTCCTGCCGGAAGACGTGTATCCGAAGTGCGGAGGCATCCTCAACGGCATCAAGGATGTACGCTGCATCGGCGACACTTCCGCCCAGACTTACGGCGACTACATGGCGGCACTGCGCGGAAAACCGCTGAAGAAATCGAAGAAGGTGTTCGATTCCTCAAAGATTACCGACCACCATGCCATCATTCCCACCGGCATACCCCCGCGCGGACTCTCGGATTTGCAATGGAATGTCTACGACCTTATCGCACGCCGCTTCATCGCCGCCTTCTATCCCGACTGCAAGTACGCCACAACGACCATCGAAGGCCAAGTGGAGCAGAACACGGAGCGGGCATGTGTGGGCGATGGTAGCCCGGTTGCCTTCAAAGCCACAGGAAAAATCATCACAGACCCCGGATGGCGCGTCATCATCAAGGGCACTTCCACGCCAAACGACGGCGAACAGCAGGAGATGCCTCCGTTCTTGAAGGGTGAAAGCGGGCCGCACGTCCCCACGCTTACGGAACGTGCCACCCAACCTCCAAAGCCCTACACCGAGGCCACGCTACTTCGAGCCATGGAGACCGCAGGAAAGAACGTCGACGACGAAGAACTCCGCGACGCCCTCAAAGCAAACGGCATCGGAAGGCCGTCAACCCGGGCGGAAATCATCAAGACTCTCTACAAAAGAGGCTACATGCGGCAGGTAAAGAAGAGTCTTGAACCCACAGAAATCGGCATTTCCCTCATCGCCATCATAAAAGAAGAGTTGCTGAAGAGCGCAGAATTGACGGGAATCTGGGAGAAAAAACTCCGACAGATTGAACATCACGAGTACAACGCCGCACAATTCATCGCCGAACTCAAGGCTATGGTAAGCGAAATCGTGAACGAGGTGATGCGCGACCCGTCGAACCGGCGCATCATGCAGGCTCAGGACACCGGAACCGCCGCAAACGCCGCCGGAAAAACGGCAGGCGCAAGGAAGACCGCCGCGAACTCCGCACCGAACACCGATGCCTCCGCACCGAAACGCAAGATTATCCGTGCCGGAAGCGTGTGTCCGCTTTGCGGAGAAGGGAAGGTCATCAAGGGAAACACGGCATACGGCTGCTCAAGATGGAAGGAAGGCTGCAACTGGCGCAAGCCTTTTAAATAAATGCTGCGAAAGTCTATCAATGACAATACGAACTTTCATCAATGACAATACGAACTCTCATCAATGATAATACGAACTTTCATCAATGACAATACGGAAGTTTATTGACGATAATACGGAAGTCCATCAATGATAGTGCCGAACTTATTTGATAGAAGCGAGAAACTCTATCAACGATAGTACGGAAGGTTATCAAAAAAGGTACGGAAATTCACCAATAAAAGTGCGGAAGTTTATCAAGGAAAGTGCGGAGGTTTATTGACAAAAGTGCGGAACATTCCCGCACAGACTTCGGGACTTTCTGCAAGCATTTTCAAAACACTGGTTTTCAAGGATATAAGATATTTATCGCTTTTCTCTGAACATTCATTCTCAAACTCCCCAATATGCGATTCTCAAAGATACTTATCGGTGCCTTGATGGGTGGAATATTCTCCACCGCAACGGCCGAAAACTTCAACGCCATCGTGGTGAAGACCACTGACGGCATTGAAAACACCATCGGGCTCTCCGAACAACTCACCACCACCTTCAGCGATACGGAAGCCATCTTCAGCGATGGACGTACCACAGTGGCGTTCCCTCGGGAGCAACTCCTGGGCTTCGACTTCACTTATCTTGAAGGCATCAGCCAGATTGCCGCCGATCCTGCCACCATCCGCCCGCAACTGGACGGCGCAGCACGGCGCATCGTCATCGACAACCTGCCCGACGGCACACGCATTGCCGTCTTCAATGCCCAGGGCAAGCGCATTCACCACGCCACTGCCAACGGTCATCACGAGGTTTCTCTGCAAAACCTCCCCGCAGGCCTTTATCTCGTTAACATCGGACGCACCACTTATTCCATCACCCTGCCATGAAAAAATCCATCTCCCTGGCACTCTGCCTCTTCATGACGGCCATCCTCACCGCCGTCGCACAGGCCAGCGACCGCCTCGACGCCGTCTCCACCGACGGAAACATCCGTGCTTTCATGGTCAGCGACATCGTTGCCATCGGCTACGGACAGGACAACGGCAAAGGTTTCTCCACCTTCACCGTCACGCTTTCCGACGGTTCCACCACCACCCTCCCCATGACTGAATATCCCAGCATCCGATATTCCGCCGTGGGCGACGACTATCTCGAAATCCAACGTCAGCACGAGGAGAATGCAAGTGTCGTCATGCTCGACTGCATCAACAACGACCACATCATGGATTCCTCGAAACCCCTCGACTGGACTGCCGCTCGTGCCGACCACAAGGTCCACTTCGACATTCGCGGAACCATAGGCTTCGACTTCTATTATGTGGTAGAAGGCCTCTACACGGGCAAGGTCTATTCCGACATTCCCGGCTTCGTCTTCGTCGATGCCAAGAAAGACAACCTGCTCGGTGTCAACGCTTTGGCATTCCGTATGCCGAACGAGCCCGTGGTCATCCGCGCCATCGCCGTCGAGCGTACCGTCTACGAGGGCTGCGACTTCGTAGGAACTTACAAGGGCTATGCCGTGCGCCCCACGGGAAGCCTTGTGACGAGCGCCAAAGAGCCTTGCATCACCATGTCGCTTCTGGCGAACGGTTCGAACCATATCGCGTCGACCGATACGATGAACTACGCCTTCGCCGACCTCTACGACTTCAACACGGAGGCACAAAGTTTCACACATCACGTTGACGAACTCGAAGAAGACGAGAGCCCCGACCTGAGTTACCGCGACCAACCTGCGTACGGAACGAACGGAAGATTCCTGAATGACCGCTACATCCTCGCAGAAATCCACGATTTCAACGAGGACCGCATAGAGAATACGCGGGTCTATCTCTTCAGCAAGCAGGACTTCACCTGCACCGTTGCCCAACGCGACGACAGCCAGTTCCAGACGCTCGTCGAGACCATCGGCACCGATGGCGACAAAGCATGGTTCTTCCTGACGGACTACGGCTACAACGGCACGGAAGCCACGGTGAATTTCCTCCGTGGAAACAGCATTTCCGAAGCCTGCGAGGCGCTCGTCACCTACGATGGTGAGGTACGTCTGAAATATATCTACGCACCCGGCGACGCACCCTCCTTCATTCCCCGGTCCGCCGAGGCGGGAAATTACAGCGACGAAGCGGGAAATCTGCCTGAAATCAGCCTCGACGGCTTCGGCACCGCCACGCTCGACGGCACGGAATATCCCTACACCGCCAACGGAACATGGGTGACCGTCACCCTCGAAGACGGCATCCGCCACTATCTGCTCAACACGCAGGAACACACCTACAGCATTGTCACCCCCAATGCCTGGAACGGTCCGGCATCATTCTCCAACACTGGTGTCCGCGGTGCCTACTGCGACGAGGCGGAGAACGGCAACAACAGCGTCAATCTGCTGCTCGACAGCAACCTTATGGGCGAGACCACGGAGGGATATGCCGCATTCAGCGTGAACATCGCCCGTCCCGGCGGCAGCATTTCCGCCATCAGCGACTGCCGGCCCTACATTTATGACAGCGAACACCGCACACTCTGGCTGACGAATGTCCTCATCGGCGACGGCAAGGGCGGCAGCATACGCGGCAATCTGCTGTTCCAACTTTCCGACGACCTACAACAGGCATGGCTTTCCGCCGAGGTCCATCCCTCGCAGACCCTCGCTTCCGTATCGTACACCGGAAGTTACGTGGTCCTCAACGAGGAGAATGCCTTGAAGGCACCCGTGGTTGAACTGCCGGAACTCGAAAAAGAGTACACCGCAACGCTGCAAGCCGAGGCCTTCGGCACCGTCACCGACGCCGAGGCTACGCTGCTTTTCGACACCGACGCCGAAGGAAACGCCCGCGAAGGCTATGCTTTCCTGAACGTCAGCGTGATGGGCACAAGGATGATTTCCGCCTGCGTGCCCTACATCCTCAATCCCGGCAGCGTGACGCTCCAAGGTGTCACCGTCGGAGACGGAAACTACGGCACCACTACCGCCGACATCGTCTTCAACGTGGCAACGGACGGCACCCTCAAAGGCAACGGAAAGTACTACGGAACCGAGATGTCCACGGTGTTCATGACGGTGGATCTCGAATCTGCCCCCTTCAATCCCACCCTTCCCGGAAGCGCGTTGGCACCGGAATATACCGGGAAATACTACATCGGCACCAATGGTGAGGATGCCGAGGTCCCCACAGTCGATGCCCTGCTCCGCATCGACCGCGACGAGAACGGCAACATCACACCCGGAAAAGCATACTTCCGCGTGAAGTCCGCCGCAGGACGTTTCGGCGACAAGACCGTAGAATACCGCCTCACGGCGACCACCCTCACCCTCATCGACTACGGCGTTCAGGAGACCGACTCCCCCGACCTCGTCTTCGAAATCCGCGACGACGGCACGCTTTTGGGCGAAGGTTTCCTCTACGGAAGCGGCTCTGTCACAGGATTCTACGTCAATCTGGCAAAAGCCTGTCTGAAGCCAACCGAATAAACACGTGGACTTCGGGCGTCCTTCCGCAACGTTTCTCCGCACCTGCCACCCACTGCGCCCGCAGAAAACACGGAAATCGCCGGAAAGGACATCCGCAAATTCCACAAGCATCCCCCTATTCCCCAATCCCCTATGCAAATACTCCGATCACCCATCACCTTCGACCGTTTTGTCCGAGGTCTGCTCCTTCTGGTCGTAGCGGTCATCGTTGTCCTCATACTCCGCCACCTGAGTACCGTGCTGCTCCCGTTCTTTGCGGCATGGGCCATTGCATGGATGCTGGTTCCCATAGTGGATTTCCTGCAATTCCGCCTTCATTTCCACTACCGTCTGCCGTGCGTCATCATCACGCTTACGCTCTGCATCATCGCCCTTTCCGCCCTTTGCGCCGTCACGGCACCCATCTTCATCGAGGGATTCGTGCAGTTGAAGGAGGCCATCCTCAACTTCCTTGCCAATGGCAACGAGAAGACCCTGCCGACATGGGCGCAACATTTCATCGATGACTACGCCGGCAGCACCGACATCCAGGGCATCCTTCAGCAGGAAAACGTGGTGAACGCGCTGAAAACCACCGTCCCCAAGGCGTGGGACATGCTCATCTCCACGGCAAACATCGCCATCGGCATCGCCTCCGGTCTGTTCGGCGTGCTCTATCTCATCTTCATCCTGATGGACTACGAACGTTTTTCCACCGGCTGGATACACTTCATTCCGCGCTCCCGACGCCCGTTTTTCACCACGCTCGTCGATGATGTGGCACGCGGCATGCGGGGATATATGCGCGGACAGGCGCTGATAGCGCTCAGCAACACCATCATGTTCACCATAGGATTCTATCTTATCGGACTGAAAATGTGGCTCGGCATGGGTCTGTTCGTCGGCATCATCAGTTTCATCCCCTACATTCAGGTGGTGGGATTCCTCCCTGCCGCCATCCTCGCCCTGCTGCAAATGGCAGAAGACAGCCGCCCCTTCTGGCTCACCATGCTCCTCGTCCTCCTTGTTTACTGCGTGGTACAGGTGATTCAGGACGCCATCGTCACCCCCCGCGTCATGGGAAAAATCATGGGACTGTCCCCTGCCATCGTCCTCCTCTCCCTCAGCATCTGGGGAAGTCTGGCGGGCATTGTCGGACTTATCGTCGCACTTCCGCTCACAACCATTGCAATCGAGTACTACCGACGCTACATCATCGGCAAATATCCCTGCGAAAATCCGGAAAAGAGTCAGTCCGAGATGGCATAACTTCCGTAATATCAGCGCAAAAATCGAAAAAAAACGCAATATTCTTGGTCATCATCGAACAAAAGCATAACTTCGCGCAGAATTTTCATCCGCGTAACCGCTCTGGGCGCCGTCATTTCCTCCCCCGACACCCCGATGCCCGGCATTCCGAAGCCAAGCCTCAGCGCCGCTTCACGCCGCATCAACCCACCATTTCCGCCGTGGGGAAAGTCGGAAAGACCGCAGTAGAATCCCAAGATGTTGCTCCGGAGTCATCAACATTATCCATACTATCAGTAAAAAATGGCTGATTTAATCAAAATCGCTGAGGAAGCATTTGCCACCGGCAAGCAGCATCCTACATTCAAGGCTGGTGATACCATCACCGTAGCATACAAAATTATTGAAGGCGCCAAGGAGCGTGTCCAGCTCTATCGTGGCGTAGTTATCAAGATTTCCGGCCACGGTGAGAAGAAGCGTTTTACCGTTCGCAAGATGTCCGGCACCGTAGGTGTTGAGCGTATCTTCCCCATCGAGTCTCCCGCTATCGAGAGCATCGAGGTGAACAAGATTGGTAAAGTACGTCGCGCTAAACTTTATTACCTCCGCAATCTTACGGGTAAGAAGGCTCGTATCCGCGAGAAGCGTTCCGCCATCGCCAAGGAAGACTAAAAGAAAAGACGGCGATGCCGAACACGGTTATACCGACATTGCGGCATAAACCACCGTCAAAAAAAACTGCACCCTTCGTGAACAACATCAAGTTGCTTCGCGAAGGGTGTTTTTTTGTGCCGTTTTCGCAGCAATGAAGTGCTGGCATTTCCGGCGGAATATACCGACATTGATGAGGAAAAACGCCGAGGTTTACGATGAAATGTACGGAGGTTAATGATGGAAACTTCCGAGGTTTACAACGATAAGAGCAGAGGTTTACGATGAAATGTACGGAGGTTCCTGACACATTGTTCCGATGTTTTCAAAAAGAGGTGCCGAGGCTTTCTGAGCAATGCACGGAGACTTCGGGAAAACACCTGGGAGAATGCGGAATTTCACACGGACGAATGGCGGAGAATACGCGCAAAATGGGGGAAGATAGAGAAGACGAATGATGTGGTCTACGCAGAAAAAATGGTGAAAAGTGCGAAGAAGAATGATGTGGAATCTGCGGTGAAGGGTATGGGCGAGGACAGCAAACGGGCCGGAAACGTGGGAAACACCCAAGCATCCGACCCGTGAGAAGGGGATTTCAGAACGAAAAAAGGGGATGATCAGAACGAAAGTTGCAGACGGTTTTCAGGCTTCCCGGTCAGCACTTTCACCTCTAATTGGTCTCCGCGTTGCGATATCACACAGACGCAACCGCCGTCAACCGTGGGAGCACCACCGATGAAAACGGGGTAACGGCACCCGTCAACACCCTCGGGATAGTACTTCATCTCGTGGGTATGCGCGCCGACGGCAAGGTCGAAGGGCGCATCTTTGAGGAGGGGCGACCAAAGTTCGAGGCTGGGATGATAGTCGTCGACATTGCCGAAGACGGGGATGTGGCTGAGCAATATGCGGTGGTCCGCCTTCCGGAAATCGCGGCTCCGGAGTTCCTTTTGCAGGAATCCCACCTGGTCGTTCCGGAGTTTTGTGAAGTCATTCAGCCCGGCATAGACCGGAGAGTCGTCAGGTTTGTCCTCGCCACAGTCGAGCAATACGAAACGAGTGCCGCTCCACGTGAAGGAACTGTAGGTGCGGTTGTCGAAATATCCGATAAGACTGTGCATACCTGCCGAATAATAGTTGCGGATTTCATGGTTGCCGCGAAGGAAGATGACGGGTTTCTCCGCCCCGTCCACACGGTCGGCGAGGCTGTGGATCAGACGTATGGCGTCGTTACGGTCGGAAGGTTCGGTCAGACAGTCGCCATTGAAGATGACGAAATCGTAAGGTGTGTCGCCGACGAGCCGCAGAAGATGGTCGAAACACGCCTTGTTGTCGTGCAGGTCGTTGAAGACAAGGCAGGTGAAGTCGCCCGTCTTCACCTCGGGAGTGCGGAACGAATAGAAGCGCGTGCGGAGGGTGTCGCCGAAATGGTTCTCATAGCCGCGCTTCAACAGCAGTTCATTGACGCAGACACGGTAGTAATAGCGCGTCCCGGGCTGGAGGTTTTCAAGGCGAATGCGGTTCTCGATGTCGAAACATGCCTCCTGCCCGTCGACCAACGTCCGCGCTTTCTGCGTATTCAGCGAGTCAACGCCATATTCGACCCAGCAGTGACACACGCTGTTCGTCTGGAACATGACGTCCATCGACGTGGGTGTGGGCAACTGAAGATAGGGCTCGGTGGTCATCAGTTCCGCAGCCTTTGTGGGGAACGTCAGGTCGGCATACACCGGACGATGGTCGGAAGCCTGGGGTTCGTTGATGACTCCGCAACGCTTCACCACCGCCGCCTCGTTGATGCATGCGGCATAACTGCGTCCGCTCACGCGGGTTGGCACCCGACGATGCCGCGGTGTGCGGTAGACACCAATGTAGTCGATGCAGCAATCGGGGTTGTCGGCGGGATAAGTCATGGCCTTCCGGTTGGTGACAATCTGAAACTCGCGCTCCATCATCTGCATAAAGGGCGAGGAAGGCTCGTCGTTCCAGTCGCCGGCAAGGACAAACGGCTTGTCGTAGCCGCACGCTACGTCGGAAATGCTGAGGATTGACTCCAGACGGTCCGCCTCCGTGAGCGAAAGGTGCGTGCATGCGACGACGTACTCCGGAAATTCGGCGATGAGCAGCGTGCGTGCCTCCTCGCGACCGGGGAGGGGCAACTGCCTGACAGCGGCAGGCCGGCGGCGGCAGAGCAGACCTACGCCATACTTTCCGCCGTCGAAATCGATGGCAGGTCCGAAGACGGCGAAGTAGCCCATCTGCCGTGCCATCTCGTCCAATCCGTAGCGTCCGTGGCAACGTCCCGTACAACTGTCCACCTCCTGCAACGCCACGACGTCGGGGTCCTGCTTTTCCAGCAGGTCAGCCAGGCGGTTGTAGTCGAGACGTCCGTCAAGTCCCTCGCCATGACGGATATTATAACTGACGATGCGCAGGTTTTCGGGATAGCGCCGTGCGGACAAGGCGGGCAGAACCGCCAGCAGACACACGAGCGACATCGCCAGACGTGACAGAAAAGGATTGAGGAAAAGGTGAGAATGTTTCATGGTATCCTGAATGTTTCAACGTATCCTATTTATAAATATATGTGTCATCCTATTAGAAGATATGTATTATCCCTTGCAAAACGCTGGGTTTTCAAACGGCAACATCACGGTTTTCAAGCGGTTATGAAACGGAATTCTGACGAATTCCTGCGGATTTTCAAGCGGTAATGCTGCGGAGTCCAAGCGGTGAAACGCTGGGAGGCAGGGCTTGCTTCAAGGGATGTCCGCCCCGGGTCAGCGTACATTCGCCGTGCTTCCCGCAGAACCCTTGAACAGGAAAAGCAGGGCGACGGTCAGCAGACCATTGAGCATGAGGAGTTCGTAACCGAAACGATAGCCCCACCAGATGGGGGCAAAATGGTCGAGAATGGCGCAGACAACGGGCGAGAACACGCAAACCAGCGGCACCCAACGGTCGAGAACGGGGCGACGGGTGAGGAGTCCGTAGGCGAAAAGTCCGAGCAACGGACCGTAAGTGTAGCCCGCCATGGTGTAGATAAGGTCGATGGCATTGCCACCTTGCAGGGCACGGAAGACCATGATGACGGCAACAAACGCCACAACCACCAGAACATGGAGCCAACGACGCAGGCGGACATCGGCAGGACGGCGGAAGATGTCGACGCAAAGTGAGGTGGTGAGCGACGCGATGGCGGAATCGGCGCTCGAAAATGCGGCGGAAATGATGCCAAGCACAAAGGGTATCGTCACCCATGCCCCAAGAACGCCCGCAGACACCAAAGAAGGCAGCAGGTCATCGCCGCGGACGGGAACAGAAATGCCGTGGTTGGCGCAGAAAATATGGAGCAATACGCCAAGGGCAAGGAACAATGCGTTGACGGGAACAAAGGCGAGACCGTAAAAGCACATATCTTTCTGGGCGTCGCGCAGGGAAGCGCAGGCCAAATTCTTCTGCATCATGTCCTGATCAAGGCCAGTCATGACGATAACGATGAAGATTCCGCTGAGGAACTGCCGCCAGAAATACTGCGGCGATGCGGGGTCCCACACGAAAACCTGGCTCATGGGGCTGTCCGCCACCGCCTTCCACGCCTCAACGATGCCGAAGTCCAACTGCCGCATCACGGACCACAGAATGCCGAAGACGGCCAGCAGGAGGCAGAATGTCTGGAGGGCGTCGGTGCGGACAATGGCACCGATGCCGGAATGCCGCGTATAAAGCCATATCAACAGCAGCACAAACACCACCGTCAGCGGGAAAGCGAGGCCGAAAGGCCGGAACACGAAGGCGTGGAGCACCATGCAAACCACATAAAGGCGCGCGGCGGCACCCGTGAGTTTGCTGAGCAAAAAGAAAAGGGCTCCCGTACGATGGGTGCGGTTGCCGAAACGTTGTTCAAGATAACCGTAGATGCTCGTCAGCCGAAGACGGTAGTAGACCGGCAGAAGGACAAAGGCCACGATGATGTAGCCCAGGACAAATCCCATGCACATCTGCAAGTAACTCATGCAAGTTGTGGCAACCCAACCGGGAACTGATATGAGTGAGACGCCGGAAATGCTGGCACCGACCATTCCGAATGCCACCAAAGGCCACGGCGCACGCCGCGCCGCACGGAAAAACATCTCGTTGTCGCCGCCGTCGGTGCCACGGTTGCCATAGCGCGCCACGGCAAAAAGGAGCAGAAAATAGAGGAAAAGGACCAGAAGAACGAGTAGACTGGTAGACATAATCGTGGAGGAAAAGAGAAAAAACATCGGAGCATTCCGACAGAAAATCGCTGATTTCCGGCAGAAGACTCCGATGCTGCGGTAATGATTCATCCGACGTCTGCGGTGTATTCCATGTGGATTCAGTGTCCCCAACGGCGTAGTGCGGCACTCGAAATGACGGAAACATTGTACTTATTGTCGGCAATACGCACGGGGAAATAAGGATTACGCGGCACTTGACATCTGCAATCCTGCACTGAAAAGAGGCAGTGTCAGCACGTGACGGAACGGATGATGAAAGGAAAATCAGCGGGCATCGGGCCGTCGGGCATCGGGGTTCCGGAAGGCGGAAACACGAAGTTTTTCGTCGAGTGTCGCAGATTTTCCAGCGGATATTCCGGACTTATCAATACATTTATCAGTATTTCCGACAGAGAGTTCCGACTTCCCGGCGGAAACCGGGGTGCTTCCACCGGAGGCTGCGGCATTATCCGCCGCCAAAGCCTGTGCGGCAAGGTCGCGGGCACGCTGCACCACCTTGCGGTAGAGCGGGGAACGGCGGTAGAAGTCGTGCTTCCGGAGCATCTCCTGCCAAGGCGCGCAACTGTGTTGGTACGATGCCAGTTCGTTGTGTTTCTGCACATCGTGAACGGCAAGGCGGGTGATTTCCGCCTCACGCTCCCTTCTCAACTTCGTACACACGACATCAAGCACCGGTCCCACCACGTGTTCGAAGAGGTCGTGGCCGCGCATGTAGAGGTAGGTTGTGAAGGGTGTGACGCCGAGGGCCTCGAGTTTCTCGCAGAAAGGGCGGAAGGTCTTGCGGCCTTCGGGGAACTGTCGTTGCAAAGTGTTCATCTTCCGGTTGCAACGTTGCCGCAGTGCGTTGAGCGATTTGTCGGGATTCGCAAGACTGAAGCGGTCGATGCTGACGACATCCGCAAAGTCGGAAAGAGGGAACTGCTTGTGTCTGCCATAGGCGTATGCCCAGACATTCCACATGAAGAGCCGGTAAATGATCTGGCTGTAACGCTCCATGAAGTCCTGGAAATCAAAGATTTCGCGGTCGTTGAGCGTCGCCATCACGCAGACGCGCTGGAGGATGGGGGCGTAGCACTGGTAGTTCTCGATGGCATACACGATGGTATGCAGGACAAAGGGCGATGTGCAGACCTGCTGGCTCAGGGGTGTGGAGCCCTGTTCAAGGTAGTCGTAGTCAGCATCCACGCAGGCTATCATCTGCGGTCCCAAACGATTGGCGAGCGCCATCTTCTTTCCGCGACAGAGCGAGCCGCGGCTGGGCAGCATAACCTCAAAGTGCAGACGCCGGCCACCCGCATCATTGACCTCGTCCTCCACCTCTCCGAGGAGTTGGTTCCAAAAGAACACATCGTCATAACTCTCCACATACGCCACAATGCGCAGAGGGGCGCGGCGGCCTTCAAGGCGGTTGGCGGCCGCAATGTACGTGGAATCGAGTTGGGATGTCAGACCTGGCATGGAATACTATGGATAAATGAGGCTGAATCTGGGGAAGGAATGAAAACTGAACGCGACACCGCGAGCGGGGACGAAGCGTGCATGATGCGCGAAAACTCAGGATTCAATCTCGCTGACCTCCGTCACGCAGTCGCTCCAACCGTCCATGATGACAGCCGGAGAATGGGTGGTGAGGATGATTTGTGCATTGGGATTGAGTTGGCGTATCATATCAATGAGGCGCTTCTGCCAATCAAAATGCAGACTGACCTCGGGCTCGTCCATCAAAAGCACGCAGGGTTGCAGGTCTTCCGTGAGGACTGTGAGCAGAATGATCAGCATTTGCTTCTCGCCACTCGAAAGAAGGTAAGGCAAAATGACCTCGTCGTACTGGAAAAAGCGGAGTTCGTTGCTCTGCCGGTCAATCCTTTTCCCCGTTTCGGAGAACAGATCATCGACGAGGTCTTGGAAGAGCGTCTTCATCCCCGCCGCTTCCGCCGCCTTTTCCCGCGCGGTAGGGTCGCCGCTGGTCAGCAGTTGTATCATGCGGTTCCCGACGTTCACCTGATAATCGAGGTATCTTCGCTGCAACTGATACAGTTGCCAGTCGAGTTCGGTCGTGACCTTTCCGTCGTCGAGCGTGGAGATACGGTCGGAATGCAGCAACTGCCGGTCGACGGAGCGCACCATATCGTAGCGGATAGTGGTGGCATCGGAGGGCGAGAAGTCAATCTGCACCCCGAAAAGGCTCCCCTGCGGGAGTTCGCTACGGCGGAACTCTCCCGTCGAGGGTAACGCCAGCAGGTGCTGCGCCACGCGGTTGATGATGGTGGATTTGCCGGCTCCGTTCTTGCCGCTGAGGACATTCACCCCCGGCTGCAATTGCCAAATGATGTGCTTATGGCCGTTCCAGAGGCTCTTGATTTCTATTCTTTTGATGTAATCCGCAAACTTCTGCATAGGACTTCACTTTGATTCTGTTGGGGTTCCGCTTGATTCTGTCGGGGTTACGCGCCACCGTCGCCGCCGGTGTTCCGGACTTTGCCGGCGACATCGGGCGCCATTCTCCGGCACGGATGCGAGAATATCTCGCAAGCAAAAGTACAACTTTATCCGTAATCTGCGGCAAAGGCTTTTACAGATTTTGACGAGTATTCCGGATATTTCGTAGAAAACTATTGAAAAGGACCTGACATTTTTACCATAATTTCGTAATTTTGTACATCACGAGGTTTAACTCTTCCCCCCGACATTCATCTTATTCGGGAAAAACCTCCGCACTTCGCGAGGAACGAGTGCCGCACTTCCAGGGACAAAAGTTCCGTACTTCCGGGGGCAAAGTGCCGCACTTTCCACAAGAGACTCCGGAGGACCGGCGGACCGCCTGTTGAAACCATTGCAAAAACACGCTGGACACAGCAAAACAATACCACATAGATGAAAAAAAGACTATCGATTTTCATGCTGCTCCTCTGCGGCATTCTCGGGGCGGCAGGCCAGACGCATCTGCTGCGCGGAACAGTCGTCAGCGAACGGGAGGGCAGCCCTATGGAACTGGCCACCGTGCGCCTGCTCTCGACGGACAGCACACTGGTGACGGGAACCTTCACGGATTCCCTGGGAAACTACACCATGCAGACCGACCGCCGCGGGTCTTTCATCGTGCATGCTTCGTACGTTGGATTCAAGTCTGCAACCGCCAACGTCAAGATTGGCGTACTTAAGGACACCATCAACGTCCCCCCCCTGCGGATGGAAGGCAATGAGGTTGCCCTCCGTGCGGCAGTCGTACGTACCACCATTGAGAAAATCGAGCAGGTGGAGGACACCACCGTGTTCAATGCCTCGGCATACCGCACACCGGAAGGCGCCACGCTGGAGGCGCTCATCAAACTCTTCCCCGGAATGGAGGTGAGCGATGACGGAAAAATAACGTGGAACGGCAAGGAAATCAAGGAGTTCCTCATCAACGGCAAGGACTTTTTCAAAGGCGACACCGAAGTGGCGATGAAGAATCTACCCGTCAATATGGTGAAAAAGATAAAGGCCTACGACAAAAAGAGCGACTATGCCGAGCAAACCGGCATAGACGACGGCGAGGAGACCACGGTTCTCGACATCATGACCAAGCGCGAACTGAACGAAACCCTGGTGTCGAACATCGATGTTGCCGGAGGTTGGGACTGGAACGACCATGCCCTCTACTCCGGAAAACTGTTTGTCACACGGTTTTCCGACAAGAGCCGCGTGACAGCCTTTGCATCCCGCAACAACATCGGCGATGCCGGATTCGGAGGACGCGGCGGCGGCAACCCCGGAAACGGCATTACGACGAGCACAATGGCGGGATTCGACTTCAACTGGAACAACGGTCTGAAGCGTTTCAGCCCATCATACTTTGAAATCAACGGCAATGTGCGCTACAACGGACGCGACAACGAGACGGAATCGACGTCGAGCAGCCAGACCTTCTTGAGCGGAACGCAGTCGAAGAGTTTCCAAAACTCACACACCTGGCGGAACAATCTGAGCCATAATCTGAACACGGCGTTCAATGTGCAGTGGTCGCCCGACTCGCTTACCTCGCTTTCCTTCCGCCCCTCCTACTCTTTCAGCAGGAGCAACGGCGATTCGCAGAGCCGGTCACTGACCTTCGACGAGGATCCCTTTGAGAAATTCCCCGAAGCAGAGGATACCGACGACATCCTTGACCACTTCTTTGGCGGAAGCACCACGGAAGACACGCCGGAATGGCTGGTGAACATGAACCGGAGCACGGCGGAAAGCGAGAGCCAGTCGCACAATCTCAGCGCAAGACTCAACATCACGCGACGGCTGACCGGAAAACAGGGACGCAATGTGTCGCTCACCGCCAACGGAACATGGACAAGCACGGAGAGTTTCAGTTACTCCCAGGCGAGCATCTTCACGCGACAGCAGGTGGGCAACGGCGACAATTCCGCCCCGAACGACGGAACTTCTGCCGCAAACGACGGCAATTCCACCTCCTATTCGCTGAAGGACAACTCGACACACCAGTTCTCCACCACCCCATCCACGAACTGGAACGTCAATGTGGGCGCAAGTTACGTCGAGCCTCTCGGAGGAAAATGGTACGGAGAGT
The DNA here is from genome assembly GCA_945833885.1 of uncultured Bacteroidales bacterium. Classification (GTDB taxonomy): domain Bacteria; phylum Bacteroidota; class Bacteroidia; order Bacteroidales; family Bacteroidaceae; genus Alloprevotella. Next base: position 36,479 of record CAMAFY010000015.1, read on the forward strand.
TGCGCTACAACTTCGAACACCGCTTCCAGGACTCCGACCGTTCCCTCTTCTCGCTCTACAACAGCGCTGACGCCCTCAAAAATGTCATTGCCGAGCACCCGGAATACAGCAGTATCGGACTCTATCAGGCGGGAAAGAGCGAAATTGCTTCGTGGGTTGACCCCGTACAAGCCATGTCCACCATCGAAGAAAGTGAGATGCTCGCCGCCATCCGCGACGCCCTGAACTCGCAATACGCCCAATACACCTACAACAACCAAAGTGTGAGGGTAGGAGTGCGGATGAACAACGAGAAAGTGCGGTTCAACGCCGCCGTAAACCTGAGCCCCGAACACACCGTGCTGGACTATGAGCGCAATACCCTTGACACTACGGTCGTGCGCAACGTGTTCAACATCAGTCCTGAGGCACGTCTGCGCATCAACTTCTCAAAGACCAAGCGGCTGAACCTGAACTATCGGGGTAGTTCATCGCAACCTTCGATGACAAACCTCCTGCCCGTGGTGGACACTTCCAACCCTTTGAACATCAGTGCCGGCAATACGGGGCTGGAACCTTCGTGGAGCGACTCGTTCAGGCTGAACTATAACGGCTATGACCCGGAAAAACAGGCTGGAACCATGGTGTCCGCCAATTTCTCAAACGTACGCCGCAGCATTTCCACCCTACAAATCTACGACGAGACCAGTGGTGTGCGCTACAGCCGCCCTGAAAACATCAGCGGAAACTGGAGTACCGGTGCCGAAATGACGTACAACCGCTCGCTCGGACAGCAAAAACTCTTTAACATCTCCACGAACAGCCGAATTACCTACAATCATCAGGTGGGATACTCCGCCAGTAACCGCTCCATTTCCGGACTCGTCATACCGGAAACACCGAGTTACGACGACATAAACGCACTCTTCGACAAGTTCATGGCGGAAGGCGTGGGCAAGACACACGCGAAAACGACCAACGTGGGCGAGAAACTCGACTTGGGTTACCGCCGTACGCTATGGGATGTGTCGCTGAACGGCAGCATGAACTACCAGCATTCGGTCAGCGATGCGACAAACGCCAACAATCTCGACACATGGAGTTTCCGCTATGGCGGCACTTTCAACCTCAACCTCGACTGTGGCCTGTCGTTTTCAACGGACATTGGCATGAGTTCGCGCCGCGGATATTCCGAATCCACCATGAACACCAACGAATTGATTTGGAATGCCCAACTCTCACAGTCGTTCCTTAAAGGCAAGGCCCTGACGGTGAGCCTGCAATGTTTCGACATCCTGCAGCAACAGAGCAACATCAGCCGCAACATCTCCGCCATGATGCGCGAGGACACATGGAACAATTCCATCAATTCCTACTTCATGGTGCACATCATCTACAAGTTGAACATCTTCAACGGATCGCGCAAAGGCGGCAATGACGACGAAGGCCCCCGCAATCCCGAAGGCTTCGGCGGAGGACGCCCGCCTATGGAAGGTCCTGGTGGTGGAGGTCCTGGTGGTGGCAGACGCCCACCCATGGGTGGCCCCGGCAGATTCTGATCGGGAATTACGGAAAACAAAGACAAGTAGGCAATTAAAGCAAAATCAGCACGGCAGAACCCACACAGGATTCTGCCGTGCTGATCTTTGTATTCTGACGTATAACAGGCCCATCCGGACTGCAAACCATACAGCTCAGGCTTCGTCTGGAAGGAACGCAAAGAAAGAAGACGCAGAAAAAAGGAATCTGCACCGTATCTGCCGGTTATCTACTGCAGATGTGCCGCCACCACATATCCCATGGTCCATGCCGCCTGCAGGTTGAAGCCCCCGGTGATGGCATCCACATCAAGGACCTCACCGGCAAAGAACAGACGGGAATGTGTACGGCACTCAAGGGTCGAGGCATCGACATTGGACAATGCCACACCACCGCAGGTCACGAATTCCTCCTTGAAGCGGTTCTTTCCGTCAACTTCCAGCACATGGTTGGTAAGCATGGCTGCCATACGCCCCAAAGTAGTGGGCTGGAGTTCACCCCACCTGCAGTCGGGCCGAAGCTTGCAACAAGTGACAAGATAGCGCCACAGGCGGGCATTGAAGGTGGTAGGATACGCCGATTGCAGTTGTTTCTGGCTGTTTCGCGATGCCAGGTCCTGCAGTTCCCGGGCCACCGCATTTTCCTTCAGTTCCCCAAACCAGTTGATGGCGATGCGGCATCTGTATCCGCATTCATGGAGCATCCGTGCGGCATAGGACGAAAGTTTGAGGACAGCCGGTCCGCTGAGCCCCCAATGTGTCACAAGAAGTGGACCGTCAGCCTTCATCTTCGTTCCGGGGATGGAAACAGCCACGTGTTCCACCACCGTTCCCATCAGTCCGTTCAACGGGTGTCCGGGCAGACAGAGGCTGAAAAGCGAGGGTACGGGAGGTACGATTTCAAGTTCCAAAGGCCGCAGCATGTCGAGCCCCGTCGGTCGCGGGCTGCCACCGGTAGTCACCACCACCGCATCGGCCTCCACGACGGTGGGCTCCGCAGTCTCAGGCAGCGCAAACGTCAGGTGGTAAAAGTCCTGCAGACGCTCCAGACGCGTCAGCCGATGCCGGGTGCAGATTTCCACATGGGACAGGCGAAGGAGGCGGAGAAGAGTATGGACAATCTCCATGGCATCCTGCGATACCGGGAACACGCACTCGTCGTCCTGCGTCAGCAGCCGCACTCCTGCGCGCTCAAACCACTCGTAAGCGTCGCGATGGCTGAACTCCTTCAGTAGGCGCTTCATGAGTTTTGCACCTCGCGGATAGACTTTGTCGAGACTTTTCACCGCGGCAAAACTGTTTGTCAGGTTACAGCGTCCGCCACCGGTAACTGCCACCTTCGCCAATGGGCGCGTTCCAGCCTCGTAAAGGCATACGTGGGCATGGGGCATACGGCGTTTGAGTTCGATGGCAGCGAAGCACCCTGCGGCACCCGCACCGACTATGGCTATATTCATCATATGGATATAAGGGAAAGCAGTTGAAATTTATGGCACACACCTTGGAACTGAATATGGGAAATCCGATGAAGAAAGTGAAGCCATAGGGGAGGGATAAACGCTTGTATCGTCCATCGGAAGCCTGTGGAATATTCAGTCAAGGAGCGTAAGCGTCATGGCAATGTCCTCGATTGGGCGGTCAGCATGCCCGGTTACTGCCTGTTCGATTTTCCCAACCACATCGAGGCCTTCCACTACCTCTCCGAAGACGGTGTACTGTCCGTCGAGGTGTGGAGTGCCGCCAATGGTGGCATACACCTCGCGCTGGTGGTCGGAGAGTGCCACAGGATGCGCCTTCACCTCAGCCATGGCGAGCGTCTGGAGTTCTTCCTGCAGGATTTGAAGTGCGGCATGGTCGCGGTTGCGACGCAGTTGCATGATGTCGGCGCGCCGCTCGTTGACCAGCCGGTTGAAGGCCGTCTGCAGTGCCTGCATCTCGAGTTGTCTGTCCAGTTGCCGCAACTGTCCCTCGTTATACGCCTTTCCCCATACAATGTAGAACTGGCTGCCACTGCTCCTGCGCTCAGGATTCACCTCGTCGCCCTGACGTGCTGCAGCAAGTGCTCCGCGCTTGTGGACGAACTGCGGAAGAATCTCTGCCGGGATGGTGTAGTCCGGACCGCCCGTCCCGAGCATGCGGTCGGAAGGCGCACCCTTGGAGTCGGGATCACCGCCTTGTATCATGAAATCCTTGATGACACGGTGGAAAAGCGTGCCGTCATAGTAACCTTCCTGCACGAGCTTGACGAAATTGTCGCGGTGAAGGGGTGTCTCGTCATAGAGGCGGACAGTGATGTCGCCCATGGTGGTATGAATCTTTACTTGCATGATGCGTAGTGTTGTATTGGTGGATATGGTGGAATCAGAAAATCCTCCTGCGGTAATCTACAGGAATTGCCGCAGGAGGAAGTGTATACGCCCCTGTGAGGAAAGCATTCCGCGATAAGGGCGGAACTGCTATCCGAGGAATGAAATGAGTACGCCTGCCGCCACAGCCGAGCCCACGACGCCGGCGATGTTCGACGCCATGCAATAGTTCAGCACATGATTCTTGGAGTCGTACTTCGTAGAAATCTCGTTGCAGACACGGCTTGCCATGGGAACCGCCGAGAGACCTGTGGCACCGATGAGGGGATTGATTTTCTTTTTGGCGAAGATGTTCCATATTTTCACCATGAAAATGCCGGACGCGATGGAAAGAGCAAAGGCACAGAATCCGCCTGCCACGATACCCAGCGTCTGGATGTTCAGGAAAGCCTCCGCCGTCATCGTGGCTCCCACGGAAAGACCGAGGAAGATGGTGGCGGTGTTCATGATGGAATTGGCGGCGACATCGTAGAGACGGCTCGTCTCGGCACCGACTTCCTTGATGAGATTGCCGAACATGAGCATACCGACAAGGGGAACCGCCGTGGGAACAAAGAGGGCTACGATGGTGGTGACGGCAATCGGGAAGATGATCTTCAACACCCTCATGTTGCGGATGTCGGTGTTGTTGGGATAGCGTTTGTCCTGCTCCTTCATATTGATCATCAATTCCTGCCGCGAACACAGACATTTCACCACCAAAGGTATGATGACAGGCACGAGCGCCATGTAACTGTATGCGGCGATGGCAATGGGTCCGAGGAGATGTGGCGCCAGTTTGATGGTCGTGAATATGGCTGTCGGGCCGTCGGCGCCGCCGATGATGCCCAAAGATGCGGCTTCCTGCGGCGTAAATCCAACAAGGATGCTCACAATCAGCACACTGAAGATGCCCATCTGCGCCGCCGCACCGAAAATGGCCAGTTTAAGATTTCGCAACATCGGACCAAAATCGGTCAATGCTCCGACTCCCATGAAGATTATAGGGGGCAACAGACCGGTTTTGATGAGCATATAGTAGATGAAGTTCATCAATCCGAGTTCGTGTGCAATCTTATGAAGGGGCATGTCCCAAATGATTTCCTTCGAACCGTCGGGCAATGTCACGAAACCCTGGGAGTCTGCCTGCACGACACCCATGTCTCCGCCGGGAAAGTTGGCGATGAGGACGCCGAACGCAATGGGAATGAGGAGCAAGGGCTCGTATTTCTTCACAATTCCCAGATAAAGCAGACCGAAAGCAAGGAGGTACATGACGATGAACGTGGGGTCAGCGACGATATCGCTGAAAGCCGTCATCGTGTACAACCGGTCAAGTATATTATAAATTACGTCCATAAGTAAGTGAACGAAACTAAAAGATATTTATAGAACCTACCTTAATATTCTGTAATGCAGTAAAATGGTGGGGATTCCGCCGTACTTTCCGCGCATCAGTCCTTGGCAATCTTGATGATGACATCGTCCTCTTCGACGGCATCTCCCGAATTGAAGAGGATGGCGACGATGGTTCCGTCGAACTCGGCACGGATGGCGTTGTAGGTTTTCATGGCTTCGATGTATCCGAGTATGTCACCCTTCTTCACCTTGTCGCCGACATACTTCGCCACTTCCTGGGCATCCTTGACGCGATAGAACTTGCCTTCGATGGGTGCGGTGACGTCCTCTCCGTCGAGGGTCTCGATGTCTGTGGAACCCGTTGCAATGGGTACGGTGGTAGGTTCCGGCATCTCGTCGCCGTAGCCCACGTTGAGTTTGTAGTTTTGTCCGTTGAGGGAGACGGTGATGGTGCGTGGCATCTCCACGGCTGCCGGCTCCGGCTCCTCGGCGGCCTTGCGCTTTTCGAGGTCGGCAAGGAAGTCGGCCTTCGCTTTTCCGCTCTTGAACGCCTCGTACTGTGCGGGGTGCATGGAGTATTCAAAGAGTTCCTCCTCGTCTTCTCCCACAGGCCAGCCGTTGGCGCGCATCTTTTCGCGGTAGACATCGAGGTCGTCGGGATAGTTGAGTTGCGGATCGGTGGTCATGAACTCCCGTCCCTGTTCGGCGGCAATGGCGATGATTTCGGGGTCGACATTGCCGGGAAGTTTTCCGGCCTTCCCCAGAATCATGTCCCAAATGTTGTCCGCTATCATCGTCCATCGCCCACGCCCCTTCTCCATCTGCGTAACATTGGTGAGGGCAAGGTTCTTGACGTACTGGCTAAATGGCGTGACGAGCGTAGGATATCCCACTTTCGGCCACACATACGCCACCTCATCGAACAGTTTTACGAGGAGTTGGTCGGTGGTGAGTTCCGGTTGTCCGTTCTTCACCTTCCACTTGTTGAGGCTGGCAAGGTTGTCCTCGAGGTCGGTCATCAGCGAACCCATCATGCCTCCGGGCAGACCCGGCTTGATGAGCAGTGCGTTGTTCAGGTGGTTCAGAGCGGGAATATAGTAACCGAGGAAGTCGTCGCACATCTCCTGAATCATCGTCCTTGCCTCCATATAGGCCTCCATATTGATTTCCTTCACCTTGAAACCGGCATCCTTAAGCATCTCCTGTACGGCGATGACATCGGCATGTCCGGTTCCCCAGGACAGCGGACTCATGCCCACATCCACGTAATCGCAACCGTTTTTGCAGACTTCGAGGATGGAGGCCATGCAGAATCCGGGACCGGCATGTCCGTGGTATTGCACGACAATGTCGGGATGCAGCGCCTTGATGCCCGCACAAATGCGTCCCAAGGAGTCGGGGCGTCCGATGCCTGCCATGTCCTTCAAGCAGATTTCATCGGCACCCGCCTTGACGAACTTGTCGGCCAGGGCGACGTAATATTCCACACTATGGATAGGACTGTGCGTGATGCAGAGGGCAGCCTGCGCAATCATTCCGGCATCTTTCGCATAGTGTATGGAGGGGATGACGTTGCGTTCGTCGTTCAAACCGCAAAAGATTCTGGTGATGTCTGTGCCTTGCGCATGCTTCACCTTATAGAAAAGTTGGCGCAAATCCTTTGGACAAGGACTCATGCGCAAGCCGTTGAGGGCACGGTCAAGCATGTGGGTTTGTATGCCTGCCTCGCGGAAAGGCTTGGTCCAAGCGCGGACAGCCTTGTTGGGATTCTCGCCGAAAAGGAGGTTCACCTGCTCGAATCCGCCACCGTTTGTCTCCACACGGTCGAAGCATCCCATGCGGATGATGACGGGTGCAATCCTGAGGAGTTGGTCGACACGGGGCTGATATTTGCCGGCGCTTTGCCACATATCGCGGAAAACAAGACTAAACTTTATCTCTTTCATATTGTAGGTTCGTGGGTGATTTTTATGCTGTTGTACTGTTGGAGGGTGGAGCCTGTCCTCTGCAACCTCAAACGTTCATGACTTGAAGGCGGGTTCCAAGGGGGATTTCAAGCCGAGAAGAGCCCGAAGGATGGCAAAAGACGACCATCGGAATGACCATGGCAGCCGATGGTGAAACATACAGAAGCCATCGCGGAGTGTTGCGGTAACGCGCGGAATCAGACCTTTGTCGCCTGCAAAAGGCGGCCCTTTCCCTGCGTAATCTGCGCCACCGCCTGCTGCAGGACTTCCATGGTGGCGGCGTCGATGGTCGCTGTCTGGGGTGTGGAAACCTCCTGTGTGAGGATGGCAGCCGCGGTCTGCACGGCCATTTTCTGCTTACGATTGCTCTCGACTTCCGGAGCAACCTGGTTGACAATGGTGATAAGTGCCTTGCTGCCATAGATGACGATGAGCAGAATGGCAAATACCGTGAGCATGCCCACTACGAGTAATTGCAGTGCAAGTGCTAAGTTCTCCATTATAAGTAAGTGAACAAAATTAAACGATATTTATATGTCTATAAGTGAGTTCGCACGATTCTTCATACTTCACATCCGCTGTTTCCTACCATTCTTCCGCCCGGCATAGGGGCAAGTCTCCTCTGCCTTCGTCCAAACGAATGGGTGTTCCAACCGGAAACAACGTTGCATCCGCCATGCCGTGACGAGAAAACGAAGAACGAAGTTCCGCGTTTTTAGTATAAATGATCTTAGCGCGATTACTTACCGTCGCTCTGTTTGACGTGCGTTGATGCGTGGTTCGGCATCGCCGCGCGCCTTTTCGCGCCGGAAACCTCCCTTCCCGCGACCTCGCCGTGCGGCAAAGCGGCGGAAAGACGCCGGACAAGCGGTATGCAAGGTGTGGCGGGTGCATGCCGGAAGTGTAGCGGTGGAAAGAGGAACATTCCGCGGCAAATTTACAAAAATCTCCGTATTTCATGCCGTTTCAACGGTGTTTTTTCCGTAGGATTCACCGTATTTTCATTTTTTTTTGCACACCCTTTGCCGGAGGGTTGTCAAAACATCCGCCACGCAAGTTCCGCCGGTTTTTCGCGGCAATGCGGCTTGGGATTCCTCCGGCTACGGGCGTCGGGGAACGGAAAACACGGGACACCTTACGCACGATTTCCACCAAAGGTGGAGGAAAACGGCGATGACGCGCTTTGACTCCACGCCGAGTGTTTTCCGCGGGATGGGAAATGTTTCCCATCGACAATACGATTTTTTGCAAAGTAGGTTTGCGGATTTGAGAACTTTTTTCTACTTTTGCCGCTGATTTTACAAGACTAACCGATGCATATAGCCATAGCAGGGAACATTGGCAGCGGAAAAACAACACTCACCACTCTGCTCTCCCGACGATATGGGTGGACGCCCCACTTCGAAACCGTGAAGGCCAACCCCTATCTTGCCGACTTTTACAAGGACCCTTTCCGCTGGGCCTTCAACCTTGAGGTGTTCTTCCTGAAGGAACGCTTCAAGGATGCTTTGCGTATTGCCCAATGTCCTGACCACGTCGTGCAGGACCGCACCATCTTTGAGGGCGTGCATGTGTTCACCGCCACGAATTACAGTCAGGGGCACCTTTCGGAAAAGGACTACCAAACCTACATGGAACTCTTCGGACAGATTGTAGGTGTCGTCGGAAAACCCGACCTCCTCATCTATTTGAAGGCGTCCGTGCCACACCTTGTGCGGAACATCCAGAAGCGCGGACGGGACTACGAGCAGGGAATGCCCATTGAATACCTGCAAGGACTCAACGACCGCTACAACGACTTCATCTTCAACCACTACGACGGTCGCGTGCTCGTGGTGGAGGCCGACGAGATGGATTTCCTGAATTGTCCGAAGGATTTCGAGCAAATCACCACGCGAATCGATGCCGAACTTTTTGGCATCTTCCCCGAAGAACACTGAAAGGTTGCACGCGAAGGCCACAGGAAACCACCGGAAAGCCCCAAGGCCGGCGCCCTTACGGTCCATGCCGCCAGACGCCGAAAAGGCATTGCGCTGCGGCATCTTCCGCTCCTTTTTCCACCGGAAAGCCCTGTCCAAGCAACCTTTTCACCTACTTTTTGCCTTCTTCACCCCGGTTTTGACTCCAGAGACTGTTTCAAAACCTGCCAAAAACATTTTTTCAGAATCATCCTAAAAGCAAGATATGCACATAGCAATAGCCGGAAACATCGGTTGCGGCAAGACCACACTTACCAAGATGCTCGCCAAACACTACGGTTGGACACCCATGTTCGAACCCGTAGACAACAACCCTTACCTTGCGGATTACTACGCGGATATGGCGAGATGGTCCTTCAATCTGCAAATTTATTTCCTGACGAAACGCTTCCAGGATGTGGTGGACATTGCCCACCATCCCGAACGTGCCGTGGTGCAAGACCGGACGATTTTCGAGGATGCGCGCATATTCGCACCCAACCTGCACCGCATGGGACGCATGAGCGACCGCGACTTCGACACCTATACCGAGATGTTCAACCTCATGATGAGCCTCGTGGAGTTGCCCGACCTTATGATATATATACGCTCGGGAGTGCCGAACCTGGTGAACCAAATCGCCAAACGCGGACGGGAATACGAGAAGACTATGGGCATCGATTTCCTGCTCGGGCTCAACGAACTCTACGAACAATGGATTAACGAATACCCCGGAAAACTCCTCATCGTCGATGGTGACACGATGAAATTCGAGAGCGATCCGAAGGCTTTCGCGCAGATTACCGACGACATCGACCAACTGCTCTTCGGTATTTTCCCCGAAGAGGACTGAAAAACACCGGTTCACCCGACCGACAGAAAAGCAATCTCCGCCACAATCAGCCCGGCATTGGCAGACCACACTCCGATGGCAACACGGAAAACGACTACCCTACTTCCCGGATTTTCACGCACCGTGACTGTGGAGACGGCGCCAAGCGGACTGACGACATCGAGGCGGAAGGTTGACAAACACAAGATATAAGGTGGGTTCTATAAATCACCACCGCAAATTTTGTTTATTATAAGTGGGGCGCGTTTTGCCGCCTTTCGGCCGCTTTTCGGCTTAAAATCCCTGTTCATTCTGTCATATAGCACGCTATACTCCCTTATGAACAAGAATTTTCTTCTCGAAAGGCAACCCGGAATCCGACAAATCCAATGTACAGCACCCACAATTAGCAAGAGAAAACATGATAGATACAGAACGTCCTCTGCCGACAGCGGATGCCAAATGCCGCGTGATGTTCACGCCGGCTCCCTACGATTGCGTTCCGCCAGCCTATGCCCACGAGGGGGCTGGCAGCATTCCCGTGCCGGTTTTCCGATGGAAACTGGGACAGCGCATCGACCAGACGCTGGCCGACTTGCAGAGGAACCTGCTGGAACGCATAGAGAAACAGATGCCGGAACGATTCACCATCATCGAGGCGGAACGGACGGCATACATCCATACTACGGCATATCAGTTGCCGGACATCCCCGCCGACGCCGACATCGTCTGCTTCGGTGTGTGGACCGACCCGTTTGCCGCTGCCGGACACCGGATTTTCATGATGGACAGGCAGCAACCTTCGGCGCTCGACTTCGTTGTTGAGCAGGCCGACGCCGACACTTTGCGGCAGCACGTGTCGACACACCTGCCACTGATGGACACGGGGTTGCACCTCTTCACCGAGGAGGCCTATGAGGCGGTGGCGCAGGGAGGAATCGAGATGCTGAAAGAACGCTTCAAGGTGGCCATCGTACCCCTCACGAAAGCGGTGTACTATTCATTCGCCACCACGCAGGATATGGTACAAAGCACCATGAAACTGCAAAATCTTGTGCAGGACCAACGCCTTATCATCCAATCGAACCTGCCGAAACACCCGTCGCTCTTCACCCAGAACGCACGAATCGACCGTCCGCTGACGGCGGATAACGGCAACATCTGGATAGAAAACGCACACATCGGCGGAGGTTGGTGCCTCTCGCACGACAATGTCGTCAGCGGAGTCCCCACGAACGACTGGACGATTTCCCTCGATGCCGGCCAATGCGTCAGTGTCGTCCCCACGGGGGAGGCGGGATATGCCGTCTGCCTCTACGGATTTGCCACGGCTTACACGGCCGACGCCCTGCCGGAATACCACATCTGCGACGACAAACAGCAACTGGGCTGTGTGCTGAAGGCGCTGTTGGCAGGAGAAGACGCAAAGGTGCCCACACGGGAAGGCGGGAAACTGGACGTAAACTTCGGACGCCTGACGGCACAACGTCAGGAATTCATGAAGGTTTGCCTTCGGAAAATCGCCGCCAACTACGGCAAAAGCGTATTCTACCAGGTGGACCTGAACGACATGGTGCGGAAATTCCACACCCTGGGACTGGACATGCCGAAGGAAATCGCCGACGACGCCTCGACAATCACCCATATCCGCGACGCCATGTTCCGCGCCCAACTGTTGAAGACTGCGGGCAACGACGGCAGCCGTGAGGAGCAACGGGCATTCAACTTCTTGAAGGACGGACTCGTGGCTTCGGCCTACAACCACCTGCAGGAACCGCATCTCGACGTCTATCCCGACCAGATTGTGTGGGGACGCTCGGCAGTGCGCATCGACATCGCCGGAGGATGGACCGACACACCGCCATACTGCCTGAACAACGGAGGCAATGTGGTGAACCTTGCCATCGAACTGAACGGACAGCAACCCCTGCAAGTCTATGTGCGACCCTGCAAGGAACCTCACGTCGTTTGCCGCAGCATCGACCTCAGTGCCGAAGAGATTATCAGGACTTACGACGAACTCTCGAACTTCAACAAGGTGGGAAGTCCGTTCTCCATCCCCAAGGCCGCGCTGGCTCTCTGCGGTTTCCTGCCGCAATTCGCGCAAAATCCGGCAGCAACCCTCCGCCAGCAACTCGAAAATTTCGGATGCGGCATAGAGATTACCCTGCTTTCCGCCATCCCGGCAGGGAGCGGATTGGGTACGAGCAGCATACTTGCCGCCACCGTGCTCGGCGCCCTCAGCGATTTCTGCGGACTGGAATGGGACAAAATGACCATTTGCGACCGCACGCTGCTGCTCGAACAGTTGCTGACCACCGGAGGCGGATGGCAAGACCAGTATGGTGGAGTGCTGCATGGTGTGAAACTTCTGCAATCAGCACGGGGATTTTGCCAGACACCCACCACGCGCTGGCTGCCGGAAACACTGTGGACCGACCCGGAAAACCGCGCATGCCACCTGCTCTATTATACGGGTATCACCCGCACGGCGAAGAGCATCCTCGCGGAAATAGTACGCGGAATGTTCCTCAATTCCGCCGAACATCTCAACATCCTCAACGCCATGAAGGAGCATGCCTTGCAGATGTATGAGGCGATACAATGCGGAAACATGGCGGAATATGGCAGACTACTGCGACGGACATGGAGCCAGAACAAGGCACTCGACAGCGGAACGGAACCGCCATTGGTGGCACAACTCTGCAACCGCATCGACGACCTCTGCGCGGGATACAAACTGCCGGGAGCCGGAGGCGGGGGCTACCTCTACATGGTGGCAAAGGATCCGGAAGCGGCAGCACGCATCAAGCACATCCTTACCGCCGAACCGCTGACGGAATCGTCGAGATTCGTCGACATGAAACTTTCAAGAAAGGGTCTGCAAGTGAGCCGCAGTTAATGCGGAACGACAACAAGCGAAACATGGTTTCGCTATGCCACGACGAGAAAACGAAGAACTAAGTTCGATGTGTTTCCACGCAACACCTCATGCAAGTCCCAACCAGACTTTATAAAATCTATTTACACACGTATATATAAAGATGTGTCATCTCCCCCTATTAACTTGGGGTATGACCAAAGAGGAGCAGACATTACAGACAGAAAAACCGGACATTCCGGAAACGGACAGCGGAACTTTCACGCTACAAAGTCTGGAACAGACCGAACCTAATGCCACCCATCAACAACACGCACCCACTACCAATCAAAAAAATCTTTTACCAATACCATGTCAGAAAAAGTGACAATTCAGGACCTCGACCAAGTCGTTATCCGATTTTCCGGTGATTCCGGTGACGGAATGCAACTTGCCGGAAACATTTTCTCCACGGTTTCCGCTACCGTTGGCAACAGTATCAGCACATTCCCCGACTATCCTGCCGACATCCGCGCCCCGCAAGGCTCGCTGACAGGCGTAAGCGGTTTCCAGGTTCACGTTGGTGCCGAGCAGATTTTCACGCCCGGCGACCTCTGCGATGTGCTGGTTGCCATGAACGCCGCCGCACTGAAAACGCAGTATAAGTTTGCAAAACCGGGGGCTACCATCATCATCGACACCGACTCGTTCGGCGAAAAGGACCTGGCAAAAGCGGAATTCAAGACCGCGGACTACCTGGGAGAGATGAACATCGACCCCGACCGCGTCATCGCATGTCCCATGACCACCATGGTGAAGGATTGTCTGGCGAACAGCGGAATGGACAACAAGTCGATATTGAAATGCCGGAATATGTTCGCCCTCGGACTGGTATGCTGGCTCTACGACCGCGACATCACCGTGGCATTCTCATACCTGCACGAGAAATTCGCCCGCAAACCGGCAATCGCCGACGCCAACGAGCGCGTCATACAGGCGGGATATGACTACGGACACAACACACATTCCTCGGCGGCAAACGTCTACCGCATCGAGACAAAGCACAAAAAGCCAGGAAGATATATGGACATTACCGGCAACAAAGCCACAGCCTATGGCTTTATTGCCGCAGCAGAGAAGGCTGGGCTCAAACTTTATCTGGGTTCGTATCCCATCACTCCTGCCACGGATGTCCTTCACGAACTGTCAAAGCACAAGTCTTTGGGCGTCACCACCGTGCAGTGTGAGGACGAAATCGCCGGATGCTGCTCCGCCATCGGAGCATCGTTTGCCGGAGCACTCGGCGTCACCAGCACATCGGGACCGGGTCTGTGCCTGAAAAGCGAGGCGATGAACCTTGCCGTCATACTGGAACTTCCCCTCGTTGTGCTCGACGTCCAGCGCGGCGGACCCGCAACCGGACTCCCCACCAAGAGCGAACAGACCGACCTTTTGCAGGCTCTCTTCGGCAGAAACGGCGAAAGCCCCATGCCCGTCATCGCAGCCTGCAGCCCCACCGACTGCTTCTATGCGGCGTATGATGCCGCACGGATGGCACTGGAACACACCACTCCCGTAGTGCTTCTCACAGACGCTTACGTGGCAAATGGCTCGGGAGCCTTCAAACTGCCCGAACTTGAAGCCATGCCCACCATACGTCCGCCATACGTTCCTGAAGAACTTAAAGGAAAATGGACACCCTATATGCGCAACGACAACGGCGCACGCTACTGGGCGGTGCCGGGACGCGAAGGTTTTGAGCACATCATTGCCGGCATAGAAAAGGATTCGCGCACCGGAGTGATCTCTACAGATCCCGAAAACCATCAGGAAATGACCGGCCTGCGCCGCCAGAAGGTGGAACGCATTCCCGTACCTGACCTGCAAGTGATGGGAGACGCAGATGACGCCGAACTGCTGATTGTAGGATTTGGCGGAACCTATGGACACCTGCATGCGGCAATGGACACCATGCGTGCCGAAGGCAAGAAAGTGGCGATGGCACACTTCCGCAACATCAATCCGCTGCCTGCCAACACGGCTGAGGTGCTCAGGAAGTATCCGCACGTGGTAGTGGCAGAGCAGAATTGCGGACAACTGGCAGCATGGCTACGCATGAATGTCGAAGGATTCAGCCCCGAACAGTATAACGAGGTCAAGGGTCAGCCCTTCAATGTGACGACTCTCGTAGAGAATTTCACACGACGCTTCTTCTAAAAAAGAGAAGTCTATTACAAATTTCCAAATCTTTTCGGGTAGATACTCTAATCTTTTCGGGTAAACATCCATATCCTTAGGGGTAGATATCCTTATTTCTACGGATGGATGTCCAACAACTTTCGGATAGATATTCCAATCTCTACGGATGGATGTCCAACAACTTTCGGATAGATTTGCTGAATACCCACCTTAAATCTTCGAAATAAAAACATGTCACAATACACAGCCCAGGATTTCAAGAAGGGTCAACCAAGATGGTGTCCCGGATGCGGCGACCACTTTTTCCTCGCCTCCCTACATAAAGCCATGGCCGAAATTGGCGTGGCACCATGGCAGACCTGCGTCATTTCAGGTATCGGATGCTCCAGCCGACTGCCACATTACATGGCAACCTACGGCATGAACACCATCCATGGTCGCGCTGCCGCCATCGCTACCGGCGTGAAACTGGCGAACCCAAGCCTTAGTGTCTGGCAGGTAAGCGGCGACGGTGACGGTCTGGCCATCGGAGGTAACCACTTCATTCATGCCAACCGCAGAAACATCAACATCAACATGATTCTCCTCAACAACCGCATCTACGGTCTTACCAAAGGACAGTACAGCCCGACGTCACCGAGAGGTTTCGTCAGCAAGTCCAGCCCCTACGGCACAGTGGAGGATCCTTTCCGCCCCGCAGAACTGTGCTTCGGAGCGCGCGGAAAGTTCTTTGCACGCACAGTTGCCACGGATTCTCCCCACACCGTCGAAGTGCTGAAGGCGGCACATGCGCATCAGGGGGCGAGCGTGGTGGAAGTGCTGCAGAATTGCGTCATCTTCAACGACGGAACACACAGCCAGGTTTATGACAAAGCCGGACGGGCCAAGAATGCCATTTACGTGAAACACGGCGAAAAACTCCTTTTCGGAGAAAACTTGGAGTATGGTCTTGCACAGGAAGGCTTCGGCCTGAAGATTGTACAGCCAGGAGTGGACGGTGCGACACTCGACGATGTGCTCGTACACGACGCCCATTGCGAGGACGACACCCTGCAACTCAAACTGGCGTTGATGGGCAACAACGACGGATTCCCCGTAGCGCTCGGCGTCATCCGCGACGTGGAGGCACCGACTTATGACGAGGCCGTGCATCATCAGATTGATGAGGTCAATGCCAAAAAGCCTTACCACAACTTCGCGCAACTGCTCGAAACGAACGATATCTGGGAGGTGAAATAAGTATGTGCCTTTATCCTTCGCTAAAAACACAAAGAAGGGGCGTTAAAAGATTTACGATTCTAAATTCTCACACCAATACTAACCACCATTATGTACCGAAGACTCTCAGCGGCAGAAGCCGCAGAACTGATACACCACGGTGATACTATGGCGCTTTCGGGCTTTACTCCCAACGCCAACCCCAAAGCCATTTTCCGCGAACTTTCGAAGCGTGCCATCCGATTGCACGAACAGGGTGAGGAATTCCAGGTAGGAATCCTTACCGGAGCATCGTCGTGCCAAAGTGTCGAAGGTGATATGGCTGTGGCAAAGGCCATCAAATTCCGCGCACCATTCTCGACAAACAAGGATTTCCGTACGCATACCAATCTGGGAGAGGTTGACTATGAGGACATGCACCTTGGACACATGGCGGAAAGACTGCGCCATGGTTTCTACGGAGAAATCGACTGGGCAATCATCGAGGTCAGCGATATGGTTGAGGGTGACAAGGAATGCCGGGCATACCTTACGTCTGCCGGAGGTATCGTTACAACCATCGCACGCCTCGCCAAGCGCGTGATTCTGGAACATAACCAATTCCACAACCCGAATTCCAAGTATCTCCACGACACCTATGAGCCCGCCGACTGCTGGCAGAACCGCGGTCCGATTATGGTGCTCAAACCTTACGACCGCATTGGCGAGAACTATGTCAGCATTCCTGCCGAGAAAATCGTAGGCGTCATAGAAAGCAACATCCCCGAAGAGGCGCGTTCCTTCCCCGATGTCAACGCCGAAACCTTGCAGATAGGCCTTAACGTGGCAGAACTTCTCTCGCGCGACATACAGCAAGGACGCATCCCTGAATGCTTCCTACCGATCCAAAGCGGCGTAGGATCCACAGGAAATGCGGTGCTGAAAGCGCTCGGAACAAGTCCGCTCATCCCACGCTTCAACGTGTACAGCGAGGTTATCCAGGATGCCGTCGTGGATTATATGCTCGAAGGTAAGGTCATCGACGCATCGTGTGCCGCCATGACCGTCACCAACGAGGCTCTCCGCAAGGTGTATGACAACATGGATTACTTCTCAAAGCACCTGACTCTGCGCCAGAGCGAGGTGGCAAACAGTCCGGAAGTCATCCGTCGCCTGGGTGTTATTGCGATGAATACGGCACTGGAATGCGACCTTTACGGCAACGAGAACTCCAGCCACATCTGCGGAAGCGCACTAATGAATGGTATTGGAGGCTCCTGCGACTATATCCGCAACGGATATATCTCCATCTTTACCACGCCTTCCACCGCGAAGGGCGGCAAAATCAGCGCCATTGTGCCCATGTGTTCACACATCGACTCTACGGAACACGATGTGGACTTCATCGTCACGGAACAGGGATACGCCGACCTCCGCGGAAAAGGACCGTTGCGCCGAGCAGAGGAAATCATCAACAAGTGTGCGCATCCCGACTATCGTCCCCTGTTGCGCGAATACCTTAAACTCGCGCCAATGGGTCACGAGCCACAACACATGCGTGCAGCACTGGCATTCCACGACACTTTCCTGCGCAAAGGTGACATGCGCCTCACAGATTTCTCGGAATATCTCTGATTCATCCACCAACGTATATATCACCAACTGCAGCATACTCGTAAAAGTCTGTAACGAAAACGTCAAGGACCGCAACACAAACGTCAAAGACCGCTGCATACAAACATAGTGAACCGCAGTGAACACGTCAAAAAGCGCAATACAAACGTTAAAGACCATTGCAGACAAACATAGTGAACCGCAGCGAACACGTCAAAAAGCGCAACACAAACGTCAAGGACCGCGGCATACAAACATAGAGAACCGCAGTGAACACGTCAAAAAGCGCAACACAAACGTCAAAGACCGTTGCAGACAAACATAGTGAACCGCAGCGAACACGTCAACAACTACAATGTTAATCACATATCGCCGCATTGCCTCCCTCTCCTCCCATCTGAACATGCGAGGTCTATGTAAGCAGTCTACTATAAGCATTGCGGTATTGGAATACAGCGACTTGCGTGATTTTCTTTAGATAATTCTAACGCCCGGAAGAGAAGATAACCTTTCTCTACCGGGCGTTATTCCGTTTTTATACTATACAACTAAAGTCAAACGCACCAATACTGTAAAGATGAACACATCATTATATTGATGTACAAAGCAGGTACATTACAGTAGAACCTTACAGATTTCGTTCCTTCTACCGAATGATTCTCCGCTCTCCGTGCATACGGTTTCGGATGTTTACATTCCTTTCCGCTTATTATCAAGCGGAGGTTTTATCTGAAATCCCGCAGACAATCCGCCGGATTTATCTTTTTCCGGACAAAACAACCGGTTCGGAATGACTCTTTCAAACAACAGTCCCTCATACCTTCACCCGTATGAATG
>CAMAFY010000016.1 GCA_945833885.1 uncultured Bacteroidales bacterium
GAACCAGCCGCATCAGACAATATAAGTCGGATGCGGCTGGTTGTAAACGATGAGAATGAAGTGATTTTACTTTATGGATTGAGGTATATGGAAAGATATACCGTCTTTGCCTGGCAGGTCTATATGGATCTTGTCCGATGTTGATGTGACTCTTAGGTTCTTCAAGGTGGAATTATCAAGGTCTTTGCAAAGATCCGGGAACATGGTTCGAATAAAATTGATGCATAGTTCCACGCTGTATGGTTTGCCCTTGCCGAGTCCTAACCTTGAAGTGATGTTCCATATCAGATGGCGCACGTCAAAACTGGTCAGTGTACCTTTTAACCCAACAAATGGCTTAGGCTCGTATGCCGGGTTGATGGCAAACGACATTATTTCAGCACAGAATACCTCCATGTCACCCGGTTCGATGAACGGAGCCATGGTATAATGAAGATATTCCATGATCTTGTCAAGTTGCTCTTTCCTATGGGCAGCTTGATTCCTGTAAAAGTCATCACAACCTTGCCTGTAAACGTCAACCATAGAGGAAGAAGTAATGATGTCTTTCGTTTCTTCTTTCATTGCCAATAGCATTTCCTGCTCCCCAGAAACGATTTCATCATTTGATAGCTCTGATTCAGTTTGTGCTTTGGCTACAATAAATTTCTCATCCATCACTTTGTTGGCTAATATGGATTCATAGATTTTCATTGGCGCACATAGGAAGAGCCATGCCATAAACTCCAATAACACAGTAAAGCCTCCGAAGGAAATGTAAAAGATGCTCACATCTTGTGAGAAGATGCCGCTGATTATTCGTGCTGGTATGATAGCGATGAACAACACCGCTATACTAACCAGCAAATACAATATGGTCTTGAAGTTAATTGTAGGGAATGCCGCTCCACCGTTTATACCTGATGTCTCTTTCATTATTTTACCTTTTACTATCGTGATTACTCTTGTTTGTTGCCAACGATTGGCACTTTCGCTGTACAAAATTACCTTGGTTATTTCTGACAGCTGATGATTGTCAAAATAATCTGCTTCTTTTTAATTTTAGTTGGCTATCAAGTATGATTTTGCGGGGTTTTTCATACTATAAGGATTATAAGTCAAGAATAAACGAAAAGGAAAGAAACAAAAAAGGGAGAAGCAATGCCTCTCCCCAATGATGATACATGTATTATAGGTAACCGATAGAACAGATATAGGTAGTTATTGCCCCACGACCTTTAGTTGCGCCGTCTTCGCTGGTCTAAGAGTGATGCGGTTTACCGACTCGCGCTTGCTCTCGTCCGCCATTGCAGCATAAATCTGAGTGGTAGAGACGTTCTTGTGACCCAACATGTGTTGAACGGTATAGACGCTCGTTCCAGCATCCACTTGTAGAGAACCGAATGTATGGCGGCTACAATGGAACGAAATCTTCTTGGTGATGCCAGCGGCTTTCAGCCAGTTCTTCAAGGGTGTTTGGGTAAGTTTGTCACTGAAACCTGTGAAGACGATGCCAGTTCCACGCTCACCAATCAGTTCAAGTGCCTCGTCACTGATGGGGTTGTTCACCAGTTCCTTTGTCTTCTGCATACGGAGAGTCACGTACATGCCTCCATCACCGTATGGCTGTATGTTCTCCCATGTAAGCTGCTTGATGTCGCTCTTTCTCTGTCCCGTCAGACAGGCAATGAGGAAGGCAGTCTTCAAGATGGGATATTCGCAAGGCGTGTTCGCCAATCTTATAAGCTCATCCTTGGATAAATGTTCTTTCTCTGTTGGAATAGTATCAATGCGTTCCAAAAAGCCATTGGGATTCTCCATAATCTTGTGCTCCCTATAGGCAGTATGGAGTACGGCACGGAAGGTTGACCAGTAGCCAGCCACACTATTGATGTGCAGCTTGTGCTCTGTGTGGATAGTTTGTGGGGCATTCAAAAGATACTCGCGGAACTTGTTGCACAAGTCAACGGTGATTTCATCGAAGCGGCACTTGTCGTTGCAGAATCGGGCAAAGTGCTTATAGACGTGCTGCCACTTGCAGTTCTTCTTGTCTGCCTTCTGCTTGAAGTAGGCAAGGAAATCGCCTTTCATCTTCTCCTTGTCAAAGAAATCGTATCTTTCATTCACAATGGACTCATAGCGACGGCAGCGGAGGGCTTCTGCCTTCTCACGCATACGGTCGTTGTAGTCCTTTTCTCTTTGGTTCTTCGGCTTGGCATAGATGTAGATGCCGAGCGATTCATGACGCATAACCTTCTCGGCAGAAACTACTCCCTCTCCTACGGTTTCAACGAGATGGTGGTGTTCTTTAAAAAAGAGATTTGCGAGATGCTGACCTACTATTCTCAGCAATCCGACTTCTGGAACCTCCAATTCAATTCATCACAAATCCCCATCTGTCCGATGAAGGGCAGATGGGGATTTCTGTAGATTATGCTTCTCTTGATGAAAATCCGCTTCACACATAGAAAGCAGACGGCTTATTGGTGCTGTCTCGTAGATTGAATGGCGCAGCGCTTTCCTGCCGGTTCGGACATCTCTGTCCTCCTGTGGGATAAGTCGTGCTACTCAACTGCTATCTTGATGCTCTCATTTCCAATCTGGGCAACAACGACGGTGCCGGATTGTACGGTGAAGGATGTTGTGCCGTTAATGGCTGTGGCGGTGCCGAGAGCCTTTCCGTCAAGAGCATAGAAGCGGACCATCTCGTTGTTGTCGAGGCCGGAGATGGTGATGAATCCGCCGGCAGATTGGATGGCGATGCCACGCATGGCGACGTTGTTGATTGTGCTGCCTGTGCTGCCTGAGCCTTCAAGAGTGCCTGAGGATGTCAGCCAATAGAGTTTTGCTGTGGCCACGTCGGAGTTCTCGTATCCAGTCTTCATTGCAGTAACCGAGATGTCGTAGCAAGCGGCGAGATTGATCTCGTCAGTGTAATAATTGCCGGCATCCGGGCATTTCACTTCACTGACATATTCAACTCCTTCAGTTGCACTGTCGAAAGTCAGTTTTCCATCAACAAATGATATTGTCGGTGTTTCGCATTTCTTTGTTTCCGCTTCTGTTCCTTCCACAGTCTTGAATGTTCCAAATCCGCTCCATGGTTCTGAAGTCTTATATGCTTGCAATGCACATTCTGGCACTGTCAATGTGGCGTATGCTATCCATGATTCGTAGAAAGCATCGCTGCTTGTCTCGGGAACTTCCTCTGCCAGACACGTGACAGTCTCAAGTTCCTTGCATGCTGCAAAAGCCCCAGTGTATATATATTTTACTCCTGCACCTATTTTTATGGACACAAGGCCACTACAACCCTCGAAAGCTTCAGAATCTATACTTGTGACGGAATTAGGTATTGTGACCGATGTCAGACCGCTACAGCCACGGAAGGCACCGTTCCCGATTCTTGTGACGGAATTGGGTATGGTGATGGATGTAAGGCCGCTACAACCAGAGAAGGTACCTTCCAGGATGGTTGTGACGGAATTAGGTATTGTGACCGATGTCAGACCGCTACAGCCACGGAAGGCACCGTCCCCGATACTTGTGACGGAATTGGGTATGGTGATTGATGTAAGGTCGCTACAGTTGGTGAAGGCAGAGCCCTTGATGGTTGTGACGGAATTGGGTATGGTGATTGTTGTAAGGCCGTAACAATCATAGAATGTAAAAAAATCTATACTTGTGACGGAATTGGGTATGGTGATTGATGTAAGGCCGCTACAACCACGGAAGGCACTGTTCCCGATGGTTGTGACGGAATTGGGTATGGTGATAGTTGTAAGGCCGCTACAGTCACAGAAGGCATGGTCCCCGATGGTTGTGACGGAATTGGGTATGGTGATTGATGTAAGGCCGCTACAACCCTCGAAGGCACCACCCCCGATGGTTGTGACGGAATTGGGTATGGTGATTGATGTAAGGCCGCTACAATCACGGAAGGCACCGCCCCCGATGGTTGTGACGGAATTGGGTATGGTGATTGATGTAAAGCCGATACAGTCATAGAAGGCATAGTTCCCGATGGTTGTGACGGAATTGGGTATGGTGATTGTTGTAAGGCCGCAACAGTCATAGAATGTATAAGGTTCTATTCTTGTGACGGAATTGGGTATGGTGATTGATGTAAGGCCGCTACAGTAAGCGAAAGCAAAGTCCCCGATGGTTGTGACGGAATTGGGTATGGTGACCGATGTAAGGCCAGTACAATTCTCGAAGGCCTTTTCTTGTATCCCTGTAACCGTATAGTTTTCTTCGTTAACTGTAATTGACTCAGGGATAATAACCTCTCCTTCGTATTTTTTGTCTCCAGAAGTCACAATTGCAAACTTCTTGGCAAAAATGTAGTAAATACCATCCACTTCAACATCGTATGCTGATGCCGAGATGGTAAAGAAAACGCTTAGGATGAGCGTTGTCATCAATGTAATAAATCTTTTATTCATATTTTTCTTTTCCAGACACATATTTCAGCCACGAGGTCTGGGGTTGGCTTGTGTTTGTCAATATCAAGTAGGTTAATAAGTAAGTGGACAAAATAAGTAAGTGGATGAAATCCTACGATATTATCTTGCGATAATGTGATGTTGCACAAAGGTACTAATCTTCGGTTAAAATACAAATTTATTTAATAAGAAAACATGTCTTTACCAATTCGTTTTTATATTTTGTTTGGCAAATAGCTATGCAAAACGCTCGTAAAACGAGGATTATCAATATTTTTTTGATTCCCTACGTCTCTTAGGAAGAGAATGAGAATTTTGCTAAACAAATCCCTGTTTACAACAATTCGAATGTCATTTTGTTGGCTCTAAGTAGGTTTCAACAATTAGTTTTTACAAAAACAGAGTTGGGGTTTGTATAGGGATCAAGCATAATTGTTGTAACCTTCCTATAACTTTTTATTTTTACCCTCATACCATCACTTTTTTGTATAACTATTTGTATATCAGATTGATAAATATAGTTATATGGGTGAGGGTATGAGGGTGAATGGTAGAAGTGAGGGCGAAAAGGTGTGTTTTTTGTGTGATTTGGGCTAAAAAAGTGCTTTTTTTGTGTGTTTTTTGGAGTGAAAATGTGCCTTTTTGGTGTATTTTTGGGAGAAAGTGATGCTTTTTTAGAGGGTTTTTGGGTGGAAATGTGTGTGCCTTTGTGTGATTTGAGGTGGGGTGGTGAAGTTTTTTAGGATGAGGTGGTGCTGGGTTTAGGGTGGGGTGTGAAGTTTTTTAGGGTGGGATAGTGCTGGGTTTCAGGGGAATGAATGCGATGCTGTTTTTTGTTAATCCCGCAATTTTACGAGATATTGGGTGCCGTATTTAGAAGTCCTTTTCTGTATTCCGGGGAGGTTGGAGAGGTAGCGGCCGAACTTGGGGATTGACTCGGTGACGGCGGAGCCTGCCTTCTTCCGCAGATGGGCGTAGATGGCACTGGCAGTCATGTACTCGCCCTCGGCAGTATCGGCGACAATGTCGAAGTGGTCGTGGAAAATCATATCGGCAGATTCGCGTAACTCGTATCCGCGGTTGTGCTCCATGACGAGCGCCATCTGCGATGGGTCGAACCACCGTTGCTCATCGCGCATCACGGCATCGACGGCCTGCGCATAGAGTTGTTCGTAGTTGGGCTTGTAGTCGGTATCGATGGGTTCCGCCAGTCTTACCACGAAGAAACGTCGCGATCCCGAGGGGTCGCTCAGCACCTCGCTCATGTTGGATGTCGCAATGAACGATGCCAGGCGCGGCAGGTCCTCGCGCCGTTTGGCGTAGGGGCGCTTCACATTTACGGTGGTCAGTTGAATGGTGTTTTTGAGAAATCCCTGCTGCGTCTTGGGCGATATGGAGTTGAATTCGTCGAGGTTTATCAGCAGGAAGTCTGCCATGGCTTGCATCACCGCCTTTTTCTCGTCGATGACGAGGCTGTCGAGATAGCCCCAGCGCAGTTCCGGCGGCAGCAATGAGCGGCAGAACGTGGATTTATGGTAGCCCTGGGGAGAGATGATCAACGGCACTATGCTGTTGGCATACTTCACGTTGCGCCCCATCCATTGCGCCACCATACCGATGAACCACAGACGGAACCATTCGTGCCATTGCTTCAGATCGGTCTTCACCGTTGCCGCCAGCCGTCCGATGTGGTCAGTCCCATCCCATTTGTTGTGGAGCCCGTTGAGATAGTCGTCCAAAGGATTGAAGGTGGCGATGCGGTTGGAATTGAGGTAACGCTCCACATCTTTGTTCCAGATATCGAGCCCTATCTCCCTCGCGCTGATTGTCAGTCCGTTGCGGAAGCGCTCGTCGGCGGGGAACCATCCGAGATAACCGCGCTTTTTGTCGAGGTATTCCACGCAACCTCTCAGACGGTTGAACCGGAGATCGTATTTCCCGTTGACGAAAGCCATCAATCCTGTGGTCTCGATGTTCCTCATGTCGTCGGTCAACACGCTGTGCCCCTGTTCCGTCATGACCCTCTCGTTGCCAGTGACGGCGAGTGGCGCCGCCTTGGGATTCGTGTAAGGCTCCGCGTCGGCACTTATCCGGCAACTTGCCATCATCGACGACTCACCGCTTGATACCCCCGAGGCATTGACAGGTTCGCGGAACAGCGATCCGTAGATGCTGGTGGCTATGAGGTAGGCGGTGGAGAAAAACACCCTCATGGCCTGTTCGCTCTGCTGCGATGTTGGCGGCAGTTGTACGCGCACCATCACTTTCAGCGTGATGCCGCTGGAGCCAACGAAAGCCATCGCCGTGGTAGGGAGCACCTTGACCAGTTGTTTGGCGGCGATGATTTGCCGTTCTTCGCTGAAAGGTCCGACGGAGAGCAACAGCATATCGTTGTATCCGGCCACCGACAGCGAGCTGTTGTCATCGGCCTTCAGCACCACCGAGGGGTAGACACGATGCAGACCGCTGACCATATCGGCGTAGAGGTCTTTCCGCAATGTCATCGCCATCCGCTCGCGCATGAAACGGATATGTTGGTTGCTGACATTTTTCCGCAGTCTTTCCACAAGGATGGCGGCCGATGCCGCAGAGATTTTCTTCCTGTTGCTCCTGTCGGTTCTGACGAGTGTGAATTTTGTCATTACGGTTGTCTTAATAAAGGGGTGTTCTATAAATTAGTTTAAGTAATATTTTCGGAGGGTTCATCATTTGCTTGGACGCTTATGATCTCTTACTTGCATCTATCTCATTTTCATACAGTCACGATGCCCGCATCGCTTCTTTATGAAAAATGAGATACCTGCTGCGTAATAGCCTTATAATCGTCTCAATCTAATTTATAGAACACCCCTAAAATGATTTCATGGCAAGGTAATCCACATTAACGGAAACGCTCATTTCCAGCGGTTTCCCCGGATTTCCTCGCCGTTTGTGTCGTATTCTTTCCGTTTCCCGGTAGGTGGTTCTGTGAGGGAAATCCGCACCACGGCGGTTCGGGAAAGGCTGCGGGCAATGCTTTCGTCGAACGCCGCCATGTGCTGCGGCAGAAACCGTTCGCAGATGGCCCGCATGGCTGCGATCTTCTCGCGTTCGTCGCCGACGACTTCCGCACGTCCGAAGGCAATCGCCGACTTGAACTGCAAGGTGAAGGTGCCGTCCTTCGGACCGACGGTCGGGGTGCAGCGAGCCACTGCCGACAGGCAAACGTCGGGGTGCGCGGCGATGGCGTCAAGTTTGTCTCCCTCGGGAGCGCAGTGGAAATACCATGTGTTGTCGTCGGTAGAGGCCAGTGATAGCGGCAGACCGTAGGCGTTGCCGTCGGGGCGTACGAAACTTACGGTGATGAAGGGGGCGTGTCTCATGACCTCCAACGCCCAGGCGCTGTCCATTTCGCGTTTCTTTTTTCTCATGATTTCCGGTCTTTTTCCATCCACCATTGCCTCCGTTGTGCCGACATCTTCTCGATGGCGTATCGAAGGGTGGTGCGGTGCATTTCGTGACTATGTTGTTCGAGATAGTTTTCAAGGGTGTCCATGTCGCGTTTCCCCACTTCGCGGAGCATCCATCCCACGGCTTTGTGTATGAGGTCGTGAGGATGGTGCAGCAGACGGTCGGCAATGCGTAGGGTATCGCGGTACTCGTCGTGACGGATGAGCATCCAATTCGTGACAATCGCAATGCGCTGTTCCCACAGGTCGGTGCTTTCTGCCAGGCGGTCCAATATCCTGCGGTCGGGCATCCGTCCGTCGGGCAGGGGATGCAGCATCCAATGTCCGAGAATCTTGGGACACGACATGTCGACAAGGTCCCAGTTGTTGGCGTGACGGGCATGCCGCAGGTAAAAATCCGCGATTTCGAGGCGTCGCTCCGCCATTTCCGTTGTGTTTTGCCGCCTTTTGGGTAAGGCAGCCTGCATTTCCTCGACGAGGAGCAGGAAACCGGCGAGGCGGACTTCGTGCCAGGGGGAGAGGAGCAGCGTGTGGATTTCGGGAAACGGCACTTTCAGGCGCGCTTCCTTGACGACCATCCGGGTCTGGGGGCACCTCAATCCGATGAAAAGGTCGCCATGACCATACTCTCCCTCGCCCGTCTTGAAGAAGCGGCTGAGCATTTCGCGCTGGTGTTCGTCGCTCATGGCGAGGAGCGTCTCGGTGATGTCTTGCGCAGTATATGGCATGTTGTGTGGTATTGGTCAGGTGAAAAAGTACATATCCTCCGTTTACAAATAGAAATCCTTGCAGAGTTCGCTGTAGGCTTCGGAGCGTTGGCCGTCGTTCATCAAGATGATTTCGTCCCTTCTGACGATTTCCGGTGCCGGTCCGTTTTGGAAAAGCATGAGGATTCGCCGTACAGGTTTGCGTTGTACGGTGCGAATGTCGGTGGCATGAATCAGCGAAAGTCCGCGGGTGTTGCAGATGCCGTGGAAATGCTGTTCCGAGGTTTTGGGGATGATGACGGCAAAATGTCCGTCGGGACGGAGTAGTGTGGAGGCGATGTCGGCGAGGCGGGGAAAGTCAAGTCCGGCGGCGGTGTGACGGGCTGTGGCACGCGAGGCGTCGGGCGGGAGCAACGTCTCCTGGAAAAAGGGAGGATTGCTCACCACGAGGTCGAAACTTCCGGCTTCCATCAGCGTCGCAAAATGGCAGGCATCGTCGGTGACGACGGTGATTTGTCGGGAAAAAGGGCTCTCTTCCACGTTTTCCCTGGCCTGCATGGCCGCCTCCGCGTCAATCTCGACAGCCGTGATATGAAGTGTAGGGAAGCGCTGCGCCAGCATCAATGCCACGAGTCCGCTTCCCGTTCCTATGTCGACGGCCCTGCCAATGCCGGCGGTTCCGGCGAGATGGTCGCCATCGGAGCCACCGGAAGCACTATGGATTTCGGTCCATGCCCCCAACAGGACACCGTCGGTGCCCACCTTCATGGCGCAACGGTCGTCGTTAATCTTGAATTTCTGGAATTGAAACATATATTTTTTCTGCGTATTGTATCTGATGTCTGTTGCAGACCTCCCTCCCTCTTTTCGTGGTTCCGGGGAAGGCTTTCCGGCATTTCAGGTGGAGGAACCTTGCTGTTTCCACGAATGTTTCCGCCGTGTCGAAGCCTTTGACCGAAGGTGTCGACGCTCCTTTCCCCAATCCCTTATGGATAGTGCGGCATTTCCATGCGAAAACCTCGGAACTTCCTCTGCAAAACCTCGGAACTTCTTCTGTCAAACATCGGTGGTTCCAGGGCCGCTCTTCTGGCGGTTCACTCCTCCTTTTCAAGGGGTGCATTTCCCGTGTTCGGCTACATAAATCTGTTCATTCGGGCGTGTAGTCCGTGATATTGGACTGTGTTCGACATCTTTCCTCACGAAAACAGGCCCACTTCCCGGCAAGACAAACTTACAGCCCCCACCTGAAAACAAGAAAAGGCTCACGCCATGATGGTGCAAGCCTTTATGATTGATTGGGAATGTGGAATTTTTGTAGCCGTTAGTTACTTAACCTTGGCAACGATGGCCTTGAAAGCCTGGGGGTTGTTGACAGCGAGGTCAGCGAGAACCTTACGGTTGATCTCGATACCAGCCTTGTGAAGTCCGCCCATGAGTTGTGAATAACTCAGACCTTCGAGACGTGCAGCGGCATTGATACGCTGAATCCAGAGAGCGCGGAAGTTGCGCTTTTTGTTGCGACGATCGCGGAAGGCATAGGTAAGACCCTTCTCCCAAGTGTTCTTGGCAACGGTCCAAACGTTCTTGCGGGCACCATAGTAACCGCGGGTAAGTTTAAGGATTCTCTTGCGCTTTGCGCGAGAGGCTACATGATTTACTGATCTAGGCATAGTAAATTGTTTTTTGATTGCCAGCGTCGGACTTGACTATCCGAACTTTCGGTGCTGGGCATTCGGTGAATAAATGACTGTTGGTAAGATGTGTTTGGGAGAAGATTAACGCATGCAGAGGAGTTCGCGAACCTGCTTTACATTGGTACGGTCAACGAGAGCAACGTGGTCGAGGTTACGCTTCTGCTTCTTGGTCTTCTTGGTCAGAATGTGACTGTGATAAGCGTGATGGCGCTTAATCTTACCTGTTCCGGTGAGCGTGAAACGCTTCTTTGCACCGGAATTAGTCTTTACTTTAGGCATTTGGTAAATGAAAAAATGGATTAATAAATGATTTTACGGTGCGGTTGCGCATACCTGGCACAACGCGCTACTATTGAATGTCGGAGGGCGGAACACGAAGGGAAGCGCCTTGCAGGATTGGTTTTAGTGATATGGAAACTGGGGTAGTTCCTGCAAGAACTGGTTCAGTGTTGACCGGCGGTCCGGGATTCTCTTTGAAAAGGTTGTGTGGGAACCGGTGTTTCGGTAGGGGCGTATCAGAAGTCTTCGCCTTCAACCTTGGGGCCGGTGTATTCCTTGCGCTCCTTTTGCTTGGGTTGCTTCTTGACGGGAGCGGCAACAACGGTGTTCTCCTCGCTGTTGTCCTCAGCCATGTCGGTGTCCTCCACCTCGGCATTCTTCTTGGGAGCCGTCTTCTTGGGAGCGATGTACATGGTCATTCGCTTGCCTTCGAGCACGGGCATGGCTTCCACCTTTCCGTATTCTTCGAGGTCGTTGGCGAATCTGAGCAGCAGAACCTCGCCCTGTTCCTTGAAAAGGATGGAGCGTCCGCGGAAAAAGACGTATGCTTTCACCTTGTCGCCGTCGCTGAGGAAGCCTTTTGCGTGCTTAAGTTTGAAGTTATAGTCGTGGTCGTCGGTCTGAGGTCCGAATCTTATTTCCTTCACTTCAATCTTCACCTGCTTGGCTTTCAGTTCTTTCTGTCGCTTTTTCTGCTGATAGAGGAACTTGCTGTAGTCAATCAGTCGACAAACTGGGGGCTCAGCGTTGGGGCTGATCTCTACGAGGTCAACATTTTTCTGCTGTGCAAGGCGAAGTGCGTCGCGGGTAGGGATCACCTGACTCTCAACATCATCGCCAACGATGCGTACTTCGCGGGCACGAATCTGTTCGTTGATTCGATACTGCTGTTGTTTTTTGTCGTTTTTTTGAGGTTTCAAGTTTCTTGGGCTTGTTGGTTTGTGACTGATATCAAAGTTTCGGTGGATTCTGTTTGTTACCACCGTCAAGTTTTATTGTATTTCGTGGGTCGCGTTTTGCCTTCTTCCTGTCTCTTTTCGATTGAAAACAGGTTCGGAATCTGCCAAATCGATTTCAAGGAACCCACCTTTAATTATGCACAGAACCTTATGGGTGCATAAAATTCTGAGCAAAGGTAGCGTTTTTCCGTACTTTGCCAAAGTGTTTGCTGTTCTTTTCAAAGAAAAATGTCACCCCAAGAAGTTTTCTGACTACTTAGGGTGACAATCTTTGCGGTATTTCGGCACGGAAAACGTGCGTTATGGTCTACGGATTATTTGAATTCTCCGAGTTGTTCTTCGACTTCGGCGTGTACGCGCTTCACGAATTCCTCTACGCTCATGGTCTCAGGCTCTCCGCCTTTTCCGCCTTGTACACGAACGTTGACAAGGCCTTCTGCGGCTTCTTTCTCGCCGACGATGAGCATGAAGGGTATGTGTTTCATCTCGTTGTCGCGGATCTTTCGGCCGATCTTTTCGTTACGGTCGTCGATGAGAACGCGTACGTCTTCGGCTTCGAGTTGCGCCTTTACCTTGTAGGCGTATTCGTTTGACTTCTCGGAGATGGGGAGGATGACCACCTGGTCGGGCGTGAGCCAGAGGGGGAAATGTCCGGCAGTGTGCTCGATGAGTACCGCCACAAAGCGTTCCATACTTCCGAAGGGTGCGCGGTGAATCATCACGGGACGGTGCTTCTTGTTGTCCTCTCCGGTGTATTCGAGTTGGAAACGTTCGGGGAGATTGTAGTCGACCTGGATGGTTCCGAGTTGCCAACGGCGTCCGAGAGCGTCCTTCACCATGAAGTCGAGTTTGGGACCGTAGAACGCGGCCTCGCCGTATTCGATGTGTGCGGGAAGACCCTTTTCCTCGCAAGCCTCGATGATGGCCTGCTCGGCAGCCTCCCAGTTTTCCTCGGAACCGATGTACTTTTCGCGGTTAACCTTGTCGCGGAGAGAGATTTGTGCCTCATAATTCTCAAACTTCAAGGCCTTGAAGATGATGAGGATGATGTCCATCACGCGGAGGAACTCCTGCTTTACCTGGTCGGGGCGGCAGTAGAGGTGGGCGTCGTCCTGCGTAAATCCGCGTACGCGGGTCAGTCCGTGGAGTTCACCGCTCTGCTCATAGCGGTAGACGGTTCCGAACTCTGCCAGACGCAAAGGCAGGTCTTTGTAACTGCGGGGCTTCCATGCGTAGATGGCGCAATGGTGAGGGCAGTTCATGGGTTTGAGGAAGAATTCCTCGCCTTCCTCGGGAGTGGTGATGGGACGGTAGGAGTCCTTGCCGTATTTGGCATAGTGTCCGGAGGTGACGTAGAGGTTCTTCGAACCGATATGGGGCGTCATTACCTGCTGGTAACCATAGCGCTTCTGGATCTTCTTCAGGACATCTTCAAGGCGGAGACGCAGTGCTGTGCCCTTGGGAAGCCACATGGGAAGGCCCTTTCCTACGAGGTCGGAGAACATGAAGAGTTCCATTTCCTTACCGATCTTGCGGTGGTCGCGGCGCTTTGCCTCCTCAAGCAGGGTGAGGTATTCGTCGAGAAGTTTCTTCTTTGGGAAGGAAACGCCGTAGACACGTGTCATCATCGGACGCTTTTCATCGCCGCGCCAGTATGCCGAACTTACGCTCATCACCTTGAAAGCCTTGATGGGAGCGGTGGTCATGAGGTGAGGACCGCGGCAGAGGTCGGTGTATGCACCCTGGGTATATGTGGTGATATGACCATCCTCGAGTTCGGCAATGAGTTCGTTTTTGTATGTCTGTCCGTGGTCTCCGAAGAACTTCAGGGCCTCGTCCTTGCTGATGTTCTCGCGTACGAGCGCCTCTTTCTTCTGCTGGAGTTCCTGTACTTTCTTTTCGATTTTTCCGAAGTCTTCCTCGCGGATGGTGACTCCCTCGGGGGGCATCACGTCGTAGTAGAATCCGTTTTCTATGGCAGGTCCGATACCGAACTGTGTTCCGGGCCAGAGTTCCTGCATGGCTTCTGCCATGAGGTGTGCCGAGGTGTGCCAGAAGGCGTGCTTGCCTTCGGCGTCCTCCCATTTGTAAAGGTTGATGGTGGCATCCTCACAGATGGGGCGATTCAGTTCCTGCGTTTCGCCGTTCACACCGCAAGCCAGGACGTCCTGTGCCAGACGGCTGGAGATGCTTTCGGCGATTTGCAATCCGGTAACGCCGCTTTCGTACTCGCGTACGCTGCCGTCAGGGAATGTAATCTTAATCATTTCTTATGGTCTTTTTTTATCTTTGTTCAGATGATGTTGGCGCAAAATCCTTGCGGACATTACGCTTTTAGCGCGGCAAATTTAATAAATATTATGCTTATGGCAAAATTTTCTATCTGAAAGGTGTGCTTTCCTCCTCACGTGCGTGTAATATATATATGTGGAAGCCCCCTAAATGTGCGATATTTGTTCCGTGGTTTTCTGGACTTTTGTCTGAAAAAGCAAATAAAATCCCCGCCAACGTGGTGTGCGATGGCGGGGATTTATGGTGCTTATAGCGCTTTCAGGAGATTAGAACCACTTCACGTAGCACATATCCTGACGGCTGGTAAGGTTCTTGTTCTTGGGATACATACGGTATGCGGAGCGGTAACTTCCGGCCACGTCGATGTTGGCCTTCACCTCGAAGGTGTAGAGGTTGCCTTCGTGGGCCACAACCTGCATGGGGAATGTGCGGAACACGAGGTCCTTTCCTGTCTCTGCATCGGTGCGGAGAACCACGATTTCAATGCCGATGGCATCGTCAAGTCCGCGTTCGTCAACCACGACGCGAACGGTGAATTCGCGGTCGCTGACAATCTGTCCGGAAGCATCGTCGCCGGCACGTTCAACGGAAACGACGCTGATTTCGTCCCAACGCTGTGCAACGGTCTCCTTCCATGCGGCGATTTCCTTGGCAATCTTGTTGTTGTTGGCGGAAACCACGGCGAAACGGTCGCGGAGTTTGTTGTAGAAGCGGTCGTAGTAGTCGTCAAGTTGACGCTTCATGGTGTAGTGGGGAGCAATCTGTGCGATGCTGTTCTTCACAGTCTTCACCCAGCCCTCGGAATATCCCTGGGCGTTGCGGCTGTAATAGAGAGGAATAATCTCGTTCTCGAGGAGACTGTAGATGGTGGCAGCGTCGAGTTGGTCCTGCTGGTCCTGATTTTGGTAGGTACGTTTGTCGGTAAGTGCCCAACCTGCACCGGGACGATAGCCCTCATACCACCAACCGTCGAGCACGGAAAGGTTGACAACACCGTTCATCAGAGCCTTTTCACCGGAGGTTCCGGAGGCCTCGAGGGGACGTGTCGGGGTGTTCATCCAAATGTCGACACCGCTGACGAGGCGACGGGCAAGTTGCATGTCGTAGTTGTCGAGGAAGATGATCTTTCCGATGAACTCAGGACGCTGGCTGATTTCGTGAATCTTCTTGATAAGACCCTGGCCGGCTCCGTCTGCGGGGTGTGCCTTACCGGCGAAAAGGAACTGGACGGGGTACTGAGGATTGTTCACAATCTTGGCAAGACGGTCGAGATCGCTGAAGAGCAGGTGTGCGCGCTTGTAGGTTGCGAAACGGCGTGCGAAACCAATGATGAGGGCGTTGGGGTTGATCTTGTCGAGAAGACTTACCACGCGGGCGGGATCACCCTGGTTCTTCAGCCAGTTGTCGCGGAAGCGGTCGCGGATATAGTTCACCAACTTGTTCTTCAGTGCCATGCGGGTTTCCCAAACCTCCTTGTCGCTGACCTTATAGATGTTCTCCCAGATGCTCTGATTGCTCTGGTCGTTGATGTGTTCCTTGCCAAAATACTTCTTGTGGAGGGCTTTCCACTCGTGAGCGCACCATGTGGGGTAGTGTACACCATTGGTGACGTAGCCGACATGGCTCTCGTTGGGGTTGACATCATAGATGGCCTCGTACTCGTCGTGCGAGAGAATCTGATGCTCACGATGTGACTCTTCGGGCATATATCCGGGCCAGATGGGGGCAAACATGCGCTCGCTCACCTTTCCGTGGAGCCAACTTACACCGTTCACCTCCTGGCAAGTCTTGCAGAGGAAGGTGGACATGCAGAAGCGTTCGCTCTTGTCGGCGGGGTTCTGACGGCCTAGACCCATGAGTTCGTCCCAACTGATGCCCAGTTTCTGAGCGTAGTGTCCGAGGTACTTGTTGGCAAGACCCTCGTCGAAATAGTCGTGTCCTGCGGGCACGGGAGTGTGTACGGTGTAGAGGCTGCTGGCACGAACGAGTTCAAGAGCCTCGCCGAAGTTTAGGCCGCTCTGCACGTAATCGGCAAGGCGCTGCAGGTTGGCAAGGGCGGCGTGACCCTCGTTGCAGTGGTATACGTCCACGTTGATGCCGAGTTTCTGCAGGGTGAGGACACCGCCGATACCGAGGAGATACTCCTGCTTCATGCGGTTTTCCCAGTCGCCACCATAGAGGGCGTGGGTGATACCCTTGTCGAATTCGGCGTTCATTTCGTTGTCGGTGTCAAGGAGATAGAGGGTGACACGTCCAACATTCACCTTCCATACGAGGGCATGTACGGTGAAAGTGTTGAAAGGAACGTCAACAACCACCTGCTTGCCTTCGCTGTCGAGGACGCGCTCGATGGGCATGCGGTCGAAATCCTGCGGCTCGTACTTGGCAATCTGCTGTCCGTCCATCGAAAGGGTCTGAGTAAAGTATCCATAACGATAGAGGAAACCTACGGCCGTCATGTTGACGTTGGAGTCGGAAGCCTCCTTGACATAGTCACCAGCCAGGATGCCGAGACCACCGGAGTAGATCTTCACGTTGTGATTCATACCATATTCCATGCAGAGATAGGCTACGCTGGCACGGTCGGTGCGCTTGGGCTCGTCCATATAGGTGCGGAACTGCGTGTAAACGCTGTTCATACGAGACACCAAGTCCTTGTCGGTGCTCATTACCTTCAGGCGCTTGTAACTGATGCGGTTCAGCAGTTCTACGGGATTCTGCTGCACTTCGCTCCAGATTTTGGCGTCGAGGCTCTTGAAAAGTTCAAGGGCTTCCTGGTTCCAGCAGAACCAAAGGTTGTGAGCCATTTCGTCGAGGGGTTTCAGCACGGTGGGGATGTGGCTTCTTACAGTCACAGAGCGCCACTGGGGCTGATTGGCATTTGTGATATTTACCATTTGTTATTTATATAAATAATGTGTTGTTTTTTATTGGGATTACCGAAGAATAGCCGCAAAAATGCTGTGGGGCATCCGCGTTTCTCCGTTCTTTTTCAGTCAGACCGCAATTCTTTTCTGGAATGAATGCTGTATCTTGCACTTGGGATGCTGTGTTTTGCGCTTCGTGTGCCGTTCCTAAATGGCAGGGGAGCAGTTCCTGTACATTCGGATAGCGGCTCTTGTACATTCGTGCGGCAGCACCTGTATGTTTATACTGCAACACCTGTGCGTTTATACTGCAATATCTGTGCGTGTATACCGCAATACCTGTGCATTTATACTGCAATATCTGTGCGTTTATACTGCAACACCTGTGCGTTTATACTGCAATACCTGTGCGTTTATACTGCAATACCTGTGCGTTTATACTGCAATAACTATGCGTTGATACGGCTATGCCAATGTGTCCGCATAGCGGTTCCAGTACATTCAAACAGCGGTTCCTTTACGGTCAGCGTGTTATTTGCTGAGTGCAAATTCGTAGGCTTTGTAGTAGTGTTTGATGAAGTTTTTCCACTGGGCTTTTGTGGCAAACTTCGAGGCGCTGCGACGCATATTGTCAATTTCCTCGTGCGAGGCGTTGAGCACATGTTCGATGTTGTCGCAGATGGCAGCGGCACATTCGTGGTAATTGCGGTCGTCGCGGTGGAGCACAGCCACGCCGTCCTGGATGGTGCCTTCGCGGTCGAGGACCTCGTTCACCCATTGTCCGAATCCGCTGAGGTCGGTCGTGATGCAAGGAGTCTTGAATGCTACGCTTTCGAGTGGCGTATATCCCCAGGGTTCATAGTACGAAGGGTATATGGTAAGGTCGTTGGCGGTGAGCATATCGTAGTAGTGAGTGTTCAGAATGCCGTCCTTTCCGTCCAGATAGCATGGTACGAGAATTACCTTCACCTTGTCTTCCGGACCATTGGTGAGCCCCAGGTCTTTCATCAAGCAGAGGATTCTGTCCTCGTTGAGGTTGTAGAGGTCGTGGGTAATCATTGGTGTTTCCAACGGAGTGTTGGGCATTTCCGCATTTTCCACCTGCATTTCCTCAAGGCGTTTCAGGAGGTCTTTGCGCGGACCGAAGAGCCAGCAAGGTACTTCTATGAGTGAAATCACCTTACGTTCGCTGTCTTTCAGGCGGTCGCGGAGTTGTCGCATGGCCTCAAGATAGACATCGAAGCCCTTGCAACGGAAGTCATTGCGGCCGGAAGTGCTGATGATGAGCGTATCGTCGTTGAAACTTTCTCCCGTCAGCGCGGTGGCAATCTGCATGATTCTGCGGCGTGCGTCGCGGCGTTGCTTGGAATACTCGGTCGCTTTGGGGACAAAGTCAAGTTCAAAGCCGTTTGGAAGGATCACATCCGCGGGCTTGTCGAGCAGTTGTCGGCACTCACGGTCGGTGAAATGACTGACGGTTGTGAAGCAATCTGCCATGTGTGCGCTCTGCTTTTCAATGCTATGCTTCGCCTCCATGTTCAGTTCGCTCGCCATTTGGTCGCCGTTGTAGCCGTAGAAATATTCGTAGAGCAACTTGTTGTTGCCGCTGATGCTGCGGCCAATGCTCGTGGCGTGGGTGGTAAAGATGGTGCGGACGTTGGGGCATTGTTGCTTAAGGAAGAGCATGCCCAGTCCGCTCATCCATTCGTGAGCCTGGTAGATGACTTTTTTCTTTGC
Organism: uncultured Bacteroidales bacterium; assembly: GCA_945833885.1. Taxonomy (GTDB): domain Bacteria; phylum Bacteroidota; class Bacteroidia; order Bacteroidales; family Bacteroidaceae; genus Alloprevotella. The sequence goes on from CAMAFY010000016.1 coordinate 18,409, forward strand.
CAGACGTTTCTTGACGATGATCTCTGCAAAGCGTCCGGCAGCAAAGGAAAACATGCTCGCTTCGTCGTAGTCTCCGTAGGCGTGCAGGCTGTCGACGTGGAAATCGTCCCATGCTTTTGCGTAGATGTCGTTCTTCTGTGCGAAGAAAGCGCGGAAGTCTACCAGCACTGTTACGGGTTGTCCGGGGATGGTCCATCGTCCGATGCGTACTGCAAAGCCTTCACGTTTGGCGTCCATGCGCCAGTCGGCCAGCAGTTTTGCGTCCTCACGGAAGAGAGGGTTCTCCTTTCCGGCCCAGATGTCGGGACCGATGAATACAAGGTTGTCGCCAAAGCGCTCCTTTAAGGTCTTGGCTCTGCTTGACAGCACTGTATATATTCCTCCAACCTTATTGCAAACCTCCCAACTGGTTTCGAACACCACGTCGGGAAGATTCTGATTTTTTGCCATAAAATATTTATCGAGGGCGGGTTATATAATGGTATTTCGTTATGTTGCTTTCTGTTCTGTATTTCAGGCCTTTCCATACTTCTGTCGTCTGTGGTGGACATTTTTCCAAGGTTTTGTCGGATATCCGGCGCAGAAGCATACCCCTTCTTGGTTATAGGCACCGAAAATACCGTCATGAAGTACCGCTTTTCCCATCTGTCCTTGCGGGGATTGTCCTCTCCTCAAACAGATGCGTTGCGGAAACCTCTTGACGCCTATTTGTTGCAAATCTGTATTGTCTGCCCGATTCTTGGTTGCCGGCGTGCGCATGAAAGCCTTGCCGGATGCTTCGTCTTCGAGCGATGTCTTCTCTATAGGTGGGTTCTATATATCACCACCATAAGTCTTTATCGTTGTCTCGTGGGTTTCTTTTTGCCATCTTCCGCCCTGTTTCCTACCTGTAATCCCTGTCCGCTTAGTCAAGTGCCATTGAACATTGTCCGATGTTTTTACGCTATTGGCGTGGAAAACGCGTTTTCTCCGCTCTGGCATAGCGAAAACTTTTTTTTTTGCTTTCAGGAATTATTCTGTTGGAAACAGATACGAAATCCGGTAAGTTTGCTCATAGCCCCCACCTTAAATTCTACCTAAATGATATGTTCCGTTTTGCAGATGCTACCATTATGTAGGGATCCTGTCATTTGCGACTCTGCGTCGCAATCTTGATTTTTACGCTGTAAAAGTTTTGATGCGTTATTTTTTCGCTGCAAAATTACGGCATTTTTTGCAGATTTTAATTGTTGCGCCGCTGTTTTTTTTCAGTTTTGTGCTGAAAGTCAGGCACTTTTTCCTTTTTATTGTCCGCCTGTCCGTCTTTTGGCAAGTCCACATTTTCAAATGTTCTGTTCTTCTGCTATTTTCGACTTTTCCACGTTTCCCGGCCTTTTTTGTCGCTTTGTCAGACGCAGTGTGCAAATGTCCGAGGCTGCGTCAGCGCACCTCTCAGGCGCCACGTTCGCCACTTTTCCGGGAATATTCCGATGTGCGCGGGGAAAGTGTGGCATAAACGAAAACCGGTGTCCCGGAGACCATTGCGGTCTGCTCGGGGCACCGGTATATTTTCCAAACGTTTTTTTAGACAGGTCTGCTCGTCCTTGCCTTATTCTTCCTGCAGCCACAGGTCGATGAGTTGGCGTGCCAGACTCATTTTTCCGGGGATTTCCGGCATTTTGTCGCGTGTGAACCATCCTCCGTAAGAGAGTTCCTCATCCTGCAGACGGATGTCTCCGCCGGCATAATCGGCAAAGAATCCTACCATCAGCCCCGAAGGGTAGGGCCATGGCTGGCTGGCTCTGTAGCGGATATTGCTGATGTTCAGCCCCGTTTCTTCCATGACCTCGCGTTGCAGGCACTCCTCCAGGCTTTCGCCCGTCTCGACAAATCCGGCGACAAGTCCGTAGAAACGTCCCACAAAGTTCCGGGCATGCACGAGCAGCACTTCCTCAAGATCTTTGCGTCCTGACGGGTGTGGCTTTCGGATGAGTACGATGATGGCCACGGTAAGTGTCGGCCATATCTCACGTCCGCATGCCGTGCAGCGTTTCGAAATGTCGCTGGCACGCTCCATGGGTGCGCCGCAAACGCTGCAAAACTTGTGGGTGATGTCGAAGAAAAGCAGTTCGCGGGCCTTGCCGGCAAGGCGGTATTCTTCGTCGCTGAGACTGTAGAAACTGGCGCGAAGTCCTTGGCGTTGTAGCCCGGTGGCGCATACATCGGCATCGGATGCCAGGTGGTGCGCCACGGCTTTCTCCCCATTCAATGGCGGCAGGGGTTGGGCTTCGCCGGTGGTCGGTAGCGGACACATGTAGGAAAAGGGGATGTGTCCGTCAGCGGTAAGGATGATGTCGGCATCATCAAACAGGAACCAGTACATGGTTTAGGTCCGGATTTTTGGAATGAAATTCGATTTCTGGTCGTGGGTGTCCAGGTGTTCCCCCTGACGCGTCGCAAACAAAACTCCCTGTGCCATTGTCGTGTGGCACAGGGAGCGTCGTATTCAGCGTCTGCATGTTCCGTCATCGGTATGGCGGATAGCGCAGGAATGTCTGGGGAATTGCTCCCGAAGAAGGTTTAGAGACCGAGGTCAACCTTGATGGCTTCAATCTTCTTGAGGGCGTCTTCCTTGGCGCTGCCGTAGCAGTTGGGGCAACCCATAGTGCCGTGAATCTCGCAATAGAACTTGATTTTGGGCTCTGTTCCGGAAGGACGTACGGAAATCTTTGTGCCATCTTCGGTGAACCACTGGAGCACATTGCTGGTGCAGGGCATGTCGAGGGGCGACTCTACGCCTTCGCCATCGTAGCACTTCAGCACGCCATAGTCCTTGACGAGGGTCACCTTGCTGCCGGCAATGGTCTTGGGACGGTTGGCACGGAAGTTCTCCATCATGGCCTTTATCTCGTCTGCGCCGCTCTTTCCGGGCTTTGTGACGTTGATGGTGTGCTCAAGGCTGAAGCCATAGTCTACATAAATCTGCATGAGAAGGTCGTAGAGGGTCTTGCCCTGGTCCTTCGCCCATGCTGCGATTTCGCAGATAAGGCAGATGGATGCGGGTGCGTCCTTGTCGCGAACTTTGTCGTAGGGGAGGAATCCGAAACTCTCTTCACCGCCACCGATGTACTTCTGCTTCCCTTCGGAGAGGGCGATTTCGCGGGCAATCCACTTGAAACCGGTGTAGCAGTCGCGGATTTCAACGCCTTCCTTGCGGGCGATGTTTGCAATGCTCTCGGTGGTGACAATGGTCTTCACCAGGAAGTCCGTACTCTTCAGTTGTCCGAGGTTCTTCTTGTTCTTGATGATGTAGTAGCAGAACATCAGGGCCGTCTGGTTTCCGTTGAGAATCATCCATTCGCCCTTGTTGTCGCGGCAAACGATTGCCAGACGGTCAGCGTCGGGGTCGGTGGCAACCACCAGGTCGGCGTTGAGTTTGGTGCCGAGTTTCATGCCGAGGGTCATGGCCTCCGCGTTCTCGGGATTGGGACTTACGACGGTGGGGAAGTTACCATCGACTACCATTTGCTCGGGAACGACGTGGATATTCTGGAATCCCCAACTGCGGAGACAGAGGGGTACGATGACGCGTCCCGTACCGTGCATGGCGGAGTATACGATGTTGAGGTCCTTTTGACGGTTGATGACGTCCTGATCGATGAGGGCTTCGTGTACGGCGGTCATGTAGTCAAAGTCCATTTCACCGCCAATGATTTCGATAAGGTCCCAGTTGGCTTCGAACTTAACGTCCTCGATGGCCACCTTGTTTACCTCTTCAATGATGCCGGTATCGTGGGGTGCGAGCACCTGGGCACCGTCTTCCCAATAGGCTTTGTATCCGTTGTATTCCTTGGGATTGTGGCTTGCCGTGACGTTAACACCGGCCTTTGCTCCCAGTTGACGGATGGCAAAGGAGATTTCGGGTGTGGGACGGAGGCTCTCGAAGAGATAAGCCTTGATGCCGTTTGCGCTGAAGATGGCTGCTACACTTTCGGCGTACATGCGGCCTTCGTTGCGGCAGTCATGGCCTACTACTACGCTGATCTGCTGTCCGGGGAAGGCTTTCAGGAGGTAATTTGCAAAACCTTGGGTGGCCATTCCCACGATGTATTTGTTCATACGGTTGGTGCCGGGGCCCATGATACCGCGGAGTCCACCGGTTCCGAATTCGAGTGAGCGGTAGAAAGCATCGATGAGGGCGGTCTTATCCTCGGCATCGAGCATGGCTTTTACTGCCTTCTTGGTCTCAGCATCGTAGATGGGGGAGTCGAGCCACTTTTGTGCTTCAGCGGAGCACTGGGCAATGAGTTCTTGATTTTCCATAGTGTTGATATCGTGTATAAATGATTTCTTGAAAAAACGTAAGGTAACAACGCCACAAAGTTACAGATAATGCGGTAAAGAAATGCAAAAAAAAGATTGAAAAGTGCATGCTGTGTGGCTTTTTTTTGCCGTGCTGTCTTTTCAGAAGCCTTTTTTCATGCTCTTTGCGGTGCGTCGCATTTGATAATGGCGGTGCGTAGGACGGGTGTCAGAGCAATGAAGCCAGTGCCGCATTCTCCGGGACTTTGTCCCGATGTGTGCCGTGCGCGGCGTGTCAGGCCGGGAAATCGGAGTCGCCTTCACCGCTTTTGAGGATGGGTAAGTGCAGGTTGTAGCGCACGGCAAGTATGCGCGTGAGGATGACGCTGGCGCCGCAGGCGAAGCCGCAAGTGACGGGCGACAGTTCCAGTTGTGCGCAACTCCAATAGAAAAATCCGCCGATGATGCATGCCAAAGCATAGATTTCGGCGCGGAAAATAAGGGGGATTTCGTTGAGGAACACGTCGCGGATGACACCACCTCCGGCACCGGTGAGGGCACCCATCATCATTGCCACCCACATGGGCTGGCCGCAGGAGAGTGCTTTTTCAATGCCTATGACGGTGAACATGCCCAGACCGACGGTGTCGAAGAGGAACCATGTGTTGTCGCGTCGCACGACATGTTCGCGGAAGAGCCATACCAGGATGAGGGCCACTGCGACGATGGCGAAATAGATGATGCCCGTCTTCATCCAGAAGATGGGCAGACCGAGCATGATGTCGCGTATGGTTCCGCCGCCGATGGCTGTGGCAAGTCCCATGACGTATGCGCCGAAGAGGTCGAAATTCTTTGCCGATGCCAGACGGATACCGGAAATGGCGAAGGCCAGGGTTCCGATATAGTCGAGGGAGGTGACGAACCATTGGTGCAGTTGCTCGAAATCCAGATTCAGGTTGTAGCCTATAAGGGGGTCGAAAGAAAAGAAATTCATGGTAGAAGGGTTAGGCGGTCGGTGGTGAGGGGCTGGTGTTTGTGGCGGATTTCCTGCGGTGTCCGGGAGGGGTTCATCGTTTCCCGCTGTCCAGGAGCGCCGTACCTACCAGCCGGTGGTAGCGGCATCCGGGGGTGGAAAAGTAGACCAGTATGCGGTATTCGTTGGCGGTCTGGTAGAAGTCGCCCTCGACGCTGGCGGTATGGCTTTGGCTGTTCGGCGCCGGAAGCGGCGAGCCGTTCGGCACGACAAGGTACTGATAGTTGTAATATCCCTGTTTGAGCATGAACGCCCCTTCGTAGCACTGGCTCGAGGCGTTGTAGTTGAGTTTCCATTCCGGGGCGATTCCGCCGGTGGTCCACTTGCCGTTGAGGTAGACTTCGGCGTCGTAGAAGGGCTCGGGGGCGTGGAGTTGGAAATGTGTGACCATGTATTCCGTCTCCGTAGCGTCGTCGGTGTTGTCGGTATTGCGGATGACGTTGATGCCGTTCTGGTCTTCCGTCGTCAGATAGTTCCGCCGGATCTCATCGGTGTCGATGGTCGCGTGGATGTATGGTGGGAACCATCCTACGGATTCCACGTTGAGGCCGGGGTAGCGTGCCGAAAGGATCTCATATTTCCTGTATTCGTTTCCTGCCGGGAAGACAAGTGCCCGCTGGTGGTCCCACGTGAGTCTTCCGAGCCGTGTGGTGGAGGGTGGGGCACCGATGACGGCATTGTCCCATCGGCCGTTTTGGAGTACTGTGGTGAAAATGTCCTCACGGTAGTCGCGTGCGGGGAGCGATGAGCAGTCAACATCGAAGGTCACCTGCTGGTGACGGTCGTTGTAGTCGGTCTCAGTGTCGGTGGTGACAGCGCCTTTCACGGCGACGCTGTTTTCCACGACGCAGCAATAGACCTCGGCCACCGGTAGCGGCTCGTCGCTTTCTTCGTCGAGGAGGATGGTGATGCGATAGTTTCCTGAGAGAAGGGGCCGCATGTCGGCGTTCGGAAACCGGAAGGTGTAATGGGTATAGTTGGTGCTGACGTTCTGGCTTTCCGTATAGTCTTCAATGGGGACGTCCGTCTGTGTCGCCTCGGCATACTCGGTGAAGAACAGTTCGTCCGTGGGCTTCCATCGGCGGTTGAGGTGCTCCAGGCGGTAGACGAAGCGGTGATAATTGTGTGAAAACACGTCGAAACTGACTTCGAAGTCCTCGTCGCTGTCGAGCGTGATGACGGGAAGCGGCTCAAGATGTCCGTCCACTTCTGTACGAAGTGTGGTGACGGTGTTGAAAATCCTTGCCTCCTGGGCTGCGGATGGCAATGCCGTGAGGAAAAGGATGAGGAGCGCGAAAAACGTATTTGGAGTCAGAGTCATGTAAAGATGGCGAAAAAGGGGGATTTTGTCTGCAAAATTAGGAAATTATTTTGTTATTCCGCTTCATTCAGCGTGGAATTTCATACTTTTGCAGTGTAGTATCCGTCGGAAAAACACCGCTTCCGGTGTAACGCCACGGTTTCCGTGCCGTTTTTTTCCGCGTATCTTCTTCAGAATCATCAGGATGCAGCCGGACGGTTCGTCGCTTGTACACGTCGTTTTTCCGCACAACCGCATAGACGCATGGCCCGCCATCGCCTTCGGATGTCGTTAAAACGTGGAGGTATAAGAGGAAAGTCTGGGCAGCATAGGGCATTCCGCTTCTTAACAGGAAGGAGTCCGCGAGGGCTGAGTAACGTAGAAGAAAACAACCGCCTCCGCATGATGGTGGCGTAAGGCCGGCATTCCTTGCCGGCGACATTGCGTCAGTTCATCATGTTGCTTTGAAGGAGGTAAGGGTGAGAAGGTGAGGTAAGGGCTCACCAGGCGGCTGGTGACAGTCGTGCTGTGCGTCTCGGAAGATGAAAGTCCGCGTATACCGGCGTCTGAGGGCGGCCCGTTCGAATGTCGTTGGCGACATGCGCCGGAGGGTAGGACGATAGAGGTGGTCGGTGACGTCCATCGTAGATAAATGACGAACGCTGCATTCGTGCAGTACAGAACCCGGCTCATAGGCCGGCTGCATCCCTTTTCATAACGTCAAGGTGCGCTGAAACCGCTGCGGAGAGCGCGGCAGGCAATGCGCCGGGACGGAAGTCGGAATGAAAGTGTTCCACGAAAAAATCCGCATCTGCAGGTTCCTCTATGGACTGCGGATGCGGATTTCTTTTTGTCTTGCGGGCAAAGCCGTGATGGTGTGCCGTAGATGCCGCCGCGACGAACCGCTCCCGTCAGGGTTCCGCGTGTGGAATTTCTGGCGCGATGTCTTGATTTTCCTCCCACCCTCGGTTGAGAAGCCGGACGGGATGTCTTGCGGTGTCGTTTTTGCAGGGTCCGGCTTATTCCCCACGCTTGCGGACATCGGAAATTCCGGTGTTTGTCGGGTGTGGCGGAAACATCGGGACTTTGCCGTTGAAAGTGCGGAACTTTCCGTCGTGAAGTGCGGACGTTTCCGCAAAGAAATGCGGACGTTTTTTCGCGCCTTCTCCTCCGCCTTCTGCAAGATGTTCCGGAAGCGGGGGAAGGGTGTGCCTTCCCATGGAGCCGCCCCTGTGGTAAAACGGAGGGTTTTGTTCCGGATGCCTCCCCTGGGATGCCAAAAAAATCCCCTCCCATTCCTCCATACAGTCTTGAAAACCGCTGGGAGGACGGGTGGGGAATTGTTGTGGAATGGCAAACGTCAGCCAAGCACTCTTGTGGGGTAAATCCTTAATGTGGGTTGCGCTTTGCCGTCTTCCGGTCTGTCGCGCTTGGGGGATTCCTGTCCGTTCAGCCGTATGGTCCGCCAAACGCTATTGTTCGCAGAAATCCCAATCGTGGAGACAGACTTGAAATCAGGCGGGGCGTACTGATGGTATCCGTCTTACTTCTTCGTCGAGTCTGTTGAGGCGGGTTGCGGATTTTCGGCTTTCGGGGTTATGCCTGCCGCTTTCAGTTCCTGCTGTTTCTTGTACTTCTCGCGGCGTTCTTCGGGTGTGGTGTATCCCTCATGGAATTCCGTCGAGGTCACTTCCTTGACATCGCACCTGAGATTGTCGATGTAGCATTCCGCCGAACTACCTTTTTGTATATGGATCTTCTTGCACTCGCCTTCGAAGAGGTTCGATGCCGCCAGCGAAATCCTGGAATTCAGGAGGTCGCATTTCAAGGTTTTGACGGTGACATTGGAGGCGGTGGTGGACTCAACGTTGAGGGTGCGGCATTCGAGATTGGAGATCATGACCTGACCTGCCGTTTCTGTCGTAACCTTTATGTCGCCGTCGGAGTGCAGATCCTTGCAGACAATGGTGGCGGCTGTCGATGCATGGAATTCGGTAATGGCGGGAGCGCTTACCTTAACCTCGATGCCGTTGACGGGAACTTGCGCGTTTCCGGTAAGGGCGGCATGGAGAACACCGTTCTCAACCCTGACGTTGAGGTACGACTGATAGGCGGAGTCGCAGATGGCGGTAACGCTGGTTTTGTCCTCCGAAGTATAGGTGACACGGATGGCGTTTGTGGCATTGATGCTGTGAATGTACGAGGCATTGATGTCCTCTTTGTACTTTTCTTTCTTCTTGGTAGCGCATGAACTGAGGGCAAGCATGGCGATGATGGCCATGGCAATGGCGATGATGTTCAGTAGTGTGTGACGCATGAGGGATAGGGATTTATGGGAAGTTGATGATGTTTTTTGTGAAATGTTGTGCGGGATTTTGCGGAAGTTCATTCCGCATCTTCCATGGCTGTCTGCAGACGTTGCAGCAGTTCTTCGTTGCTGATGCCGAGTTGCCGTACGGTGCGTGCAAGGTCGGGAAGCCATTCGCTGAAGAAAGTGTTGCGGCGAAGTTCGAGAATCGACTCCCGGGCATCGGGGCTGACGAAACTGCCGAGCCCGCGACGGTCGTAGATGATGCCGCGCTGGCGAAGTTGGTCGAAGGCTTTTGTGGTGGTGTTCACGTTGACTTGCAGTTGAATGCTGTAGTCGCGGACTCCGGGAACGCGCTCGTCCGGGGCATATTTTCCGGCAAGAATCTCGTCCATCAGCCGGTCAGCAATCTGGAGATATATGGGGGATGTTTCGCGGAAATTCATAGGCGTTTGGGGTGTTGGTGGGGATGTCGCGGGTGGGAGAGCCTTGCCTGAAGGCGCTGTGGGCGGACCTCTGTGAACGCTTTGTGGGACTTATGGTTCTCAGGATGCGCCTTGCGGGACTTCAGGAACAGAGGGTCAGAAACCGAAACGCTTGTTGGTGATGACGCTCGCACGGCAGAACATGCGGTAACTTATGACGAGACAGAAGGAAATCCAGAGAATCATGACGAGGGCAAGGATGCTTTTCAGTCCAAAGATCAGTTGGTTCTCGCTCAGTTTGTCGAGGAATCCGAAATCAATCATGTGGAGGGGGAGGTTTTCGCCAATGTATCCGAGGGATATGGACGATACGATGAGTATGACGATGCTCAACACCCATTCACAAAGTGTGGTGAGAATGAAGGGCTGACGGCGGAAGCAGGCACTGCCCAGGACGTAGGTGGAGATCTGAGAAAGGAGGGCCAGGAAGAGCAGGAACAACATGGAGGGGGAGCATTCTCCCATTACCTCAAAGAAATAGGGCGAAAAAAATACCGAGGACCCCTTCATGATGACGAAGAAAAGGAAGTTGGCGAGGTCGGCAACGGGCAACAGAACGAGGAAGGCAATATGGTAGAAAACCACGGATACCGTGAGGAACGAGATGAATTTCTCGAGGTTCGTGGCGGGGAGCATCAGGGTGCTGATGCGCTTGCCCTTGCTGTTCAGACTGTTGAATGTGAGCGAGGTGTAGAAGAGGGAGAGGACACCGCCGGCAAAATACAGGGTGGGTATTGATATGGAAAGCGCCGCAGCCTTGTCAGTAGCGTTGAGAGAGAAGATGTCGACATTGTAGAAGATGAAGAACATGCACAGGAAAATGCACAGGAAGATGCCGATAAGTTGGTTGCGGTAATTGCGGATGTCGGAGAATATCTTGTGGCGGATGAGAAGGCCGACGCGGGTGAAACTGAAGTTGTTCATGATGAAAAATATATGGAGGTGTGGTGTGAGGGGTGAATGAAAATGGAATGGGGGGAATGGTGTGGCTGATTAGAACTGCTCGGTAATCTGAGGATTCTGATTGATGGCGTTGAAGAGGAGTTCCAAATCTACGGTAGTGTTTTGGAAACCGTCGGAGGGTGCCACTACGCGGGTGCCGGCAATCGAGGGCTCGATGTACAGGGCATCGGAGAGGTCGGCGCCGACCGGACGGACGGCGAAGCAGAGTTTCTCGCTGATGGCATTGAGCGATGTGTTGAGCAACAGGTGGTCTTCTTCGAGCATGATCACATGATCGATGAGCATTTCCACGTCATGCACCTGATGAGTGCTGATGATGATGGTGCGGTCGTCGGTCATTTGTGATGCGATGACCCTTCGGAACTGTGCTTTGCTGGGGATGTCGAGACCGTTTGTGGGCTCGTCGAGGAGCAGATATTCCGTCTGCGTGGCGAGAGCGAAACTGATAAATGCCTTCTTTTTCTGACCCATGGAGAGGCTACCCAGGTTGATGTCGGTGGGAAGTTCAAATTCTGTGAGGGATTGTTCGAGGATTTCTTCGGAAAAATTCGGATAGAATACGCTGTTTATCTTGACGTATTGTTTCATGGTGATGGAGGGCAGTTCAAATTCTTCGGTGACGAAGAATATGCGGTTCAGCATGCCGGGGAGGCGTTTGTAGGAGGGTGTGCCGTCGATGCTGACACTATGCTTGTGGTCGTGGAGGAGTCCGGCTATGAGATAGAGAAGTGTGGACTTGCCGGTGCCGTTCTTGCCGAGCAGTCCTATGATTTTTCCTTTGTCGATTTCAAGGGAGAGGTTTGAGAATACGGCGGGATGCTGGAAATCGTAGCGGAAAGAAAGGTTTTGGATGCTGATCATATTGGTGGAATGTTTTGAGGGTTTGTGGTGAAAAGTGTTGGGAATACACGGGACGTTTGCGTCCGGGGGGCAGTGTCTGCAGCGCTCCCAGAGGAGGAACGACGGGGCGAAAGGATGGGGAAGGAGGGGATGGATGAAACGAAGGTGGGGTGGTGTGATGGGTGTTGTGTAGGGGTGTCGTTCCTAAGGTCTTGCACATTGGATGTGCATCGTCATTTGCACGCTCTGGAAAATGGTGTGGATGGAAGGGTGAGTGTTTGGATGATGGAAGGGTGAATGTCTGGGTGATTAAAGGGTGAACGGGGAGGATTGAAAGGAAATGGTCGGATTTGTCGTTGTGGATTGTAGCGGAGGAGGGGGATTTTGAGTGGCGAAGATGCTTGACTTTGCGGATTTCGTTTTCCCCGTTTCCGGCGCTCTGCCTTCGTTGTGCAATGCTGTTTCCGATGCTTTTCGGAGGTTGCTACCCGATGCTTCGTAGATTTGGGTTGCCTGTTTCCGACGTCCGTTTCACATTGTACAATGTTGCTTCCGATGCTTTTCGGAGGTTGCAGCCCGATGCTTCGTAGATTCGGGTTGCCTGTTTGCGGCGTTCGTTCCACATTGTGCAATGCTGTTTCCGATGCTTTTCGGAGGTTTCAGCCCGATGCTTCGTAGATTCGGGTTGCCTGTTTGCGGCGTCCGGTTACTCTCCTCTTATATATTATAGGAGCGTCCTCCGGGCGAGACAGGTCAGCCTGTCGTGTTTCCATTTCCTTCGGTGGGTGTTTCATCCTCTTTTCTCCTTTGTTTTGGGGTAAAACATCGGAGATGTGTTTTAGAATTGTGGTGTAATAGTTAAGTATTACACTGCAAAAGTATGGCGGTTTTTTGAATTCCGCAAGTCTTTTTGCAGAAAAAATCAAAAAAAAATGGCTTCCAAAGGGTTGGAAGCCACGGTTTTGCTATGTATAATGTTGCAAAATATGGGAAATGTTTTGCAACATTATGGTTTTGGGGTAAGGCGGGGAATCTCTATCGTCTGCCCCAGTTGAATGACGTCGGGATTGGAAATCTGGTTGTGGAATATGATGTAATTGGCCAGTTCCTTGTCGTTATAGTGCTTTTTTGCCAACTTGTAGAGGTTATCACCTACGGAGATGGTGTGCTGGGTGATGACACCTGTGATGAGATAATCGCCACCTTCAAGTTGGGGATATTTGTTGGCGGCCTTAAGTTCAGCCTCACGTTGCTTGGCAACTTTTGCCTCTTCGGAGATTTCTGCGGCAGATGTTTGCACTTTGTTGCTTACAGCAGTGCTTTGTTGTGCGGAGTCTGCCGCTTCTTTCTTGGAGTTTTCCGCAATGGGTTTCTCTATTTTCGCCGGAGCAGGCTGGGGTTTTGCTGCAACATCCTTGTCGCTTGGAGAGAGAACATCGGTGATGACGCACGGAGGACAGAGGACTCGGTAGTAGCCGGCGTAGTAACTCAGCGTCATCAGTACAAGAGTGACGAGGACGATGAACGCTGTGCGCCACCAGTTGTGCCGTTCTGCGGCGAGGGTGTTCTGGATGACGATGGGTGATCCCTCGTGCATCTCTCCGTCGGGATATATGTGGATTTCATGCTTTTCTGAGGCATCTTTCTGTGCGTCTACCGTATTGTCGGAGTTGGTATTGCTGCATTCCTCTTCGCCGTCAGCCGGTGTTTCGCTTTCGTTTTCCTCCACCGGAGTTGCGTTTCCCGGACATTCCTCCTCAGGGTTGGCTGCCATTTCGCATTCGCCTTCCCCTTCAGGTGTTTCGTCCTCTGGACTTTCCTGGGTGTTCTCTTCAGTGGGAAGTTCCGGATTCTCCGCAGTCTCTGCTGTGTTTCCCGCAGTCTCCACTACGTCCTCCTCGGTTTCCGCTGTTGCTTCTTCCGCAGTCTCTGCTACGTCCTCCTCGGTTTCCGCTGTTGCTTCTTCCGCAGTCTCCACTACGTCCTCCTCGATTTCCGCTGTTGCTTCTTCCGCAGAGGTCTTTTCCTCTTCCGCATTATCGGCATAGGGATGTTGCTGCTTTTCTGCCTCGTCAATGAGGTTTTGGGCCTCATCCATCAGATTTTGCGTTTCCGCTTCCGGCAGGGGGGCGGTGTCATCTTTTGCTTTCGCACCTTCCGCATCCTGTGTTTTTACCTCATCGACATCGTCGTTCTCAGCAGTATCTTCGGATGTCTGCATGCTTGTTTCCTCAGCCATTTCCTCATCGGTACTGTCGGTATCGCTGGGAATGATGTCGTCGGCATTGTCAAGTTCGGAAATGTCGAAGTCATCATCCAAAGTGATGGTGGTGAAATGGTTGAACGGACGGTTGATAAGTTCCTTAAATGCGGCGTCGGGAACGAAACTTACCTTCTCATGGCCGTTGATTTGGAAGCGTTCTCCCGTGTTGATGTTCACGCTTTCTCGGTCGCTGACGGTGACAATCTTGAAGGTTGCGAAGCCTTTTATCTTCAAAATACTGTCAGTAGTGAGCCCCTCCTCGGCAAGTTCGAAGAAGGCACGGACAAAATTTTCGGCTTTTCGCTTGGAAATGCCGGCACGGTTGGCAAGGGCCTCTGCAAGATTGGGGAGGAGAATTTTGTTGTCCATGTGGATTTACTTCTTGATTTTGTCTTTCAGTACGGCGCTCGGTTTGAAACTTACGGAAAGTTTGGGCGGAATCAGTTGACGTTGTTTGGTGGCAGGGTTGACGATGATGCGCTCAGTCTTCTTCTTCGTCTCGAAATTTCCGAATCCCTGGATGGTGATAACGTCACCTTCATCAAGAATGTCCGCCATGACTTCCGTCAGTCGTTCTACAATCTGCTGTGCGTCTTTGGCATTGGAATCGGTGCGTCGCGCCAATTCCGTGATGAATTCTTTGTTGTTCATAGTGTGATGTCGTAAAACCCACAAGAAAAGTATGGGAAAATGGAGGAAAAGAACTGGGGAGAGGCATCAGATGATTTCGCCATAAAGGTCGAATTCCTCAGTGCGGACGATACGGACATTGCAGAAGGTTCCGGGCTGGAGAGCGGCGTTTTCCGCAACGGGAACAAGCACTTCACAGTCGACTTCCGGACTGTCGTATTCTGTTCGTCCGACCATCCAGTCGCCTTCGCGGCGGTCGATGGTGATGCGATACGCCTTTCCCACCATGTTGCTGAGGATGTCTGCGGAGATTTCCTGCTGCAACGCCATGAGTTTTTCCAGACGTTGCTGCTTCACTTCATCGCTGATATCGTCGCCAAAGTTCAGTGCTGCGTATGTGCCTTCCTCCTCACTGTATGCAAAGGCTCCCATACGTTCGAAGCGGACATCGCGTGTAAATTCAAGAAGTTCGCGGAAGTCTTCGTCCGTTTCTCCGGGAAAGCCTACCATAAGTGTCGTGCGAAGACAGATGCCGGGCACCTCTTTCCGGATGGTTTCGATGAGTTGCAGCGTCTCGGACTTCGTAAGATGGCGTTGCATTCTGCAGAGCATGTTGTCGGAAATATGCTGGAGGGCAATATCGAGGTATTTGCAGACGTTGTCGTTTTCGCGGATAACACGCAGCAAATCGTAGGGGAACTGTGCCGGATAAGCGTAGTGAAGACGTATCCATTCCACGCCGGGAATGTGTGCCATCCGCTCGATAAGTTCGGCGATCTTCTGCTCATGGTATAGGTCGACGCCGTAAAATGTGAGTTCCTGTGCAATGATTTGGAATTCATGTACGCCGTCTTTGACCATCATTTCCACCTCGTTGAGGATGTCCTCCATGGGACGGCTTTTGTGCGGACCGGTGATGATGGGTATGGCACAATAGGCACATTTGCGGTTGCATCCCTCGCTAATCTTGATGTAAGCGTAGTGGCCGGTGGTATGGAGTGTGGAGAGCGGGAGGGAACAGGGCGGTGTGGCTGGTGTCTGGCCGTTGGTGTTTGCCTGTTCCGCCTCAAGGTCCGCCACCATTTGTTTCCAGTCGAATTTGCCGTAGAAACGGTCCACCTCAGGGATTTCCTGCCGAAGTTCCTCACGGTAACGTTCGGAAAGACAGCCCATAACATAGACACGGCTTATCTCGCCTTCCTCTTTTCTGTTGCAGAGTTCAAGGATTTCTGCGATGCTTTCTTCCTTTGCATCACCGATGAATCCGCAGGTGTTGACGACGGCAATGTCGCCATGAAGAGTCTCGGGATTGTGATAAAAGGCATAGCCGACACGTTCGAATTGCCGCATCAGGTTCTCTGAATCGACAAGATTTTTCGAACATCCCATGGTGATGACGTCGATGGTGTGTTTCATCATTCGTTAAGAAAAAAGCGATTGCACAAAATCCTTACGGTTGAAAGGCTGAAGATCGGTCATCTTTTCGCCGAGCCCGATGTATTTAACAGGGACTTTCAGTTGGTGACTGATGCCGATGACGACTCCGCCTTTCGCGGTTCCGTCGAGTTTTGTGATGGCAAGTGCGGTCACTTCCGTTGCCTTGATGAACTCTTTGGCTTGGTTATAGGCGTTCTGTCCGGTGGAGCCGTCGAGGACAAGTAGCACTTCGTGGGGGGCATCGGGCTGAAGTTTCTGCATCACCTTCTTGATTTTTGTCAGTTCGTTCATCAGTCCAATCTTGTTGTGAAGTCGGCCCGCGGTATCGATGATGACCACATCCGCTCCTGTGGAACGCGCGTGGTTAAGGGTATCGTATGCCACAGATGCGGGGTCGGCCTGCATCTTCTGCTTGATGACGGGGACGCCGATATTCTCGCCCCATATCGATAGTTGTTCGATGGCTGCCGCGCGGAAAGTGTCGGCAGCACCAAGCACTACCTTCAGGCCTTCCGCCTTGAACTGGTAGGCAAGTTTGGCGATGGTGGTGGTTTTTCCCACACCATTCACTCCGACGACGAGGATGACGTATGGACGTTTGTCGGAGGGAATCTCGAAACCTTCGGTGTCATCGTTTCCGCTTTCCACGAGAAGATTCATCGTTTCTTCGCGGAGGATGTTGTTGAGTTCGGAGGTGGAGACATATTTGTCGCGTGCTACGCGCTCCTCGATGTTGTGAATGATGTCGAGAGTCGTGTCAACGCCGACATCGGAGGTCACAAGTACGTTCTCCAGTTCGTCGAGCACATCGTCGTCAACCTTTGACTTTCCTGCTATGGCATGCGACAATTTGTCGAAAAAACTGGTCTTGGTGGTTTGCAAACCGTTGTCAAGCACCTCTTGTTTTTCCTTTTTTGAGAAGAATTTGCTAAAAAATGACATATAATAACTTTATGACATTAAGTGGGTGGACAGAATAAAACGAGATGGCATCCAAGGTGATTTGGAGACCGTCTTTTACATCTCAAACATGTTCCTTCCGGCGGTTTCCGTCTTGTCATTCAGTTGCATAGCACGCTATGCGCCCTCATTCCGCGAACAAAATCCGCTAAAAAAATAACGGTGTTTGGAAATGCAAAGGTGGATTCTATAAGTTACCACCGCAAATTTTGTTTGTTGTAAGTGGGTCGTGTTTTTGCTGCCTTCCGGTCGTTTTTCGGCTTGAAACCCCTGTTCGTTCAGTCACATAGCACGCTATATTCCATCATTCACAGGAATTTTCTTCTCGAAAAACAACTCGAAATCCGACGTTTTCGTTAAGCCAGATGAGCAGATGGGAAGCGGGTGCAACGCGCTTATGGTATGCCATGGCGAGAAAACGAAGGACGAAATCCAACGTTTTCGTTAAGCCAGATGAGCAGATGGGAAGCAAGTGCAACGTGCTTACGGTATGCCATGGCGGGAAAACGAAGGATGAAATCCAACGAATCTAATTTGTAGAACCCACTTAAATTTATTTTTGTCCGCTAACTTATAGTTCAAAGTGCGGATGTTTTGAGCGGTTTAGGCCGTATATGATGCCGCGTGTCTTCGGCTTTCCTGCAAGCATATCGCGGTATACCTGATGGAAAGCACCGTATGTGGCATCGCGTATCTTGGGTGTTTCGCCTTACTCTTAGGGTGCAAATTTAGCAAATATTTATGGAATTTTATGACTTTTCGGTGTGAAATGCGTGCAGATGTTCCTCTTTCTCTGTGCTTTAGCATGGTGGAAATGGAAAAAGAGCACAAAGATAGAGGGTAAGCGAATGCTTTTGTAGATGCAAAAAAACAGCCTCAACAGACTTATGCTGCTGAGGCTGTATGCTGTATGTATGCTTCTTTCGTGTCGGAAGTTCTGAAAATAGCATTGACAGAATTCCGTATTCACGCAGGAAGACAGGAATATCTCGATGGATTAGTTCTTGAAGAAATCGTTAACTTCTTCGTTACGAACCATCTGCTCGTCAAAGGTATAAGCGCCAGTCTTGGGGCTCTTTACCATTTTGATTACCTTTGTATAGGCACGTCCGTCGGTCTTTCCGGTTTGGAGCGTGGCGACTGCTTTCTTTGCCATTTCTTATTACTTGATTTCCTTGTGAATAGTCATGCGCTTGAGAATGGGGTTGTACTTCTTCAACTCAAGGCGTTCGGGTGTATTCTTGCGGTTCTTTGTGGTAATGTAACGGCTGGTACCGGGCATACCACTGTCTTTGTGTTCGGTGCACTCGAGGATAACCTGTACACGATTTCCTTTAACTTTCTTTGCCATGGTTCAAATTGATTAGCCGATTACTTTGATGTCTTTGTAATTGCAGAAGCCCTTTTCAACTGCAGCCTTGAGGGCGCGGTCGAGACCTACCTTGTTGATGAGACGGAGACCGGCGGCGGAAATCTTGAGCACAATCCAGCAGTCCTGTTCTACATAGTAGAACTTCTTGGTGAAAAGGTTGGCTTCGAAGGTGCGCTTTGTGCGACGCTTCGAGTGCGAAACATTGTTGCCAATCATGGCCTTCTTACCGGTGATTTGACAGATCTTAGACATATCGCTATGTTTCTTTTGTAGTTACTTGTTTGTAGTTATTCCCAATCGAGTTGCAAATTTAGGTGTAAAATCCTAAAACACAAAACTTTTCTGCACAAAAAATGTGTTTTTTGTATTCGTGTTTTGTCTTTTGCCAATTTGCATTTGCAGATATGCGGGAAGAAGTGCGGAAGTTTCTTTTGCAATGTTCCGAAGTTTCGTGTGGAAAGTTCCGAGGTTTTGTGTGGAAAGTTCGGAAGTTTCGTGTGGAAAGTGCGGAAGTTTCGTGTGGAAAGTTCCGAGGTTTCTCACACAATGTTCGGAGGTTGTCCCACGCGATATCCGGAGGCTTTGCGAGAGGATGTCCGAAGGGCTTGCACGGAAGTCCGTTATGGGAGTCAGGTCGTTCCGTACTTTCGACAGGTGCGTCTGATGTGTCAGAGCGTTTCCACGGTGTTGTCGTTGTCTTCTTCCACAAGATCGTTTTTCAAGATCTCGAGAAGTATGTGTGCGGCTGCGGCACTTGCTTTGCAGACGTTGTGGTCGCGCCCTTCATCTTCTGTGAGGCAAAGGGTGACGATGTTCTCGGCATTTCCTGCCGCTACCCATATTGTGCCGACGCGGATGCCGGTCTTCAAGTCGGGACCGCCAGGACCTGCAAATCCTGTTGACGCTACGGCATAGTCGCTTCCAAAGGCCTTGATGGCACCGATGACCATCTGTTTGGCCACTTCTTCACAGACAGGAGTCTTTTCTGCAATGATATCGGCATCAACCCCCAGCATTTTTATCTTTGATTCTTCGGAATATGCCACGATTCCGCCCTTGAAGTAGGCGGAGGCTCCGGGAGTGGAGGTGAGGATACTGGAGATTTTACCCGCAGTGCAACTTTCTGCGGTGGATATTGTCTTGTGGGTACGCCAGAGGATTTCGTTGATTTCCTTGCTGGTCAGTCGGATGTCAAGTTCCATAGTATTGCGAAATTGAGTGGTTTCTTCTTAGGATTCCGATTCACCTTGTCCCCGAAATATCCGGTGTCTGTCAGCGTTTTTTGCCAGTAAAAGGCCATAACGATGGCTGTGGCCACGGAGAGCGTGTGCAGGTTGTGGCGGATTCCGT
The DNA here is from genome assembly GCA_945833885.1 of uncultured Bacteroidales bacterium. Classification (GTDB taxonomy): domain Bacteria; phylum Bacteroidota; class Bacteroidia; order Bacteroidales; family Bacteroidaceae; genus Alloprevotella. The sequence goes on from CAMAFY010000016.1 coordinate 37,631, forward strand.
CGCTTCAAACCAGCACCGGGATGGTGGTTCTATCAAGGATTTTCGGTAGAAGATGCCTATATAATATTATATATATATGAATGTCGGGTTCAAAGAATACGGTTTGGGGAAGTGCGTTACTGCGATGTCTACCCTTGTATCTTCCCAACGGGTTATATCCTTTTGGAGCGTCCGTTTGCGGATGTTCAGAGGACGGTGCGGGAATATGCGGGCTTCGACAGCGGACAGTATTCGCCATCGAGGAACTTATAGTAGCCTGTAATGGCAATCATTGCCGCGTTGTCAGTGGTATATGAGAATTTCGGGATGTAGATTTTCCAACGTCCTGACTTCTCCATATTCTTGAAAGCCTGCCGGAGTCCGGTATTTGCGCTGACGCCTCCCGAAAGTGCCACATGCGTGATGCCGGTTTCCTTGACCGCCATTTTCAGTTTCTTCATGAGGATGTCCACGATAGTGGCCTCAAGTGATGCCGCCAGATCGCACTTGTTTTCCTCGATAAACTGTGGATTTTCCTTGATTTTATCGCGGAGGAAATAGAGGAAACTCGTCTTCAGACCGGAGAAACTATAGTTCATGCCGGGAATGTTGGGTTTGGCAAATTGGAAGGCTTTGGGGTTTCCCTCCCTTGCCAACCGGTCGATGATCGGTCCTCCGGGATATCCCAGCCCCATGACCTTCGAGCATTTGTCGATGGCTTCTCCTGCCGCATCGTCGATGGTCTGGCCGAGAATTTCCATTTTGTTGTACGCCGACACCTTTACAATCTGTGAGTTTCCGCCGCTTACGAGCAGACAGAGGAAAGGGTAGGGCGGGTCATTCACGGGTTCTTCAGGGGCATGGATGAAGTGTGCCAGGATATGTCCCTGCAGATGGTTGGCCTCAATAAGGGGGATTCCCAGACTGATGGCAAGACCTTTCGCGAAACTTACGCCAACAAGCAGCGAACCCATCAGACCTGGTCCGAGTGTAACGGCGATGGCTGACAGTTCTTCCTTTGAAACTCCGGCTTTTTTCAGCGCGGCATCCACCACAGGTACAATGTTTTGCTGGTGTGCGCGGCTGGCAAGTTCAGGCACTACGCCGCCATACATTTCATGAACCTTCTGTGAGGCTGTGACGTTGCTCAGCAAAATGCCGTCGCGGATGACGGCCGCGGAGGTGTCATCGCAACTTGATTCTATGGCAAGGATTGTCGTTGACATGATGTTATATGGATAAAAAGTTTGGCGAAAGGGTGTGATTCAGGGCAAGCACCTGATAAATGTCGGTGTCTTTCCGGTGTCAGTGGGTAAGGACCTCGAGGCCGTTTTCGGTCATCACAAAGGTATGTTCCCATTGTGCCGAGGGCTTTTCGTCCTCGGTGACCACAGTCCATCCGTCGTCTTCGTCGATGAACACCTCGTGGGTTCCCATGTTGATCATGGGTTCTATGGTGAAAACCATGCCGGGCACGAGCAGCATGCCTCGTCTTTTGGTGTCATAATGGTCAACTTCCGGGTCTTCATGGAAGTGGTTTCCCGTACCATGTCCGGCAAGATCACGTACAACAGAGAAGCCGTCTTTCCGAGCATGCTTCTCGATTGCTTTGCCGATTTCCCCGACGAAGTGCCAGGGTTGTGCGGCCTGAATGCCGATTTCCAGGCATTCCTTGGCGCAGTCGACGAGCCGTTGTATGCGGGGTTTGACTTTTCCGATGCAGAACATTCGCGATGCGTCGGCAAAATAACCGTCCTTGATGGTCGTGACATCAACGTTTATGATGTCGCCATCCCAAAGTTCCTCTTCGTCAGAAGGTATGCCGTGACACACCACTTCGTTGATGCTTGTGCAACAATGTTTAGGGAAACCTTCGTAGTTCAGCGGTGCGCAGACGGCTCCATGACGTTCGGTGAATTCGGCAACGAGGCGGTCAATTTCGCCGGTTGTCATGCCTTCACAAATCTTTTCCTCAATCATATCGAGGATGGCTGTGTTGATTTCTCCCGCGCGTCGGATGCCCTCTATTTGTTCGGGTGTCTTGATCAGGTCGCGTGTCGGCACCAGACATCCCTTGTCCTGGAACTCCATGATGCGCAAATCGAATGGAGTGGGCTCCACACCTTGTGGCAATGTCCAGTTTTTTCTTTTCTTGCTCATGATGCTGAATGTTGCAGGGTGTTGCAGAATACCTGTCGGAAATCCGTGGATTTTATGGAATAGTCTTGAACAACCAGGTGATTCTCTCCCCAAAAAGAAAGTCGCCGACTGACCTTTCGGAGCCGGCGACCTTTGTTTTTTTCTGTCATGCCGTCAACCATTGATATAGGAATTCGGGAAGATGGCATCCCGCAATGCAAGGAATGGACCCTTTTTCCGTGTTGTTGACGTGCTGTGCAGACTTCTTTTGTTGCTTCTTAATGGAGCGGATTGTGAAGCCTGCTTAGGCGTTGGCTTCTTCAGCGGGCTGTTCCTGAGCCTCGGCTTCAGCCTTTGCGGCAGCCTCAGCCTCAGCCTTTGCGGCAGCCTCGGCGGCCTTCTTTTCTGCTACTTGCTCGGCCTTCTTGGCGTTAACAGCCTTTTCAGCCTCGAGACGTGCGGCATCTGCGGCCTTCTTAGCCTCAGCCTTTGCAGCAGCGAAAGCGGTGCTCTTGGCAACCTTCTCCTGCTTCCAAGCCTCAAACTTGGCCTTGGCAGTAGCCTCGTCGAACGCACCCTTCTTCACACCACCATTGAGGTGCTTCATAAGGAGAACGCCTTCGTCAGAAAGGATGTTGCGAACGGTGTCGGTGGGCTGTGCGCCACACTCTACCCAATAAAGGGCACGTTCAAAATTCAAATCTACAGTTGCAGGGTTGGTGTTGGGGTTGTAGGTACCGATTTTTTCGGTGAACTTGCCATCGCGAGGAGCGCGGGCGTCAGCGATAACGATGCTGTAGAACGCATAGCTCTTGCGACCATGACGCTGCAAACGAATACGTGTTGCCATTTTTCTTGTAAAATGTTTTGTATTGTGGAAGGATCACGTCCTCCCGTGTTTGTAAATAAGGTTTGAATTATGCCTCTAACTCGTAAAGGCAGTGCAAAGTTACGGATTATTTCCTTGTCGACGTCGTTTTTTTCTTCTTTTTTTGTTGATATTCTCTATGGATATCTCCCAATGTTTATCCCGAGTGGGCATTTTCCGCCCTCAAGGAGTTTTATCATCTTTATTTATGAATTTGCGCGCGTGAAATTTGGTTCTTTTGCGGAATAATGTGTAATTTTGCACCCAAACATCCCCTTTTTCAGGCGCCAATGTCGGACGAACGTTTCATCAGGTGCCGTGGAAAACTACTTTTTTCTTAGGAAGAGCATGAAAAAATCCCTAAATATCTGGCTTGCGACAATGTTCTGCGCCATGGCATTCATGGCATCATGCAACGAATACAACGCATTGCTCAAGAGTCCTGACAGCGATCTCCGTTACGAGGCCGCGAAGCAGTATTTCTATGATGGAAACTTCAACCGGTGTTCCACCCTGCTTTCCGATCTGCTCGCCGCCACCAAGGGTACGGAACGCGGACAGGAAGCACTCTATATGCTGGCGATGGCCAACTATAAGGCAAAGAACTACAACGCCGCTTCCGACTATTTCAAGAAATACTACGAAACCTATCCCCGAGGATACTACTGTGAGGAGGCAAGACTCTACTCCGGACTCGCCCTTTATAAGAACACTCCTGAGCCGATTCTCGACCAAACGGACACTTATAGCGCGATAAACGAGTTCAATAACTTCATTGAAGCCATGCCCGACAGCCGTTATCGCCAACAGGCGCAGGACTATATTTTCAAACTTCAGGACAAACTGATAGAGAAAGAGTACGCTGCCGCCAAACTTTATTTTGACCTCGGCTCCTATTTCATGAACTGTTCTGAGGGCGGTTCCAACTATCAGGCGTGCATCGTCACCGCACAAAACGCCATCAACGACTATCCTTACAGCGCACGTCGCGAGGATTTCGCCATTCTCATCCTGCGTTCGAAGTTCGAACTTGCCGAGCAAAGTGTCGAATCCAAGAAGCCCGAGCGTTACCAAAACGCGGCAGAGGAGTATTACGGATTCCAGAATGAGTATCCCGAATCCAAGTTTATGCGCCGTGCCGACGAACTCTTCCGCAAGGCAAAGCCCTATCTTACTGCCGAAGCCATCGAAAACCTTACCGGCGAACAACAATAAGGTACCCTAATATCCTTTGAAAAATCTACAAAAAACCATAGACAATGGACTACAAGAAAGTCAAAGCACCTACCAACACCGTTACCCACGATCTGATGAGTTTTGCCGATGAAACCGGCAATATCTACGAGAGTGTGGTCATCATGGCAAAGCGTGCCAACCAGATTTCGGTGAAGATGAAGGAAGACCTCACCCGCAAACTGAAGGAGTTTGCCACCACTAACGACAACCTTGAGGAAACTTTCGAGAACCGTGAGCAGATAGAAATCAGCCAATATTACGAGCGTTTGCCCAAACCCACGCTGATTGCTGCCGAAGAGTTCTCTACTAACAAGATCTATTATCGCAATCCGCTGAAGGACCGCGACGACCAAAATCTTGATTAAGCCGTCAGTTTCTCCCTCTAAACACTGAATCCCCACAGGCATTGTACTCCCGCAGAGAGGGAATACAGTGCCTGTTTTTCTTTCCATCTTCGGCATCCGTTGGCGGCATCACGGGATGCCGTTATGTCAGCCTCGGCATTTTACCGCCACATCAACATTCCTTTCGGGTGGCTTCCGCAAGTTCCCTCCGTAGGTCCACACGGGTTTTGTCGGTGACGTGTTTGTCATCTTCCACCTTTTCTGCGGCAAGAAACACCTGAGATTTCTGCCGTCAGGCGGGCGTCTTCCGTTATTTCCGGAAACCAGATTCCGTAATCAGGCGGGAAAACCGGCAAACCTGATTTATGGAATCCGCCTGAAACCGTTTTATAGAATCCGCTTTTCACCCATTCACCTCTCCACTTATGATTCAACGCATCCAGACCATCCATCTTTTTGTCGCCGCCCTTTTGCTTGTGGCGGTCAATTTCTTTACCCTCGCAACCTTTGAGGTTCCGGGCGGAATGTTCCGTATGACCATCTTCGGAGTCGATGCCTTTGGTGTAGAAGTCTACACCGGCGTTCAGTGGCTCTGCTATTTCCTGCCCGTTCTGAGCGGTTTGTCGGCATTGGTTTCCCTCTTCGCCATCTTCGGCTACAAAAACCGTATCGCCCAAATGCGGAAGTGCATCTATGCCATTCTCCTCATTATTATATATTATATGGTATATGGCGCGCAGACATGGCTCATTTTCGCCGCCACCGAGGCGATGCCTCTTCCTTCTCTCTCGGCCCAGATGCCCCTTATCGCCGTGGTTTTCCTCTTCTTGGCCGGACGTGCCATCAAGCGCGATGAGGACCTCGTGCGTTCTACCGAGCGTCTGCGTTAGCCTTTCCTCCCGTTTCTTTCCCCGAAACCTTGGTCTTCGGTGACGGGAACTACCAGTAATCACCCTGAAAAATACCACAGACTATGAATAAAGTGATGCTCATCGGCAATGTAGGGCGCGATCCCGAGGTCCGGTATGTCGATAGTAATACGTGTTCGGCACAGGTCTCTCTGGCCACAACCATGCCCAGTTACACCCTCCCCAACGGCACTGTTGTCCCCGAAAAGGCGGAATGGCATCGCCTCCTCTTCTGGCGTAAACTTGCCGAAGTGGTGGAGCGCTACGTCAAGAAGGGCGACAAACTCTATGTCGAAGGCCAACTCCGCACACGTTCCTATACCGACCAACAGGGAATCACCCGCTATGTTACGGAGGTCTGGGTGGAGCAGATGGAGATGCTCACACCGAAGCCTGCCGAGAACAAGTAAGGCGGTCATACGGTGTGCTGCCAAATCATTCCTTGTGACAGGGCGGAATGAAGCCTTCACCCAAGCAGGATAATGTCCGTCGGTGTGTCGGATAAATTCCGCCGACATACCGGATAATGTGTTCGGTTTTCCGGACAATTCCTCCCGACATCTCCGCATACGGCATCCTTTTACGCAGGACATCTTATTCCGTCATATCCGCATCTTTCACCTTCGATATGGAATAATTTGAAGGCATTTACCCCTTTTCTTATCCGACAGCCCCCGAAAGTCTATTGCAAGGCTTTCGGGGGCTGTGTTTTTGTGTGCGGTAGTCACATGCTTGTTTTCCGCATATCTGTTTCATGTTTTTGCGGTGTCGTTCCGCTGCGCTTCCTGTAAATGTCTGTCGCATTTTCCGTTGTTGTGAAGGGTATGTGTGGCAGGCTTTTTCCCATACTTGGGAAAGGCGTGCGGAAAGTGCGGAGGTTTACGGTGAAAAATGCGGCACTTTCCATACGAAACATCGGAACTTTCGGGCGGAAAGTTCCGATGTTTTTTGTCATGTTACTCAGACCTTGATGGGAAATGTGGCGCGTCGGTTGCGACAACCTGCCGGCGGATGAGGCTCAGACGGTTGTACGCTCCGTCCGCCTTCCCGTACCATACGGAGCATGGCGCGGAAAACCTCATTGCGATGTGGCGTGTACCAGACGTATGGAGTAGGTGGTCTTCGCTCCCGATTTCGTGACTTTCGAGCCTGGATACAGGCGGAAAGTCTTTTCGCCATCGGCGCACAGATAGCGGAGGTCGTTGGAAAACGTATCCCATCCCTTCTTTTCGAGGTTGCTTTTTCCGGGAGAAATGAAATTGTTGAACAAAGGAATGGGCTCATTACCATAAGCCATTTTTTCAGAACCTAAGAAGGTCATCAGGGTTCTTGCCTCGTCTTCTGTGGGCAGACGCCAATCTTCAAGTTCCTCTTCCTTGTAGTTCTCGATGTATTCCCGTGTTCCTGCGAAGAGGAATTCGTCGGCGAAGGCACCATAATATCCGCATACTTCTTCGCGCGAAAGGTAGAAAAGTTCGTCTATCTCCATGTGTTTCCCATCGATGATGCGGATGACCGTGCCATCGATTTCCACTATCGGCGCTTCCTCGTCGCCGTCTTTGTCGCCATCGTCATCGTTTCCGCTGCTGTCATCTCCTGAGGTGGTGCCGCCGTTGTCGCCGTCGTCCGCCGGATTTTCCCCGTCGTCGCCATCGGAAGTCTGGCCGTCATCCCCTCCATCCTCCGGCTTTTCCGTGTCGTTCGCCGTGGGTGGTTGCGGGCCTTCGTCCTCTGTCGGAAGGTCAATCTCCCCGCATCCGTTGCAGAAAATGCAGAGCGGCAGCAGGAAAAGGCGTAGAAAATGGCGGAAAAACGTGGGCATGGCTATTGGGAATTGGCGGGAGGAAAAAGGAATAAGTGCAGGGCGGAGAGGCGGTGCGGACGGTTCTTTCCGGCCTCCTTTTCCGCAGATGGGGCAACAATGGATGGCGGGAGAAAAACGGAAGGTCCGGCATACCGCCCCATTCATGCGGCATGGGATGGTCCAAGGCCTTGCGGCATCAGTATTTATGCTCGGAATTTTCGAGTTCCGTCCGCGAGAGTCCGGGAATGTCAATGCTGCGCCATGCCCATACGATATAGGCAAGCACGAAGGGAATGAGCGCGCTGACGATGGTCATGGCACGGAGTGTGAACTCGCTCGACGAACTGTTTCCGAGGTGAAGTGACGACTGTGTGTCGGCCAGGCTCGGATAGTAGCAGGTCTGATTGAGGCCTGCCACGAGGAAAAGGGCGAGGACCGTGAACACCGTACCCGCACCGGCGAACCATATTCCGCAGCGCTTTTGACGGACAATGGAGACGAAAAGTCCGTAAAGTACGGCAACGACGCCCACAAGGAAGAGTGCCAGCACCAGAGGAAGTGCGAGGAAATTGTGGAGATACTTGAAATCTTCCACCACAACCGTTCCGTCGTTGCCGACAGCCCAGCCCTGTGCGGTCAGCAGATAGGCGACAAAAGGCAGGAAGGAGAGGAGAAAGAGGGCTGCATTCACCAATACGGCACGACGGAAACGCGGTTGCAGCGCCTCCTCGTTGATGTTGTTCTGCAGGTACAGTGCGCCGAGCGTGCGGCTGAGCATGAGTACGGCAAAGCCGAGAATCTGATTCCAGGGGTTGCACACCGCCTCAAGACCGTGCCAGGGACTTGCCCATGACGAGATGGAAGCGCCGGAAATCATGGAGTCTCTGCAGACAATGAACTCGGCACCATTGAAGAATGTGCCTACGGCAACGCCGACAAGGAAGGGGCCGAACACACCATTGAGGACAAGAAAGCGGCGATATCCGTCCGTACCGAAGACGTTTCCGGGCTTCGATTGGAACTCATAGGCCACAGCCTGCAGGATAAAGGAGAAAAGGATCAGCATCCACACCCAATAAGCGCCGCCGAACGAGGTGCTGTAAAAGAGGGGGAAGGAGGCAAAGAACGCACCTCCGAAGGTGACGAGCGTGGTGAATGTGAATTCCCATTTGCGTCCGGTGGCATTGACAATGAGACTTCGTTCGGCATTGTTGCGTCCAAGACTGAAGATCTGGCTGTTGGCACCCTGCACAAAGGTGAGGAACACAAAGAGTCCGGCCAGCAGACTGACCAGGAACCACCAGTATTGTTGTAGGAAGGAATACGTCATAGGAAATGAACGATGAGGGGTTGTTGCATGTTTTTAGGGGAGTCTTTGGTGGGTTTTATGGATTTCCACCATATTTGTTTGGGAGCCTTATGCCTGATATTCGCGTATGGCACGGAGCATAATGCGGATTTCCGCCACAAGAAGTGCGGTGAAGATGAGGGCAAAGATGCAGGTGGTGGCCAGCACATGGCCGCTGCTCAGACTGCTGACGCCGGCATTCACCGGGAGAAGTCCTTGAATGGCCCAGGGTTGACGCCCTACTTCGGCGACAATCCATCCGCACTGTCCGGCAATGTATACGCAGGGCAGCGCCAGAAGGGCGGCATAGTGGAAGGGCTTGAACCGCTCAAGTTGCTGCTTGTAGCCCAGCCATAGGCCGAGAAGGAAGATGAGGACAACGAAACTTCCCAAACCTATCATCAGACGGAACGACCAGTATACGACAGGAACATTGGGCACCAGGTCCTCGGCAGAGGAGAGATAGCCATAGCCGAAGTAGGACTTGTGTTCATTGAATTCCGTCAACGCCTGCTGGGCTGCGGCAGGATCGGACTTGCGCAGTCGGCGATAATCACTGAAAGCCTCCAATGCCACCTTGCCTTTTGCAATCTTTTGGGCTCCGCTTTCCACGGTTTCGCCCTGCTGGTTCGTATATCCGTTATCGGTGATGTCGTTGATGCCGGGGACAAAGCCGTTGAAATCGTGTGTGGCAAGGACACTTAGCATGTGAGGAATCTCCAGTCCGGGGACAATACTGAAGGGTGCGGCGTCGGAACCTTCCATAAGTCCTTCGGCAGCCGCCAACTTCATCGGCTGCGTTTTTGCGATGTCCACACCCGAAGCATCGCCGGCACCCATGCAGCCGAGCGAACCTATGAGTCCGACAATGGCGGCAACCTTGATGCTACGTTTGGCGAAATCCATGTTGCGGCCTTTAAGAAGGTACCAGCAACTGACGGCAATGACGAAGACGGCACCCGTCATCCAACCGCTGAGAACCGTGTGGGAGAACTTGATGACTGCCGTTGGAGAGAACGCCACGGCAAAGAAATCGAGCATCTCATTGCGGACGGTTTCGGGGTTGAACTCCATGCCTACGGGGTGCTGCATCCACGAATTGGCTACCAGAATCCACCATGCTGAGATGGTGGCTCCCAATACGGTGAGCCAAGTTGAGGCAAGATGGGCACGACGGCTCAGTTTTTCCCATCCGAAAAACATGAGGGCGATGAAGGTTGCTTCCATGAAAAAGGCCAGAATGCCCTCAATGGCAAGGGGAGCACCAAAGATGTCGCCCACAAACCACGAATAGTTCGACCAGTTTGTGCCGAACTCAAATTCAAGAATGATGCCTGTGGCGACGCCAACAGCAAAGTTGATACCGAAAAGTTTTTGCCAAAATTGGGCTGTACGCTTCCAGAAATCGTCGCCGGAGCGGACATAAAGTGTTTCCATGACCGACATGACGATGCCGAGGCCCAGCGTCAGAGGCACGAAGAGCCAATGGTAGCATGCCGTAAGAGCAAACTGGAAACGGGAAAGAAAGAGCAGTTCGTTCATAGTATTCGTTAAGGGTTAAGAGTAATCTGTGGGAAAAAAGGTAGGGGAATACAGACTATTGGGCGATTGTCGGCGCCACAGGTTGGAAGAAAAAAAGGCGCAGAATGACGAAAAGTACAAAGAGTTTGATGAGGATAATCGCCCACAGTTGGCGTCCCCACGTCATTTTGCGAAAGCCTTCAAGGTAAAAGTTTACGATACGACGGAGGAGTTGCATGGCAATGTTTTGAATTTTAGGGAGGAAGCAATGGCGGAAAAAAACTTTTTCCTCCTTCTTCCCGCCGCCGTTGTTCAGGGTTTCTAGGGTATCGCTGCGGACAGCATCGGTTGGTGCTGCCCAAAAGCCTTCGGGGCAGAGGGGGTGTTGAGGGGGCAGACTGGCAGACAACGTGTTGCAGCAGACGGAAGCCTGCCGGCCGGAAAGCCCCTGGCGGTGAGGGGCTTGTCTGATGTCGCTGATGAAAAGTCTGGGAAAATCCCCGTCAATCTTCCGCTTCCCCGAAGGCATTTGCCGGAGAATCAGTCCTTGCTGTTCAGGTATGCGAGAATCTGTTCCGCGTGGATTTTCGTCTTAATCTCCTTCGGTGTGAAGATTTTTTCAATGATTCCCTCCTCGTTGACGAGGTAGGTGGTGCGCAGGATGCCGATTGTGCGGCGTCCGCATGCCACCTTTTCGCCCCAGCATCCGAGCGTTTGGAGTAGGGTAGTGTCGACGTCTGCGATGAGAGGAAACTCCAAACCTTGGGCGTCTGCGAACTTTTTCTGCAGCGATTCCTTGTCCTTGCTCACGCCAACTACGGCATATCCCGCTGCCGCGAGTTCGGGAAGGTGGGCCTGAAGTGAGCAGGCTTCTGCTGTGCATCCGCTGGTATTGGCCTTGGGATAACTGTAAAGTACGAGTTTACGTCCGGCAAAATCGGAGAATTTTACGGGATTTCCGTTCTGGTCGGTTCCCAGAACTTCGGGGATACGGTCGCCTACATTCATGGTGTTGGTTTGTCTTTTGAAGATGGTTGGTTTGACATGGTGGGTTCTGCAGGTCGGTCTTGCCGGTTTTTAAGTCTGCTCCCGAGGCTGATTTTTTCAGGGAATCAAGGTGTCTTGTTCGTTAAACTACTGAAGGAACAGCCGTTCTTGGTTGGAAAAAGGCCGGAAAGCGGTACTGAAATGGCCGAAAATCAGTGCCGGATAGGCCGGAAATCAGCACAAGATAGACCGGAAATCAGCGCCGGATAGGCCGGAAGTCAATACAAAAATGACTGGACGACGGCACAAAAAAGGCCGGGGCGACGGTACTGAATAGACCGGAAGATGACACAGTCTAACCCACAAATAAAATGATGTTTTACGGTGGTGTTTGATGGAAACCACCCTGCATTTTTTACGGAATCTTCCATCAGCAGCCTCCTGACCTCGGGACATCTTGTAAGGATGTTGAGGACGTGTGGCGGCGAAATGTGGAAGAAATGTTTCCGCTATGCCTCGCAAATTTACAATAAATGCAATGAAATCATTTTAGGACATCGCGTGTTTTTTACTTTTTTCCACACCTTTTACCGTATTTTTACCGGAAAACCTCCTTTTAAGGCACGAAAAAAGGCGACACACAGTCGCCTTTTATTTTGAAATACAATGGATGTCTTTCCTATGAATGCCTACAAAGTGTGGCATCAACGTGCGAGGATTCGTCCGCCAAGCACCTTTGCCAACTGGCGTTCTATGGTGTGTAGTTCGGTCAGACGTTGCATCATCCGGCACATTTCCTCGTCGTTGTAGCCGTTTCCGTTGGAGTTGAAGGCCTGCGACAGGGATTCCTTCTCGACAAGTACCAAAGCATACTTCAGTTCGTGCACGGCTCGGGGGATGGTAGTGTAGAGCCTTTGCTCCTCAGGCACGTATTCCCGGGCCTGATTCGTGGAGAGTTGTATGGTGTCTTGCTGCAATCCCACAGCCATAGCGCTGACACATTCGTCGGGATATTGGATAAAATGCTCGATGGTGCTGAAAAAAACGCCCGGTTCCGGCGCGTTTTCCATGAATTCCTCCACCTTCTGCACCGCCATTTGCAGGATTTCGTTGAACAGAGGTTGGGAGAATCTGATGCCGTCGGCTTCAAGTTCCGCCATGATGTACGGTGCCACGAACGGACTTCCCTCCTCTGCGAGCAGTCGTCTGGCGCGTGGTTGTACGGCCGTTTCCTCAGTTTCCGTTGCCGTGTCCGCTTCCTGGTCATTGTGACCGCCGGTCTTCCAGCGTCTTTCCACCTCTTCCTGTTTGAGCAACAGCGGCATTCCTCCGTAGAGCATCACCTTTGAAATCAGGTTTCTTTCGCTTTCTGCCAGTCGTCGTTGGGCGGTAGAGGCGTGGACTGCCTGTGGAATCCTTTGCGGAGTTTCGGGCTTTTCCTCGACGGATGGCGTGGGTGTGGTGGCATTTTGCGCGTTATTGTCGGTCTCACCGTCGCGGACGCGCTTGCGGAAGATGGTGATTTCGTTCAGAAGTGTGGACTCGTCGACCTTCATGCGTTGTGAAAGGTCGCGGACATATTCGCCCCTGAGCACCTCATCCGGGATGATGGCGATGCTTTCCACGATATCTTTGATGGCTGATGCACGGCGGATGGGGTCCTGCGATGCCTCTTTCAGGAGGAACGAAGCCTTGAAAGTGATGAAGTCGGTTTCGTTCTTTTCGATGTAATCCCGCAGGGCTTCCGGGCTGTGGCCTTGCGCAAAGGTGTCGGGGTCCTCGCCATCGGGGAGCATCAGTACGCGGATGTTGAGGCCTTCTGTCAGCAACATGTTCACGCCGCGCAGGGCTGCGTGTATGCCGGCTGCGTCACCATCGTAGAGAAGTGTGACGTTTTCGGTGAAGCGGTGGAGGAGTTTCACCTGCTGGGTGGTGAGCGAGGTGCCGCTCGATGCCACAACATTCTGCACGCCGGCCTGGAACATGGATATCACATCGAGGTAACCCTCAACGAGAAATACCTTGTTGTATTTGGCAATGTATTGCTTGGCCTGATAGAGACCGTAGAGTTCGTTCTTCTTATGGTAGATGTCCGACTCGGGAGAGTTGACGTATTTGCCGATGCTTTTCGCCTTTTGCTCTTCTTTTGACAGGAGTGTTCGGCCACCGAATGCCACGACGCGTCCCGAAATGGTGAAGACCGGGAAGATGACGCGTCCGTAATACCGGTCGGAGAGTTTGCCGTCGTGACCTTCGATGGACAGACCCGTGTCGATGAGATATTTGCGGTCGTAGCCCTTTTCCGTGGCTTCGTAGGAGAGTGCCGTGCGCGATGCGGGTGAAAAGCCCAGTTGAAAGAGGCGGATAATGTCGTCGCGCAGGCCGCGTTGGCGGAAGTACGTCATGCCAATGGCGGCACCCTCGGCCGATTCATGGAGTGTTCGGACGAAAAAGTCCCGTGCCCACTCGTTGACAATGAACATCGCCTCGCGACTGTTCTGGCTTTCCCGCTCCTCGTCGCTGAGTTCCCGCTCCTGAACTTCAATGCCATACTTCCGCGCCAGCCATTTCATGGCCTCGACATACGAGAGTTGCTCATGCTTCATCAGGAAACTTACGGCATCGCCACCGTTACCACAACTGAAGCATTTGCAGATCTGTTTGGAGGGAGACACCATGAATGAAGGGGTCTTTTCGTCGTGAAACGGACAAAGACCCTTGTAGTTGGCGCCGGATTTGCGGAGGCTGACGAATTCGCCAACCACCTGTACGATGTCTGCGGCCGCCCTGATGCGTGCTATGGTGTTGCTGTCAATCATGGAAAGTGCTGGGAAATCTGGGACGATTTGCTGCCAGAAATGACGCAAATTTACGACTTTATCGTGATTTCATCCGCTATCGCTTCTGTTTTTTTCGTTCAACGGTATAAAAATGTCCGCAAAGTTTGAAAATAATGTGTAATTTTGCGGCATTGAATGTTCCGCATTCCGACAACGTACATGCCGTGCCGCGTGCCGTCGGTAGCGCATCAGCCGCACGGATTTCGCCGCAGACCCCGTTCCCGCTGTGCCGCGTCCTGTGCCGGCAAGGGTGCTTTCCCCGGTGTGTATGCCGCCGCGTTTTGTATAAATTCAATCCGCGTTTTGTATAAATTCAGCCATCTTTTTTTATAAATAGGCAATGCTTCTTTTTCGCAAAGACGGCGCATCTATTATAAATACACGGCACATCTTTTATAGATAGACTGCACATCTTTGTTAAAAGACGACGCATCCGCCGCCTTCTTCCGCTTTTGCGGTTTTGCGGATATGGAGGTTCGGCATGGAAAAAGGGGCGAAAGTGAACGCTGCATCTGGAACACTCATCAATGTTTATCCATCGTTTTCAACGTCAACCATGAAACATCTGCTGTCAAGCCTCCTGTTTTTTGCCTTCGCGGCCTTTGCAAACGCGCAGAATAGTGCCTATCAACAGTATATCGAACAATATCATTCCATGGCCGTCGACCAAATGAAGCGCCACGGCATTCCCGCAAGCATCACCCTTGCACAGGCTCTTCTCGAGAGCAATGCCGGACGTTCCGTGCTGGCAATACAGGGAAACAACCATTTCGGCATCAAGGTTGGAGGAAATTGGACCGGACCTTACATCATAAAGAGCGACGACCGCCCTGACGACCGCTTCAGAAAGTATAGGAATGTGTCGGAAAGTTATGAGGATCATTCGCTCTTCCTCAAGCGTCCGCGCTATGCCGCGCTATACGAATTGCAGACAACTGACTATGTAGGTTGGGCACGCGGACTGAAGGCTGCCGGATATGCCACCAACCCTTCATACGCACAGTTGCTCATCAACATCATCGAACAGAACGACCTGACGCGGTATGACCGGATGGAGAATGCCGCATCCGGCGGACGGGATGCGCGGAATCAGGGCTTCCTTCAGCGCGTAATGCTCTGCAACGACGTGGTTTATCTGGTCGTAAGACAGGGGGAGACCTTCGCGGACATTGCAAAAGCGGCGAAAATCCGCGAGAGCCGTCTGCGCAGTTACAATGAGGTGGACCGCCATTATCGGCTGAAGGCCGGCGACCGCGTGTTCCTCAGCCGCAAGAAGACGCACGTGGAGAAGCCCCTACGTGGGACAACACACCAGATAAGGACGGGAGAGTCGATGTACGACATCGCACAAATGTACGGTGTAAAGGTGGAGAGACTTTACAAATGGAACCATCTTGACGACGATTATTACCCCACGGAGGGCGACATCCTTGTGTTGAAATAGGGGAGAAGTGCGGATGAAAACGGCGCGAAGGCTGGGGGATGCCGTCGGAAACGTCGGCGCTTGCCGTAAAACCTTCAGGGAAAACGGTGCCTAAAAGTCAGCATCTGTTCTTCAAGCCCCCTGCCGTTTGCACGGTCGTCTGCGGGAAACCCACAGCATCTGTCCGCCCCAGGGCAACCTTTACGGCTGAACACCCTCGTTTTTTCTGCTGGGAAAAGATTGGAAGAAGGCAACGCACAACCTGCAAGACTGCAAAAAAATATATTGGAAAGAATTGAATAAATCCATCAAAAAATCATGACAAAACGTCTAAGACAGTACGTCGCCATCCTCGTAGCCCTTGTGGTTTATTACCTTGTTCACGAAGGTGCGCATTTCCTTTCAGCCCTCTATTATGGCGTTTTTGAGAAAATCCGGTTTATGGGAGTAGGTGTACAGATAGTGGTAGACCACGAATCCATGACGGAAACCCAACTCGGCGTCTTCTGTATTGTGGGTGCTTTGGCGACATTTGCCGTGGCGTGGGTGCTCGTAGGCGCCACATCGCGCATCTGCATGCTGAAATCGAAGTTGCTGCGCTCGTGTTTCTACTACACCAGTATTGCACTTTTGCTGATGGACCCCGCATATCTGTCGGTCCTCTACCGCTTTTTCGGTGGCGGAGACATGAACGGCATCCGTTTTCTTTTGCCGGAAACGGTGGCGTGTGGCGTATTTGCCGCCCTGTTTGTGGCACATCTTGTGGTGTTCTTCAAATTCCTCCTTCCGCGCTATAAGGCTTCGTTTGCGGAAAACACCTGAAAATCCTGACGCGCTTTTACAGAATCTTTTATAAGGTTGCGACGAATCGTTTACGGGTTCAAAAGACCCGTATGTAGGGTTCTGAGGAATCCATAATGGTTTTTTCGAAGACTCCATAATGGTTTTCAGCAGACTCCATAATGGTTCTCCGCAGACTCCTTAATAAGGTTTCGAAGACTCTATAAAAGGGATTTGAGGTCCCGTTTGCAAAGTTCCGCTCTTTTGCCCGGAAAGTTCCGCACTTTACATCACAATGTTCCGATGTTTTGTCCGGAAAGTTCCGCACTTTACATCACAATGTTCCGATGTTTTGTCCGGAAAGTTC
>CAMAFY010000017.1 GCA_945833885.1 uncultured Bacteroidales bacterium
GGTGTTTCTTATCAAAAATCTACGTCAAACCACAACCTGTGTCGGGAAATCCCTTGTAAATACTGGGGATTTGTATAGAAATAATTCACAGGAAGTGGCTGAAATAGTGGAAAATACGTGGCAAAAGTACTAAAAAAATTCCAATTCAAGTTGTATTGGATGCTTTTTTTCTTCGATTTCGCCCCAAAAATTGACGATTCCAGAGAATTGTTTGTCTGTAATGCTCAATATGCTGACGTGTCCTTTGGCAGGAATATGCGATTGCACCCGTCGAATATGCACGTCTGTTGACTCTAAGGACCCACAATGGCGGATGTAAATGCTGTATTGGTACATCGTAAAGCCGTCCTTTTCAATGTTTTTGCGGAACAATGCTGCGGCTTTCTGGTCTTTCTTTAATTTCACAGGCAGGTCGAACATCACAAAAAGCCACATAGACTGGTAAGCGTTAAGGCGTTTGTAACTCATAAAAAACAGAAAATGAGAGGGGCGTATAACTTACGGCAAGGCTTACGTCAGCAAGGGGAGACTCAGGTTTTTCGTTTCCTTTTTATAGCATTTTACAAGGCTTGCCGTGGTGAACGACAGACCTACCGAGAGCGGACGCGTGACTTTGGGGAATACCGTATCGGCATAGAGGACGCGGATGAGTGCTGCCTTCACTTCCTTGTTAAGTTCGAGACAACCCTGAAGACTGAGGTCGTATACGATTTCATCGACAAAGGGGCGGAACGGCTCCATGATGTCGTCGGCAAGGGGAAAGGCATTGCTGCGGTGATGGTGGTAAAGACTGATGCCGGGATAGAGACCTGACGCAACAATAGCACGGGCTACCGAAGCGCGGAGGATGGCATAGCCGTAATTCAAGAGCGCATTGATGCCGGAGAGGTCGCGGTTGCGGATGAAATCGTTTCCGAAAAGATTTTGGAAATAGATGCGTGCGGCAATGCCCTCGCGGTTGTCGCTGTCACCGCTTTTCACGGTGGAGAAGTAAGGCCTCAGCAGGTTGCCGTCCTTTCCGACCTTGGAAAGCAGGGCCGCCTGATTGCGGATTTTTGCCTCTACAATCTGTTTCCAAAGTTGCTTCTTCAATACTTCGCCACATGCCATTTGGCATCTTAGGGTTTCGCATTGTGTGGTGTTTCCCTCGAAGGGTTGGAGCAAAGTGGCAGGCATGGCGCGTTCGTTGCAGAATACCACGGTCACACCGCTGGCGGCAAGGGCATTGAGGAGCGGAATGGTCAGGCTTGCCTGCTGGTTTTCCACCACCATCACCCCGATATCTTCAATCGGGACGGTGGTGGAAGGCGTTTCTGGACGGTCCTTGAACGCCACCACCAACTGGCAGTTGCGGAGGCAAAGACTGACGGGATTGGAAAATACCAGTGTACGTTTCAGCATGGGCGGAAGGTCTATTCAATGGATGGGTTAAAGGGACGAAGCAATTTCACCTCTCCGATGGCGTTGATGGTGAAATCGTATCCTTCGACAAGAGCATGGAAATTGCTTAAAGCGAGTGAGATTTCTGAACGGTATCCGTCAGTTTCCTTGTATGCACCACCTTTTCTTTCCGGTTTAATGAGGCTGGCTGTACGGGCTTCTTGGTGGTGACGTAGGACGATTATTCCATTGGTTTGCAGAATGGCAATATAATAGAGCCGCTTGCTGAGTGAGGCAGTGTCTTGAGGATTGATTGCCTCATGGTCGTGTTGCAACAGAATGAGATGCGTGCCTGTGCGAAGCAGACATCTGCATTTCAGACCGTCTTTTTCCTCCGGTGCAATGGGGTAATAATCCTTTAGGCTTGCGCTTTTCTTGAAATAATTGGCAGCGTCAAGCGTATTCACCATTTCGTAGGTGCGCTTCACTTTGCCGTTTTTGATGCCTTCGTAAACAGCCATGCAATAGTTGCCGTCGACAGCGACGTGGAATGTTCTCTTGTAGTCCTTGGCTGATGCGTCGCGATGCTGGCGGATGTGGAGCAGAGACTTGCAACGGACGATACAACGTACCTTCTTGATGGGAATGTTCTTCTCCTTGTTCATATAGATGGTGCCGGAAAGGGCATTCTTATCTTCTGCCAATGCCGCCTTGACAATTGCCTTTACCCTTTCGTCAACGATGGTTTCCACATCGGAAGCACTGAGGTCTGACAACTTCTTACGAAGCACATAGCACTCTTCTCCGTGATGTTCAATCGCCCCATAGTAGGTTTCTTGGTGCAAGGCGCGGCGGGCGGTGTCGCCTTGTGCGAATTTTATGCCGTGCGATGTCTTGATTCTTTTGCGTGCCTGCTTGGGCATGTTGTCGGGAGTATCGTGTACGACGAGCAGTTCAGACGTTAGTTTCTTGATGTCCTCCGTGAAGGTTTGCCATGGCTTGGGGTAGTTGGGTCGTTGGGCATCACCGCGTTCATATTCTTCCAACTGCTGGTAATAGCGTGCGGTAGCGTTGTATTCGCCCGGTGCGATGCAGGCAATGACGATTGCATCGATGCAGTGGTGGATATGGTTGTCGCGCGATTTGCGGGCATATTCATCCTGAATGCCCCACATCTTGCGGTACTCCGCTGTGGTGATACCCTTGAAAACATGCACATTTCCTGTGCCTTCCTTTCCGCCGTGGAAGAGCGATTTGAGGAAAAGTCCGGCATATCTTCCCACGAGTCCGATGCCCGCGCCCTGCCGACGGCTGAAGCCTTCGGGCACTTGCAGCATGGTGAAGCGCTCGTATTTTCCACGCCAATAGTCAAGTTCAAGGCGGATGCGGTGTCTTTTTCTGATAAGACGGTCCTTTTCGTCCTTCGTCATTGACGAATGAGTGCGGATGCGGTCGGCATCGTTGCGGAGTTTTTCGATGCGTTCGCGCCAAGGTTTCAGGCGTGCCAGAATGTCCTCGTGCTTGGGAAGTTCGGAAGGAATCTTCGCCCTCTTCACTTCGCGGTTGAAACGGCTTTGGCAGAGGGTGAGGTTTTCCATGGTGCTGTCGCCGCCGACACTCCGGGGAATGGTGTGCTCGATGTCGTATGTGGGGTTGGTGCCCACAAAATCTGTGACGCCGATATTTTCGCCGGTGTAGAGGCAAATATACTCCTGTTCTACCCAGAGTTCGTATTTCCGGATGTCATCTTCCGTGGGTTCGATGTCGATACCCGTCTGCTCCTTATATTGGCGGACGATTTCCTCGGCATAGGTTTTGCGCTTTTTTTCACGCTCCTTGTTGAAGTCGGCGATGGCGGCACGCTTGTTGGCATCGTTGAGTTCGCGGGCATATTCGATATGCACCTCGGTGTTCCGGTCGATAGTGCCGTCGCGGAGGAGCATATTGATGACCTTCCGCACCTGATGCAGGGAGCGCATCGCCATGGGGTTGCGTACGGAGTTGGTTTGGGGACTGCCCAACTGATAGATTCCGTTGGCATTGCGCTCGGCATCGGGATAGGTTTCTATCATAGAGGGATGATAGAGCCGTTCGGCACTGTTGGGCTTCAGTTCGAAATTGTTGTAGAGGTAGTCCTTGATCAGGGCTTCGAGGGTGTCCCGTGTGGGATTGTCTTTGGGGTTGAAGCCGTCGATGAGTTCCAGCAGTTCGGCAGTGATGGTGTCGCGATACGATTCCCACACCTCGTGTCCTACGATGTCGGGGATCTTAGCCATCATGACGGCGTGGGAATACTTCAGACCACGTTCCAGCCAAGGCAGGATCTTGCGGATGGCGCAAAGGCTGAGGGCGGCAAAGTCGTGCGAGAGTTTTATCTTGGAAAACTTCAGGGATTCCTCCTCATTGAGTTGCAGTTTCTCGGCTCCCCATCGCTGGACATAGTCCTGGTCAGCGAAACTGTAGAGGACATTCCACACATCATCGACCATTTCTTCCGGTGTTTTGTTTCCCGCAAGCAGGTACTGTTCGGCGATGGCATGGGCAAAGTCGTCACCGAAAATCTCGCGCAACTGGGCGGTGGTGGGGCATCCTGACACGCCCTGATTCATGCGATAGTTGAATTTGTAGGGCAAATCGCCTTCGTCCTTGATGTACTGGTACTTGTTTTTTCCCGCAATCTTTTCGGCAACCTCCTTGAAATCGAAAGTCTTTTTGCTCTTCCTGTAGAAGAGGGGTGTGATAAGATATATCTCATTTTCATTGAGGTGCCGGAGTTCATAGTCGTAGGGTCCCTTCACCTTGACGTTGTTGATGAAGGTGAGCATACGGAACCTTTCGTAGGCAGGATGGGAATCGGCGCATCGTGGACGGCGGGGTTCGAAGGTGCATTTGCCCACGCTGTGGCGCTGGCTTTTGAGGGGACGCTGGAAATAAAGTGCGCGTTCGAGTTCCCGAACTTGCTCGTCGGAGAGTTCCTGCATCTGGCAGATGGCATCAAATTCCTTGCGGTAGTGGGCTTCGCGGCTGGTATATCGGTTGCGAATGCGCTCGGTGTTTCCTTTTTCAGCGTAGAGTTTATAGAAATAGTCGCCAAGAAATTCGCATCCGTTTTTTTGCATCTGTGCGGAAAGGTCGCTGATGCTCTCCTTGACTTTTCCGGTTTCCTTGTCATCGCTTTGGTCGAGGCGGTTGCTGAGAAATCCGCGTCGCTGTGCCAGATGGTAGAGTGCCCGACCGAGGGTGTAGCGGTCTTCGGTCTTCTGAAGGTCGAGTTTTTCGTGCAGACAGCGGTGGCGGAAGAAGTAAGGGTTCTTGCCTTCGGCATCGCTGGTGCGCTGCCATGCCATGAATTCATCGTCGAGAGGGTACTGTTTCTTCACGTGCCACAGGTGCAGTGCCTCCTCGGAAAGAGGAGGACACCAGCCATAGCGCGTCAGCACTTTCAGCACTTCTATCTTGCGAAGTCGGCGGCGGAAGTAGTGGCGACGGATACTCCGGTATCCCGTGCGCTCGGCAGCCTTTGACGATTCGTTGCCTTTTTCTATCTTGACGCCCTCCTGAAAGATGAGGCTTCCTTTCTTTACCAATGAGTAAGTTCCGTCGGAAAGACGGTCAACCACAGCCCAACCGAGGCTGTTTGTTCCGGTGTCGATGCCGATAATGCGTGTCATATATTCAACAATATTAGATGAGTTTTGGGGTAAAATTACGCCCTTTTCGTGGATTGTACAAAGTTTTTCGCAGAAAAATTTGGTTCTTCAACGGCAAATCCCTACTTTTGCATCAGATAAACTATTCTACGTCTTATCACAATAAGGCTATATGCCGAAGGATAAACATCCTACAGCCCTCCTCGGAGGGCTTTTTTTGTATCCTCTTTTTCCTGACCCTAATCTCCGCCTCCTCCGCCTCTGCTGCGCGAAGAGGGGAAATAGGGTGAAGAAAGGACGGGTGGCGAGGAAAATGCAGCGTATCATCGTCTCCGGAATGTTTGCCGAACGCGCATCATGGCAGGGGAGAAGACTGCCGGCTTTCCAAATGTGTTTTTGATTTTGTGCAGGACCATGTTGGCAGGTGTGCAGTGTGGAGGGATAGGGTAGAGCCGTCAAAGGAGGGGAATTTGTTCCGAAATTACTGCGGACACCTCCTCTATAATATTATAAGGTGTTCCGCCCATTCCTGCCCAGCCTTTTGGGGTAAGTGTGTGTATAAGGGGCATCATCCAAAACAAGGTTCCAAACATCCCATTTTTTTCTCCGAACATTCCCCTCGCAGACATCGGAAGTTTGTGGATGAAAGTGCGGCACTTTGTGGTGCAAACATCGGAGGTTTGCATTTCCCGAGAAGGTAGAAAGAAACTTCCGAGAAGGTGAAAAGAAAGTTCCGAAAAGGTGAAATGAAACGAAAATTTCTCTCCTCCCAGAGATTTTTTTTGCGATTTTTTCCTACACATCCTACACTTTTGCCAGAAATCGTTAGTCTATATTTACAGTTTCTGCGTGTAGGATGGCGTGAAGGATGGGTGCAGGCGTGTAGGATTTTTCTGCATTTTTGCGGAAAATTGCGCGGAAACGAGGGAAAGGACGCTTCATCATTTTACAATTTTCATGTCCGAAATGAACAAAAATGGAGGAACAACGCCTTTTTTTGCCCGAAAAACGCCCGAAAATCGTTTTGTAATGAAGATTCAAAATACTGGAAATCAAGGTTTTAATATCAAAAATGATGCGCGATTTTGCAAATGCGTTTTTGAAATGTTGTTTGGCGGTTTCAGTGGGCTTTTGGGGTCTGTTTCCGTGATGTTTTGTTGTTTCTGGGGGTATGGGTCGTTCATTATTTTTCGTTGTTAAAGCGTTGGTATAGAAATACTTGTAATTTCAAAAGTGCCAATTTGAAAAATGATGAAAAGGAGGTGGCGCTGAAAAGGGCGTGGACGGGGCGTTTGGGACAATGTCCATTCGCGGAATCTGCCTGAATTTCCGGAGTCCGCCCGTGAGGGGCTGCGGGAAAAAAGCATCAATCCCCGCCGGTGCGCGTTGGCTCCGGCGGGGATTGATGGCTGAATGTCAGCGGAAATTCGTTTTGTTTCAAGGTGTTGCCGTCCATATCGGCAGCGTTTCCACGAGAAACGGCGGTATATCCGTCAGGGAACCGGCGATATACCCGTGGGAATGTGGGGTAATGGGGGAGTGGAGTGGCGGAGAGGCAGCGGGGGACGACGGGACTATTTCCAGACCTCCTGCTGCTCCTTGCGCCGGGAGTGGCGTGCGGAGTCGGGGGCGCTGCAGCGTTTTTCGGCCCTGTTGGCTCGGCGTTGGGGTGGCAGCGGCGGTGCTATCGTGATGCCGCGTGCGGCGATGAAGTTCTGTACAAAGGGATGGGAGAGGAATTTCGGTGTGGCATCGTGGAGGATGTTGTGGATGACCTCTTCCGATGTCTCGCTGATTTCATCGTTGCACATACGAATGAAATATCCGGGTCCGAGGGGATTGTCGTAGTTTTGTTTGACAAATCCAATTTCAAGGTCCTTCATTTTTTTCACCACGTCGCGGCGTATGGGGTCAAGTGTGAGGATGATGTCCTCGGCACTCTTGCCTTCGTAAATCATGCAGCGGGCGCGGCGGTCGAGATCCCAAAGGTCGTTCTCGAGTTTCATGTGCTTTATGAGGAAGTCGTTGAGGAGATTGTTCAGGGGACCTCCGCTGATGGTCTGCAGCATGTTGTCCATCTGTACAAAGAGTTCGCCGTTTTCCAGCACGACGGGCATCATCGGGTAGGAGCCCATATAGAGTTCTGCCATAGCGACACTGTCTACCGCTCCACAGAAGTTGAAGGTTCCGTGTACGATTTCACATGAGTCGAGGCATACGTCGCGCGTCACTCCGTCGGTGGTGATGCGGAGATAGAGTTTCTGTCCGTTGAAGCCCTGTACGGTAGACGATCCGTCTATCTTGTACTCCGAACTGCACGAACTGTATGATATGATGCCTACAACGCTGAAAAAGAAAAGGTAGATATATCGCATAGAGGAAGTGGTTGCCGGTAGGTTTTCGGATGCAAATATACAAAGAGTCAAATAAATACGCCAAACTTGCGGCGTACAAGTTTGGCGAAAATAACTTTTTTTAAAACTCTCGACGGCTTGAGGTTGAGGATTTTAAGAATATTTAAGGCAGGTGTTGTTGATTACCACCACAAATCTTTCCCGTTGCTTTGTGGCTGAGGACAGATTCGGAATCGGGAAAATCCGGTTCGTAGTACCTGTCGTTTTGTTCCCCAGGGGGATGCGGAACCGCGTATGCGATGCTTTGCGTGGCAGTCAGGCCTTGAAACTTTCCTGATGGCGCCGCTGCTGCTCCCATTTCTCGCGCGCCATATCCTGCATGTCGACCGCCTCGTCGCTCTCGTCGACAATCTCGACGCCGAGCATTGTCTCGATGACGTCCTCCATGGTGACGATACCGCGCATGGAACCGTATTCGTCGACGATGACGGAGATGTGCTCCTTCTTCTGAAGCATCTTCTCCCAGATGTTGCTGACGCTCTCAGATTCCTGGAAAGTCAGTATGGGACGTATGAGGTCGGAGAGGCGGAGTTTGAACTTGTCGTCGGAAAGATTGTCGAGGACTTCGGCGCGGAGGACGTAGCCTTTGATGTATTCCTCGTTGGCGTCGTAGATGGGAATGCGGCTGTAAGAGTGGAATTCCTCATCGTCGGCCTCGTAGAATTCGCGCAGCGTCATGGTCTCGATGGCGGAGGCCACCACGGTTGACGGCGTCATGATGTCCTCGGCATGGAGTTCGTCGAGTTTCAGGAACGACTGTATGATTTTCCTTTCCTTGGCTTCGAAGACCCCTTCCTCGACACCGACGTTGACCATTGCGCTGACTTCCTCGCGGCTGACGGCGAGCGGCGCCTTGTCGCGTCCGATGAGTGAGGTGAGGCGTTCGGAAATCCACACCATGGGGAATGTGATGACGATGAGCACACGGATGATGCGTGTGGCGCCAAGTGCGAGCGTCCGCCAATAGGTGGAGCCGATGGTCTTGGGTATAATTTCGGAGAAAACGAGGATGCCGATGGTGAGTGCTGCAGAGACATAGCCGACGATGTGGCTGCCGAAAACCTGTGCCGCCTGTGCGCCCACAGCGGCGGCACCCATGGTGTTGGCAATGGTGTTGAGGGAGAGGATGGCGGCAATGGGGCGGTCGATGTCGGCCTTGTAGCGTTTCAGTACGCTGGCGATGTGATGACCCTCCTCCTCTTTTTGGGCGGCAAACGAGACGGTGGTGCTCAGGAGTACAGATTCAAGTACGCTGCACATGCACGAGACGGAAAGACAGAGGACGGTAAAAAGAATGAGTAGACCCATGTGTAATGGATAAGAAAACGGCTTTTTATGTTGAAGATGCGCCGGGTGCCCTTTCGGGGAGGCGCAATATTTTCGGCAAAGATAGGCAATTTTTTGCGTTTCCCGTGGTTATTCTGCCCGAAATCACTAACTTTGCGGCTTGAAGGGTGGAATTTCTATTCTTTATACTGCAAATCAGGCCCATAGCGTGTAGGGCCGTAGTTTTATTCACTCATTATAAATTTTATGCACAACAAACACACAGTAAAGGGACGTACGCCGTTCGTCTTCCGTCATTTTGCCGGTAAAAAGTGGTCGCTTTTCGCCGCTTTGGGACGTGAGGTGAAGATAGGTGTGCTGTCAGTTGCCACACTTGCTGTGGCAAGTGCCGCCCATGCCTCGTCGGTGCGCAATGCCGCGCTGACCGAGGACACCAGCGAGCGGACTGACAGTCTGGCCTTTGGCGACGACACCCTGGCATTGGGCGAGGCGGTTGCCCTGACGCAACATGCCCCGATGCCGGCAGCGCTGGCTGCACGCCGTGTGACGACCCTCAGCCGTGCCGACATTGCGGCGGCGGGGGCACAGACCATCGGCGACATTGTAAAACTTTCTGCCGCGGTAGACGTGCGGCAACGCGGACCGCACGGCGTACAGACCGATGTCAGCGTGGGGGGAGGAACCTTCGATCAGGTCACCATCCTGCTCAATGGCATCAACATCACGTCGCCCCATACCGGTCACCTTTCCGCCGATTTCCCCCTTTCGACACTCGACATCGAGCGCATAGAAGTGCTCGAAGGCGCGGCAGCCCGCAGCGCGGGAGCGACGGCTTTCACAGGCGTGGTGAACATTGTCACCCGGAAAGAACGCGGCGGCACAGCCCTGACGGCCGCTGGCGGAATGTACGGATATGCCGATGCAGGACTG
The DNA here is from genome assembly GCA_945833885.1 of uncultured Bacteroidales bacterium. Lineage (GTDB taxonomy): Bacteria > Bacteroidota > Bacteroidia > Bacteroidales > Bacteroidaceae > Alloprevotella. The sequence goes on from CAMAFY010000017.1 coordinate 9,662, forward strand.
AGAATCTCGGCATCCGGAAACAGGGCCACAGGACACCTCAGCGGAGGATACACACGAAGCGACGGCGCTACACAGAACAGCGCCTTCCAGGCTGCCAGAGCGTTCTGGCAGGGAAATCTGACAACGCGCGGCGGCGCTACCATAGATGCCCAGTTGGGATACTCCTATAAACCTTACGAAGCGAACACGTTTTACGGCAGTGCCAGCACTGATCAGTGGGAATGTAACGAACGGTGGATGGCCGCTGTGCGGATGAATGCCGTGGCAGGACGCCTGCATATCATCCCGCAGGTCAGTTGGAACCGGTGGTTCGACCATTATCAGTGGCACAAAGGGCAGCCTGGCGGAGAAAATTTCCACCGGGTGGACACATACGCCCTCGGCGTGGACAACTGGATGGCATGGGCTGGCGGAAAGACGGCGTTCGGTGCCGAGGCGCGGCACGAGGGAATCCTGTCGACAAAACTCGGAGAACCCCTGGAAGAAAGCGCGTGGGAGCCGGTCGGAGGACTGTCGGACCACACCGGAGGCGACGACCCCGAGGCGGCAAATGCTGAGCGCCTTTACAAATATTCCGCCGCACGCACCAACCTCTCCGCACATCTCGAACACAACATCATCATCGGGCAATGGACATTGTCGGCCGGTGTGCTGGCAAACATGAATACCGCCCTCGACAACCGTTGGCGCTTCTATCCGGGATTCGATGCCGCCTGGCACGGACGCGGAGGTTGGGCGGTGTATGCCTCGTGGAATATGGCCATGCGCATGCCTACTTTCACCGATTTGTATTACAGCGGCACAGGAATAGAAGGTACCCGCGACCTGAAACCCGAACGGACGCACGACATCAGTCTGAAAGCCGCCTACACGCATGGGGCATGGGCGGTGGATGCCAGCGCCTTTTACAGCCACAAGACCGACATGATCGACTGGGTTGTCTACACCGACGAGTTTACGGCATCCGACGGAACGGTGGCGGACACCAAGGAATGGGTGTACAGAAGCGGGAACTACACCATGGAACACTATGGTGTGAGGTGCAATGCCGCATGGTTCCCGCAGCAGACATGGGGCGCGGCGTTCCCCCTGCGCAAGGTCTCGCTGCAATATGCCTGGACCGGTGAGGACATCAGCCATAACCGCGACATCCTTTCCAGCAAATATGCCATGGAATATGTGCGTCAGAAGTGGGTGATGACCGCCGACGGCCCCCTGTGGAACCACCAATGCATAGGGAAAAAGCGGCATGCCGACTGGCGTTCGGGACGGCTGACGCTCGCCCTCTCCTACCGTTGGACCGACCGCACGGGCAGCGGCAACGGAAGTTACGGCATCCTCGACGCCCGCCTGTCGTGGGAGGGGAAGCGTTTCACCGTCTTTGCCGATGCCGACAATGTGCTTGACACCCGATATGCCGACTTCTCCTATATCCCACAGCCCGGAATATGGGTCACGGGAGGCTTCAGCGTGAAGTTCTGAAGCCGTAAATGACAAGCCCTTTCTTCGTGACAGGATGAGGAAATGACGGGGAAGGCAACCACTGGTCCGGAAGGTATTTGCAGGGTCTTCCGGACTTTTTTTTGCTCGTCCGGAAGAATTGGTGCAGTAAGCCGTGACATTCCGTGCGGAAGTTCGGGGATTTCGCAAAGACGGGCAGGAAAATCAGGCGTTTTCCTCCGCGTCAGACTGTGGCAAAGATTGCGTAAGGCAGGCGGGAATCCCGTCACCTGGGATGACAATTCCGCAGGGCAGCGTTGCAGAAAGCCGATGAAAACCGCCATTTTTTTTCCGAAAAGATACAATATATGCCGGAACTCCGCGTTTTAGGGATTGTGCAAAGGGCGGAGAAATCCTTGTCCTTTGACCCGTATTTCGCGGCAATGATGGCAATACCTTATCCCCAAAAGCAGCAGTTTTGCCGTGAATGATGATCTCCGACGACCGTGGAAAAACAGAAAAATTGCACGGTTCCCTGTCAGAATTTCCATACGATGGGTATTCATGATGTCCCACGTTCCTGCCTGTTATACATGTTTTTGAGTCGCGTTTTTCCGACTTCCGCTCCCTTTTTGTCCGCCCCTGTCTGTGCATTTGATGGAGTCAGCCGTCATGCGGTGTTGTCCACAGACGTCCGGAAGGCGGAAAACAGACTCGGAATCCCCCTCAAATAATAACCCTACCCCCTGAAAAAAAACGAAAACAACTATGGGAAAATACTTTGGAACCGACGGCTTCCGCGGTGAAGCCAACGTGACACTTACTGCCAAACACGCCTTCAAGATTGGCCGTTTCCTCGGATGGTACTATTCCAATCGCCGCCCTGAGGGCGAAAAGGCCCGCATCGTCATCGGCAAGGATACGCGCCGTTCCTCCTACATGTTGGAATATGCCCTTGCCGCAGGCATCACATCGTCCGGTGCCGACGCCTACCTCCTCCACGTAACCACCACACCTTCCGTGGCGTTCGTCACGAAACACGACGGATTCGACTGTGGAATCATGATTTCCGCCAGCCATAATCCCTATTATGACAACGGAATCAAACTCCTGAACGACCAGGGTGAGAAGATGGACGACGAGACCATCGCCTGCGTAGAGAACTTCCTCGATGGCAAATCCGGCATTCCGCCCTATGCGGTGCGCGACGATATCGGCAGAACCATTGACTATGTCGAGGGACGCAACCGGTATGTGGGTTACCTTATCTCGCTCGGACGCTTCTCGTTCCGCGGAAAACACATCGCTCTCGACTGCGCCAACGGAAGTTCGTGGAGCATTGCCCCCTCGGTGTTCCGTGCCCTCGGCGCAAAGGTCAGCATCATCAACGCCGACCCCGACGGAACCAACATCAACCGCGGCGCCGGCAGCACGCACATCGAAGGACTTCAACAGTTTGTTCTGGACAACCGCTGCGATGTGGGCTTCGCTTACGATGGAGATGCCGACCGTTGCCTCTGCGTGGACGAGAAGGGCGAGGTCGTTGACGGCGACAAGATTATGTACATCTATGCCCGTTATCTGCAAGAGCGCGGAAAACTGGTGAACAATACCGTCGTCGCCACCGTCATGTCGAATCTCGGACTCTTCAAGGCCCTTGACCAACTCGGCATAGGCTATGCAAAGACTGCCGTGGGCGACAAGAATGTCTATGATTATATGGTGGCTCACCACAACAACATCGGTGGCGAGCAGTCGGGACACATCATTTTCTCCAAGTATGCTTCGACCGGCGACGGCATCCTGACAAGTCTGAAGATGATGGAGGTGATAATGGCGCGTGAGAAACCCTTGTCGGAACTTGCCGCCCCCGTGACGATATTCCCGCAAGTGCTTGAAAATGTGCGTGTCACGGACAAACGTAGTGTCATGGCGGCACCGTTGGTGAAGCAGGCCGTGGAGCGTGCCGAAGCCGTGTTGAAGGACAGCGGACGGATGTTGGTCCGCGAATCGGGCACCGAACCTTTGGTGCGCGTCATGGCTGAGGCCGCTGACGAGGAGACCTGCCGCAAGTGCATCGCCATCGTCACCGAGGCCATCGACGCCTGCGGTTTCTGTGTCAAGTAGGGAACCGTCCGATTCCGTGACAGAAACATATTGAAGCGAGGTTGTGTCAATGCGATGCGGTCTCGCTTTTCTGTGGGTTGTAGATCCGTTAAGGATGGTGCTTTGTAAACAGGCCTTCCACAAAGGTGACGCCTGTCAAATCCCACCTTAAACAGGAAATCATTTTGTCCGCTTCGTTATCACTTGGCATAATCCGGCAAACAACGCCGGTAAATGCGGAGGAAACGCATAAAAAAACGCCGTGAAACTTCGTTGTTTCACGATTTTTCCATAAATTTGCAGCGCAAACGGGCGTGAGTATTATAAATTGTTTGCGCGTGCGTTGGATGAAATGTGCGCGTGCGTGAGATGAAAATACTGAAACACGTGTAGAAACACGCCCTAAAATCACACAAAAAATATGGGAAAAACCATCGCCATCGCCAATCAGAAAGGCGGAGTGGGTAAGACCACCACAGCCATGAATCTCTCGGCCTCGCTTGCCATCCTCGGAAAAAAGGTGTTGCTTGTCGACTGCGACCCGCAGGCAAACGCTTCAAGTGGTATCGGTGTGGACACGGGAAAGGTGGACTGTTCTGTCTATGAAGCCTTGGTAGGCCTCAAAGATATTCGTGAGGCCGTCTATACAACGGAGATTGACAATCTGGATGTCGTACCGTCGAACGTCAATCTTTCCGGTGCGGACATCGAACTGATGCAGTTCGAAAAGCGCGAGTACAAGACGCAGACAATGCTTGAGACCATCAAGAACGACTATGACTTCATCATCATCGACTGCTCACCCTCCCTCGGACTCATAACGGTCAATGCCCTGACAGCGGCGGATTCGGTGATTATTCCCGTACAATGCGAATACTTCGCCCTTGAAGGTATCAGCCAACTCCTCAACACGATACGGATGATCAAGAAGAAGTTGAATCCGGCATTGGAGATTGAGGGATTCCTCCTCACGATGTACGACCGCCGTCTCCGCCTTGCCAACCAGATTTACGACGAGGTGAAGCGCCATTTCCAGGAGTTGGTGTTCAAGACGGTCATCCAGCGCAACGTGAAACTTTCAGAAGCCCCCTCGCATGGTCTGCCTGCCATCCTCTATGATGAGGAGAGCATCGGCTCCATCAACCACCTTTCGCTGGCACGGGAGATTATTTCCAAGAACTGAAAGGCGCTATTCGGGCATACGCCCCACCATGGAAAACGGACGGAAGTTCCGTGATTTCCGGAGAATCTGTTTTGGCTCCTCCCAGATGTTTCCGTAACATACCTTTCAAAAGTCCTTCCTTTTGGCGGGTGCTGTTAGCCGCACTTCCTCCATTGACAAATACCACCCGCTTTCGTTCTGCCCATTTGGCTTAACGAAAACGACAGATTGGGGATGGGCAACCCGCAAAACAAAACAAGAAAGATTCGCGGTGGTGATTTGCAGAACCTACCTTTATAATATCTTCAGCACATGGCAACAAACAAAAAATACGCGCTCGGACGTGGCCTCGACGCCCTGATCTCCACCGGAGAGGTACATACCGGCGGCTCTTCCAGCATCAATGAGGTGGCGTTGTCCGACATCAAGGCCAACCCGAACCAGCCCCGCCGTGAGTTCGACGCCGAGGCTATGGAAGAACTTGCTGAGAGCATCCGCCAGATTGGCATCATCCAGCCCATCACCCTGCGGAAGATGGACGACGGCACCTACCAGATTATCGCCGGAGAGCGCCGTTGGAGAGCCAGCCAGATGGCGGGGCTGGAAACCGTGCCCGCCTATATCCGCACGGCTGATGACGAGAAAATGATGCAGATGGCCCTCGTGGAGAATATCCAACGTGAGGACCTCAACGCCATAGAAATCGCACTTGCCTACCAAAACCTCCTTGAACAGTACGGCCTCACGCAGGACGCCCTGTCGGAGAAGGTCGGAAAAAAACGTGCCACCATCGCCAATTACCTCCGTCTTCTGAAACTTCCCGCACAGGTGCAGATGGCCATCCAGAAGAGGGAGATGGATCAGGGACACGCAAGGGCGTTGCTCGGTCTGGAACAACCTTCCATGCAGGTGAAACTCTTCAACGAAATTCAGGAGAAGGGATATTCTGTCCGTAAGGTGGAAGAGATGGTGAAGGCCATCAACGCCGGCGAGACCGTCGTCAGCGGAGGCAAACGTTTCAAGGACCGCAAGAAGGCACTTCCCGAGGAATTCATCCCTCTGCGTGACCGCCTTTCCGACTTTTTCAAGACCAAAGTGCAGATGACCTGTTCCTGCGAGGGCAAAGGAAGCATCAGCATCCCTTTCACTTCGGAAGAGGAATTGGAGCGCATTATGGCACTTTTCGACAAACTCCGCTGAACGAAACCGGGCGCTGCGCCTCCCTTTTCGCGGAGGTTTGCCGGGAGGAACTCCGGGATTTTCCGTAAACCCATCTCTGCTTCCCCAGCCTGTTCGCGGCAATTAAGGGCACTGCGTCCGCCTCTCTCGATGTCCGCCTCCGTCATTGCGGCGGCGTGTTATCGGCATCCCTCAAAAACGATTATCTTTTGAAAACCCTACCTTTTGACATATATTTCAGAAACTTGGTGCTGCTGTTTGCAATGATGGCAGTGCCTTGTGGTGTATGGGGTAAGGGAGCATTGGAATCCGCAACCTTGCCGGATTCGGCTGTCACGCAGGTTGTTGTTCCCGATAATACGGAACTTTCCGCCGATAGCGTCGCCCTGATGGCAAAAAGTCTGGCTGACAGCGTGGCAATGTACGCCGAAACGATTGCTTTGGGCGCCGATACGCTACAAGATGCCGCTGCCGACAGCATGCTGACTTCCGTAGAACCGGTCCTTACCGACGCTGACCACCGTATGCTGAAAGCGAAGCGTGAGCATAAAATCTTCATTCCCGACCCCAACCGTGCCCTGTGGCTCTCCCTCGTCTTCCCCGGCGGCGGACAGATCTACAATAGGAAATACTGGAAACTTCCGGTGTTTTATGGCGGTTTCTTGGGATGCTTCTACGCTTTTACGTGGAATCAGCAGATGTACATGGACTATTCGCAGGCATATCTCGACATCATGGATGACAATCCCGAGACGAACAGTTATCTGGACATGTTCCCATCGAGTTACGAAATCGACAAGAATGTGGAGCGTTTCAAGACGGTCTTCAAGAACCGTAAGGACCGTTTCCGTCGTTGGCGCGACCTTTCCGCCTTCTGTTTTGTCGGTGTCTACCTCCTTTCTGTCATCGATGCTTACGTCGACGCCCATCTTTCGGCGTTCGACATTTCCGACGATCTCTCGCTCCACCTCTCGCCGACGGCCATCGATGCGCCGGGAACGCGCTCGGCAGGCTACGGACTTGGAGCCACGCTGACGTTCTGAAGACGACAGCGAATCCTCGGACCTGCCCCCTTCGTTTCCCCGTTCCGGCAAGCAAAAACATACGTTGCCTGCTCCCGTTCTACGCATTTTGAAAAACGTTCTGTGCGCTTGCTTTGACGAAAACCTCGGTTCGTGGAAACGTCAATCCCGAAAACAGGTTTTGAATCTGGTAAGACTAATTTATAGAATCCGCCATAAATATATAATGAAGAAAGTACTTTACATAGCCCTTGCACTGTCGGTCACTACGGCAGGACTGGGCACTGCGGCACATTTTTCTCCCGTCACTGCCGCCGACAGTCTGGTGACGGTGGGCGACACCATCGTTCCGGAGGGTGAAAACGACGATGATGAGTTCCTCGATGACGAGGAAAACGCTGAGGACGAGTTCGGCGAAATCAGCGAGGACATTGAGGAAGGTGAGGAAACCGACGACAAACCTGTTGTGCTGACCAATGCTCCCGACGCCGTTCCCGATTCCACGTCGACCGATATCGAGTTGACTGAGGGCATGATGATAGATGTCGACAACCAGTTGAAGGAGTGGAATGCCGAGAAATATCTGAGTTACGACTCCACACGTACGGCCTTGCCGGTGGTGGATGTCGACGCTTCGGAGTACGAACGCCGTCTCCGCCGTCTGCCATGCGTCATCGAGATGCCCTATAATGACGTTGTCCGCAAGTACATCGACCAGTATACCGGCCGTTTGAGCCGTTCTGTCAGTTACATGCTCGGCGCCCAGAACTTCTATGTCCCCATTTTTGAGGAGGCTTTGGAGATGGAAGGCTGCCCGTTGGAACTGAAATACCTCCCCGTTATCGAGAGTGCGCTCGACCCGTTGGCGACAAGTCGCGTGGGTGCCGTCGGACTTTGGCAGTTCATGGTCACCACCGGCAAGCGCTATGGCCTTGAAGTCAATTCCCTCGTCGACGAGCGTCGCGACCCGATAAAGTCGAGCAAGGCCGCCGCCGCCTACCTGAAAAGCCTCTACACACAGTTCGGCGATTGGACACTTGCCCTTGCCGCCTACAACTGCGGTCCTGGCAATGTGACCAAGGCCATCCAGCGTGCCGGAGGAAATACTTCGGACTATTGGCAGATTTACCCCTATCTTCCCCGTGAGACACGCGGTTACGTGCCGGCATTCATCGCCGCAAATTATGTGATGAGCAATTATTGCCAGCACGGAATTGTGCCCATGCAGGCGAAGATCCACCTGGACACCGACACCATCATGGTTCATCGCGACCTGCACCTGCGGCAGGTGTCGGAACTTTGTGACGTGGATTTCGACGGGCTGAAGGCGTTGAACCCCCAGTATCGTCAGGACATCGTCCCCGGATATTGGAATCCTTGCGCCCTCCGTCTGCCCTCTTCCGCCCTCACACGTTTCATAGAAATGGGCGACAGCATCTACAACCACCGTGCCGCCGAACTGCTTCCGCGCCGTTCCACCGTGGCGGTCAACGACAATTACGTTCCTGTTGTGCGTTCCGGAAACGGAGGTGCTACGGCATCCAAGAAGAAGTACAGTTCGAGCCGCAGCAGAAGTTCACGCTCCTCTGCCCGCACGGTCACCATCCGCAAGGGCGATACGCTCGGTTCAATCGCCCGCCGTCATGGTACGACCGTGTCGAAACTGAAGCGCTTGAACGGCATAAAAGGTACAAGTATCCGCGCAGGAAAGAAAATCCGCGTCAGATAATGCCCTGACTTTTCCCTCCTCCGACATCTTCTCCTCCCCCTTTTCCCGGAGGACGGATGCCGGAGGAAAGGCCTGAAAGTCGGGCATTTTCCGTTTATGACAAGAGCCGTTCCCCGCTGCCGTTACCGGTGCCGAGGACGCCACGCCCCCGGTGGAAAGACGGAAAACGCGGACAACAAGGATGAGGTTGGATGATGATGACGGAAGACACCGGTGGAAAACGCTCCGTAAAGTCCGACGTTTTCGTTAAGCCAGATGAGCAGATTGGAAGCAGTTGAAAACCGCTTACGCTATGCCATGGCGAGAAAACGAAGGATGAAATCCAACGTTTTCGGTCGGAAAGATACAAGATTGAAGTGTGAGAGATGCATCCTGACATTTTATGAATGTCGCATCGTTATATTTTGTTCACTCACTTTTAATGTGGGTTCTGCCAAACAGTTTGGAAAACACAGCCCACAATACAACAAGAAAGATTCGCGGTGGTGATTTACAATCCCCCATCTAAACCTGGAAACAATGGAAAAGAAGATGAATACAGCGCAGGAACAGCGTGAGGAGAAGATGATACAGGAAGCGTTTGAAAAGTTGAAGGAAGGCTATATGGCCTCCAACCATCGCGGCAAGATAGAACTGATCACCCGCGCCTTCAACTTTGCAAAAGCCGCCCACAAAGGCGTGCGCCGCCGCAGCGGGGAGCCGTACATCATGCACCCTCTGGCCGTAGCGCGCGTTTGCAGCGAGGAAATCGGTCTTGGCAGCACCACCATCTGTGCCGCCTTGCTCCATGATGTCGTCGAGGATACGGAATACACCCGCAATGACATCGCCAACATTTTCGGCGAGAAAATCGCCAATATCGTGGAGGGCGTGACGAAGGTGGAGAGCGGAATCTTTGCCGACCGTGGCAGTTCGCAGGCGGAAACCTTCAAGAAAATCCTGCTTACCATGAGCGACGATATCCGCGTCATCCTGGTGAAGATTGCCGACCGCCTGCACAACCTGCGCACATTGGCGTCGATGCCACAGCGCAAGCAGATGAAGATTGTGGGCGAAACCCTCTTCATCTACGCCCCTCTGGCCGACCGCCTCGGACTGAACCGCATCAAGACCGAACTGGAAAACCTCTCGTTTAAGTACGAACACCCCGATGAATACCAGATGGTGATTGACAAACTCCACGATTCGAAGATGGAGCGCGACGATGCCATCCGCGACTTTACGCCAGCCATTTGCCAGGCTCTCGACGACATGGGCGTGAAATACACCCTGAAAGCCCGTGTGAAAAGTCCGTTCTCGATTTGGCAGAAGATGGTGCGCAAGAAGGTGCCCTTTGAGGAAGTCTTCGACATCCTTGCCGTACGCATCATCTTTACGCCGAAGGAGCGCAAGCAGGAGATTGCGGAAAGTTACGCCATCTACGCCGCACTCACGCAAATCTACACCCCGCACCCCACACGCTTCCGCGACTGGCTGGCGGTGCCCAAGGCAAACGGCTACCAGGCACTCCACAACACCTTCATGTCGAAGCAGGGAAAATGGATAGAAGTGCAGATACGAAGCGACAGGATGGACGACATCGCGGAGCAGGGATTCGCCGCACATTGGAAGTATAAGGACCAGGATGCGGGATACGATGAGAACGAACTCGACACTTGGGTGAACAGCATCAAGCAGATTCTTGACGACCCTCAGCCCGACACCCTCGACCTCCTCGATACCATAAAACTCAACCTTTTCGTATCGGAAATCAACGTCTTCTCCCCGAAGGGCGACATCGTCACCCTCCCGCAGGGGGCAAGTGTCCTCGATTTCGCCTTTGCCATCCACTCGTTCGTCGGAAGCCATTGCCTCAGTGCCAAGGTCAACCACCATCTTGTGCCCCTCTCCTACCGCTTGCAGAGCGGCGACCAGGTTCAGATTATCACGGGAAACGAGAACAACATCATCGCCGAATGGCTCGGATATGTCACCACCGCCAAGGCAAAGGGCAAGATTTCGGCCTTCCTCAGACGCCAGGACAGGGAGAAGCAGCGCGAGGGCGAGCAGATTGTCGCCGACTTTCTTTCGAGCCACGACTACGACCCCAACACCTCGCACATCAACAAACTCTACGTCTTCCACCATTTTTCACGTCCCGACGAACTGTATCTGTCGGTAGGAAAGGGGAAGATTGTCCTCGGTGATGCCGACCTCGACATGCTGAAGGGCAAGAAGGTGAAGGTGCGCAGCAAGGGATGGCGCAGGTATGTTCCCTTCATCAAACCCAAAGTGACCGAGGCGAAGCGGGTGGAAGGTGAGATACAGGACTTCGTGAAGAGCCTGAACCGCTCGCAGACGCTCCTGCTCGACGAGGCGTCGTTGCCGAAGTGTGTCCTCTGCACCCATTGCCGTCCCATACCCGGAGACGAGGTCCTCGGATACATCAACCAAAAGGATGAACTGGAAATCCACCGCCGCGATTGCGAGCAGGCGCTGAAATTCAAGACGAGTTTCGGACAGAACATCGTGGCGGTAGACTGGGATATGCACCGCAAGATGCCCTTCGACTCATATATATATATAGAAGGGCGCGATGCGAAGGGCGTGTTGCAGAACATCTCCAATGTGCTTGTGACGTTCCAAAGTCTCGACCTTCGTGGAATAGAAATCCGTGCGAAGGACGGTATTTTCCAGGGCGAACTCTGCATCAGTGTCTTCGATGTGAAGGATGTGCAGAACGTTTGTGCCCAGTTGCAGCAGATTGAGCAGGTGTCGCGTGCCGTGCGTAAGGACTGAAAGTGCTGCGGTGCTCAGGCGGAAACGCCGTAAACGGGCGTGGTCGCCATACGGAAAATCATAGGGAAGTGTCGTGGAAAATCCCTTCTGCGACACTTCCCTCTTTTTGTTTCTATTGGGCGTCGGGCGGCATTCCTTCAAGCATCGGATACCGTTTCTTCCGGTGACGGCCTGTTTTTTTTCAAGGATTCTCCCCATTTCTCCATCGGGTATCTGTTCAGTTCTTTCAATTTTTTTTCTTGCTTCCTTGCAGGGAGTACAGATCAATCTTTTCAGGGTTTTCCCGTTTCTCCATCGCGCATATAAACCGTCTTTCCATTTTTCCCCGTTTCTCCGTTGGATGTATAGGATAATCTTTCCAAGTTCTTTTCCCTGTCCGTCTGGCGTATGCGATAGCCTCCTCCGCAACCGCAAATCACCATCGTGGCAGGCGGGGAGAGAAGTGCGGAAGTTTGGCGGGGAAACCTCCGCACTTTCCCATGAGAACCTCCGCACTTTCCATTGCAAAGTTCCGATGTTTTTCAAGCGATGCCCAGCACCCCCTCCAACCGATGTGGAAATGGATGGCAGAATGTGGCGGGAAACGTATGCGACAATGCTGCGAAACGGTGGGGAAGGACCTCGGTGACGGCGGCGGAAGGGTGGTGGAAATCTGCCGGAAACCAGAAGCGGAACGGGCGAAAAACACCTCGGAAAAGCCGGAATATTGCGTTCCGGAGATGAAAATCCAAAGGGTGAAAATGAGAGACTTCGCTATGTCCTTGCACTTTTCCGGCATTTCAGCCCCGTTTTTGACGGAGAAGCGATGAAGGCTTTCGGCGCGATGAAATACCGCTTTTTGCATTCCCGAAGGGTAAAAAACGTGCATTTTGTGCAGATTTGTTGATATTTGTACTTTGCAATTAAAAAGTTTTTTGTAATTTTGCCACGAATAGGGGCCGTAAAGGTCTTATGCCCGCGCATACGGGCGATGTAAGACCCTTTGCGAAGGCCGATGCTGCCGCCCCCGTTCGCGGACATCCCCCAAGTAAAATTCAAAACCATAAAAATACTTCCCTATGGATTCATTTGGAGGCGACAACAGTCACACCACTTTTCAAACAAACAAAGCAAGTATCATGGAGTCATTCTTCCAGTCACACTCCTACCAGATCGAGCATGTCAGCGTACCTGTGCGCCGTGCTTTGATGGACAACATCGACTGGAGTTACCGACTCATTGGTATCCGAGGCCCGCGCGGCGTCGGAAGAACGTCATTCCTGTTGCAGTACGCCAAGGAGAATTTCCAGACACGTCTGCGTCAGTGCCTCTACATCAACATGAACTCGTTCTATTTCCAAGGACGTAAACTTGTTGACTTCGCAGGAGACTTCGTGAAATCCGGAGGACAAATTCTCCTTGTTGACCAAGCCTTCAAGATCCCCAACTGGCGAGAGCAACTCATCGAGTGCTACGAAAAGTATCCCTATCTCCGCATTGTCTACACCACAACTTCCGTACGTGGCGGTGAGAACGACCACACCGAACTCAACAGCATCTCGCGGCAATACTGGCTCCATGGCTTCTCTTTCCGTGAGTATGTCAACCTGCAGACCGGTGAAAACTTCCGTGCTTACACCCTCAAAGAACTGCTTGAAGACCACAAGAACATCGCCAAGCAGATCCGCCAGAAGGTGAATCCTATGGAGCATTTCAACAACTATATCCACCACGGATACTACCCCTTCTTCCTCGAAGGACGCAACTTCACCGAGGCTTTGCTCAAAGCCATGAACATGATGATCGAGGTCGACATCCTCTTCATCAAGCAGATTGAGTTGAAGTATCTTGAGAAAATCAAGAAACTCCTCTATCTCCTGGCCATCAGCGAGTCGCTCGCTCCCAACGTAAGTCGCCTGGCTGAGGAGATCGGGACCTCGCGCGCAACGGTGATGAACTACCTGAAATACCTTGAGGAGGCCCGTCTTATCAACCTCATCTACAAAGAGGGCGAGCAGTTCCCCAAGAAGCCCGCAGCGGTTCTTCTCCACAACACCAACCTCATCTACTCCATCTACTGCCCGTACGTCAACGAACAGCAGACCATGGAGACGTTCTTCGTCAACTCCCTCTGGCGCCATCATACCGTCAACAAGGGCAAGCGCGAAGGCACTTACCGCGTGAACAGCAATGTCGACATCTGCGTTTGCGACCGCTATAAGCGCGTGAAGACCGATGCCGGCACCATCGTGGCACGTTACAACACCGACCTCGGACGCGCCGACAACGAGATCCCTCTCTGGCTCTTCGGCTTCCTCTTCTGATTTCCGGCAACATCCGTCGGCGGCAGGGCGCATCCCCGGCTGGCTTTCCGGCGGCAACACGGAAAACGTCCGCGGCATCCGCTGCCGGACATCCTCTCCTTCGGAACCCGGATTGCGGCTTTTGAAGACGCGTCACACGGATTCGGAAGACGCGACACATGGATTCGGAAGACGCGGACCATGGTCTTTTGAAGACGAAGGCGCGGCTTTATGGCAATAAGGCACATGTTTTGAAAGAAACAAGGCACGCCTTTTGATAACCGCGGACACCGTCTCCCGAAAACGGAATCAGGACGTCCGGAAGGAGAAAACACCAACTACCACAAGCAAAATATTTTCTGAATAAAGGGCGACATGCGGCACTTCCCGTCCCCAAAGGCCGTGAACGGCGGATGTCGTCCGAAATAATTTTCTTCTAAAAAATTATGGCTAAGAAATTTATTACCTGCGATGGTAACCAGGCTGCTGCGCATATCGCGTATATGTTCAGCGAGGTGGCTGCCATCTATCCCATCACTCCGTCTTCGACAATGGCTGAGTATGTTGACGAATGGGCGGCTCAGGGTCGTAAGAACATGTTTGGCGAGACGGTTCTCGTCCAGGAAATGCAGTCAGAGGGTGGCGCCGCCGGTGCCGTCCATGGCTCACTTCAGGCTGGTGCTCTCACCACCACCTTTACCGCATCACAGGGCTTGCTTCTCATGATTCCCAACATGTACAAGATAGCAGGCGAATTCCTCCCCTGCGTGTTCCATGTTTCTGCCCGTACGCTCGCCAGCCACAGCCTCTGTATCTTTGGCGATCACCAGGACGTGATGTCTACCCGTCAGACCGGTTTCGCAATGCTGGCTGAAGGAAGTGTGCAGGAAGTGATGGACCTTGCCGGTGTTGCTCACCTGGCATCCATCAAAAGCCGCGTGCCTTTCGTCAATTTCTTCGACGGATTCCGTACTTCTCACGAAATCCAGAAGATTGAAATGCTCGAAACCGAGCAACTTTCTCCCCTGGTTGACCAGGAGGCTCTCGCCGCTTTCCGCTCCCGTGCCCTCTCTCCCGAGCATCCCGTAGCCCGTGGTATGGCAGAAAACCCCGACACCTTCTTCGCTCACCGCGAAAGTTGCAACCCCTACTACGAGAGCGTTCCCGAGGTTGTTGAGGAATATATGCACAAGATCAGCGAAATCACCGGACGCCGCTACGAACTCTTCAGTTACTACGGTGCCGAGGATGCTGACCGCGTCATCGTGCTCATGGGTAGTGCCAGCGAGGCAGCCCGCGAAGCCATCGACCATCTTACCGCACAGGGCGAGAAGGTCGGCCTCGTCAGCGTACACCTCTACCGTCCTTTCAGCACCAAGCACCTGCTTGCCGCAGTGCCCAAGACCTGCAAGCGCATCGCTGTCCTCGACCGTACGAAGGAGCCCGGTGCGAACGGCGAGCCCCTCTACCTCGATGTCAAGGAGGCATTCTACGGACAACCCGATGCTCCTCAGATTGTAGGCGGACGCTATGGTCTCGGTTCCAACGACACCACTCCCGCACAAATTCTCGCCGTTTACGAGAATCTTGCCCTCCCCGAGCCCAAGAACCACTTCACCATCGGCATCGTTGATGATGTCACCTTCACATCTCTTCCCAAGAAAGAGGAGATCGCCCTCGGCGGAGAAGGCATGTTCCAGGCCAAGTTCTACGGACTCGGTGCCGACGGAACTGTGGGTGCCAACAAGAACTCCATCAAGATTATCGGTGAGACTACCGACAAATATTGCCAGGCATACTTCTCCTACGACTCCAAGAAGTCCGGAGGTTTCACCTGCTCTCACCTCCGTTTCGGCGACACTCCCATCCGTTCTACCTACCTCGTTACTACGCCTAATTTCGTAGCATGTCACGTGCAGGCTTACCTCCACATGTACGATGTGCTCCGTGGTATCCAGCAGGGTGGAACCTTCCTCCTCAACACCATTTGGGAGGGAGAGGAACTTGCCGCCAACCTCCCCAACAATGTTAAGCGCGTGCTTGCTGAGAAGCAGGTGAAGTGTTTCTACATCAACGCTACCAAGATTGCTCAGGAAATCGGCCTCGGAAACCGTACGAACACCATCCTCCAGAGCGCATTCTTCCGCATCACGGGCGTTATTCCCGTGGAGCAGGCTGTTGAGGAAATGAAGCACTTCATCGTGAAGTCTTATGGCAAGAAGGGCCAGGATATCGTCGACAAGAACTATGCTGCGGTTGACCGTGGCGGCGAATACAAGGAACTTCCTGTGGATCCCGCATGGGCACAACTCGCTGACGACGTTGCCGAAGTGAAGGATGAACCCGAATTCATCACCAAGGTTATGCGCCCCATTACCGCACAGGATGGCGACCTCCTTCCCGTAAGCGCCTTCAAGGGCATCGAGGACGGTACTTGGCCCCAGGGCACTGCCGCTTACGAAAAGCGCGGTGTTTCGGCATTCGTTCCCGTTTGGGAGGCTGAAAAGTGTATCCAGTGTAACAAGTGTGCCTTCGTTTGTCCTCACGCTTGCATCCGTCCTGTCGTGATGACCGACGAGGAGGCTGCCGGCATCAACGGTGCTACCATCGAGATGAAGGCGCCTGTTGCCATGAAGGGCATGAAGTTCCGCATGCAGGTTGGCGTGCTCGACTGCCTCGGATGCGGCAACTGCGTCGATGTTTGTCCCGGAAATCCCAAACTCGGAGGCCCCGCTCTCAAGATGGTTCCCCTCGAGACCCAGCGTGCGGAAGCCGCAAATTGGGAATACGCTGTCAAGAAGGTCACCAGCAAGCAGCACCTTGTCGACATCAAGCAGAACCCCAAGAACAGCCAGTTCGCCCAGCCTCTCTTCGAGTTCAGCGGCGCATGCTCCGGCTGTGGCGAGACTCCTTACGTGAAACTCGTTTCGCAACTCTTCGGTGACCGCCAGATGGTTGCCAACGCCACCGGATGTTCTTCCATCTATTCCGGCTCCATTCCTTCCACACCTTATACCACCAACGCCAAGGGTCAGGGTCCCGCATGGGCAAACTCCCTCTTCGAGGACTTCTGCGAATTTGGTTTGGGTATGGTTCTTGCGAACAAGAAGATGCGTTCGCGCCTCCAGGCACTCCTCGAAGAGGTAGTCGCTTGCGAAGAGGCTCCCGCAGAATACAAGGCTGCCGCCCAGGCTTGGCTCGAAGGCAAGGACCATGCCGACGCATCCCGCGCCGCTGCCGAGGCCCTCAAGCCCTTCATCGCCGAAGGCAAGGCCAAAGGTTGCGAGACTTGCACCGCTCTTGACGAACTCAGCCACTATCTCGTTAAGCGCAGTCAGTGGATTATCGGTGGTGACGGTGCCTCCTACGATATCGGTTACGGCGGTCTTGACCATGTCATCGCCAGCGGTGAGGACGTCAATATCCTCGTTCTCGACACCGAGGTTTATTCCAACACCGGTGGTCAGAGTTCGAAGGCTACGCCTCTCGGTGCCATCGCTAAGTTTGCCGCTGCCGGTAAACGTGTCCGCAAGAAGGACCTCGGTATGATTGCAACCAGTTATGGTTACGTCTATGTTGCCCAGGTTGCTATGGGTGCCGACCAGGCTCAGTGCCTCAAGGCCATCCGCGAGGCTGAGGCTTATCCCGGACCTTCGCTCGTCATCGCCTACGCTCCCTGTATCAACCACGGCTTGAAGAAGGGAATGGGCAAGGCTCAGGCAGAGGAAGCAGCGGCTGTAGAGTGCGGTTACTGGCATCTCTGGCGCTACAATCCCGCGCTCGAGGACGAAGGTAAGAACCCCTTCACCCTCGATTCCAAGGAACCCCAGTGGGATAAGTTCCAGGATTACCTCAACGGTGAGGTTCGTTTCCTCGCTGTCAAGAAGCAATTCCCCAACGAGGCACAGGAACTCTTCGACGCTTGTCAGGCAATGGCCAAGAAGCGTTACGAAAGTTATGTCCGTGCCAGCAAGATGGAATGGTAAAAAGTTCCAGACGCAAGTTGGTCTGAACATTCAGCATACACCGTCGGAAAACGTTGCATCCGCTGACGGACTTCCGATGATCTGACCATATAATTATCCCTCTCTATCCCGGAAATGCCGGTGATAGAGAGGGATTTTTTGTGTACTCCTTATCCGTTTCCGTGTGCTTTCCTTTGTTTTTTCCGCTCGATGTTCCTTTCCTGTTTCGGCATGGTTGGCCAATGCCCTCCCGTTATGCCCTGTTTTATTTCTTCGGCTGTTTTGAAAATCGGCAGTAGAGGTGAAGCATGACGTAGGCCGGTACGCTGTTGTACCATGTTTCGGTGATGCTCTGGGAGTTGATTACCTGGCGGGTGTTCGAGAGTTGTTGCAGGATGTCGTGGCAGTTGATGCGGAGTGTCCACGGACGTGCGCCGGTTCCCGCCACCTTATAACTGAAGTCCTCCTCCGTCTTGCGTATCATTCCGGACAGGCTAAGCCTCCGCCTATTTAGAGAATAATAGCAATCTGCCGTCAGCGTATATGTTCCGCCGGACTGAGCAAAGTACTGTTCCGCACTTTCCGCCATGAAATGCCGCATTTTCCGCCATGAAATGCCGCATTTTCAGGCAGGAAATGCCGAGGTTTATCCATGTTTTGCCGTAGTATAATACGATTTTCCTCTCTCCCAGAAGTTTTTTTTGCAATTTTCTCCTACACATCCTACACCAATGGAGGAGATTGTCAATGGAGAATGAGGATTTCTGGGTGTAGGATAGCGTGAAAGATGGTGCCGAGGGTGTAGGATGATTCTACATTTTTCGCCATTTTCCGTGAGAAACTGCGCGCAAACGTCCTTTCGGGCAGGGAGAAAATCGCTCACGAGAATGCAAAAATTTACCGAATGGTGAAGGAGAATGTAATTTTCAGGACCTGCCAACGCGGAAAGTGCGGAGGAATATGAAGGGGAATGTCATGAAAACGCTTGTGGTGATGTGACGGTGATGAGATTTTTTCGACCACGGATTGCACGAATAACACGAATCTGCGCGTGGAACGGGATGGAGATGATGGGATTATGTCGAACATGGATAAAACGAATCTGATGAATTTCAATGGAGAATGCCTGTCTGCACTTCCAGGATGCTTGGATGGACATCCATAGGGAATTTTGCGAAAGAAAACACTTTTTCCGTCTTTTTTTGTCACAGCAAATCGTGGCATTCGGTGAAGTTTCAACAAATCGTGGACTTTTCTTTGTAAAACTGAAGGGAAATGATTACCTTTGCAACGTTGTTCGGTGTTGATGACGGCGCGTAAGCGGCTTTCGTTCTGCCCATTTTGCTTGATGAAACATAAACTTTCTCGCCAAAGCACAACAAAATGAAGTGATGTCCGCTTCCGTCCTGCCCGTCTGGCTTAACGAAAACTCGGACTTCGAGTTGCTTTTTGAGATGAGGATTTCTGTGAATGAAGAAGCATAGCGCGCTATGTGACTGAATGAGCAGGGATTTTAAGCCGAAAAGCGACAGAAAGACGGCAAAACGCGACCCGCTATACAACAAATAATATGAGCGGTGGTGATATATAGAATCCACCTAAATCCAATTCATGTAATTCACCATAGGGGTGTGTTCAGCCTTTTATGAAA
The DNA here is from genome assembly GCA_945833885.1 of uncultured Bacteroidales bacterium. Lineage (GTDB taxonomy): Bacteria > Bacteroidota > Bacteroidia > Bacteroidales > Bacteroidaceae > Alloprevotella. Next base: position 28,976 of record CAMAFY010000017.1, read on the forward strand.
ACCACAAAATCTTCCTTTATGTTCAGAAAACTCCTTTTTTCAGTTTGCGCACTGCTGACCTCGTCGTCTGCGGTAGCCCAGGATGCACCCGCACCGATTGCACCCCTTCCGAAAGACTATCAGGTTCGCTGGCAGAAAATGGAGACGTACGCCTTCGTACATTACGGTCTTAACACCTTCTGCGACCGCGAATGGGGCTACGGTGACACCGATCCCAAAGTTTTCAACCCCACCCGGCAGGATGTTGACCAATGGGTCAAGACGTTCCGCGACGCAGGAATGAAGGGAGTCATTGTGGTTGCCAAGCACCACGACGGCTTTACCATGTGGCCGTGCAACCTTACCGACTACAATATCACGCAGTCTTCATACGACGGACCGAAGAATGCCCGTGGAAAGGTCGACCTCTTGCAGGAAGTCCGCAATGCCTGCGACAAATACGGCCTCGAACTCGGTCTTTATCTTTCGCCTTGGGACCGCAATCATCCCGACTACGGCACGCCGGCGTACATCGATTACTATTATAAGCAACTTGAACAGATCCTGACACGCTACGGTCGCCTGTTCGAGGTGTGGTTCGACGGTGCCAACGGTGGCGACGGTTATTATGGCGGCGCCCGCGAAGCACGTACCATCGACCGCCGTACCTACTACAACTTCCCGCGCATCAACGAGATTGTCCAGCATTGGCAGCCCAACGCCGTCATCTTCAGCGACGGCGGTCCCGGATGTCGTTGGGTCGGAAACGAGAGCGGTTATGCCAGCGCCACCAACTGGTCGTTCCTCCGTGCCGTAGAGGTCTATCCCGGATATCCGCGACATCGCGAACTCCAGTACGGACACGCCGACGGCGACACCTGGATTCCCTCGGAGTGCAACACCAGCATCCGTCCGGGATGGTTCTATCATCCCGAGGAGGACAGCCGCGTAAAGACCCCCGAACAGTTGGCCGACCTCTATTACCGTTCTGTAGGCCACAACGGAACCTTCCTCCTCAACTTCCCCATTGACCGCGAGGGCCGCGTGCATCCTGTGGACAGCGCCAACGCCATCAACTTCCATCGTCTCATCCAGCGCGAACTTTCCACCAATCTTCTGCGCCATGTCCCCGCCACAGTCAGCACCTGCCGCGGCGACCGTTTCAGCGGAATCATGCTCACCGACGGTGATTGGGACAGTTATTGGGCCACATCTGACGGCGTAAACAACGGCACCGTGGAGTTCCGTTTCGCCGAGCCCCAGCGCGTCAACCGCCTGATGTTGCAGGAATACATCCCCCTCGGCCAGCGCGTACAACGCTTCAGTGTCGAGGCATTGGTGGGCAACAAGTGGACAAAGGTCGACTGTGGTGAGGAAACCACCACGGTGGGTTATAAGCGCATCCTGCGTTTCAAGACCCTCGAAGCCCGTGCGCTCCGCATCAACTTCGAGGAAGCCCGCGGACCTCTCTGCATCAACAACATCGAAGCCTTCTATGGCGGTCCCGACAGCGACCGCAACGTCGCCGAGGCCGGCAAGGGTGAGTTCAAGAGTGTTCCCTTCGAAATCGTCCGCAGGTCCGCCTCCGACGTCCTCATCGACCTTGGCGATGAGCGTGCCGTCCGTGCTTTCCACTATCTTCCCGAGCAGAGCGAGTACAACAAGGGCCTTGTTCACCAGTATGAGATCTGGACTTCCGACGCCGAGGGCAAACCTTTGAAGAAACTTCGCGAGGGCGAATTCTCGAACATCCGCAACAATCCCATCCTGCAGACCGTATATTTCGCCCCCACTCCCACACGTTACCTCCTCTTCCGTGCGGTCAAGATGGTCCGCAACGGCGAGAGTGTTGACTTCGAGCGCCTTGGAGTGGAGGACATTTAAGGCTGTCGGACAAATTACCACCGTCAAGTTTTGCAGGAACAGCCTTAAGCCGTCTGCAACGTTTCCAATCCGTTTGTAGACAGGCGTTGTCAAACGCGCCCCGGAAACCTGCTTATCCCCTCCACCCATACCGTCAAAAATCCCGAAAAAGACACCATGAAACGTTATATCCTCCTTCTGCTTCTCCCCCTGCTTTTCGCCGGTTCCGCCATGGGACAGGGCGTGAAATACTACGATGAGACCATCGACCCCATGACACAGATAGACGATGCCGTGGCAAAAGCCCGTGCGGAGGGCAAGTATGTCGTGTGTCAGGTGGGTGGAAACTGGTGCAAATGGTGCCGGTGGTTCGCAAAGTTCATCACCGACGATGCGGAAATCAGCCAGACCATCAGCGACAATTTCGTCTATATCCACGTCAATTACGCCAGCGATAAGGACGAACGTTCGCGTCAGGTCAACCAGCGTCTGCGCAATCCTTCGCGTTTCGGCTTCCCCGTCCTTGTCGTTCTCGATGAGGAGGGCAGCGTCATCCATACGCAGCAGAGCGACTATCTTGAGGAAGGCCAGGGCTACAACCGCGAGCGCGTGTTGAAGTTCTTCCAGAAATGGACGCCCGAGGCCGTCCGAACCGTTGTCCGTTAGTCATCGGAGCGGCGTCTTTTCACCAACGACCTTCCGTCATGACGAGGCGAACATACAGCAACAGCGTCATCCATCAGCCGTCCTTTCCGGGCGGTCCGTGGTGGATGGCGCTGTTGCCGTTGTGCCTCCTCCTCCATTCCGCCGCACTCCGTGCCCAGACTGCCGCAAGACTCCCCAGCGAAGAGTATCCGTGGGAGAGTTTCGTGGAGGAATACATACAGTATGCCGACGCCCTTTCGGAGGATGGCGACGGCGTCACGCGCTACGATTGGCTCGAGGAACTCGAAGAGATCCACCGGCATCAGCGCCTCGACCTCAACGCCGTCGGGCGGGAAGACCTGCTCCGCCTCCATTTCCTCAGCGGGGAAGTGGTGGATTCCATCATCCTCCGGCGTGAGAGACTCCGTGGTTTCCGCGACATCGGCGACCTGATGACGGTGGGCAACCTGAATTTTGTGGACCGGGCGTGGCTCTCGCTCTTCGTCGCCTTCGGGCCCTATGCCGCCCCTCCCGACACCTTGCTTACCGATGTCCCTTCCGCGGTACGCCCCCGCCGCGAGGTTGACGGCGGCAACCGTTGGGCAGACGGCAGCCATACCTTTGCCGCACGTGCCGATGTCCCCCTTTACCGGCGCAGCGGTTTCAGCGACTATGATGCTGGAAACTATATGTCGAAGATGTTTCTCGGCGCGAATTTCGCCCACCGTCTCAAATACCGTTATGCCTGGAACGAGCAGGTGAAGTATGGTTTCACGCTTGACCAGGATGTGGGCGAGCGCATGATGGCGTACGGCGCGCGGTTGTGGGACTTCGGAAGTGCCCATTTCCTCTACCGTGCCGACGCCCGCTGGCGTACGGGAGGTAGGAGATTCTACACACCTTACGAGGTGCTCGTGGGCGACTTCCGCCTCGGAATGGGCGAGGGACTGGTGATGGGCGAGGGCGGATGGAGCAATTTCAACAGCCTGTTGAACGGTGTCCGCAGCAACCGTCTGCGGCTGCGTCCGCATACCGGTGCCGACGAAAGCCGCTTCCTGCGCGGTGGCGCCGCCATTGTCCGGTGGGGACGCGACGGCGAATGGAGCGCCATGTTCTTCGCCTCGTGGCGCGAGATGGACGGCAGTGTCAAAGGTGCGAAGGCGGAAAACGGCTACAATTCGTCGGCGAGCGACACCATTACGGCGTGGAAGACTGACGGGCTGCACCGCACATTGCAGGAGACGCGCCGCCGCCGTGTGGCGCACCAGATGATGACTGGCGCACGGCTGGCATATTCCACCCCCGTTTTCTCCGTCGGCCTCAATGCCGCAGGGCAGAAATACTCAAAAATCTATTGGCCGCAGCCGCAGTTGTACAACGATTTCCGCCTCCGTGGCGACAAATCCGCGGCACTCAGCGTCGATTGGATGGTGCGCCGCGGCCGATGGTCCGTCACCGGCGAGGTGGCCGCCGACCCTGTGCGGAACGTCAGCCCGCAGAAGACGGAGGAATTCCAACAGAGCCCTTACCGCAAGCGGTGTGCTGTGGCGGCGGTCGCCACGGTCAAGTGGGCACCTTCCTACAGTTATGTCCTCACCCTCAGCGGTCGCAGTCTGGCGCGCGACTTTGTGACGCCCTATGGCCGCATCCTTCAGGCGGGAACGGGGCTGCACAACGAGCATGGCGTCGCCTTTGCCTTGAAGGCCTTGCCGCTGCGGAACATGCAGATGACGGCGTATGCCGACTGGGCTTACCATCCCCGCCCCACGTACAACGCACGGAAAGCCTCGCAACAGTTTCAGGGTATGGTGCAGACGGCGTGGCTTTGGGACAACGGCATGCGGAGCACGCTGACCTATAAGGTGAAGGGGCAGGAGGCGAACGTCACAGGACTGGATGCCAAATGGAAGATGCTGGAATGGAAGACCACGCAGCGCATACAGGTACAGCACGCCATTTCCGCCGCCGCATGGCAGGTGACCATGGGTGCCGAGGCCACGTTTTACCACACGCAGACGGGGCAGGGTCAGGACCATCTGCCCGTTTCGCGGGGCGGACTGTTCTACGTCCGTGGGGGTATGACGTTGATGCAGCGCCTGCGTCTGACGGCGTTTCTTGCCGGATTCCTTACGGACGATTACTATTCGAGGTGCTATGTCTATTCGCCGCAACTCCAAGGTAGCATGGGCGTCAGCGCGTGTTCCGGTCAGGGCATGTCGGCAGCCTTCGTCGCCGACTGCCGCCTGTGGCGCGGATTGTCGCTGGCGGCGCGCTTCGGAATGCTGAGATATTTCGACCGCGACACCATATCCTCGGGCGTCAATGCCATTGCCGGTTCCGTGAAAAATGATGTGACGGTTGTGGCACAATGGCGGTTCTGAGGCGTTCCTTTCCAACATCCTCCCCATCTCCTTCTCGCATGGCAGCAGCAGGAGATGGGAAAATCGCGTCTGAGGCATCGGAACTTTGATACGGAAGTGTGGTGAGGAATCCCCTTTTTTATGAAATGTAGTAAAAAACTTCTTTGTTTTTCGCGTGCTTATGAAGTGTTTCGCATTTCATAAGCACGCGTTTTTCTATGGATGGTGTAGGATTATCCTACACCACCCAGCCTATCCTACACCCCATCCTACACCCGGAAAATATCAATGTGTATTGGTGATTTCATGGAATGGTGTAGGATGTGTAGGAGAAAATCAAAAAAATATTTGGGAGGAGAGAGACCAACGGCGGTTAATGTCGGTGACAGGGACGAACACGTGTCCGGAGAGTAGGGTAGCGGCATCCGTGGTTCCTACATCTCCCAGCGTATGCCGAATGCCAGCGAGAGCACGTCTTTCCACGAGTATTCGCGGTTCGAGTATTTGGAAAGGGCGTAGAAATCGCAGGTCGACAGTTCGTAGTACGCCGCCACCGATGAGTGGAAACGGCGGTAATGGCTTGGAATGTCGTAGCGGAAACGCTGCCCGATGTAGACGTGGGTGCGGATCTTCGTAGAGAACCAGTAGTAGTTGCTGGGGTATTTGTCCGGAAGATTCTTCCAGAAATCGTCGCCCGAAATACCGCTGAAAGCCACACCTGCGGTCAGGGGTTGCAGCGCCCACGTATCGCTGAGGCGGCAGTCCCATGGCACATAGCGCTCCTTTATGGTGAAGGTGAACTTCGCTTTCTCCGAATGGTAGCGTGGAACGAAGCCGAAGAGCAGGTCCGTCTCCCAATGATGGCGGCCATAGTGCCATCCGGGTCCGGCGGCGAGCATGCCGATGCTCCCGGCATATTGCAGGGTGAACTGCTTGGGGATAAGGCTGTTCCAGACCTTTTGCCGCCTTATCCGCTGCTTCTCGTATTTGCTGCTGTAGATTCCGCCGACGTTCACGGAGTCTGAAATGGCGGGTGGCGGTAGCGTGATGTAGCGGTATACGGTGTCGTGCACCACCACCACGGCAGGCTGTATCTCCGTTGTTGCGGGCGGTGCCAGACTGTCGGGAACTTCCGGACGGGCTTGGGAGGGAAGGATGGTGGCGATGAGGGCGATGATGGCCGTCAAGAACCTAATATTCGACAACTTCATACGTGTAACCTCCTTCCTCGTTAAGGGTGAATACCAAGTATTCGCGGTGCTTTGCCGCCGCACATTCGTAGTACAGCACGCCATCGTCGAACCATTCGTTCACTTGCGTGTGGTGTCCGTGTCCGCACATGCAGAACTGCAGGCCGGGATACTTCCGGATTTCGTATTCGAAGAGTTGCGAAACGTTGTTGTTAAACTGCTCGCTTGTCGGCTGGGCGTGCATGGCCACCACGCTGCGCCGCACATTTTCGGGCAGACTTTCGAGGTCGTTGCGGATAAAGCCGAAGTTCGGGATGTCGACGGAGTAGTCGTATTCGAAAGCGTTGGAGTTGATGCAGAGAAAATGCGTGTCGCCGGCGTTGAAGGCAAAGTCAGGGTTGCCGAAAATGTAGCGGTAGGCGTCAGCTCCCGTGCCCAGACAGTCGTGGTTGCCGAGGAGCACGACGTAGGGAACGCTGAGTTCTTCGAGAATGTCGCGTTGAACCTCAAATTCCCGCGTCACTCCGAAGTCCGAGATGTCGCCACAGTGGAGTACGAAGTCGATGTCGTTACGGGCGTTGATGCTGCGTACGGCGGCCTTTGTCTCGTCGTACCATCGCTGGGTGTCGCTGATGAGGACGAAGTGGACGGTTGTCTTTCCTGCCGTTGCCGCCTCAATGCGGCCGATGTTCTGTTCATTGATGTGGTGTTTCCCCTCAATCCGGGTGTCGTACGGATGGTAATCTATGAGGTCGCACGCCACAACGAGCATGGTTCCGAGGAAGAGGCTTCCCCGAAAGAGCCAAAAAAATGTCTTGTCTGATGGTTTTTTCATACGTGCAAAAGTACGAAAATCATCAGACAAGACAGTGGAAAACGGAAAATCGTGCGAAAGTTTCCGAAATATTGAACAAAGATTTCCGCTGTTTTTGCGGACATCAGCCCAACTTCGAACTGGGCTTTTTCTCGAAATAGGCCTTCATTTCCTCCAAGGAATTAAAGGTGTGGTGGATGAATTCGGCGTCCTTGAAGTTGCCTTCCGCCAGCCAAACCTTGCCCTCGCGGTCGATGTAGAAGGCGTCGAAGCCGAAGTAGCGCTTGATGAATGCCACGCGCTTGCTGTCGTGGAGTTCAAGGACGGGGGCGTTGAACGGCTGTCGGGTGTCGCAACCTACGTCAAGCAGCGAGCGGATGTCGTAGTTCTCGCCCATAATCTGTGTGGCGGAGGCTATTTTCGTCGTGTTGTTGGAGCAGCATACCAGCGTATGGACGTTGCGCTTTCCGATGGACTGCTTGATGACGTCGAAGGAATTGCCGTAGACACCTTTCGCCTCGGTCATCGAGACGAGGGAATAGGGGTCGATTTGCTTGATGATGCGGAAGATGTCGCTTTGTTCGCGGCGGCGTACAATGGTGAAAATCACCTTGCGTTCCGATTTCGTGTACCATCCCATTCCGTCGAGGAGGGTGATACCATGGCCCATTTTCGTGATGGCATCGGAGATTTTCCGGTAGTTGCGTGAGAAAATCATGAACTGCACCGACTGGTGGCGGGCACGGATGCAATAGTCGAGCGTGAGGCTGCAGATGATGAGGATGACGAATCCGAAGATGACACGTGCCAGATCGTGGAAGATGAAGTAGCAGGACGAGATGATGACGACATCGCATGCCATGATGACCGTGCCGAGGGACATGGGCCGATACTTGTTGACAATGGCAGCAATGATGTCCGTTCCGCCGGAAGAGCCGTTACATTCAAAGCAGAATGCCAGTCCCGTTCCGCAGAAGATGGCACCCAGCACCGCTGCCATGAACGACTGGTCGTTGATGAAATGCGGCAGCATCATCATGCCCGGATGCAGAGGGTCCGGAACTTCCAGGATGCGTTGCATGAGCCAGAGCATGAAAGTCATGGAGGCCACGCCGTAAATCGTCTTGATGCAGAAGCGAAGTCCCAGCAAAGGCACTGCCACAAGTAGCAGAACGGCATTGATGATGAGGAACATATTCTGCACTTCAAGGCCTGTGGCATAGTAGACGATGCTGGAAATACCCGCCACGCCTCCGGTTGTCAGGCCGTAAGGAAGCATGAACGCCGTGACACCTATGGAATAAAGCGATGTTCCTACCGTGATTCCAAGGTAATCCCGCAACTCTTCAAGTAGTTTTTTCATGGTGTTTTACTGGTGGAGTCTATAATAGTTTTTGCCAAACGATGGATGGTCTTGTTTCAGATATCCCGCCGGTGGAGGTCTGCAGCCGCCACCGGAAGGGGAGAATGTCAGTGCTTTTTCTTTGATTTCTTGTCGTTCAGGCATGCAACGGCCTCACCTTTTACCAGCCATGATATGCCGAAGAGGTGGAGAAGCACAATTTCCACGAGCATGGTGCAGTAGCCCGGCATATCGGTAAGTACGATGACGGCGAAGAGACCTTCAAAAGTCCACATGCCGATGCCGCAGAGTCTGTATACCAGGTTGCGGCGGCGCTTCTGCGGCGTCATGGGTTCGTTGCCGGTCTTGGTGAAGAGTGCGAAACTGTTGTAGGCGAGCAGGAGGAAGAAAAGTGCCGCACAGATGGTGTGTAGATTGTTGGAAATCTCGATGGGAATCTGGAAGAATCCCACGCGGGTGCCGTCGGCAATCCAGTTGACGTGGCAGGGAAAGAGCACGATTCCGAGGCCAAAGATGCCGCTAAGCGTGGTAATCCAGTTGTCGAGACGGTTGTATCCGATGTAACAGATAAGGACAATGGAGGCGGGAGTCAGCACGCCGATGAGGGCGGGACTTTGGTAATAGGTGGCGGAAATGCTCCACCACCATTCGGAATGGGGGTGGGGAAGGTTGATGCCAGCCGAGAAAAGTGCCAGCCAGGGCAGGATGATGCCGAGCAAACCGCAAAGATTGCGGATGCGGAGGTACATGGTCTTTTCCTTCATATTCGCTGTTGTTTTGGAGAGAATACGTGTGTTAATTTGTACAATACGAGTGTTAATCTGTGCAAAAATAGTGATTATTCTCTGATGAAGTCCGATGTTTCGGAATTATTTGTGCGCTCTTCCGTCAAATTTGTCCGTTTTTTGCGTGTCGGATTGTCGCAAAAGTGGGTGCTGATAGGGCATAAACGTTGACGACGACCTGCCGGAAGATTTGTTTCCAGCGGGTCGTCGTCGTGTTCAGAGGCTGTGTTCCGGCCTTTATTTCCCCGAAGTCGGGTGGGGAAGTCGGGACTCTTGCCCCATCATCATCGGCTTAGAAGAGGTAGCCGATGCGGAAGGTGTGGTCCTTGTCCTTGAAGTGATTGTACTTGCCGAAACTGAAACCGTAACCGAGGTACAGGTTTTTGTAGACGTTGAGTCCGACGGTGAGGTCCAGTCCGAAGCCGCTGTGCCAGTCGCTTTCCTCCCATGTCATACCGGCATATCCGAGGTCGATGGCCATCAGGGCGCGGATGTTGCTGAAAAGTGTGGGAGTGTAGCCGCGAAGACCGGTCTTCAGGCCGAACTTGTTGGCGTCGTCATCGCCGAGTTCGTGGGCATATTTGGCGGTAAGTACGTCCCAGGAGAGATACTGATTGATGGCATATTCTCCGCGAATACCGAGTTCCACCTGGCTTCCGATGCCGAATTCGGCACCGAAACGCATGCCTTTGGCGATGTCTTGTGCCTGCATCTGCATGGCGGAGCAGGCGATGGCTGCAATGGCAATAGTCTTTTTCATAAGTCCATCTGTGGTGGATGCTATAAATTAGTCTTGACAAATTGCGCTGTGCTGTCGGCAGCCTGTGATAGGGGACATGCGACATGGGGGCGCGGAATGTGGCAGGACGTCACCCACATTTTAGTGATAAAGAATGTATTCCAGGTGGTAATTTATAAAACCCACCTGCGTCTGCCGGTGTGAAGTGCGGAGAAGCGTGACCTCCGACCGGCGTTTCCAACCATTTCCGTGGCGGGGATTCCGGCGGAAACAGGGGGCAGACGGTGTGGGGAATGGCGTATTCCGGAATGTGAAAATCCCTGAAAAACGGACGACATCCCCATAGTTTCCTGCTGCAAAGGTAAGTAAGACCATAGCGAAAAGCAAGAAAAAACAGTACAAAACTTGGTATTACCGATTGTTATCCACGGTTTTTTCATCTGTCTTTTACAATAATTCCGTATATTTGCACAAAATGTCCCTTCTGCCCTCCCCGGAAGTACGGGACATTTCCTGCCGCACGGTTGTTGCGAAATTATCTGCAATTCATAATAAATGTTCAAATTTTGCCAATGAAAACACGTTACGACATTCTCGATGGCTTGCGTGGTGTCGCTGCCATCAGTGTGCTGGTTTACCATCTTTTTGAGGCGATTGCCTTTTCCGTGAGCGCTCCGGAGCAGCATTTCTACCATGGTTTCCTTGCCGTAGACTTCTTCTTCGTCCTCTCGGGCTTCGTCATGGGTTATGCCTACGACGAGCGTCTTGCCGACGGTTCGCTGACATCGAAAGGCTTCATCCTCCGGCGTCTCATCCGTCTTCATCCTATGGTCGTCATGGGAGTGGCGGTAGGTCTGGTTTGTTACTTCATCCAGGGCTGCACGTTGTGGGACGGAACGCACCTGACATGGTTGCAGATTCTGCCCGCACTTGTCCTTGCCCTTTTCCTGATTCCCGCTCCGCAGCACCTTGACATCCGTGGAAATTACGAGGCGTTTCCAATCAACGGTCCGCATTGGTCGCTCTTTTTCGAATACATCGGCAGTCTTGCCTACGTGCTTCTCCTGCGTCGTCTTCCGCTGCGTGCGCTGAAATGGTGGGTAGGCATCATGGGTGTCGCCCTGTTCGTCAATGCTTTCACGAGCGAATATAACAGCATTGCCTACGGATGGTCGTCAGAGCCATACAATCTCTTCGGAGGTTCACTGCGCCTTTTCTTCGCCTATCCGGCAGGTTTGCTCCTTTCGCGCCTCTTCCGTCTCCGCAATCCTGCTCCCACAAAGTTGCCGGCGTTCACGCTGAGTGCCGCAGCCATCGTCGTTTTGTTGGCAGTTCCCAGCCTGACGACCCTCACCGGCGTGCGGATTCTCAATCCTCTTTACCAGTGTCTGGTGGTTTCCGTGGCTTTCCCTGCCATCGTCTGGTTCGGAGCCCGCGGTGTTGTCGACGGCAACTTCCGCAGCGCCGTCGGATTTGTCGGACGTCTGTCTTATCCGCTCTATGCTGTCCACTATCCGCTCATCTATTTATATATACATTGGTTGATGATTGGCGCCCAGCCTTTTGGACCTTTGCCCTGGGCCACCCCTGTATGCCTGTTCTTCATCGCCATTTTCCTTGGCGTCGTCAGCCTTCTCTGCTACGATGAGCCCCTCCGCCGTTGGCTTTCGCGGAAGGTTCAGAAGGGTTCTGCAGAAAAAGCGCATCAAGGGTAGGGACTATGGATACCCACCGATAGGGTATTTGACGAAGAAACACCTGTCGTTATAGCACAGAAATTCAAAGAATTTACCCGAAATCACGGCCGGTGACAGTCGGAAATTCCGCAAAGATTAGCCTCAGAATTCCCTGAAATAATAAAAGGTGTAGGAGTCATCCTGCACCTTTTTTGCGCTCTATACCCCGAAGCGGATGGCAAGAGGGGAAAAGAAAAGGCGGACTGATGGGGACAGTCCGCCGATAGGGTTAATCCGGTGTTCAGATAACCATTTGTCATTGTTCTGAGCCTCCTCAGCCAAAGTCCCATCGTTTGCCGTTGGAAATACGGATGTTTGCCGTCAGAAGTTCAGATGTTTCTGTATGAAAGTTCAGAGGTTTTTTGTATGAAAGTTCAGAGGTTTTTCTGCCAAAGGTCAGCATGCCCGTTTTGAAATTTCCGGTAGCGTCTATTCGAAGATGTGGTAAACACCGACGGCGATAAAGAGGATTGCCACGACAATATTGAACCAACGTTGGAAGGCTTGCAGGCGTCCGACGAATTTTCCCAGGTTGTGCATGCTGTATGCAACGAACCATGCCACGGCAAGTACGGGAATGGAGGTGGCAAGGGAGAAGATGACGGGCAGGAGATATCCGCCACTCGCTTGCGCCGACATGGGAATCAGCACCCCGAAATAGATGAGGGCGCTGACGGGACAGAAGGAAAGCGCGAAGAAAGCGCCGAGGAAAAACGCTCCGAAAAGTCCGGCCATATAGTGGCGCCGTGCCTGAATCTCGCAGTCGTGATGGTGATGATGGAGGCGGTGACTGAGGAGCATGGCCATTCCGATGATGATGAGAACGGGTGCCAACAGCGATTCGCCCCACCTGCCCATCGCATCTTGCAGGTGCAGAAGGTCGCGTCCGCTGTGGATAATGGCAATCAGGATGGCGCCAAGCAGGGCATAAGCCACCGTGCGGCCGAGGACAAAGACGAGGCCTTGCCAAAGAACGCGGTGGCGGGAACTGATGTCGCGGCTGATGAATCCGATGGCGGTGACATTGCTGCACAGCGGACAGGGCGACACACAGGTGAGAAGTCCGAGAAGGAATGCCGTGACGGCAGGGATTTCAGAGGCGGAAAGGAGTGAATTGATGGTGTCTGTCATTCAGGGATGGTAGGGTGTTGGGCGGTGAAAACCATGAGGTCTCGCCGTAGGGGATTAGAGAAAAAGGACGGCGCCTGTTGATGGCCGCCGGTGGAAAATCCGTCGTTCCAAGGCGGAATCAGGTGCGTCAGAGCAGGATGCCGCCCTTGTTGGACGGTGTGACATCCGTCATTCCGAGGCGTAAACGGGGAGGCGCGGCATGAGGATTATTGCAGCACCTTGCCGTTTCGGCTGATGATGATGCCGTGTTGTCCGGCGTTTGCCCGTCTGCCGTCGATGGAAAAGAGCGGTTGTGAGCCGTCGTTCCTGGGAGTGACGGTGATGGGGGCGATGCCTTCTGTGGCACTTTCCTCGGGCGTAGGTTGGAACGCGTCGAGGATGGGCGAGGGACGCCCGTCGTTGTAGAACGCACACATATTGTAGTTTGTCCAGCCGATGGTGGTGTAGATGGCGGGTTTCCACCAGTTATACTGTTCGGGTTCCCAGTAGAAAATGCCGTCGACGGCGTCGCTGTTGCGGCACTTCTCGAAGAGGTCCTCCATCACTTCCTTGCCGCCGGTCGTATATTCGCAGTAAACACCCGTCTCGACAACCATGACGGGCAGGGCAAAATTGGTGTGGAGTTTCTCGGCAAGTTCCATGAAACTCTTGTTCCTCTGCTTGCCGGTGTTGGTAGCGGCAGACTCTCCGGATGCGTTCCACGACATGGGATAATGGCTCAGTCCGATCATATCCACCTTGCCTCCGTTGTCCTTGAAGGAGTAGAACCACCATGAAAGGTCGGTGTCGCTGCTCCGGGTGTCGAGATGCGAGATGCAGCAAACGTCGGGGAATACGCTCTTTGCAGCGTCGTATCCGGCATTCGACAGCCGCACATAGTGGTCCCATCCTCCGCCCTTCGAGGCGTCGGTGGAGCCGGTGGCGCGTCCGGATGCCGTGTTCCAGGAGTGGGATGCCGCATCGTAGGTGGAGAAGAGCATGCCATTGCGGGTCTCGTTGCCGATTTGTACCCAGCGGGGCGTGACGCCGGCGGTCTTCAAGGCCTGCAAGACGTCGGTGGTATGTTTGCTGACGCAGTCGGCAAGTGCGGCAATGTCGGTGGCATTCCATTCCGAGGGGATGGACTGACGTCCGGGGTCGGCGAAGAAATCGGAGTAGTGGAAGTCGATCATCACCTCCATTCCAGCGGCTTTTGCCGCCAATGCCTTTTCGACAACGTCCTGTGTGCCGCACCATCCTCCGAGGGTGGGCTCTGCCCATACGCGCAGACGGATGGCATTCATGCCGCATCCGTGCATCAAGGTGTTGATTTCGGTGGCTTCGCCTTCGGCGTTGTAGAAGGATTTTCCGTCTGCTGCCATTTCGCTGCTCCACGAAATGTCGGCGCCGCGCCAGAAATATTGTGCTGATGCCATCAGGGATGAGATGGCGGAGATGAGGGTCAGAAGGAGGAAACGTTGCATAAATAGGTGAAGAAATTAAACGGTCCGGGTATCAATAGGTAAGTTCGGGAAGTTCTTTGTACGTAAGTCAAGAGTCCTTTGTGCGTAGGTTAAAAAGTCGTTTGTGTGCAGATTCAGGTGGAAAGTTTTGATTTTTTCCGGTCTTTTTATGGCAAGACGTGCCACGAAATCCGGTAAATCCAATCAGCGGCATCCGCCTGAAACCAGTCCTTGCTTACCGGTTGACAGGGAATTGTATGGTGAAACGTGAGAAAATGCTTGGCAAAAAGGCTGGCGCCGCAGCCTGCCGGGATGAGAGAAGAGCGGCAGTTGCCGTCATCAGTTGTCGCGGAAAGTCGTCATGATGGCGGTGGGGCGGCCGGTTTCGTCAAAGGCTCCGAGGCGGTATTGCGAGGGACGGCATGCCGGTTCCCAGTAGAAGGCACCGAGACAGAGGGGATTGCCGGCAGCATCCTCCAACAGTTGCGACTCGCGGAGGATACGTTTGAGCAGACGAGCGCCCTCTTCGGGGTTCATGGCGTCCATGCCTACCTCGACAAGCATGGAGGGCGTGCCGAATTCTTCGTTGAGATGCACGATGTTTTCCATACATTCGTTGACGATAGCGTCGGCATCGGCACGTTTTCCTTCGTTGATGGCCCAATAAGTGTAGAGCGACATGCCGATGATGTCCCACTTTGCGCCGCCGGCTTTCAGTATTCCGAGGTTCCAGTCGTAGAGTTCGCGGTCGAAACCATCGTCGAGATGCACGATGACCTTGGCGTTCGGGCATACCGACTTCACGGCTTCGTAGCCCGTCTTGAAGATTTCGGCGTAGGCCCGTGCGCCTGCCGTGAGGTTTGTCGGCGAGGGCAGTGCACCGTTGTCCGCCACTTTCTGCCGAACATCTTCGGAGAGATAGTGGGCGGTGGGGCGTCCCGGACGGTCAATGCGTGCGATGGCGTCGGTGATGACGTTGCGTCCGTCGGCGGCAGGTACGGGCCATCCTGTGGCAGGGTCCTCCTCGACGCTCCAAAGCATGCCGTAAGTGGTCTCGTTGCCCACCTGTACCCAGCGCGGCGTGATGCCATGTTGTTTGAGGTATTGCAGGACTTCGGTGGTGTGGAGGCGGACATCCTCCTTGATCTGTTCCAGGGTGTGCCCCTTCCAGGTCAGGGGAATCGGTTGCTTTGCGGGGTCAACCCACCAGTCGCTATAATGGAAGTTTATCATCACATCCATGCCCAAACGTTTGGCACGCATGCACTTTTCGAGTACGTCTTCGCGGTTACACCACTTGCCATGTCCTTTGGATTCGGGGTCAATCCACACGCGGCAGCGTATGGCTTCGCAGCCGAAGTCCTTCATAAGGGCCGTCATTTCGCGTTCGTTCCCTTCGCTGTCCTTTACGGTTTTTCCCGTACTTTCGTATTCCGTCGCCCAACCTATGTCCGCTCCTTTCACGAATTCCGGTGCGTGGTATCCGCCGACGGCGATGGTGGCGCTTCCGCTTTTCAGTCCGTCGGCGCTGGCGGTGAGGGTGACGGTTGCCGCATTCTTGCCGCTTTTCAGCGTCCCCGCCTGTACGATGGCCGTCAGTTCGCCATTGAAAGCATGGTGCTGGGGCAGGTGGAAGAGTTCAAGATTCGTGGCGTCACCATTGGCTGCGGCGCGGAAAGTGCCGTTCCCCTTGACGTTGAAACGCACCAATGGGTTGGCATTCGGGCAGAGATTGCCATCCTTGTCCACAACGCGTACGCGCAGATAATAGAGGTCTTGTCCGTCGGGTTCCAAGCCGTGGCCGTCCTGTCCGAGCACTTCGAGGTGATGGGGCTTGCCTGCCGTGCGGATAACCTGCTGCAAAGTGTCGTCGGGATAGTAGGCTTTGACGCGGATCTCGCCCGCCTCGTACTTCACATCGTTCCACATGAGGCGGTAACGTTCCGTGACATCAGCGGCATCTTCCCGTGATTTCTTATGCTTTATGCCCTGACTTTTTCCGTTGACAAAGAGTTCTGCCTGCGGAGCATCGGTATAGGCGAAGACAGGTGTCACCTCTCCCTCGCGTCCGGGCCAGGTCCAGTGGGGCAGGATGTGCAGGGTGTGGTCCGTGCGGTTCCACTGTGAGCGGTAGAGATAGTAGCGGTCCTTGGGGATGGAAGCCAGGTCGATGATGCCGAAGAGGCTGGAGTGGCTGGGCCAGGCATCGGTGTCGTAGGGCGAAGGTTCGCCGAGATAGTCGAAGCCGGTCCATACAAACTGTCCGATGCACCAGGGATTGTCGTCGGCATTGGCAAAGTCGACGTCGGGAATGTTGCTCCACCAGCAACTCTCAAGGTCGTAGGATGAGGACTGATGGTCGGGATACATGGCCCCGGCACGCTTGGTTGCGGGGAACTTATATACGCCACGGCTGCTGACGGTGCTTGCCGTCTCGCTGCCCAGGACGAGGCCTTGGGGAAGGCGTTGGTAGCCCTCTTCGTAGCGGTGTGCGCGGTAATTGAAGCCGGGGATGTCGAGAACGGCGGCAAAACCTTTGTCAAGGGCGTTGTCAATCTGGTCCATTCCGCTCGTGACAGGTCGTGTGGGGTCCTCGCGATGACAGATGTCGCGGAGCCATGTCGCCACCTTGTAGCCCTCGTCGCTCCCCTGTGTGGGCACCTCGTTGCCGATGCTCCACATGACGACGCTGGGATTGTTGCGGTAATGGCGGAGCATATTCACCATGTCCGCCTCTGCCCATGTCATGAAAGGTGCGGAGTTTGCGCGCACTTCGTCGGGATGTGCGGCGGTGATGGCGGGATAACAACTCGGTTCATAGAAGTAGCGGTGGTAGCCACCTTCGCATTTTGCCTTCTCCCATTCGTCGAAAGGTTCCAGCATCATCATGAATCCCATCTCATCGCACAGGTCGACGAGTTCGGGAGCGGGCATGTTGTGGCTGGTGCGTATGGCATCGCAGCCCATATCTTTCAGCAGTTCCAGTTGGTGGCGCAGGGCACTGACGTTGACGGCGGCGCCCAAAGGTCCGAGGTCGTGGTGGTTGCAGACACCCTGAAACTTGCGAATCTTGCCGTTGAGCAGGAAGCCTTTGTCGGCAATGAACTGCAGGCTGCGGATGCCGAAACGGGTGGTGTAGGTGTCCTGCAGGCGTCCGGCGGCATAGATGCGCGTGATGGCGCGGTAGAGTGCCGGGGTCTCTGGCGTCCAGAGATGGGGATTCTCCACGCTGAAATGCTGCTCCAGGGGCAGGCCATGTGCGGCATATCCCTTGAATTCCTTGGAGGTCACCACACGACCTTCGTCATCAACGATCTCGGTGTACAGGGTCAGTTGTTCGTCGGGGCGACAACCTTCCACCCAGGTTTTGAGGTGTATGCTGGCACTTTCCGCGTCAACCTGCGGAGTGGTCAGTTGTGTCCCCCAGACGGGTACGTGGACGGCTTCGGTCTGCAACAGGTGTACGTTGCGGTAAAGTCCGGCTCCGCAGTACCATCGTGAGGATTGCTCCACATTCTCCAGCCGCACGGCCAGGGCGTTGTGCGGAGAATCGGTGCGGAGGGCATCGGTGACATCGCAATAGAAAGAGTTGTAACCGTATGGCCAGAACAGCACTTCCTTACCATTGACGTAGACGCGGGCCTGGCTCATGGCGCCGTCGAAGATGAGGATGGTCCGCCGGTTGGAGCCCGGAGTGGCGGCATCGACGGTGAAATCGCGGCGGTACCATCCCACGCCGACGTAGGGAAGTCCGCCGGTACGCCCGGTATGCTCCGTGGCTTCCGTCTCGCCATTTTGTGTTACTGCCACAACTTGCAGGTCGTTGTCGCGGCTGAACGGGCCGAAAATCGCCCAGTCGTGGGGTATGTTGACGCGTTCCCATCGCGAGTCATCATAGGTGGGGGCTTCGGCTCCGCTGGCCTCGCCGCGGTGGAATGCCCATCCCTCTGTCAGTGTTTCCTCGATGCGCTGTGCCGAAAGGCTGAGGGCGCAGGAAAGGGAAAGGAGTGTGGTAAGGAATCTCATGGTGTTTCTCGTGCAAAATATTGTAGGCTTCCGTCGGCGCGGCGTTTCCGAACATCTTGAAAGTGTGGACTTTCGTGACCGACATCGCCAAAAACAGGGCAAAAATAGCGAAAAACTTTGGAAAAATTACGAAGAATAATGGAAAAAGCCTAATTTTGCAAAATGATACTTCCCGCATTGTCTCCCTTGCGCCGCCGAAATTCTGCTTTGAATCCTAAGACTGAGGGCATAAAATATGCCGGTTCGAAGTTGCGGATGTTGCCGTACATCATGAAAATGGTGGGCGGACTGGACGGTGTGTACAGGGTGCTCGACGCCTTTTCCGGCAGCACGCGGGTGAGTCAGGCGCTCTATCAGTGCGGACGTTACGCCGTGACGAGCAACGACATTGCGGTTTGGAGCGAGGTGTTCGCCACCTGTTATCTGCAGGCACCGCGAAGGCCGGAGTATTACCAGCAACTTATCGACAGCCTGAACGCCCTTCCGGGACACGAGGGCTGGTTCACCAGCCACTATGCTCCGCACGATGGGGGAGAGGAAGCCGGAGAAGTGCGGAAATACCCCTTTCAGCGGAAGAACACCATGCGTCTTGACAGCATCAGGGAGCGCATCGCCGAATGGCGGACAGCGGGAGTCATCGACCGCATGACCGAGTGCGTGCTCCTCACCAGCCTGATATTGGCTCTTGACGTTGTGGACTCTACCATCGGACATTTCTCGAGTTATCTGAAACGGTGGTCGGCACGCAGTTACCGCGACCTCACGCTGCGTCTGCCGCGAATGTGCTACGACGAGGCGCTGCCTGCCGCCGATGTGCGGCGTTGCGATGCCTTCGACCTTCGCGGAGAATGGGACCTTGCCTACCTGGACCCGCCATACGGCTCGGCAAACGTCAAGATGCCCTCCTCGCGTGTGCGTTATGCCGCGTATTATCATTTGTGGAAGAGCGTGGTGCTCAACGACCATCCCGCACTCTTCGGCGCGGCAGGACGGCGCGAAGATTCGCGCGACACGCTGTCGGCATCGGTGTTCGAGGATTTCCGCACCGATGATGCCGGACATCTTATGGCTGTTGAGGCCATCGAACGCCTGGTGCGGCAAATCAATGCGCGCTACATTCTCCTCAGTTTCAGCAGCGGAGGACGTGTAAGTCGGGAGGAACTCCAGCAGATGCTCAGCGAAAACGGACGCCTGCGCGACGTCATGGCGGTGGATTATGCCCATCACAACATGGCAAACATGTTCCAGACTCGGAAATGGTGTTGCGCCGACAAGGGGCATCAGGAGTACCTTTTCCTACTGGAAAAAGGATAAGAAAGAGAAGAATATCAAAATAACCTATCCCAAACATACCCATTATTTATGAGTTACAATTGGAATTATTCCTACGTGGGTGGCGTACCCCGTGTGAAAATCGATTGCGGTGAAGACATCGCACACCTGAATGAACTTGACGAAAAGAAGTGGACGGTCCTCTCATGTCCCGTGAAAGGTTTGGAACTTGACGAGAAGACCCTTCAATATATCGACACGAACCACGACGGGCAGGTGCACTCCAAGGAGGTGGTGGTCACATCCCTCTGGCTTGCAGGCGTGCTCGGCGACATGGATCTACTGGTTCCCGGTACTGACAGCGTGAAACTTTCCGCCTTGAAGACCGACACCCCCGACGGCGAACAACTGCTTTCTGCCGCCCGACAGATTCTCTGTGCTGTGGGAAAGCCCGAGGCCGAGGAGATTTCGCTTGCCGACAGCAGCGTCTGTCTGGAGCGTCTGATGGCGGAGAAACTGGAGGCGTTGAAGGCCGAGCGTGCCGCTTTGGAGGCGGTGGAAGCCCCCTTCGGCGCACAGACGGAGAGCATCGCCGAGGCTTACAATGCCCTTGATGCCAAGGTGCGCGACTATTTCCTCCGTGGACGTTTGGCGCAGTATGCCGCTGAAAGCCGCGAGAAACTCGACGTGCAGACCGCAATGATTGAGAGCATCAGTGCGGCAAACCTTACCGAGCGCACGGCAGATATCGCTGCCTATCCCCTGGCACGCATCACCGATGCCAAGACACTTCCCCTCGATGTGGTCGTGAATCCGGCATGGGAGACGGCATGGAACACCGTGAAGCAGGCGTTCGAGACGGAAGTCACCGAGGAGAACTGGGCGGCACTTGGCGCACGCCTGAAGCAATATGCCGACTATAAGAAGCAGATGGAGGTGGGCGAAGGTGATGTCGTGCTGGATGAGGAGAGCAAGAGCATTGCCATGGTGGACAAACTCCTCCATCTCACCCGCGATTTCTATCGTCTTCTCCGCAATTATGTGACGCTCACCGACTTCTATTCCGGCGATTCCAAGGCCATTTTCCAGGCAGGAACGCTCTACATTGACCAACGTGCCTGCGACTTTTGTGTACGTGTGAACGATGCCGGAGCCATGGCCGCTCAGGCTGCCGCCAGCGGAATGTATCTGGTGTTCTGCCATTGCACGGATGCCACTAAGGGGCGTGCGATGGACATCGTTGCCGCTGTAACCGTGGGTGACACGAACAATATCGCCGTCGGAAAGAACGGAATTTTCTACGATCGTCAGGGACACGACTGGGATGCCCGCGTGACCAGCATCATCGACAACCCCATCAGCATCGGTCAGGCGGCGTTGTCGCCCTACCGGAAGATGGCGGCATTCATCGAGGAGAAGGTACGTTCCATGGCGGCTTCCAAAGAAAGCCAGATGACGGAAAGCGCTACGGCACAGATTGATGCCAAGGCTGAAAGCGCCGCTGCCGCAACAGCCGAGGCGGCCAGCGCAGGTCCTCAGGCCACTCCTGCGGCAAACCCCGCTCCTTCGGCCGCTACCAAAACGTTCGACATTGCCAAATTCGCCGGTATCTTCGCTGCCATCGGCATGGCCATCGGCTTTATCGGCAGTTTCCTGACGAGCCTCGGACGCGAATTTATGGCGCTTGCATGGTGGCAGATGCCGCTTTGCCTCCTTGCCATCTTCCTTCTCATCAGCGGACCTTCGATGTTTATCGCGTGGCTCAAGTTGCGTAAGCGCAATATCTCCCCGATTCTCAATGCAAACGGTTGGGCCGTCAATGCCGCCGCCAAGATAAGCATCCGTTTTGGCAACGCGCTTTCCCAACAGGCAGTCTTCCCTCTCAGCGCAAAGATGCGCAAACAGGACCCGTTTGCCGACCGCGGCCTTTCCTGGTGGCAGCATCTTTTGTGGATTCTTGCCCTGCTTCTGCTCGCCGCCGCCGTATGCTGGTTCTTCGGCGTATTCACCATCCCCGGCATCACCTCCCCCTATCTGGCGCAGTAATCTGCCTGCTTTGGCACGATGTCCCGACTGTTTTGGCGTAATTCCCGTTCTTTATTCCATCCTCTAAACTTTAATGAGAGAGATAAATTTGATTATTAACGAGGATAATTTCATCACAGACGACAGGACCAATGCTGTTTTCTTCTCAAGTCTTTTGCCAAGTGGTTTCAAAGAGCCTCTTGGTAAGAGGCTGAGAGATTCGTTGAAGGAAGCATTGTCAGTGGTCAATTTCGACGAACTTGTAAACATAAAGGATGTTTGGGCTCGTGATTTTATGCCTGTTCAACTTACGAAAAATGTCTTTTTAGACTATACCTACTCCTCCTCCTTTTAGCGAAAAGGCATTGGATTGAGGCAATTTTTTTGCAGAAACGGTAAAACAAAAAGCAGCCCGGGAAGAAAAAATCCCGGGCTGCTTTTTGTTGTATCCCCATAGGGGTGAATCTTATCCTTCAAATTTTCATCTCGAAAACGGACATGAAAATTCGAAAGATTTGTTTTTTTTTACTCACCTTTATTCGTTTATCACGACCTTTCGGGTCTTTCCACCCTGACGGATGATGTTCACACCCCGCTGCGGTGCATCAAGGCGTCTGCCATCGATGCTGTACAGTGTTGCGGAGGCGTTGCCATCCCCGGCAGTAGTGACGTTTTCAACGGCTGTCGGTGCGGCAAGGTGGAGGACTACGGGCTGCCAGGTGT
>CAMAFY010000018.1 GCA_945833885.1 uncultured Bacteroidales bacterium
GGGGCGTCCGTCGCTATTACCGGGACGGTTGCCCTTGTTGTCGGGACGATAGCCGCTGTTTCCACCGGGGCGTCCGTCGCTATTACCGGGACGGTTGCCCTTGTTGTCGGGACGATAGCCGTTGTTTCCACCGGGACGTCCGTTGCCGCCACCGGGATGGTGACCCTGATATCCCGGCTTTCCGGGCTTGCCGTAGTTGGGGTTCATGCCGCCATGGTGCGTGGGCGGGCGGTGTCCGATGAAGGGTGAGGGCGACTTATGATGGCGTCCGTGCCACAGACCTCCGTGCCAACTTGCAAAGACTGTCGGACGATGGAAGAAGAAATAGTCGCGGTGGTAGTGGTCCCAAAGGGAGCAATACCATGCTCCGCGCACCCATCTCAGTGGACGGATGAAGTAGTCTGCTGCCCGATATACCTGCCATTGCCAGTCATAGAGTATGTAACTGAGGTCGGTATTGCGGTAGTTCCACCATAGGCCATCGAGGTCTCGTGCAGAATTCACGTTGAGGAAGTATTCGAGATTCACCTGATAAACGAGGTCGTACTGCTGTGGCGTGAGGTTGAGTTCGTAGGCCATTTTGTCGGAAAGGAAGTAGGCCTGTGCCTGTGCGTCCCGCAGATTCATGCCGAGAGCAGAGATGCTGCTGACGATTCCGACGATGAAAAGTAGGATGTAACGTTTCATAATGTAGAGTAGTTTAGGGTAGGATATTACTCTGATATCAGTAGTTTTGATGGGAAAACGGAGCACCCTGTTTGGGATTTCTGTTTGCAAAGGTAATGCAAAAGCGGAGAAAAAGTCAAGGAAGTAGGGCGAAAAAAGTAGAAACTTTAACGTTTCTTGTGTATTATTCTCGGTCCTGCTTGTTCCTGAATGAAGGTCTTTTGCATTCCGGATGTGCATTTCCGGCGTGCGGAATTCCGTTTTCAGACGTCAAGGACGCGGCTCTTCGAAGGCTGTGATACGCATCCTTGACACCTGTGGTGCGGTGCTTCGATGCTTGCAATCACGCTTTTGGACAAGCGTGGCGCCGTGCCTCATTATATATTATATAGGTGTCCGGCGTAATAATATATGGGTGTCTGTCATACATGATAAAGGCCTTTGACCCGCGGAATACAGGTTCCTGACCTGTTGCGTTCCGGTTTTTCGGAAGGCAGGATGCGCGTTTCCGGCCTCTGCAGTTAGGTCTTTCGGCATGATGTCACCGGCGTTCCCCCTCTATTTCAGGATGAACATCCCCGTGGGACACTTGCGTCTGAGCACGCTGACTTCGGGCTTTTCGGGCAGTTCCGTTGCCTCGATGGCGCTTTTCACCGTACTTTCCGCAATTTCCGGATGGTTGTTTTCCTCGCTGATGTGGCAAAGCCAGATGCGTTTTGTGCGTGGTGTGAGGTGCTGGCCCAGCATTCTCGCACAGATAGCGTTGTCGAGATGCCCGTAACCGTTCATGATTCTCCGTTTCAAACGCTCGGGATAAGGTCCGCTCCTGAGCATCTTCTCGTCGTAATTCGCCTCGATGACGAGGTAGCGGGCGCGCTGAATGTAGGGAATAAGGTTGTCGGTGAAGGTTCCGCAGTCGGTGATGATGCAGAAGGTTATCGGCTCTTCGTCCTCCGAAGGTGCGCAGGCTTTTGCCAGATCGAAGAGGTCTTCGGGCGGTTCGGGCTGCGTGATTTCGATGAAATATCCGTTGCAGTCGTTCGAATCGTGCATGACGGCGAACGGCGTTATCCGGAAAGGTCCCACGTCGAATGGGGTGTCGAGGGTGGTAACCACCTTCTGTTCCAGGGGAATCTTCTTCGACATCATGCGGTTTCTGTCGATACCCTGGTGCACGCGTTCCGATGCGTAGACGGGCGTATGCCGGGCAATGGCAAACGGACCGACGCCCTTGATGTGGTCGGTATGGTCATGTGTGACGACGACGGCCTTGATTTTCTCCATCGAAAGTCCGTAGTCGCGGATGTGTTGCTTGAAGGAACGGATGCCGATGCCGAGGTCGATGATGATGGCAGTGCCGCAGGATTCGAGATAATAGCAGTTGCCGCATGAGCCACTGCCTATGGGAAGGAATTTCATTTACGGAAGAATGGTGTTTTTTAGAAGGGTAGTCCGACGGCAAAGTGCAGGGCGAAGTCGCGCTTGAAGTCGGGGTTTACGATGACGTAGTGGTCACGTCCGGAGGGCGATGTCGGGTCTATGGCCTTCATTCCTCCGTCAAGTCGTAGGATAAAGTAGTTGAAGTTGAGGCGAAGTCCGATACCGTAACTGACGGCAATCTGACGATAGAACTCGTTCCATCGGAACATTCCCCCCGGTTGGTCGGCATAATCCTTGATATTCCAGATGTTTCCGGCGTCAATGAACGCTGCTCCTTCCAATTTCCAGAAGATTGGTGAGCGGAATTCTACGGACAAATCAAGTTTTATGTTGCCGGTTTGGTTGATAAAGTCAATGTTTCCGTCGTGTCCGCGGTACGATCCGGGTCCGAGTTGTCGGACACTCCAGCCTCGAACCGAGTTGGCTCCGCCGGCGAAGTATCGTTTTTCGTAGGGCACGATGTTGCTGTTTCCGTAGGGATAGCAGATGCCGAAGGCGGCATGGAACGCCAACGACTGGTTGGCATTCAGCAGAAGGCTCTTCGAAAAGTCGAAGTCGAACTTGGCATATTGCGAGAAGGGGATGCCGAACATCGAGCGGCTTCCGTCGGCGTTCGGTGTTTGTCCGATGGTTTTGGCGATGCCGTAGAGCATGTTGCCGGCACTTTCCACATTGAATTTCAGTTGATAGCCGTTCGTTCTGTTGAGTGTCGTCGCCGATTTCTTCTTCAATGAGTTGTAAGTGAAGGAATATCCCACCTTCATGATGAAGAGATTCTCATAGGAATATCGGAGGACGGCGTAGCGCGGGTCGTCGCCTTCGAGGTAATCCTTTGTGAAAGTTTCCGAAATCCACGGCATAAACACGTAGTTGAGCGACAGAAGGTCGAGACGGTGCTGAAGATTGGGTCGGTTTCTTTTGTACCAGTTCAGTCCCCACGTGCCTGTCAGCAGTCTTCTGTGGAACTCCGGGCGGTTCTGAGAGTTGTAAAGCAGGGAGAATTCGCTGTTGCCCCGGATGTTTCTGCCGTACTTTGTGGACAGATGTACGGGCAACGTGGGCAGACGCAGCGTACCCTCGGCGCTATATTCAATATAATTCTGGTTCTGATACCCTTCAAGACCCTTGATTGCTTCGTATGCTCCGCGGAGTTTGAGGGACAATGACTCGGCGCCTCTGAACAAATTGCGGTTGGTGAACGTGAAACTTGCCGCGCCGCCCAAATCTCCGGCCGTGTTTGTCCCTTCAAGGTCGAAACTTACTCCGTTCGGATGGTTGAGATTGACGTAGACGTCGGCCCGAAGCACGGAGTCTCCGGCCTCGGGTGCGGCATATCGCACCGTGGCGTACGACACTATCGGCAGGGCGTTCAGACCTTGGTAGGTGAATTGTGTCTTCTCCTCGTTGAAAAGGCTGTCCTTGTCGAGGATGACCTCGCGGTGGTAGACCCTTTTCCTCAGTTTTCCCGGTGTGGAAGCCACGAACCTGAAGTTGGCGTTCTCCGTGGTATCCATCCTCGAAGGCGCTATTCCCTCCTCGTGTATGGTGATTTTCCCCAGCCGGTAACGCTGGTATGCCATGGAAGGGTCGGCACCCGGCGGCATCTTGAAGTTCATTGTCAGCAGCGCACCGTGGTGGTTTTCCAGGGTATCTGCGGTGAACGTGATGAATTCGGGGTTAAGATTGTAGTAGCCGTGTTGGCGGAGCCGGCTGATGATTTCCGTCCTTTCCTCGTCGAGGATGGTGATGTCCAGGGGCATTCCGTTGTAGAGGCGTGTGGTGTCGCAGAGTTCCTCCACGGTTTGCCTGATGGTGTCGTTGTCATACTTCCGCACAATGGCGCGGACATAGTGGCGTCGTCCGGGGCGCATGCTGTAGACGAGGCGCGTTCTGCGGGGATGTTTCCGCGAATGCACGGTGTCGGCGGTGACGGACGCCTTCAGATAGCCCTTCGTCCGCAGGGCTCCTTCGATGCTTCTGCGGGAGTATTCCATGAGGGTGGCGTCGTAAACCACCGGCGCCTCGCCGATTTTGTGCATGAAACGGTTGAAGCGCCGCGTGCTGTCGGTGCCGGAAATGCAGTAGATGCCCATAGGAATCTTCATGAAGTTCAGCCATCGCGAGTTGGCTTCTTGGCGCACGTGGACGCGATAGTCCGAGGTCTTCACCGTTTTCTCCGTCGATTTCATGCTCACCTTTGTAAGCATATACTCCCCTTCCGGCACGAAACGTGTAGGAGAACAGGCTGTGACGAGGGCGAAAACGGCGACAGCAATCAGCAGGAAGTGGGATATTTTCAAGAGTCCTATGGCTTTTAGTGTGCAAATATACTAATATTCTGCGAAAACATTCGTAACTTTGCGCCAAATCATGGCGTGAAGAATCCAAAAAACGTCCGTAAAATCGCTCTGCCATAGGTCATACTTTGCATTTTCAACGTCCGGAATGTCTTTATATTTCCTCCGGAATGTCTTCATGTTTCCTCCGGAATGTCTTTACGGTTCTTCCGGAACACCTTCGGATTTTTCCGGAAACGTCTCCGCCGATTTTTTGGAAACCCTTCGCGGATTTTCGGAAATGCCTTTAAGAATCGTCCGGAACATTCATGCGTTTTTTTGTGTCAAACAGGCGTCATGCCCCAAACCTCCCGCCTGAAATCCGCGACATTTCCGTCGCCTTTTGCGGAAAGCACACGCGGTCTCACGGAAAATGCACGTATGTTCTGCGGAATGCAGCGAACGGTTTTTCCGCGCTTTCCGAAGCCTTTGCCGTACTGCCCCGGACAGCGTGCAAAACAGTCTTGGACACCATGCAAAACAGCCCCGGACAGCGTGCAAGACTGCCCCGGAAAAAGTGCGGCACTTCCCGCTCGAAAGTGCGGAACTTCCGCCCCGAAACATCGGAACATTCCGACGGAAAGTGCGGCACTTCGCCACACGCTTTCCGCACCGCGCGTTTCCACCTTGCGGAACTCCCCGTGCCGGCAGGCGGAAAGCCCGGGAGAGATGCCTGCACCCATGCCCCAAAACATCAGGAAAACAGTATATGCTCAGCAAGAACAAACAGAAACTGATACGCCAGTTGGCAATGAAGAAACACCGCGACGAGAGCGGGCTTTTTCTGGCGGAAGGCCCGAAAGTCGTGGGCGATTTGTGGGGACACTTCCCCTGTCGGCTGCTCTGCGGTACGGAGGAATGGCTGGAAACGCACCCCGAATGCCGTGCGGATGAGGTGGTTTGCGTCAGCGACGCCGAACTTTCGCAGGCCTCGTTGCTGAAGACTCCGCGCGATGTGCTTGCCGTCTTCGCCCGCCGTGCCGAACCTGCCGCCCACCTTGCCGACATCGCCTCGCGCGAACTCGTGCTTGCCCTCGACGGAGTGCAGGACCCCGGCAATGTGGGCACGATACTTCGCGTGGCGGACTGGTTCGGAATCGAACACGTTTGTTGCAGTCCTGACACGGCAGACGCCTTTTCGCCCAAGACTGTGCAGGCAACGATGGGGGCACTTGCGCGCGTGCATGTCTATTATATGGACCTTCCGGAGTTTTTCGCCGCACTTCCGGCCGAAATTCCCGTATATGGCACCTTCCTCGACGGCGACGACATGTACCGGTGTCCGATGTCCGCGCATGGCATCATCGTCATGGGCAGCGAGGGCAACGGCATTTCGCCCCAGGTGGAGCGTCATGTCAGCGGCAGACTCTACATTCCCTCCTATCCCGAGGGGCGTTCCACGAGCGAAAGTCTCAATGTCGCCATCGCCACAGCCGTGGTCTGCGCCGAATTCCGCCGCCGTCGCTGACGCGAAGTCCATAGCCCAACCTGCTGAAATTCCCTGAATGCTATGATCATTGAAGCGATAATCCTTGCCGTTCTCTGCCTTTCCTTCATCCTGCTTGCCGCAACGCGATGGATGGGATACCGCACTCTGCTGCTCCTGGGGCGCGACCAGCGCGAGTTTTTCGACGAACACCGTGCGGAAACCATGGTGAAAAACGCCGCCACCGCCGAGGAATGCCCCGGTGACATCGCCGACGGCGAGCCCGGAGTGCCGTCTCCGCAGAGCCTTTCGCTCACCGATGTCCCCGAGGTGTCGGTGGTTGTCGTCAGCGAGGGCGACGGTGCCCTGCTCGAAGCCAATCTTCCCTACATCCTGCATCAGATGCAGGAGGGTGTGGAGGTCATCGTTGTCGACGTTTCCACCGCCGATACGCACACCGAGGTCAGCACTTCCGATGCCCTGAAACGCCTCCGCCGCACGTTTCCGCAGATCCGCCAGACCTATGTTCCCGCCACTTGCCGCAATGTCGACCGTCGTCAGGCGGGCCTTACGTTGGGCATCCGTGCCGCACGTGCGCCATGGGTGGCGCTGACCTGCCCCGATTGCGTGCCCGAAAGTTACGAATGGCTCTCGCAGATGCTTGCACTTGCCAGCGGCGACGACGTGGATATGGTGATGGGATATGCGAACTACGATGTCCGTGAAGGCGCGGATGGTGTGCGGCGTGCCGCTTTCGAACGCTTGAAACGCTTTGTTTTCTATGCCCGTTCCGCGTTGAACGGCCGTGCCGTTGGCGCGGATGGATGCAACATCCTCCTGCGCCGCGACTGGTTTGTCGGCAACGGCTGCTTCTCACAGACGCTCCGGACGTCGTTCGATGCCGTATCTTTGGCGGTCGACGCCCACATCGAGCGTGGCCGGACGGCGTTGGCGCTGTGTCCGGAAACGGTGGTACGCCAGCAGATTCCCGATGACACACGTTCCTTTGACGCGGACCGTGCCGCACAATTCCGTGCCAACCGTCACCGCAGTTTCCGCGGACGGCGCCTGATGTGGCGCGAAACCATCGGCGATGTCGGGCTCTACGGCTTCCTCCTCGCCATCGTTGCCTACGTCGGTTGCCGCGTTTTGCGCTATCTTCCCTGCGAACTGGACTGCGGTATGCTGACGTCGCTCGTGCCTTATGAGGCGTTTTACCGCCCGTTGTGGCTGGCAACGGATGTCCCCGTCGCGCTTTTGCTGGTGGCATCGTGCGTCATTCCCGTGGTCGTCTTCCGCAGCATCACGCGCATGTTCGACGTTCCGTCCTTCGGCGTCTATCCTTTGTGCTGGCATCTGTTGCGTCCTTGGCGCGCGATGTCCGTGCGTTGGCAGTGCCGAAAGCGCTGATGGCATGCTCAACCTCGGTCCGCGCCGGGCGGAACCGTGGGATAAATCAGTGGAAAAATACAAAAAATGACAGGCGACATCGGAGACTTCTTGTGTAAGTCCTCCGGTGTCGCCTGTCGGCTTTTGCGGTTTCCCGCCTGTTTGTTCCGGCATTTCCCGCAGCCTTTTCGGGGCGTTTCTAACCCCTTTGTGGGCAGATGTTACAACCTTTTCGGGGCGTTTCTAACCCCTTTATGGGCAGATGTTACAGCCTTTTCGGGTGATTCTAACCCCTTTGTGGGCAGATGTTACAGCCTTTTCGGGTGAGTCTAACCCCTTTATGGGCAGTTGTAACACCCTTTTCGGGTGATTCTAACCCCTTTTTGGGGCGTCTGTCCCTCGGAATGCTGCGGTTGTGGTGGAAGGTAGCGTCAGTCGTTGGCCTGTCCTGTCTGCTTTAAGGTGAAAATCTCTTGGAAAATCTTCAGCGATTCGGGGTTGGCGTTGGCATAAGTTTCGATATGTCGCTTGCGCTTGTCCTCAAGAATCTCATCGACAGCAATAAGGATTCCGGTCTCTTCTACCATACCGAACTCCTCGTTTATGGCAGTTCCGAAGACGCGCATCGTAGGTGAGAGGCTCATATACGCGTTGACGAGTGGCGGAATGTTGTATCCCAGGCTGCGAACCGTCTTGTTGAGGATGCGATAGTCCGCCTGGAACTCATCCTCCACAAAGAGTTCGCGGAGTTGGTCTTCCGGTGTTTCTATCCAGACGGGCGTTGCCGCCTTGACGAGTCCGTCGCGGTCTCCGAAGTGTTTCTTCAGGAAATAGAGTATCATGTCGCGTGCCGTACGGTCGAAACTTGGGTACATCGTCATCTTTCCGAAGAAGTATTTCAGGTCGGGAATCAGCATGGTGAGTGCTCCAAGTCCGTCCCAAAGGTTGTCGAGCGCGTAAAGACTTTTCGCAAGGTTCTTGCTCGACTGGTATTCCAATGTGACGAAACTGCGTCCGAGTTCCACGGTTCTGGGCAGAAAGTTCTCTATAAAATTTTGGGAGAACTGAAACATGTGTCCGGTTGCCAGGTGTGGCTGTCCGTTTTCTTCGAACTTTATGTCGGAATATGGGATGAATCTGTATCCTCCAAGGATTTCTTCTGCCTGCGGATTCCAAACAATGAGTTGGTAATACGGATGTTCGCAGGTGTCGAACTCGTCAAGGTCGCAGTCAAGTCCGGAACCTCCGCCCGCGGCACGGAAAGCAATCTCCCGCAAACGTCCGATTTCTCGCACCACGTTGGGGGCTTGTTGCCATGTAACAATGTAGATTTCGTTGCCCGCCTTGTTGGTTTGTCTGAGTTTTCGCTCCGGAGTCAGTTCGGATTTCAGTAGTTCGCGGTCAATGGGTGCAATGATGTCTTGCATAAAATTATCCGATTTTGTGGAGACGGATGCCGGTGGGAATCCATCCAGGGAATAAAAGGTGTGGGGTGGTTTTCCAGATTTCCTGTATACGGTTTTCGGAAGGTTTTCAGCAGGGCGTTGGAGATTGTGGTGTAAAACCTCCGCGGTATGCCTTGAAGTCCATCGCGGTTTGCCATAGAGCCCTTTGCATTTTTCCATAGAGCCTATCGCGGCTTGCGATGAAAACCTCCGCATTTATCGTGGATAGTTCCGTATTTTTTTTTGCAAAACTTCCGGTGTCTCAGAACGGGAGTTTCGGAGTCTGCAAAGAATGGGGTGGGGGAAAGGTCTGGAATGTGTTGGTGAATGCTGTATGTAGGTCGGAGGACGCTGTCGGGAAATCCCGAAAAAAATAGCGTAGACTCCGTAGATTTCTAATGATGGGCCGATAGTTCTAAATTGAAGAGTCGGCGGCTTTGATTTGAATGTCCGAAGGTTTCAATTTGAAGGGTCGAAGGCTTCTCTCGGAAATCGTTTGGGAATGGATGTGTAATCCCTGTGAAAAGATGTGGGGAAGTTCGGGGAATGCCGGGAAACCCTTAGAGTTTATAGACGATGTCCCTCACCAGTTGTGCCCATTGTGTGGGCGTTTTCTCGCTGGTGAATTGGGTGTATGATATGGGTTTACCGATTTTAATGGTAAAGGTTTTGTGCTGATTCTTGTAGAGTTCATCGACAAGATAGAGCATGGCAAGGTTGAATTTCAGTCCCAACCACTTGGTAATGTTTGCCAGATTGTAGAAGAAATCGGAGTTTCTGCCGCCGAAGTGTATGGGAACGATGTCGCGTTTCGTCTCGATGCTCTTGGTGATGAAGGTCTTTTTCCAGTCAAGGTCCTGTATTTTTCCGTCAATCTTTCTTGAACAGATCCCAGCGGGGAACATGATGACGTGGTTGTCGCTGTTGAAGACAGCCTCCACCATGCGCGGAAAGTCGCGGCTTTGGCGTCCCGTTTTGTTGATGCCCACGAAGAGAGGTGCCAGTCCGGACAGGTTCATGAGCAGGTCGTTGACGAGGTATTTGATGCGTTCGTTGTAGTGGCCTCCCAAGATACTGCCCAGCGCAAGCCCGTCGGGGCCGCCGAGAGGATGGTTGCTGACGAAGGTAAATCGGCGTCCGTCGCTGTCGTCGGGCAGGTTTTCCAGACCCTCGATTTCGAGTTTGATGTCGAGATATTCCAGACAATCGTCAATCCATACCACACCCTGTTTCTCGCCTTCCTGCAGAATGAAGCCGTTAAGCCAGTCTTGGTGGACGATACGTTTGAGCCACGATGTGATGAACTTTGGGACGTAGCGTGAGCGGTCGCCCAATTTTGACTTCAAAATCCGGTCTATATCTATAAGAAAGGGTTGTGCCATGCGTATAAGAATGGTGAATTTTGTCTAATTTCGGGGCAAAAGTAGTACTTTTTTCCAAAAACCACCCGTTAACATTCCTATTTTTTGTACTTTTGCTTCGAAATATGTCCAAATTGTTGCACAGCCTTTATGGATGTGAAGATTTGGGCAATCCTTTGAAGTTTTCCAAGCATCAGCAATCCAATCCATGTATACCTATCTTTTATTGTCGACGGAACTGGTGGCGGTCACCCATCTTTCCATGGCGATAGTGCTGTTCATTTATGCCAGCCGCAGCGTGGCGTTCAAGGCCCAGGCGTGGGTTTTGATGCTCATTTCCCTGATATACACCTTCGCATTGTCGTTCCTCGTCTTTTCGAAGTCCATCCCCGATGCGGACATCCTCAATCCCTTCCTCCTCATTTTCCTGCTCGTCACCAGTTTCCTTCTCAGCATCAACCCCCTGGGAATGCTGATGCCGGGCTACCTTCAGTTGGGAAGAATGGTGCGATATGCCTCGCCTGCCATAGCGATTGTGGCACTTTACGTGCTCGGACTCCTTGCCGGGAGCAACGTTGTGCGGATAAACGGGTGGGCGGACATTGCTGATCATTTCCTGACCACCGATGTCCTGCTGCGCATCTTCGCACTTCTGCTGAGTTTCGCCTACATTTTCAACATCATTTTCGTGCCGCATCTGCGTCTTCGTCGGCGCACGTTGCCGAAGAATGTCGTGTCGTATGCCATGTTGCTCGGCATTGTCCAACTCATTTTCGTCATCTGCACGATCCGTTTCTCCGAGCCTCTCCTCATCGTCTACGAGGTTTTGTTCGCCGCGGTCAGCATGATGCTCTGCGGATGTATCATCAATCCCCTCATGCAGTCACAGCCTTACCCCGAGATCAAGCCGGTGGAGGTGGCGCCGACCGTGGAGGAAATCAGCGTGGCTGAGGAGGAAGACTTCAACGAGGCCAATCTTCGCCGCTTCGAACGTGTGGAATATGTGATGCAACATGAGAAACCCTACGTGTCGTCCGACTTTAATCGTGAGCGGTTGTGCCGATATGCCGGTTTCAATCGTCACATCCTTTTGCAGACACTTCGCAGCCAGGGCTACAACGATGTCCACGACTACATCTCGCGATACCGCGTCACGGAACTGCGGAGGATGATAGAATCGGGTGAGATCAACGACCCCCGGCAACTGGAACGTGTGGGCTTCAAGACGATAAAGACGGCAGTCCTCGCCTTCGAACGCTATGAACACGTCTCCCTTTTGCAGTTTATCGAGGAGACCGTGCGGAGACATCGTGCCGAAAAGGGCGTGCCAGATGTGGAGGAACCGCACGAAGAGACGCTAGAAGATTAAACCTTCCGGAGGATTTCCTCCAAACCTTTCGCCGCAAACCTTTGCGAATCGTCAAGCCATCCCTCCGGTTTTCGCCGCAAACCTTTGCGAATCGTCAAGCCAATCCCTATGGTTTTTGCCGCAAACCTTTGCGAACCGTCAAGCCAATCCCTCCGGTTTTCGCCGCAAACCTTTGCGCTTGAAAACGTAAAATCCAGCCATAAATGGATCGGATTCCCGAAATTCATCCCCATATCTATTATATTATAAGGAGGTGTTTCTTATATAATAAGGAGATGATTCCGGTAAATCGATGAGGGCCTTCCGATAGCATAAGGAGGAAAATCCCGGAAAACAGAGAGAAGATTTCGGGAAAACTGAAAATCGGAATTGTAGAAAAACTGGGCAAAACGGGGCGCATTGATGGGGAAAGTCCCCCTTTTTCCGCCGGATTTTTTTGCCTGAACCATACAGCATAACCATACCTTTCAATAATATTATGAAACGAATTATCCGAAAAGGCGCGAGCCTGCTCTTCCTTGCAGCGGCATTGTTAGGCTTCGCCTTCAGCACTCCGCTTCATGCAGAAAACGAAAAACCATTTGTAGTGCCGGAACTTACGCAGTGGAATGGCGCGGATGGCCAGACTGTCCTCTCGCATCGCATCGTCGTAAAAGGGAGAAAGTCGGTTGTAAAACCCATAGCCGACGCGCTGGCATCTGACTATAAGGCGCTGACAGGCAAACCTTTGACGCTGGTTTCCAAGGCCGCCCATGGTGATATCGTCCTGCAACTCAAGGCCGACAACGGACTTGGCGACGAAGGATACCGCCTCGAGGTGGGTGACCGCATCGTGATTTCCGCCGCCACATCCCGTGGCCTTTATTGGGGCACCCGCACTCTTCTGCAACTTTCCCAGCAGTACGGCGACAATATGCCGCGCGGAACGGCGGTGGATGTGCCACAATACGCCATGAGAGGCTTCATGATTGACGTCGGACGCAAGTATTTCCCCATGGATTATCTTGAGAATCTGGTGAAGATCATGGCATATTACAAGATGAACACCCTGCAAGTTCACCTCAACGACAATGGTTTCCGCCAGTATTTCGGCGACGACTGGGACAAAACGCCGGCAGCCTTCCGCCTGGAGTGCGACACTTACCCCGGACTTACCGCCAAAGACGGCTCATACACCAAACAGGAGTTTGTCAATCTTCAAATCCTTGGCGAGAAATATGGCGTGGAAATCATCCCGGAGATAGATGTTCCCGCCCATTCCTTGGCATTTACGCACTACAAACCTGAACTTGGTTCCAAAGAATACGGCATGGACCATCTCGACCTCGGCAATCCACAGACCATTCCCTTCGTGGAAGGCCTGTTGAAGGAGTACATCGAGGGGGAGAATCCCGTATTCCGTGGCAAGCGTGTCCATGTCGGCACCGACGAATACAGCAATGCCAAGAAGGAAGTGGTGGAACAGTTCCGTCATTTCACCGACCATCTGATACGTTATGTGGAGGGCTTCGGCAAACAAGCCATGGTTTGGGGCGCATTGACCCATGCTAATGGCGAGACTCCCGTGAAGTCGGAGAACGTTATTATGAACTGTTGGTACAATGGTTACGCAGATCCCGCCGAAATGAAGCGCCAAGGCTATCAGTTGGTCAGCATTCCTGACGGATTTGTCTACATTGTTCCTGCCGCAGGTTACTATTATGACTATCTGAACTGCGAATATCTCTACAATTCTTGGACGCCTGCCGTCATCGGAAACCAAACCTTCGAGGAGGGCGATCCCGCCATTCTCGGCGGAATGTTCGCCGTCTGGAACGACCATGCCGGCAATGGCATCTCCGTAAAGGACGTGCATCACCGCGTTTTCCCCGCCATGCAGACCCTCGCCACCAAATGTTGGACGGCTGGAAAGACGTCCGTTCCCTATACCGTCTTTGACGAACGCCGCAAGAACCTCGCCGAAGCCCCCGGAGTGAACGAACTCGGACGCCTTGAAACACCCGTGGAACAGGCCGAGGTGATGCCCGGAACCGAAGGCATGGTTGAGGAGGTTGGCTACGATTACACCGTCTCCTTCACCGTCGATGCCAAGGCGGAGGCCAAAGGAACCGTGCTCTTCGAGTCGAAGAATGCCGTCTTCTACCTCAGCGACCCCCGCGAAGGCAAACTCGGATTTGCCCGCGACGGCTACCTCAACACCTTCAATTACCGCCTCACCGAGGGGCAGAAAGTGACGCTGACCATTGAGGGCGACAACCGTTCGACCCGACTTCTGGTGGACGGAAAGTTGCGCGAGGAACTCAAACCCCGCACGCTTTACGTCGTCAACGACCGCCAAAAGGCCGATTATGTCTATGGAAATCCCCACGATGCACGGCCAGAGGTGTACGTTGAGGGGGCAAAGATGTATTATCAGTCCACACTTGTCTTCCCGCTTCGCAAAGCCGGCAACTTCAAGAGCCGCATCACCGACCTCAGTGTCCGCCATCGTTGAGGCGCGTTAGCCCATCATTTTTCCCTATTCGCCGCACCTGTCCGTCCCGATGGACGGGTGCGGCGTTTGTTTTTTCTGCCGCTGCGACGGCAAAGGCAGGGAAAGTCTTGTGGAAAGCGTGGGGAAAGCACCATGGGGAATAGGGTGGCTGGCAATCTTTTATAGGACTTCCTAAGTGATTTATAGGGCTTTCTATGATGTTTTATAGGCTTTTCTATGCGGTTTTATAGGACTTTCTATGTGATTTATAGGATTTTCTAAGTGATTTATAGGCTTTTCTATGCGGTTTTATAGGACTTTTTATGTGATTTTATTGGACTTTCTATGATGTTTCATTGGACTTTCTATGATGTTTCATTGGACTTTCTATGATGTTTCATTGAACTTTCTATGATGTTTCATTGGACTTTCTATACAATCACCCGAAATCCTTTTAAAAAGCATTTGTCGTGGTCTTGTAAAGCATCCGCAAAGCCTCTATAAAACACTTGAACCACCGTTGCGGCAAATCCGGCAGTTTACGCGGTCGATTAACAAGAAATATACAAACATTCCATGCTTTTCAGGCACCCGGAACGGAAAAGTCCAGCACGTTTTCCAACCGTTTTCGCGCGAAAACCGGTATAGTTTCGGCACCTCTGCCTATCTCTTGAAGAGCAAAAAGAGGGAAACTGCGGATTATTATTGGAGTTTTTTGGAAAAACATCAATTTTTTTTCGCCGTTTTCTTGCCGTTTTCATTCCATTTGTATTATCTTTGCAGCAAAATAGGCGCGTGAATGCAGCACGGAAAACCCGAAACGGGTTGAGGCCGATTACGATGCCTTCTTTTATAAATATTGTATACAGGAACGGGAACGCCCGTCATATCAGCGAAAAATAACCACCAAACACAACCGTCCCTTCCGCATTTCCGCCATAAGGACTGCGGACGGAGAGGACAGGAAAGAAAGTCTATGGAATTTACTGCCCAACAAATTGCTGCCTATCTTGGGGGTACCGTCGAAGGCGATGCCAATGCCAGCGTCAAGACGTTTGCGAAGATTGAGGAAGGACAGCCCGGTGCCATCTCCTTCCTTGCCAACCCTAAGTATGCCCATTATCTCTATACCACGCAGTCGAGCATCGTACTTGTCAATGCCGATTTTGTGGCCGAACAGCCCGTTTCCGCCACACTTGTGCGCGTGGAGAACGCCTATGAGGCGGTGGCACGTCTGCTCACGCTCTACGAAAGCATGACGCAACGCCGCAAAGGCATCCATCCTTTGGCATTCGTCAGTCCGACCGCTAAGGTTGCGGACGACGCTTATGTTGGTCCGTTTGCCGTCATCGGCGATAACGTGACCATTGGAGAACGCACCCAAATCTACGCCAATACGACCATCGAAGAGGGCGCCAGCGTGGGTGACGATTGCAAACTTTATCCCCACGTCAGCGTCTATCACGGTTGCCGGATTGGGAATGGTGTCATCCTCCACAGCGGGGTTGTCATCGGTGCCGACGGCTTTGGCTTCGCACCTTCCGCCGAAGGTTATGAGAAAATACCGCAGATTGGCATCGTCACCATTGAGGATAACGTCGAAATCGGCGCGAATGCCTGCGTCGACCGCTCCACAATGGGAAGCACTCACGTGCGCCGTGGCGTGAAACTTGACAATCTTGTACAGGTGGCCCACAACTGTGAGGTGGGTGAACATACGGTGATGTCGGCGCAGACAGGCATTGCCGGCAGCACGAAGATCGGCGAATGGTGTATGTTTGGCGGACAAGTGGGTGTCGCAGGTCACATCTCTGTGGCGCCACGTACGCATGCTGGAGCGCAATCTGGCATTGTCAGCCAGAAAAAGCCCGGAGCAACCATCATGGGATCGCCCGCCATGGACTTCCGTCAGTGGCAGAAATCTTCGATTCTTGTCAAGCGTTTGCCCGACATGGCCGAGGAAATGAAGCGCATGCAGCAGGAAATCGCCGACCTTAAAGCCCGTCTCGAAGCCCTCACAAAGTAGGAGTCTTCCCCTCTCCGCGCAGGGCTACCTCCCTCGAAATGCAGCCTTGCGCCCTGCATCAGACAGGTTCAACATACATGTAGGTCAGCACCTTGCCATAGATAATTCGGAAAGTCCTTTTTCGTAGATTGGCACCTTGCCATAGATAATTCGGAAATCCTTTTTTTCGTAGATTGGCACCTTGCCATAGATAATTCGGAAAGTCCTTTTTCGTAGTTCGGCACCTTGCCATAGATAATTCGGAAAACTTTTTCCGTAGGATGGCATTCCGCAATGGATAAACGGAGGAATCCCTTTCGAAAGTCCGTAAAATCGCCTGATATTTTTGGAGGAGGCTTTTCCGAATCCCGGAATCTCCTTTTAGGGATTCTGGACATCATCCATCGACAGGCGGAAGCATATCCTCTGTAAAACCGCAAAATCGTTTAGAAAAAGATCAGGATTGACCTGAAAATATCAAAATAATTCCCTCAAAACCTTCAAGAAAACCAACGTGCAACATACACTTCTTGCCCCATTCTCGTTGAGCAGCAAGGGTCTGCATACCGGACTCGACCTGACAGTCACCTTCCTTGCTGCCCCCGTAGGCCATGGTCTTCAGGTGCAGCGTGTCGACCTTCCCGGCGAACCAGTCGTACCTGCGTTGGCAGATCGTGTGGTCGATACCTCGCGAGGTACCGTCATCGCTGATGGCGACATCCGCATTTCCACCATCGAACATGCCATGGCCGCCCTCCTTGCCTGCGGTGTCGACAACTGTTTGATACAGGTCGACGGTCCGGAATTTCCCATCCTCGACGGCAGCAGCCGCTATTATGTGCAGGAAATCCTCCGCGTAGGACTGCTCGAACAGGACGCTCCCCGCAACTATCTCACCGTTACCGAACCCTTGGAGTACCGCGATGAGAAGACAGGTTCGTGGCTTCGCATCCTCCCGGCATCGCAACCCGACACCAAACGTTGCGATGATGACCAGCGGAAGTTCAGCGCTCCGCAGCCCATCGCCTTTGCTTCGCCGGCAGGACTCAGCATCGACAGCACCATTTATTTTGAAGGATCGGAACTGATTACCACACAACGGGCGCAGTTGTCGGACCTTTCGTGCTTCGCCACCGACTTCGCCGCTGCCCGAACCTTCGTGTTTGTGCGCGAGATAGCGCCACTTCTGCAAATGGGACTCATACGTGGTGGCGATTTGAGCAACGCTCTCGTCATCTATGACCGCCCGATGGCACAGGACGACCTCGACAAACTGGCCGACGCCCTCGGCGCTCCCCATCGCGATGCCTCGCATCTGGGCTTCCTGCAACTGCGGCCCTTGCAGTGGGAGAACGAGCCAGCGCGCCACAAAGTGCTCGACCTCTTGGGTGACCTTGCCCTTGTCGGACGCCCCATACGCGGACATGTGGAGGCCTATAAGCCTGGACATACCGTCAACAACCGCTTTGCAAGACAACTCCTGAAACTGTAGTTCCAGGGTGAAAAGGGCAGGACTTTGGTGTGATTTTTCCAACGTTGTTCCCCAATAGCCCTTTGTTTTCCCGTTTTTTTCCTACATTTGCAGCGCGTTTCATCCGCACAGGCATAGGGACCGTGCGCCACTTCGGCGCTCCATTTCCGGAGGTTCGCCGCTTCCTTGCGGCCAACGCCCTCCAGCAACCTTTGCATTTTGCGCGGAAAGCCTCGCGAAAACGTGGGAAAGGTATGGCGGAAATCACCTCAAAAGTACGGTTGTCCCATACGGTTTTCCATTAAAGGTGGCAAGGCGCAACCCACAGAATCACATGGAAACAACAAGGTTGTAAGTAAGTGTACAACGTCGGTTTATACTAAAAACGCCGTTATTTCCGGTCGGTTTTGTCGATGTAGCGAAAGAGCATAGCGCGCTATGAGGCCGAACATGGCGTACTCTGATACCGAATGACAAAATGAAAGGCACCGGATATGGCGAGTTTGGGGTATAGGGTACCGTTAAAAATTACTGATAATCATAGATGTCATATAAATATTGTCCGCTTACTTAAAGAGATAGAACCCACCTAAAAATATAAAAACAGTATATGATTTCACCCCTTGCATACATTCATCCTGAAGCACGGATTGGCGAAAATTGCGAAATCGGTCCGTTCTGCTTCATCGACGCCAACGTTGAAATCGGCGACAACAACGTACTTATGAATTCCGTAACCGTGCTCAACGGCTCGCGAATCGGCAATGGTAACCGCATTTTCCCCGGTGCTGTCATCGGCGCCATTCCGCAGGACTTGAAGTTCCGTGGCGAGGAAACCACCGCTGAGGTCGGCGACAACAACACCATTCGTGAGAACGTCACCATCAATCGCGGCACTGCTGCCAAGGGACGTACCGTAGTTGGCAGCAACAATCTGCTGATGGAAGGCATGCACGTGGCGCACGATGTGTTCCTCGGAAACGGATGTATCATCGGTAACGGCACGAAGTTTGCCGGTGAGGTGGTCATCGATGACTTCGCCATCGTCAGTGCCCACGTGCTCGTACATCAGTTCTGCCGCATCGGAAGTTACGTCATGGTCAGCGGAGGCACCAAGTGTTCGCAGGACGTTCCTCCGTTCAGCATGATAGCACGTGACCCGGCAGCCTACTGCGGTCTCAACCTTGTGGGCCTCAAACGCCGGGGTTTCAGCACGGAAACCATCAACAATCTGCATTCGGCATACAACATTCTCTTCAACACTTCCGCACTCTTTGCCGAGCGTATTGCCCGAATCCGTGAGGAAGTTCCCCCCAGCAAGGAGATCGATTATCTGCTCGATTTCCTGACGACTTCAAAACGTGGTTTCATCGGACGTTGAGAAACCGGTGACACGTATCGCGATGTCCTGTCACCTTTTGTCCGTCGGCAATGCTGTGACACGGCATCGCGTCGTTGCGAACTGCGGGGAGTGGGGCGGAGCGTAGCCCGGAATCCCGCCGCAGACATCAGCGGTGGCGATATGTCATTACAATATTTTATTCACCCAAATACCGAAAATCCACCCGAAACATGAAATATAAAATCATTATGGAGTGCGAGGAAGTTCATAATTTCCTCCGCGAATTCCTCATCGACGAGGACGCAACGTTCCTCGATCTTTCGAACACGATACTGAAATCCTGCGGATATCCCGACGATCAGATGACCTCTTTCTACGTTTGTGAGGACAGTTGGGAGCGCCGTTCTCAGATCACCCGCCTCGATTGTTCCGATGGTTACTTCGAGGCTCGCAGCATGGAGGAGACAACTCTCGCAGATATCCTTGACGAAGGTTACAACCGTATGGAGTATATCTTTGACCCTTGCAACGAACGTGCCTTCATTTTGCGCGTAAAGGGCGAGGTTCAGGGCTACGGAGAGCCGGAAATCGTTCGCTCAGAAGGGAAGGCTCCGCAACAAATAAAGGACTTTGACGCCTTTACTAAGGTAAGTAAGGACGACAACCTCGCCTTTGCCGATGCCTTTGTTGACGATGAAGGCTTCGATTCTGACGAAATTTCCCTCGACGGTTTCGAGATTTCGGAGGACATTTGATTGCACATCTCAGGGTGTTTCCTGAAAGCCGTGGGGCAAATTTCCTGCGGTTTCGGGTAGAATGCCCGCCGAACGCCGTGGTACGCTTCCGAAATATTCACTTCCAATCACAGCATTCCCCCTAAACATTTGAGCCAGAATACCCTTTATGTCCTGGTAGGCCCTACCGCCGTCGGCAAGACTGAGGTGGCCCTACGATTGGCAGAACGCATGGGTTCGCCCGTCATCAGCGCCGACAGCCGCCAGATGTTCCGCGACATTCCTATCGGGACGGCGGCACCAACTGCGGAGGAACAGCAGCGCGTGAGGCACCATTTCGTGGGCCAACTGCCGCTCGATGCCGACTATAATGCCGCCCGCTATGAGACGGAGGTCCTCAGTCTCTTGCAGGAACTCTTCAAAACGCACCGCAAACTCCTGCTCTCCGGGGGCAGCATGCTCTATGTTGATGCGGTCTGCAACGGCATCGACCGTATGCCGGATATCGACCTTTCGGTAAGGCAGAGCCTGAGATTGCGCTTCGAAACGCAGGGTTTGCAGCCGCTCGTCGACGAACTTCTCCTGGTCGACCCCGAATATGCCGCACGCTGCGACTTGAAGAATCCCGTGCGAATCATCCATGCTTTGGAGGTTTTCCACACCACCGGCCGCACGTTTTCATCGTATCGCCGGCGCGAACAAGAGGACTCGGAAGGCGGAAGCACGGCAAAACGCCCCTTCAACATCGTGAAAATCGGGCTGAACCGCGAGCGTCAGGAACTCTTCGACCGCATCAACCGCAGGGTAGACCTGATGGTCGACAACGGATTCATTGAGGAAGCGCGTCGCGTCATCCGCTTCCGTCATCTCAACAGTCTGAACACAGTGGGGTATAAAGAGATGTTCCGCTACCTTGATGGCGAGTGGAATCTGCCCTTTACCCTCGACCGTATCCGCAAGAACACCCGCGTCTATGCCAAGAAACAGTTGACATGGTTTCTGCGTGATGCCGACATCCGATGGTTCCATCCCGAACAGGAGTTCGAAAAAATCCTCGAGTTCGTCGGCCTCTAACGGACATTCCTCCGGCCTCTAACAGACATCCAGATGAGTTTTTCCCATCTTCCCGCCGCAATTCCCTGAATGTCTCAAGCGGACTCCTTTATATATATAAGATGAGTCAGCGGTCTTTCCGCACACATTCCTTTATATAAAAAGCACATTCCCTTTATATAAAAAGCATATTCCTTTATATAATTGGTCATATTCCTTTATATATTTAAGATGAGGATTTGACCTTTCCCTCCACACTCCTTTATATATATAGGTGGATATTCCCCAACCCTTTAAGACGTTTCCTTATTGTTTGCAAGGCGAATCCTCAATTCATTGAAGGCCCTCCCCTTGACTTTCCGGGAAATTTTCCAGTCTTTCCGGTAAAATATCCTGCCCTTTCCAAGAAACAGTCCGGAACTTTCCGGTGGAATCTTCAGAATATTCCGGTTCGATTTTCCCGTTTTATAATTCATATACCGAACTTTTTATTTTCAAGGTGCCGCTTTCCGGCCCTCACGTAACACATGCCAGCGGAGATTTTCGCGGACAAACAGCAGGATTTCATCCTCCGTTTTCTCGCCACGCCATGGCTTTGGCAGGTTTCACTTGCTTGCAACTGGCTTGTCCGGCTCAATGAAAACGCATCCCGAAAACCGTCTTTCTGACATCATCTGCTTAAAGAATAGGTATGAAAAAGTTCCTTTTGCGTGCCAAAGACTTCAGCAAACGCGCATGGCAATGGTACAAAAAGCAATTCAAAGGTCAGCCCTGGTGGCGAAAGACCATTGCCGGTTTCATCAGTTTCATTGTCTTCTGTATCCTGTATGCCGTAGCCGTGCAGGTAAACTTCCTATGGCTCTTCGGCGACAGTCCGTCTGTGGGTGAGATTATTCACCCGAAGACCGACGTCGCATCCGAGGTTTACAGCGACGATGGCGTACTTCTCCACAAATTCTTCAATGAAAACCGTTCGCCGGTCGAGTACGACGAGATATCAAAGCACTTCATCGATGCTCTGATATCCACAGAAGACGAGCGGTTTTACAGCCATAGCGGCATAGACGTCGTAGGTCTTTTCGCCGCCTTCAAGGATGCCGCACGCGGAAAGGCGCGTGGTGCGTCGACCATCTCCCAACAGTTGGTGAAGAACATCCACAAGATGCGCTCAAAGCACAGTGGTTTGCTCGGATACATCCCAGGTTTGAGGATGATTGTTATGAAAAGTAAGGAGATGATCATTGCAACTGAACTCGAAATGGTCTGCTCTAAGGAGGAAATCCTCACGATGTACGCCAACACGGTCGACTTCGGCTCCAACGCATACGGCATAAAGACGGCCGCAAAGACGTACTTCGGCACCACGCCTAAGGAACTCAAAGTGGAGGAGGCGGCAGTTCTCGTCGGACTCCTCAAAGCCACGACGGCGTATAATCCGAAAATCAACCCGAAAAATTCCCTCCGACGCCGCAACACCGTCATCGAAAACATGTACACCCACGGTCATCTGACCCGTGAGGAGTGCGACAGCCTGAAGGAGATGCCCATAGAACTCCGCTTCTCCGTCGAGAACGCCTACGACGGCAAGGCGCTCTATTTCAGACAGGCTGTGCTGAATGAACTGCGGAACGTCGCACCCGAACTCGACCCCTATACGGACGGTCTGAAGATTTACACCACACTCGACTCCCGAATGCAGCGCTATGCCGAGGAGGCGGTGCGGGAACAGATGAAGCGCGTGCAGAACAATTTCGAGGGACACTGGGGAAATACCGACCCGTGGGTCGACGACAGGAACCAGCCCGTGCCGGGATTCCTCGAGGCAAAGATCAAGCAAACCGACACATACCGCTATCTTGCCGCCCGGTATCCCGACAATCCGGAAATCATCATGCAGAAGTTGCGCGAGCCGCATCCCGTGAAACTCTTCACGTACGACGGAACAAAGGAGGCCATTATGTCGTCTCTCGACTCCCTGCGCTACATGCTCCGCTACATGCATACGGGATTTGTCGCCATAGAACCTGAGACCGGATACGTAAAGGCCTACGTCGGCGACATCGACTTCAAGACTTGGAAGCACGACAACGTGATGGCTTCGCATCAACCGGGCTCAACTTTCAAACTGTTTGTCTACTCCACAGCCATGAAGCGCGGACTTTGCCCTGCCGACCGCCGGCGCGACGAGTACGTGCAGATGGAGGTTTACGACAAGGGTGAGAAGACAATCTGGCGGCCGCACAATGCCGACGGCACCATTTCGGGGGCAAACATGTCGCTGAGAACGGCTTTTGCCAAGAGTATCAACACGGTTGCCGTGAAATTAGGTCAGGAAGTTGGC
Organism: uncultured Bacteroidales bacterium; assembly: GCA_945833885.1. Classification (GTDB taxonomy): domain Bacteria; phylum Bacteroidota; class Bacteroidia; order Bacteroidales; family Bacteroidaceae; genus Alloprevotella. Next base: position 22,852 of record CAMAFY010000018.1, read on the forward strand.
ATCGCAAACGTCATCTCCACCGCCCACGATATGGGCATTACCTCGAAACTCGACGATGCTCCCTCCCTCGCTCTCGGCGCTTGCGACGTGACACCCTTTGAACTTGTCTCCGCCTACACCACGGTGGCGAACTACGGTGTCCACGTGTCGCCATTCTGCATCACGCGTGTTGAGGATGCGAAGGGCAAGGTCATCTATGCCGCAAAGCCGGAGAAACGCACGGCACTCACGGAGAAGGAGGCGTATTATATGCAGGTTCTCCTCGGAGCAGGCGTCAGCGACGGCGGCGGAACCAGCCAAACGCTCGGCGCACAAGCGTATCTCGGCTCCTATTATTGGAACAAAAAACTCTCCGTCGGCGGCAAAACCGGTACGTCGAACAGCCATGCCGATGCCTGGTTCGTGGGTGTCACCCCCAAACTTGTCGGTGGTGCATGGGTAGGAGGCGAATACCGCCAGATACATTTCCGCACAGGTGCCCTCGGACAAGGCAGCAGAACGGCACTCCCCATCTTCGGACTTTTCATGAAAAAAGTGCTCGACGACCCCAAATTGAGCAGCAAATATATGGCCGTTTATAAGGTGCCCGACGGCATCGACCCCAACTCGCTCAACAGCAGTACGGAATATGCCGAAAGCGATTCGCTGCTCCTCGACTCGGCTGACATTGCAGACCTGCGCTTCGACCCCGATGCCGGGATGGAAGGCGTCGACGAATTCTCGGACGACCCATCGGTATCGGCGGAAGAACCCTCCGCAACTCCGGCGGAGAAACCGGCGGTGAAGGAGAAGGACGACGATGACCTTTTCAACTGACCTCCATCGGATTTTCACGCATCTTCCGCACTTTGTCCGCTATCTTCCGCAGCATTCGCATCAGGCCTTCGATGCTTTGTCCGTAAGTCTTCGAAGCATCGTCTACAAATTCCCGAAGCGTCGTCCGTAAGTATCCGAGGCATCGTCTGCATGTATCCGAAGCATCGTCTACAAATTCCCGAAGCATCGTCTACAAATTCCCGAAGCGTCGTCCGTAAGTATCCGAGGCATCGTCTGCATGTATCCGAAACATCGTCTACAAATTCCCGAAATCTCGGAAATATACTTTTAGCGTTTCGCTTACAGACTTCCAAGGCCTTACGGAGCCCTTGCAATTATCTCATTTATAGACTTTTGTGACATCGGTCAGAAACCTCCGATGTTACGCTCACAAACCTCGGAGGTTTGAGCGGCAAAGTTCCGATGTTCCGGCCGTAAAGTTCCGATGTTTCTGCGGAGGATATCCTCCATCATTACTGTAAACACCTACGTACATACATATATCTAATAGACAAGCAGATATTCATGAACAGAATCTTCACACTCTTAGCCACACTCTTTGTGGTCCTTTCCGCCGCAGCGCAGAGCAGCGTTTCCGGTGACATCGTCTGGGGTTACCGCTTGGCCGATACGTTCAACGATGATAGTCACGTCAAATTCATTGGTCTTGGAAAGGCGGTTGCCACAGAAGCCGCCATCAAAGTTCCGGCCGACGACATGCTGAAGGGCGGAACGCTCCACGCTGTCCGCGTACCTGTGCGCACCGCCGCCGCAATTACTGCCGCAAAGGTCAGCGTCTATGCCTCCGATATGTCGACCGTCCTTTCTTCGGAGGACGTCGATGTCAGCCGTCTTGCCGACATGTCGTACACCGAAGTCGAACTTTCTACCCCCATTGTCCTCAACGAAGACGTCTATGTCTCCGTGCTCTACACCCCATCCGGCTCATCTGCCGCCGCCAAGAACCCCATTGTTTACGACAACAGCGTGAAGACGCAGGGCGGACTTCTGATAAAGTCGGGCACGAAGTTCGAGGACCATTCCAAGAATTACGGATGCTTCGTCCTGCAGGTCAAGGTTTCGGGTGCCACACTTCCCAATTACAGCGCCCATTTCGAGGATGCCAGCGGCACCACACGCCAGGATATCGTCAACACTTTCGACTTTCCCCTCGTCTCTGACGGCTCAATCGACATCACGGACATCGACTATGCCATCTCCGTCGACGGCGCTTCCGAGCAGAAAGGCAACGTGAAAGTGAGTGTTCCTGCCGGACTGAGCCAGAAGGTGCTCGTGCCCATAAGTTTCGAAGCACCGCATGCCATCGGTCAATATGAGGTGAAACTGCGCGTCGTCAACGTCAACGGCGAGCCCAACAACAAGGCGTCGGAGGTGGCAACCGCAACGTTCGACAACATCAGCCGCTTCGACCGCAACTGTGTCATGGAGGAGTTCACCGGCATGGGCTGCATATATTGCACCCGAGGCATCGCAGGAATGTTGAAGGCCCGTGCGGCCTATCCCGACCGTTTCATTGGAATTGCCGTCCATCAGTTCAGTGGCGACCTTATGAACAACTGGGATTATCCCTCGATTTGCGGCAATTCTGTACCCGCATGTACGTTCAACCGCGAGTTTGCCGGCGATGTTTACACCGAAATCCTCGCCACCGTCCAGAAGGTTCTTGAGACCGAAACGCCCATTGACGTGCAGGCTACCGCCACGTTCACCGATGAAAACAGGAAGGCAGTGGCGGTGAATGCCAAGATCCTCTCCTCAGTTTCCGCCAATTATGAGGTGGTTTACGCCCTCGTTGGCGACGGAATCACTGGCACAGAATTCTACCAGTCCAACTATTACTACGGTTTCACTCCCGGACAGTGGGGCGTTTCCGACGACGATCCTATGAGCATGTTCCTCGCCGGCGGCACGTATGGCAAGCAGGTGTTCCGCTATTCCTATGACGATGTCCTCCTCAGTTCGTCCTATATGAGCGGTGTCAACCAGGGCGGAGCCTTCTCTTTGGCTACCGATGAGACGGTCGACCGCAGTTATACCCTCAAACTTCCCACCGACAATACCCTCTACAACGCCATCGTCAACAGCAATTACAACCTCTATGCCGTGGTGATGGTGCTCAACAAGTTCGGATATGTCACCAACGCCTGCCGCGTGAAGGTGCAGGACGGTACGGTGGGCATCACGGAAACTGCCGACGACGCCTACGCTCCGCGCGAGGTCGGACGCTACACAATCAGCGGTCGCCGCATCAACGGATACGCACCCGGAGTGAACGTCATCCGCATGAGTGACGGCACGACGCGGAAGGTGGTAGTGGAATAATCCAACCACTTTTTGTACAATCTTCAGGAAAAACGGGTAAAAAGGCTAAAAAAAGTATGGTCTTTTCCTGTTTTTCCTGAAGATTGTCGTATATTTGCCAGCAGTTACAGCAGATATTCAACAAAAACATTACAGACTTACACCTTTACAAACAGAAAAGTTTAGGGGCTTGAGCCTTACATTTTGTATATAATTCTCGGAAATTTATATAAAAATCAATCATCATAATTTATTCATTTATGAAAAAAGTCTACTTCTTTCTTTTGGGTGCCATGATGGCAACTGCCGCTTTCGCCCAGAAATTGCAGAGCGTTCAGCCTGACTGGAACCTGTATTCTCCCCAGTCGGCATCCGCACCTATGAAGGCCGCAAGCCTTGAAGGCACCGACATTTGGGGCTACTACACCGCTGAGGATTTCGCTAATGACGCAACCATTATTCTGATGGGTATGGAGAAACCTTGCGAGACTCTTGTCGGATATGTCGTACCTTGCGACAACCTGACCCGGAACTCCAAGATTCAGGGTGTACGTCTTCCTATCTACGATCCTTCGTGCCTCACCTCTGCGGAAGTTCGCATTTATGATGGCAAGGGTAAGAACATTCTTGCCTCAAAGTCCGTAACGCCCTCCTCGTTGAAGCAGGGTTACAACGATGTTGTTCTCGACGAGCCCTATGAAATCACCGAAGAAATCATCGTTGCTTACGACATTGTCACCAAAGGAACTACGCAAGGTGCGAAGTATCCTCTCCTTGTTGCTTCGGAAATTTTCGCAGAGAATTCATTCCTTATCTTCGACACGTTTAAAAATACCGGCGAAATTTCGGACCTTGGAACCAAATACGGTTGCCTCCTTACGCAACTCTACGTTTCGGATTTGAACCTGAACGGATACGATTTCACCCTTGATGCCTTCAAAGGATACACCTCTCCCAACGCTGAATTCAACGCTACCGTATCATTTACCGCCAACCTCAAGGAGGCAGTTTCCGATGTTGACTACACCGTCAGCGTAGCAGGTGGTGAGCCTGTTGAGCATCATACCACGCTTTCTGTTGCATCCGGACTCTACAAGACCGGTTCTTTCCCCATCACTTTCACCGCTCCCGAGGCATTGGGTTCCTATACTGTCGAGGTGAAAGTGACGAAGGTGAACGGTTCGGAAGAGAGTGTTTCCTCCAACGTTGCCAAAGGTTCGTTTGTCAATATGGGACGCATCATACCGCGTTCTGTTGTAATGGAGGAATACACTGGCACAGGTTGTGGCTGGTGCCCCCGTGGTATTGTCGGTATGGAGAAGGGTCGTGACGCCTACGGAGACCGCTTTGTCGGTGTCGCATACCACTTCTTTAACAACACCGATCCCATGTATCCCTCTGCATATCCCAGACTTGGCTGGTCCGGTGCGCCCAGTTGTTTCCTCGATCGTAGCGGTGTTGAATACGATCCCTACTATGGTTCTGGTAGCGATGTCTGCGACGATATCGACGAACTTCTTGAAGTTCCTGCCTTCGTTGACCTTGATGTGACCGCCGCTTTCACGTCTGAGGACCTTACGAGTGTCGACATTACCGCTGAGGTTGACGCCGTTGTTGACGGAACTTACGAGATGGTTTACATCCTTACTGCCGATGGCTTGACCGGTGCTTCCTTCCTTCAGAACAACGGCTACGCACAATACACTGCCGCACAGTGGGGACTCTCGGCTGACGACCCCCTTGCTGCCTTCTGCAAGGGCGGAGAATACGGAAAATCTCCCTGCAAACCCATCTTCAATGATGTGTGCATTGCCGCATCTTATACGTCAAATGTTTCCAAGGGCGACAAACTTACCCTTGCCAAGGACGAGGTGAAGAGCAGCAGTTACACCCTGAAGATGCCCGTGAAGGCCAATCTTCTCAACGCCATCAAGGATGCTAATTACGACGTTTATGCCGTAGTTATCGCCGTGAATGCCGACAAGACCGTTGCCAACTCCAAGCGTGTGAAGGTAAGTTTCCCCGCCGGCATCGATGAAATCACCGTGAACAACGACGCAACTGAGGTGGCTCGCTACACCCTCGACGGACGTCGCATCAGCGTTCCTACGTCTGGTGTGAACGTGGTTCGAATGAGCGATGGCTCTTGCCACAAGGTTTTCGTAAAGTAATTCCAAGTCTTTCTTAGAGAAACTGCAACACTTTCTTAGAGAAACTGCAACACTTTCTTGAAGTAAATGCAAATGTTTTGTAAGGCGATTGCAAATGTTTTGTAAGGCGATTACAAGCCTTTCTTAGGGTAATCACCTTTGAAAATCAGATTATCTGCCGTCCTTCGGAAGCGTTTTCCGGGGGACGGCTTTTGCTTTTGCTGCGCTTTTTTCGTAATTTTGCCGTTGTCTTCAACTTTCATCCCTCTGTTTCCTTTTCTTTCCCCCTCGAATTTTCCCCTCTTTTCCCTTTCGTTCTTCCCCGGTTCATCAGAATTTTCCCCTCTTTTCCTCCTAAGAATCCCATCCCATGAGACGTCGTCCTGCGCGCAAACGCGACATATTGATAGGCACATTGCTGGTGACGCTCCTTGCCGTTGCCATGGTATGCCTCACCCTTTTCCTGCGTTCGCGGCATTATCTCGACGAACGTTATTACACCGACCCCTGTGCTTTCGACGACAGCATCCGCAAAAGCCGTGAGGAAGAGCGGGCGCGGCGGCAGAAAGACTACGAGGCGCAGCGCGCAAAGTGGGATGCCGAGAAGGCGGAACGCCGTGCAAGGCGCGAGGCATGGCGCGACAGTCAGCAGGTTTGGGCGGAACGCCGGGCGCAATGGGCGCGGGAAAAGGAGGAACGTGCCAGAAGTCGGGCGCAACGACAGGCGTATTACGACAGTCTGAAAGCCCTGCGTCCCGCGAAATTCCCTGCAGGAACGGTGGTGGATGCCAATGCTGCCGACACCCTTACGCTGCAACGTGTGCCGGGAATCGGGCCCTCGCTGGCACGGAGCATCGCGCGCTACCGCCAGTCTCTCGGAGGTTTCGTCAGCCCCATGCAGATAGAGGAGGTGCAGGGTGTGCCTTCCGGAACCGCCAAATGGTTCACCATTGGCGACAAAGATGGGGAGAATCCGGTGCGGCGCCTCGACCTTAACCGCGACGATTTCCGCACCCTCGTCCGCCATCCCTACCTTTCCTACGACCAGGTTCGCGAGATTGTCTACTACCGCCGCCGTCGTCCCATCCTCAGTCTGCGTAGCCTTTCCGCCCTTCCTTCCTTCACCGACGAGGACATTCGCCGTCTCGAGCCCTACGTTTCTTTCTGAAACCGCCCGTCAACCTCCGCCTTCTCCCACCGTTTTCCCGCACGAAAGGAACGCGGTATTCCGTCATCTTCGATGAAAACCTCGGTCATGAATTCGGAGAATCCTTGAGGTTTTTCAAAAGAATTCCTATAATGTTTTGTCCCAATCTCGCGGCAATACATGACAAACCCCGCCACATTCCATCGAGGAGTGCGGCGGGGTTTGCCTTATGGCGTTTGGAAAAGCATCGGCATTGTCGGCACTTTTCCACGTCGATTTCAAAATTTCGTCACGGCGATGTCCGTATTTCAGGCGATTACTGTGCGCTGATGCCGTATTCGGTCATAGTCTTCAGCGCGTTGGTGAACCCTGCTTTTGCTGCCTGGCGCAGTTTGTTGGCAGCGTCGGCGCGGTCCTCTTCGCTGACATTCTCGCCCTTCAGGGTCATCACAGCCAGGTCATGGAGTGCCACAGGATGGCCTTTTTCGGCGGCTTTGCTGAGCCATTTCTTCGCTTCCTCGGCATTCGTCTCGAAATCCGCGCCTTCCACCTCTCCGTTGTACAGTTTGGCGAGGAGGAGTTCGGCGTTGATGTTGCCATGTTCTGCCGAGAGTTGGAAGAACTTCAGCGCCTGTGCGTTATCCTTCATCACGGCACGTCCCTCGAGATAGCACTGTCCCATGAGCATGAATGCCGGTGGATAACTCTCCTTAATGCACTGAGTGAGTTGGTTAAGTCCCATGCGCATGGCATCCTGGTTCCCGTTTGTGTAGAGGAGATTGAGTTCTGCCAGGATGTAAATGGCGGGAGTATAGCCCTGCTGGGCCGAGAAGGTGAGCCAGTGATATCCCTTCTGCGTGTCGCGTTCTACGCCACCCCGACCGTAGATCAGTATCTGTCCGAGGCGGCATTGTGCGTTCTTGTTGCCCTTTTCTGCCGCCATATTCAGCCAGCGCATACATTCTTTCATGTTCTGTTTCGGGCCACCTTCGTCGTGAATCTGCGCCATCACGAGTATGGCATCCAGTATTCCCTCTCCGGCAGCCTTGGCAACGCGCTGCAAACCTTCCTCGGCCTTGTCGCGATATTCGGGGAATTGCAGGTAAGTCATTCCAAGTTCGAAGTCGGCAAGATGGTTTCCTGCCTCCGAACTCTTCTCAAACCATTTGAGACCTTCCTCAGGATTCTTCTCCACACCTACGCCCTGCATGAAGCATTTTGCCACGTTTGCCATGGCCACTTCCTCACCTTGGTCGGCGGCGGTGCGGAACGCCTGGTATCCGGCAACGGGATCTTTCGGTGTGCCGATGCCCTCAACGAGGCAGTTTCCGAGGTTGTTGTAGGCTGCAAGACAGCCAGCGTGTGCGGCATCTCTGTACATTTTGAAGGCATGAGGTTCGTCCTTTCCTACTCCGCGACCGGTTTCATAGCATCGTGCAAGATGGCGCTTTGCCTCGAGATTTCCCATCTTTTCCGCCTCCCGGAAGCATCGGATGGCGGTGGCATTGTCGTCGCTTTCGATGGCGTTGAGGGCTTTTCGGATGAGACCTTCCGCATCAAGTTCGCCTTCGTTCTCGTTTTCTACGCCTGCGGCAAGGGCAAGTCGTGTCAGTTCGTCCATCTCTTCGTTGGCCTTTGCTTCGGCAGCCTTGCTGGCAGCCTCGGTAATCGCATCGGCCTTGCTCATGGTATCAATGGCGGCTGGACGCTGGGTTGTGGTGTCTTTTTTCTTTTTGAAGAAATCAAAAATTCCCATAATGTTGTGGTGTGTGACGGTGTATTGGATAAATGATGGCCGATGAAGGCCACCGGATGTTTTGTGAAATGGTGGGGAAACAGCGGAAAACGGTTTGAAAACATCTGATGTATCAGGAGCGGATATACATGGTTTTCGCTAATGTCCACAGATGTAAGGGCTGCAGACCAGAAATGTTTCCGATGCCTTTTTCCGCAGTTTCCGGCAGGTTTTGCGCAGGATGTCGTGCGGTTATTCCTTGACGAGGGCCTGCACGAGGCGGTCAAACGATGCCATATCCTCGTGCTTCATGCGGCTATAGATGGTGATGACGGGCTCCACGAGTTCGATGTCCTTCATCTTTCCTATGATGTTCTTCATCGCGCGTGCGGCAGTTGGTGCCCAGGTTCCGTTCTCAAGCAGTGCGATACGTCGGCGCTGGTAGCCTTTAAGTGCGAGTTTATGAAGGAAATAGTGCATGGGCGGGAAGACATCGCCATCGTAGGAACTGGCGCAGCAGACCAATGTTCCGTAGCGGAAAGCGTCCTCGATCGCCTCTGCCATATCCTCACGGCAGAGGTCGGAAATGGCGACCTTCGGGCATCCGGCTTCAAGGAGTTTCTCCCGCAGACAGGCTGCTGCCTGTGCCGTTCCGCCGTGGATGCTGGCGTGGGCGATGAAGATTCCCGGTGTTTCCACCGCATAATTCGCCCAAATCGTGTAGAGCCGGAGCGCCTCCTCCAAGGCTTTGCCCTGCAACACGGGGCCATGGAGGGGGCAGACGGTGGTGGGGGCGGCAGGAAGTTGCGCCACTTTTTCCAGTACGCGCTGCACGTGTGCGCCGTATTTTCCGCAGATGTTGAAGTAATATCGGCGTGCCTCGCATGCCCAATCGTCAGCATCGGCATCGTAGGTGCCGAACTTTCCGAAGCCGTCGGCGCTGAAAAGGACGCCGGCCTCGGGACAATAGGTCATAATCACCTCGGGCCAGTGTACAAAGGTGGCCTGAATGAATTGCAAAGTGTGGTGTCCCGTGCCGAGAGTGTCGCCCTCCTTCACCACAAGAATGCGTGTGGTGTCGAAATCCTCAAAGAATTGCGGCAGATATTTCGCGGCCTGTGCCGAGCAAACGATGCGCAGGGCGGGGTAGCGGCGGAGGATGGTGTCGAGCGATCCCGAATGGTCGGGCTCGAGATGGTGCACAATGATGTAGTCCGGTGTGCGTCCTTCGAGCGCGGTCTCGACCTTCTTGAGCCATTCGTCCGTGCAACGCGGGTCAACTGTGTCGAAAATCACTGTTTTCTCGTCGAGAAGGACATAAGAATTGTAGCACATTCCGGCGGGAGTCTCGTATTGGCTCTCGAAAAGTGGAAGTGTTGCATCGTCGCACCCGATATATCGGATGCTTGGAGTGATGAAGTCTATCATGGTTTCTTTTGAGAAGTGCTAAATATGGTGTGTAGTGTTGGTGCGGAATGTCCGGATGTTTCTTGCGGACATTCCTTGTCTGTAAGGCTGAATCCGCGGCTCCGGTCGTCCGTTTTTCGTGGTGAAATCCCCGGAGTGTCCGGAATTTCCTTCGGAAATGTTCGGGAAAAGCCTCAGTAATCCCAGATCTTTTTCTAAGAAATATCCAAGAAAATCCTCTGTGGTTTTTGGAATTTCCTTCGGAGACGTTCGGGAAAAGCCTCAGTTCATGATGGCTTCGAGGTTGAAAATGTTGTGCAGATTCTTTCCCTCGGTGGTGTAGATATGCTTGATGCGTTCGGCATAAGCCTTCTCAATGGCGGGACGCACCATCTTCATGGTCGAGTTGATCATGCGGTTCTTCTCGCTGAACGGCTCGGGGAGCACGGCGATGATGGCGGGCAACCATCGTTCGGGGAACATGCCAGCGTGCTCTCCTCCGCGGCGGAATACGGCAAGTTGCTGCATGATGGTCTCCAAAGCCGCGCGGGCTCCCGCCTCTGTGGACAGATTATGTCCGTTGCGCTTCAGCCATTCCTTGTTGGGAACGATGAGCGCCGACGTGGTTGGCGACTGGTTGTTGTAGAGCATCACCTGGTCGATGGCGGGACAAAGTTGCACGATGGCCTCCTCAATGCCCTCGGGACTGTACTTTTCGCCGTCCGAAGATATGAGCAGACTCTTGAAACGTCCCTTGACATAGAGGAGGTTTTCCCGCGTCATGTAGCCCAGGTCGCCGGTGTACAGCCAGCCGTCGCGGACGGTTTCGGCGGTAGCCTCGGGATTTTTCCAGTATCCTGCCATGACATTCTCGCCGCGTACAACGATTTCACCCTCTTTTCCCAAAGGAACTTCCTTGCCGTCGGCGTCACAGATGCGGACTTCTACGCCTTTCAGCACGCGGCCGCTGGATCCGAAGCGGTAATAGTCGGGGGTATTGGTGGAAATCACCGGTGTTGCCTCGGAAAGACCGTAGCCTTGGAACATCGGAAGTCCGATGCCGATGAAGAAATGCTGGAGGTCCTTGTCGAGGAGTGCGCCGCCGCCGACGAAGAAACGCATCTCTCCGCCAAAACTCATCTTGACCTTGTTGAAGAGAATACGGTCGAAGAACGCCACGAGCGGGCGCAGTGCCATGCGTGTGGCACGGCTGTCGAGGCTGCTTTCGCCGTAGTAGGTCTGGCGAATCTTCATACCCGTGTTGAAGAGGCGCTCCACAATTCCGCCCTGACGGCGGATGTTCGTCTCGATACTCTTCTTGAAACTCTTGGCGAGTGCGGGCACGGAGAGGATGAAGTGCGGTTTCACCTCGCGGATGTTCGAGGGAATGTTCTTCAGGGTCTCAGAGGGTGTGCGTCCGTTCTGCACGGTTGCTACGGCAGCGCCCTGCATCATCATGAGGTAAAATCCGCAGACGTGGGCGAAACAGTGGTCGAGCGGGAGGATGATGAGCGTGCGCCAGGTGTCGTCGATGGGAATGCGCGAGAGGGCCTGCTCCACATTCGCCGTATAGTTGCGGTGGGTGAGGCATACGCCCTTGGGGTCGGCAGTCGTTCCCGACGTATAAGTGATGGTGGCGAGGTCGTTGTTCTGGATGCTTTCACCGACAGCCATGAAGGCTTCCTTGCCGATTTCCGCCAGATACTCCTCACCTTTCTTCATGATATCTCCGACGAAGCATTCGCGGTCCTCGTAGTTTTCCTGCTCGTCGAGGACGATGATGCTGCGGACATTGGGAAGTTGGTCGATGATGGCGCGCACCTTCCGCAACTGTGTTCCGCTGACGATGATGTAGCGTGCCTCACCATGCTGCAGACGGAACAGGAGATCGTTGCTCTCTTCCAGTTTGATGCTGAGGGGAACAGTGACACCTCCGGCATAGAAGAGTGCAAGTTCGCTGATGATCCACATGTTGCGGCCTTCAGAAAGCAGGGCAATGTTGTCGCCTTTCTCCACACCCATCTGCTGGAGTGCGGCACCGAGGGCATAAACCTTCCGTGCTGTGTCGGCGTAACTCAGAGGTTTCCATTCCGAACCTTCCTTTTCGAGGAGGAAAGTGTTGGAGGCAAATTTGCTGACGCTGTTCTCAAAAGCGTCGATAAGGGTATATTTCATGCAATTTATAATGTTTTCTGATGTAAAATCGGGGCGGCATTCCGTGCCGTCTTCCGTCCTTTTCCCCTGCATCGGCGGGTGTACGGGGGCGGAAACGGTGCGGGCGTTTTCCGGCATTCCGGCATTCTGCGCCGGCATTATCTCTGCAAATATACGCAAATTCCCTGTATTTCCCCCGCTGTCGTGGGCTTAAAGCGCCGAACTTCCCTCATTTTCAATGCCTTTTGCTTATTGAAACCGGAAAACACCGCCGAATTGTGCAGGGTGTCCTCTGCAATGCGGGCGAAAAAACATCGGAACTTTCCGTCAAAAACATCGGAACTTTCCGCTCCAAACCTCCGCACTTTCCGCTGCGAACATCGGAACTTTCTGTACGGAACGTCCGATGTTTCCGTGCCGAGTTTCTGCGGCACAAAAAAGGCATAGCGGAAGCGTGTGCCGCTTGTTCCGCTATGCCATTGTGGAAAAATGTGGGACGGGATTCCGGGGGTGCCGCTCAGCGTTCCGCGAAAGGTTGTGGACGTCCCCCTCGAACATCCGGAAATGCTATACGTTTTTGGGGTTGTATATGATTGATTCCAAGGACTTTCCATAGCGCCTCTTGGATGGTTTTCAAGGCTTTTCCGTAAAGGCTTCGCCAGGGCTTCAAGTCCTTGGTGTAAACTTTACGCGGTGGGCTCCTGCTTTTCCGCCGCCTTCCGTGCCGCGAATTTGCGTTTCCACCGGAAAAAGATGAGGACGGAGAGCGCCGCCGCTACGAGGCCTGCCGCCACGGAGGGCAGTTGCGGAAGGGAGAAACCTTCGGGGGCCACGAGGATGTAGGCGGTGACGACGAGCGTCATGAACACGGCGGGGAGGAAGGCAATCCAAAAGAATCGGCCGGAGCGTGCCAGCCATACCGTGACGGCCCACAGCGTGAGGCACGCCAACGATTGGTTGCACCATGCGAAATAGCGCCAGAGGACGCTGAAATCGATGCACATGAGCAGGGCGCAGAGGGCGAAAAGGGGGAGGGAGACCGCCAGACGGCGCCAGAGTTTGTGCTGGTTGAAGCCCATCATCTCCGCCGCTGTCAGGCGGGCGCTGCGCAATGCCGTGTCGCCGCTGCTGATGGGGGCCGCCACAACACCGAGAATGGCGAGGACGGCGCCCAAGGTTCCCAGCCACGAAGTGCAGACGTTGTTCACCACGATGGAGGGATTTCCCAATGCCGCCAGCGCCTCATAACTGCCGGCAAACTTGATGGCTGCCGCCGCCCATACAAGTGCCACGATGCCTTCTGTTATCATTGACCCATAGAAAATGGGGCGTCCGAGGCGCTCGTTCTGCAGACATCGGGCCATAAGTGGGCTTTGTGTGGCGTGAAAACCGCTGATGGCTCCGCAGGCGATGGTGATGCAAAGCATGGGGAAGACGGGGATGTCCTTGGGATGATGTCCGGAAAGTCCGTCGGAGAGTTCTGGCATCCAACCCTCTTTGGTAAAGATGCAGAAGCCGATTCCCACCGCCATCACCAGCAGGGCAAGGCCGAAAATGGGGTAGATACGTCCGATTAACTGGTTGATGGGCAGGACGGTTGCGAGGATATAGTACAAGAAAATGATGGCACACCATCCCATCGGTGTGGCGAGAATGCCCCATTCCGGTGTGAAGGTGCAGAGCAGACTGGCGGGCGTGACGACGAAGACCGCCGAGACGAGTACGAGGAGAACGATGGTGAAAATGCGGGAGAAGATGAGCGCTCCACGCCCAAGTTCGCGTCCGGCTATCTCAGGAAGTGTGGCACCACCTTGGCGCATGCTGACCATTCCGCAGAGGTAGTCGTGGACGGCACCGGCAAAAATGGAGCCGAAGACAATCCAAAGGTATGCGGCAGGGCCGAAAAGGATGCCCATAATGGCGCCGAAGATGGGGCCCGTGCCGGCAATGTTGAGGAATTGGATGAGGAAAACCTTCCACGAGGGCAGGGGAATGTAGTCGACACCGTCGGCATGCGAGAAGCAGGGTGCCGTGCGGTTGGTGTCGGGACGGAACACCTTTTCCACAAATGTTCCGTAGAAAAGGTAGCCCACGAAAAGGGCGATGAGAGAGAGAACGAAAGTGACCATGGCAATGATTTTTTTTCAAAAAGTAGAGAGCGCGGCGCACGGACGGAAGAAAAGAGGGGAATGCGGTCTGCGCATACGCTATGCAAAGTTACAGCCTTCTGCGCAAACGCAGCCCCCAGGACATCATGTTTTCTTGAATTTTCCTCACCCATACCCGCTGTTTTTGCACTTTCCACGGTTTTATGCTTACAGTTGGATTCTTATCCAACGTTGGGTTTCACCCTTCGTTTTGACTTTGTCTTCTTCCTCCCTGACTTCGTCTTCCTCCTTGACTTTTAACTTCCTCTGTCACGACTCGGCATAGCTCAAGCAAGTTTGGCTCTGCTCTCGCTGCTCCATCGGTTCGCACCTCGGCAATATTCAAACAAACTTGGCTGCCGCCTTGCTCTCGCTTATCGAAAACGTTACCTGAAATTAGAGAGGCGACGACAAAGTACCCTCAGGAAAGAGAAAAGCAAATCCGCAGCGCATCGGTTTGACTGATGCACCGCGGATATATGTATCCGAGGGAGAACGACAAATTTATATGTGTACAGTTCCTCCACTACATGGAAATCGTTGGGTTTCACCCTTCGTTTTCTCGCCATGGCAATGTATGAACAAGTTCACATTGCTCATATGGCTTAACGAAAACGTTACTTAAAAGTCCTTAAGGCGTTCGGGCAATGTGGGCATCGCGCCGTTCTGCGTGCAGACGTATGCACTCACCTCCACGGCACGCCGATGTGCTTCTGGGACTGTCAGACCTTTGAGAAGTGCGGCGATGAAGGATCCTGTAAAGGAATCGCCCGCCCCCACGGTATCGGCAACCGTTACCTTCGGGGTCTCTACAAACGAGATGCGACCCTCGGAGAACACATAACTGCCGTTTGCCCCACAGGTAAGTATAAGCATCCGCAGGTTGTATTTTCCCAATATCAGCCAGCACTTGTTTTCAAGGTCAAGACCAGGATATCCGAACATCCGCGAGATTTCAACCAGTTCCTCATCATTTATCTTCAAGATGTCGCAACGTCGTAGGGATTCGCATATGACATTCTTTGAATAGAAATTCTGCCTCAGATTGATATCGAAGACACGCTGGCATCCGGCAGGAACGGCATCGAGGAAACGGTAGACCGTTTGGCGCGACACTTCGCTACGCTGCGACAGGGAGCCGAAGCAGACAGCCTTGCAGCGAGAGGCCAGAGCCTCAATCTGCGGAGTGTAGGGGATATTGTCCCATGCAGCGTTCTCCTTGATATCGTATGTCGCTACGCCCTCCTCGTCGAGCACGACATTGACCATCCCTGTGGGGAAATCCACACGCGGCATCTCCAGCCGCAACCCGTTCTTCGACAGTGCCTCCAGCGTCTCATCGGCAAGTTCATCATTCCCGATGGCGCTTACTACCCAGGCTTCATTGCCAAACTGCGAAGCATGGAAGGCAAAATTTGCCGGTGCACCGCCTATCTTCCGTCCTTCGGGGAGGCAATCCCACAGCGCCTCGCCCAGACCTACTATGATTCCATCGTTTTCCATAATATAAAGATTTGTATGATTGTTGTTGGATTTCATCTAATTTTTAGAACACCCCTAAAATGCGTTGTCAGGAAATCCGTCTGATATAGGTAATCAGGTAACATACGCCGAGTGCCATCACCGCCACGGCTCCGATTTGTCCGACGGCATCGCTCGCAAGTCCCATCACAAGGGGGAACAAGGCACCTCCGGCAAGCCCCATCACCATCAGTCCGCTCACCTCGTTCGCATGTTCGGAATCGCTGCGAAGGGCTTCGGCAAAGATCATGGGGAAGATATTGGAATTGCCATATCCCACCAGCGCGATTGCCGCGTAGAGCACGGCAAGCGATGCACCCCATGCCATGCCTGCCATGGCAGCAAGCATCATGGCAACACTCAAGGCAAAGAATATGCGACCCTTCACCACACGAAGCAGCATGGCTCCGGTCAGCGAGCCGACGGTACGGAAAGCGAAGTATAGCGAAGTGGCAAAGGCGGCTTCATCAAGTCCCATACCCAGACGTTCCATCAGTATCTTCGGCGCCGTAGCATTTGTGCCCACATCGATGCCCACATGGCAGACAATCCCGATGAAGGAGAGCAGGACGACAGGACGACGGAGCAGCCGTACGCAATCGAGGAAGCCTGTAGCGCGTTGGCCGGATGTTTCATCCTCATTGATGGGTGTGGATGCGAGCAGGAGCAGTGCCACAACGGCCACAACGGCATAGATGGGGAACAGCACCTTCCACCCCAGACCGAATGTAGGGAGTTGGGCTGTGGCACCCCAAACTGCGATGTAGGGTGCAAGGAACGATGCGATGGCCTTGACAAACTGTCCGAAGGTGAGTGTAGAAGCCAGGTTTCCACCCTGCACCACAGTGGCCACAAGCGGATTAAGGGAAGTCTGCATCAGCGCATTGCCGATACCCAGCAGCGAGAAGGCGCAAAGCATGAGGGGGAAACTGCTGCCCACCATGGCCAGGAGCAACGAAAGGAGCGTGACCGCAATGGAGAGCAGGACGGTGCGGCGCCTGCCGATACGGTTCATCAGCATGCCGGTAGGTACGGCGAAGACAAGAAACCAGAAGAAGACCAGCGAAGGCATCGTATTTGCCACTGCATCGCTCAGATGCAGGTCAGACTTCACATAGTTGGAGGCAATGCCCACAAGGTCGACAAAGCCCATGGTAAAGAATGCCAGCATGACGGAAATAAGCGAAATCCTACTGGCAGAAGACATCTTGGACGACATATTTATACTGTTTTTGTATTGTTGAGTTATCTTCGTTCTCCCCTATTTTATGGCATAGACCTTTGCCTTTGCCTTTCCTTTGATTTCAATACGGGAGTACGGTTCTGAGGGGAACACGAGATTGGTCATCGCCATCTTGCCTTCGGCATCAAACGCCTCGATGCTGGAATGGTCGACGAAGAGACGTACCTGACGCAGTTTGCCGTTCGTAGGAGCAGAAGTGACACAAGGGAAAGCGTCGCTGAACGAAACGTTTCCTGAGCGCCTACGGTCCATGTCGAATGTACCTTCCGCCTCATCGTAAATCATCGTCACCCTTTCGCCGCGCTTGTTCTTCAGCGTAATCTGCGCATCGCCTTTGAGCGTCAGGACAATCTCGCACCGCGCAGCGGGAGCCGCTATTTCCTTACCACGAGCAGCATCCATTTCTACGGCCGGCTTCACGCTGCAATAGGTCTCACCGTTGTAGGAATAGAGTCCGAGGTCACGGGCTATGGTGTTTGCCGAACGGAACTGAAGCGTCGGTACCTGATTGGCATACTGCCAGTTGCTCATCCAGGCCATGGCCACACAGCGGCCGTCGGGAGCATTGTCGAATGTAACGGTGGCATAATGGTCCTTGCCATAGTCCATCCATTTCGTCACCTCCGGAGCAGATTCGCACTTGAATTCGTGTCCGTCGAAAGAGCCGACGAAATACTGTGTCGCAGAACCTCCAAAGGGTCCGCCGGGATTGATGTTACAAATCAGGAGCCACTTTTCTTCGCCGCTGCCGGCCACCTTCATCTTCATCAGGTCAGGACATTCCCATACGCCACCATGATTGCCGTAATTGCGTCCGAAGGCACTCTCGAACTTCCAGTCGCGAAGATTGGAGGAAGAGTAGATCCACATCTCCTGACCGGAGGCGAGGATGAGGTTCCAGCACTGCGCATCCTCGTTCCAGAACATCTTGGGATCGCGGAAATCGGGGATATCGGCGGTGAGGACAGGGTTTCCGCTGTATTTTCTGAAGGTTTTTCCACCGTCAGTGCTATAGGCCATCGACTGCGTCTGCCGCTCGCGTGCCGATGTATACATCAGCACGATGGCATCCTTGCCGAATCCTGCGGTATTCTCCTTGTCAACGACGGCCGAACCGCTGAATATCGTTCCCAATGCATCGGGGACAAGGGCTGTGGGTTCAGCGGTCCAATGTATGAGGTCGGTAGAGGAGGAATGTCCCCACGTCATGTTCTCCCAATATGAAGCGTACGGATTCCATTGGAAACAGAGATGCCACTTGCCGTCCTTGTAGAACATGCCGTTGGGGTCGTTCATCCATCCATGGCCGGGAGTGTGGTGATAGGCCGGCCGGTACTTTTCGGTAATCTTCTCCGTAAACTCATTGGCATAGTGCATCTTGTTCCAGCAAGTGAAACCCTTGATGGATCCCGTCTTCCTGAAATTGGCGGCAAATGCGATGTCAAGGATTTCGCCTTCGCGAATCTCGTAAGGCACGTAATAGTCCACCTTGTCGACAGCCAGACGGCAGTTGATGGTGTTCACCAGCTGATTGTCCCTGACCACACGGATGTGGGCGTTCTCCTGTTTTTCCTCGACTGGCAGCAGAAGATATTTCCCTTGGTTCTCCACGCGCAGCATGGCATGCTGCTCACTTAGGATTTCGGGCGAAACCTGCGCCCGGACACCCATAGCGAATGCAAGGGCGGGAACAAGAGTGAATAGAGTATTTTTCATAATATATATTATAATGAAGGAAAGGGAGTGTTACATAATCGTTGGCAGAGCCAACAATGGCTGTAATACCAATGTGATGATACACAGAAAAACGTTATCCTAAAAATCTTTGTTGCCTCAAGAACCTCTACCTACTCATTTTTTTCCTTTTCAGGCAGGAGTCGGGGGAGTCATCCGTCCCCATGTGCATGAATACAGCCCCCTTCTCCTTTTTTTTAACGTATCAAGTATTCAGAAACCGCAGAACCGGTTTATTCATATCCCTTGTTCTGGACATAAAGTCCGGGGATGTAGAACATCTGGTTATAAGGAATAGGATAGAACTCGTTTTTGCCTGCAGTATAGTGGGCATCCTTCAGATACTGTGCATAGGGCATCCCGTCGTAGACATCGTGCTGCTCGCTCTCGAAGTAGGCGTTGAGGGTCTTCGAGGCAATGCCCCAGCGGCGGAGGTCGAAGTAGCGGCTGCTTTCCATGGCCATCTCCAGACGGCGCTCCCACTGCAGGCACCGGCGTGCCGACTCCTTGTCGGCAAAATACGATTCGGGATAGCGTGCTATCTCGCACTGGTCGGCAGCATAGGCAATGTGCTTGTCGACGGAATTGGCGGCACGCTGGCGGATGTCGTTGATGATGTTCCGCGCCTCACCGAACTGCCCCGTCTCGACGAGAGCCTCGGCACGCATGAGCATCACATCGGTGTAGCGGAACACGTAGTCGTTCATGGCAAAGGCCTGCCAGGGCTGGTTGAAAGTCTCGCCCTTCGAACGCTGCGGCACTTCCTTCAGCGAAGCATAGTATCCGTAAGTTCCCGGGGTTCGGGAATTGGCTTTTGTCATCGTGTACTCCTCTTCATATTTATAGGGGAACGACGGCATGGCAACGGTATGGAAGAGGCGGGGGTCCCACTTCTGGGTGGTGGGGGCGCCGCAGACAGGATAAGCAATCTCGTCGTTGTAACCCTCGAAGTCAGGGAGTCCGTCTTTCGTCTTGAAGGCGTTGACGAGATTCTGTGAGGGCTTGTGGAAGTCCCATCCGCACGACCACATGCCCCAGCAGCCGTTGAGCATATTGCTCCAGTTGGCACGGCCGAAGGTGGTGTTGTCGTCCTTGTAGTCGGAACACTGCACGGCAAAGATGCTTTCCTTGGAATTCTTGTATTCCGGCAGGAAGATGTCGCCGAAGTCCTCCATGTAGCCATACTGCGAATCCTTGACCACCTGCGTGTATTGCAACACTTTCTGCATATAGTCCTGGTTGATGTGTGTCACGCCGTTTGTAGCCTCATATCCGTCGCCCCAGGCCAGTGTCAGCCAGCATTTGGCAAGATAGCTTGCAGCGGCAATCTTGTTGGCACGTCCGCCATCCTTCTGCGTCTCGGGAAGGTTTTCGTAGGCCATCTCGAAATCTTCGATAACCTTGCCGAAGAGTTCCTCGTAGGAGAATTCGTTGTTGGGGGTCTTTTCCTGCGTGTTGTTGCGGTAGACTTCCTCGTCAATCCAGGGAATCTGGCGGAACATGGTAAGGAGTTTGAAATAGAAATGGGCTCTGAGGAACCTCACTTCCGCCTCGCGCTGACGGGCGGTTTCGGCACCGAGTTTCTGCTGACCGTAGTCCTGAAGCGCGCAAAGGGCACGGTTGCAGCGCGAAACAGCGCAGTAGAGGCGATACCAGAGTTCGTCGAATTCCCCGGGAGTGGTGGTCATGGTCGACCAGATTTCCATGGGATGATAGCCCGTGTCGGTGGTTCCCGAACCGCCTTTCAGGCAGTCGTCGCTGGCCATGTCGCCGTAGGGCCAGAGGTTGAACGGATAGGAATACCAACAGTCGCCGAGCATGGCATAGGCTGCGGTCACCATCTCATCGGGACTTTGCCGTGCAAGTTCCTCATCAATGACACCCTGAGGATCGACGTTGATGAAATCGTCGCACGATGTGGCGGTGAAGACGAAGGTTGCCGCCAGGAAGTATCTGAAAATCTTTTTCATTGTTTTCAAAGGTATGTATGTTGCATTCCGGGAAGGGGGCCTCCGGAAGGCGATGATATTCTTAGTTTACCAAGCTAATTTATAGCACATCCCTTTAAAAGCCGAGTTGCAGGCCGAAGCTGACGGAAGTGGCATTGGGATAAGCCCAGTTGGGGTTTTCGGGGTCAGAAACGGTGAAGTCCTTCGACTTGACGGTGAAGAGGTTCTGCCCGGAAACGTAGAAGCGTGCGCTGCTCATGCGGAGTTTTCCGAGGATGTCCTGTGGAATGTTGTATCCCAACTGCAGGGTACGGAGCTTGAACCATGAGCCGTGTTCGACGAAATAGCTCGAGGCACGTCCCTCGTCGCCCGTGTTGTTGGTGGTGAGGGCGGGGATGGTGGAGCCGGTATTGTCCTTGGTCCAGGCATCGAGCAGACGGTTTCCCTTGTTGCTTCCGGCATCGGTGATGCTCCAGAAGTCGGTCTGGAATTTTTGGTTGTTGTAGATATCCACACCGCAGACACCTTGGAAGAATAGCGTAAGGTCGAAATTACGGTAGTTCAATGTGGCGTTGAGTCCCCACGAGAAATCGGGAACCGGATTGAAAATCCATGTCTGGTCGTCGGCATTGATGCGTCCGTTTCCGTCACGGTCCACATATTTCAGACCACCCACACGTGCATTGTCCTGTCCGCTGTTGCGCACCTCCTCCTCGTTCTGATAGAGTCCGTCGACGACATATCCCACTATAGAGCCGTAGGGCACACGTGCCTCGACGAGGTTTTGGGTAGTGGTATGGGCATAGGATCCTGTAGTGGTGGGGGGAAGCCATGTGACGCGGTTGCGGAAGAAGTCGGCATTGGCATTGAGGCTGTAGGTGAGTCCGTAGGCTGTCGTATGACGGTATCCTACGGTGAATTCCATACCCCAGTTCTGCAGCGAGGGTCCGTTGCTCCACGTTGAACCGCCTTCGCCGAGTGCTGCAAGGTATGCAGGCTGGATGAGCATGTCTTTCACCTTCTTGAGATATACGTCGACGGTGCCGAAGAGCCCGTTGTTGAGGAAGGCGAAGTCCACACCGGCGTTGTACTGTATGGTGGTCTCCCACTTGAGGTTGGGGTTTTCGGTCTGGGTGGCACGGAATCCCGAAGGCAGGATTCCCGACCCCTGCAGGTAGAGGTCGTAGGCCGTGGATGTAACCCGGTCGTTTCCGTAGTCGGCGACGAAGAGTCCGTAACGGGCGGAGTTTGCGATGGCCTGGTTTCCGGTCTCACCCCACGACAGACGTAGTTTGAGTTCGTCGAGCCATTCTTTCTTGAGGTTTTCCGACAGGCGGTAGCCCAAGGTTGCGGCAGGGAACGTACCATAGCGGTTGTTGCGTCCGAAGCGTGAACTGCCGTCACGACGTATGGTGAACGAAGCCAGCAGGAGGTCGTTCCAGTTGTAGTCGACCTTGCCGAAGAAGGATGCGAGGTTATAGCCCGATGCAATACCCGATGCACGCTCCGTACCCGTGGCGGCATCCGGCCACATGTATTTGTAGTTTTCCAGGGCGAACATCTCGGCATAGCCCGAATAGTCATCGCGGTTCTGATGATGGAGTTCCATACCTGCCAAGACACCGAAATGATGCGTTTCCCAAAGAGTGAAGTTGTAGTTGGCAGTATTCGACCAGGTCCATTTCGTATCATTGGCCCCACTAAGTGTCACGCTGGGAGTGGAATTGTTCACAATGTCGGAATGGAAAGTGTAGTTCACGCTGTGGATGAAGCCCTGGTCGTAGTCAAGTCCGAAATTCGAACGTAGCACCAGTCCGCTGACAGGCTTGATGTCGATATAGGCATTTCCAAAGATTCGCCACGTCATCAGCCGGTTGTCGCGGTTCATATAGAGTTCGCGCAGGGGATTGTGACGGTCGCTCATGCCTCCGACGGGTCCGCCGAACGTTTCGCCGTCTTCCTCATACACCGGAACCGTGGGCGACATCTTCAGGGCATTCTCCATCGGGAAGGAATTGACCTGGTCGGAATATGTGACATTGAGGTTCTCGCCGATGCTGACATAGCGGTTCACGTTGTAATTGGTATTCACACGTGCCGAGAAACTCTCGAAGTCTGTATATTTCAGAATACCGCTGCTCTTCTTGTAACCGAGCGAGAGGAGTGCCGAACCCTTCTCCGTAGCGTTTGAGACACTGAGGTCATAACTTTGGCGGAATCCCGTCTGCGATATGGCCTCCAGCCAGTCGGTGTCGCTGAAATTCATGGTTCTGGCGGCATTGATGAACCCATCGTAACGTCCGTTGACGGTGTACGTGTTGTACTGCCCGGTAGCGGGGTCATAAGCCCTGATGCCCACCCCTTGCGATGCCTGCAGGTCGAGTCCGTAGTTGCCGGCGTAGACTACAGGGTCAAGGCCGTCGTTCAGTGCAGCCTGTGCCATGGCGGTAGCGTATTCCTGCGTGTTGCAGAGGCTCATCATCGACTGTGGCGTATAGAACTGCGCCGTAAAGTTGGCCCCGAAGTCCACTTTCACCTTTTCGTCCTTTTTCCCCTTACGGGTAGTGATGATGATGACACCGTTGGCGGCTCGCGAACCGTAGATAGAGGCCGAAGCGGCATCCTTCAGCACCTGCATGGACTCGATGTCATTCATATTGAGCGAATTGAGGGAGGAGGTGGTGGGTACACCGTCGATGACGAAGAGCGGGTCCTGCGAAGAGTTGAAACTGCCGATACCACGTATACGTACCGTTCCTGTACCTGAAGGCGAACCGTCGGCAGTGATGGTCATACCTGCCACCTTACCTTGCAGGGCACGCATGGGGTCGTTGTCGGAAGTCTTCTTCAGTTCCTTCGCCGAGACCACAGAGACGGAACCCGTAAGGTCGGCCTTGCGCTGGGTGGTATATCCTGTCACCACCACCTCCTGCAGGTTCAGGGCATCCTCCGTAAGCACAACCCGCATTTCCGTTGCCGTAGCGCGAAGTTCCTGCTTGTCGTATCCTATATAGGAGATGACAAGGGTCGCGCCTTCTGCAACGCTGATTTTGAAATGTCCGTCTTCATCGGTAATGCTGCCGTTCGTCGTACCTTTCTCCATGATGGCGGCTCCGATGAGCGTCTCGCCCGAGGGGTCAACCACGGTTCCTGTCACTTCCATCCGTTGTTGCGCACAGGCCACGGACGAGGCCATGACCATCAGCGCTGCTGTGACTGATTTCTTGAACTGTTGCATGTGTGTTTTTTTGTTTTGTGTTTTTCAGAATCTACGAAAGCCAAAGGTGACGATTCATCCCCCCGTGGCTGAATTCCGGTGCAAAGGTACGGCTGTAATCGCCATGTGGACTTTAAAAAATCGTTCTTAAAATGCTACAAATGTTTCAATGTAACAAAATTTTCATAAAAAGTCCGTTTTGTTTTAGGATAGGGACATAAAAAACCTTGTCGTCAAAGGAGGACATGATTTTTTCCGGTTCTTCCTGACGACAAGGCATAGGACATGAAACGTATAGAAGCCGCGTGACGGGCAGATACAGAGACTCTCCGCCTCTGGGAGGCAGGGAACGGCACGACACGGCGGGGGGGCAATTCAGACATCAGACGATGCAGGACGGAGTTCTCCGGGCGTGATGCCATACTCATCCTTGAAGCATTTGTTGAAATACGACGGGGCACTGAACCCGCAGGCATAGGCGATTTCCGAAATGCTCTTGTCTGTGGTAAGGAGTTGCTCACGGGCGCGCGCCACACGTGCATGGCGGAGGAGTTCGACGGGCGTACTTCCCGTCAGTGCCTTCACCTTACGGTAGAGTTGTACACGGCTCATTGCCATCTCTCCGCAGGCATCCTCCACCCCGAAATCGGGATTGGAAAGATTCCGGCAGACAATCTCGGAGAAGCGTGCCACGAAGGCTTCGTCGCGCTGCGAGAGACGGGGTGTCGACTCATGCTGCGGCATTTGGTCGGCCGGGACGGCGGCTACGGGCACGCCATCCTCCATGGCAGAGGGGGCATCGGAGGAGTCGTGCCGGACGACACCAATCTCCGATGATGCCGGAGCATCGGCGGAAACGGGGGTATGGCCATGGGAAAGGGTGGCGATTAGCGTACGGCGGTTGGAAAGGAGATTGGCAATGCGGGCTGTAAGGAGGGCGGGCGAAAAGGGTTTGGTAAGATAGGCATCGGCACCATAACGATAGCCCTCCACACGATGTTCATCAAGCGTACGGGCCGTCAGCATGAGCAAGGGTATGTGACAGGTAATGGCATCGGCCTTTACCCGTCGGCACATCTCGAGTCCGTCCATGACCGGCATCATCACATCGCTGACAATCAGGTCGGGCACGGTGGAACGGGCAGCCTCATAACCCTCCTGGCCGTCGGCGGCAAGATGCACGACATAGCCCGCATCACGAAGGATGCTCCTCAGCAGTTTCCGCACATCGGGATTGTCGTCGACCACCAGTATCTGTTCACGTTCTGCGGCATCGCCGGCAGCGGCACCCTCGCCCATGGAGTCGTCGCCCATGGAGTCGTCGTCCGGCATAGACGGAGCAATGGCAGACGAGGCATCTTCTGCACATTCAGGCACCTGCAACGTGTCTTCTACGGGATTCTGCCCTTCAGAGACCGGACTTCCGGCATCGCCACTCTTTGCATCGAGCATACTGTCCACCAGCGTGGTCAGCCCACGGAGGTTGCGCTGCATCATCTCTGCAAGTTCATGGGCCGCACGGGGCAGGGAACGGTCGGCAAGCAGGGTCTCCACGGGAGCGACGAGCAGGGTAAGGGGCGTACGGAGCCTGTGTCCGATTTGGGTGAAGAATACCAGGCGGGCGTCTGCCATGTCCTCCAGTTGGCGGTAGAGCACAGAGAGTTCCTGATGCTGCTGTTTCAGTTCGTCGTGCAGACGGGCCTTGCCCAGAAAGGAACGGTAGAGCAACAGACTGAGGAAAATGATGACGACGACGACAATGATGAATCCGGCAATGACACGTTGCTGCAGGTGCAGGCGCGTAAAATAGGTGTCCACCTGGCTGTTTAGCGTCTCAAGGTCCGCACTGGCACGTTCCATCTCACGGTATTGCAGTGCCATGAGTTGGGCGTTGCTGTGGTCGACGATGGCAGACTCCAGGATGTTGACGCGCTGGAAATCCTGGCGGGTGAGAATCTTGCGTGCCAGGCTGACCATCTCCAGCCCCTGTGTAGGATATATGTAGGTAGCCTCCATTTTCCCGCTTGCCACAGCCTCAATGCCACCGTCGGACGAGGGCAGGCCGTCCACTCCGAAATACCGTATGCGGTGCAGTCCCTCGTGCATGGCCACATGGCGTGCACCGAGTGCCAGACGGTCGTTGTGGCCGAAGACGCAGTCGATGTCGCGTCCCTCAGCGACGGAATGCCGCAGGACTTCCGCCATGGCCTCTTCTCCATGGCGCATGGTCCAGCCCTTTGCCCCTGCACTGATGATGCGGATGGAAGGGAATGCACCGAGGGCATCAGAAAAACCGCGGTGACGCTCCGTAGCTGCCGAAGACCCCTGCAGTCCCTGCAGCTCTGCCACCACGCCACGTCCGCCCATATGGTTTGCCACACATTGTCCCATCGCGAAGCCGATGACATAATTGTCGGCCCCGATATAGGCGGTGTATTTGTTGCTTTTCGTATGACGGTCGAAGAGGACTACGGGGATACCTGCATCGTACGCCTTGTCAATGGCATGCACGAGGGAGTCCGACGAGTTGGGAGAAACGAAGATAAGGTCCATGCCCTCTGCCACGAACCGTTCGATTTGACTTGCCTGAAGGGCACTGTTGTCATTGGCAGAGACGATATGCAGCCTGATGTCGTCGCTGGCGTACCCCGCAATGGTGAGTTCACGGTTGAGTTTGGCACGCCAGGCATCGTCGCTGCATTGCGACACCCCGATGTTCCATACTGGACGGGGCTTGCTGCAAGCACTGAAAGCCAGGACATACAGCAGCAACATGGTTGCATGCAAAAGTCGGAAGGGATGACAGAAGGTGTGCTTCATGGTAAAGGGGCAAACAAGAAGGGAAAAGGCAGGTTGATGCCGAAGGAGGCTGCTTTGCAACGGACAGCACGTAGCGGCATACAGACTTTATGCAAATTTACAGCCTTCTGTAAAAAAAATAACATTCCACCGCCTTGTTTCGCAATTTTTTCCGTAAATATCTCCGCGTTTTGTCTGTATTTGGCATGTTTTTCCCTTTTCCCGCGTGCTTTCGGGCCGCTATTCACACTTACACAGGGGGGGGAGATTACCTGCCCTTTGGCCGCCGCACCTTTACGGAGGCTTCGGCCGTCTTCAGTCCGTCTGCCTCGGCTTTGAAGTGTATGCTGCCCTTGAATCCCCTTGTCGGGCGCACGATGGCGAGGAGCAATCCGTTGAAGTGATGTGGCAGGTGGGGGCGCCGTTGTCGGTGGCCACGACCTCGCCCCCGCCCGTCACACTGCATCTGACGAAGCAAACGCATCCGACCAGTATTATCCTGACACATTCGGTATTTATTTTGTACAATTTCATCTTCTGAATATCAAGGGGTGAAAGTATAGAACCCGCCTGAAACGTATTCTCAAGAATTCTGTGCGGCAAAATATCCCCATACTATCACTTTTTTTCGTTGACGTCATACTATTTTCCCGTCTTGGCAGGAATGCAAAACATGCTGGAGCATTTTTGTCAAAAAAAATTGAGGAAAACGCAAAAATAACGGGCAAAAAAGCGCGTTGCAGGCCAGCATACCACCATCACCACGGCATATTTCATGGGGCATTTCGGGCAGTTCTCACGCCCTTTCCGCTTCGGAAATCAAAAACATCGGACTTCTTTGATACAAACCTCGGAACTTTGTGGGCAAAAGTACGGCACTTTGTCCTCAAGAAGGCCGATGTTTCGGGGCTTCCATCACGGCATTTTTACGTCTCTCTCCCCATTTTTCGCCCGTTTTTCAGGTCCAAACGGCACCGAATCCGCCCTATCTTTCATCCAAATCTCCCATCCTGGGGGCAGAATCCTCCGGAAAAAGCCGAAAAAAAGGTCCTTCCTACTTCAGGAAGGACCTCATTGCCTTGTCAGCAAAATTTAAGGATCTGCAATCCCGGAAATCAGTCTCCGAGAGCCTTGTCCAGCTCCTGCTTCATGTTTTCAAGATTGCTCCATCCGGTGATATGCTTGACGAGTTTCCCGTCGCGGCCGTAGATGAGATAATGAGGTATGGCGCCCGAATAGCCCGGTACGTCCATCTCCTTGATTTCATTCTGCAAAAACATGAAATGCTCACCGGAATGCTGCGCGTTCATTTCCAAGGCAGCCAGAATCATGGTGAGGACCAAAAGAATTCTACTTATTATGTATTTAGGGATGTTCTATAAATTAGTTTTACAAACATTCTAAGAAGTGCTCTAATGCTTG
>CAMAFY010000019.1 GCA_945833885.1 uncultured Bacteroidales bacterium
GTAGAGCAAAGGACTGGGGCTTTGAAATTCTGG
This sequence comes from uncultured Bacteroidales bacterium, assembly GCA_945833885.1. GTDB lineage: Bacteria > Bacteroidota > Bacteroidia > Bacteroidales > Bacteroidaceae > Alloprevotella. The sequence goes on from CAMAFY010000019.1 coordinate 34, forward strand.
CCTTGTGTCCCCGCACCGATTCCTGGTGGCACCACAGAAAGAGACAGTAACACTCGTTGCTGTCTTTTTTTATTGCCATAAAACACGTAAAAAGTTCGTAGAGCAAAGGACTGGGGCTCCTAAATTCTGGCCTTGTGTCCACGGTTCGATTCCTGGTGGCACCACAGAAAGAGACAGTAACGCTCGTTGCACTTATTCTCTCCACATTTAATCGGCACAACACTTGCCACAGATCATTTGAAAAAAACGGCACATCCCCTCGTATAAAAACTGAAAGGAAAATATAACACCACTACTCACATAACAGAAATGTCCGCAGACAAACGAAATTTGTCTGCGGACATTGACTTTTACCGGCTATCATCCATAAGGACGGAAGGGCGAGGAAAACAACTCTTAGATGAGGATGGTGAGGACGGCACTCCAATGCGCCATGGCGCCGAACAGGACGAAAACGTGCCAGACAGCATGGAAATTCTTCTTCTCATCGTGGGCAAAAAAATAGGTGCCTGCCGTATAGAAGAAACCTTCTGCCAGCAACAGGAGCAGAGAAAGCGTGGAAAGTTCCTCCACCACCCGGGGGAAGATGAAGAGCACGCTCCACCCCATCACCAGATACAGGACCAGGGAAAGGCGCGGATAACGGTCGATGGCGAAAATCTTGTAGAAGGTTCCACCGATGACCATCGCCCAAAGTATGCCGAACACCAACCATCCGAGCCATCCACCTACGACACCGATACAGATGGGTGTGTAGGAACAGGCTATCATGACGTAAATGCTGATATGGTCACACTTGCGCAACACCCGTTTTGCCACGCCGGGATGCGCCCAATGGTATATGGTGCTGGAAAGGAACATGAGGAACATGCCGACGATGAAGAAGATGACGCCCATCGCCATCGCCCACCCTTTGTGTACGGCAGGCCAAACCATCCAGATGGAAGATAGGGCGAACACCGCCCCGATAAGGTGGGTCCACGTATTGCCCTGTTCGTTCCTCAAAGGTAGGAATCGTGTCATATTCTGTGTTTTTAATCAGGGGTTGTATATTGATTTTCCCATGCTTCACCCCCGCTCATACGGATTAAAGGAACGTGGGCAAGCGTCAATCCTTACGGAAACATTCGTCAATGACACCGCGGACACGGCAGGCGAAGGCTTCGTAGTCCTCACCCTCACCAACGGAAAGCGGAGCAAGATACTCCACAGTCACCTTGTGCGGCCGCAGCCACTTGCGCCATCTCGGCAAAGCCTCGTAGGCTCCCTTGATGCAAACGGGGACAACGGGCACATGAAGTTCGGAGGCCAGAATGGCAAACGTCTTCTTGAACTCGCCGAGTTGTCCGTCGCGCGTACGGCTTCCTTCGGGGAAGATGACCAGAACATTGCCACGACGCAGCACCTCGCCCAGTTGAAGGATGCTGTCACGCAGGCGCGAACGCTCCATAAGCACAACATTATGACGGCGGGCAAAGAGACGTCGCTGACGACTCTGAACGTGATCTTCGGTGGCATAGGAGTAGCATGCGCTCACCACGTCCGAAGGCAGTCCGGCAATCACCACCGGTCCGTCGATGTAACTCTGGTGGTTGGGGGCGAGAAGATAAGGGCCCTTTGCCGGAAGATGCTCCTTTCCGCGCAGTTCAAGACGGTTGTAAAGGCCGAAGAAAAGGCGGAAAAGGCGTGCCAACAGCGGAAGCGTGGTGCTGTGAGCGGGGATTTCCACCCCGGCGGAAGGCGCCTCGCGGAGCGTCTGTGCCCAATCCACGCTTTCCGTTGCCTCCTCATTGATGTGGGTTTTATGGCCTGCCACATACTCGGCAATGGCCAGAACGTTGGCATATCCCGCCATCGTGTCGGCACCGACCTTGGCACCGAAGGTCTTTTCTATAAAGCCCTGGAGGCCCACCTTATCGAGAGAATCGAAGGCAAGGTCCGTCTCCACATGGCTCGTGGGACGCACTTTCACCCTCTTCTCCGCCTCAATATAACGCTTGATGAGTTGATATTCGCGGAAAGTAGGTTCGGGACCTTCGTCCTTCCGCACCGCCTCGTGGGCACCGCGGGCCACAATTTCGCGTATCTTATAACGCTGCAATTTCTCGAGTTTCGTGCGGGGAAGGTCGCCGTGATAAACGAAAACGCTCATCACCTTCTTGTATGCGGCGACACTGAGGTTGTAAGGTTCGAGCACCTGACGCTTCAACTGTTCTTCGATTTCCGCGTCCGACATATCTCCAGCCCAATCCTTTTGGGGTACAACGACGGCACAAAGCAGGTCGCCATCCTGAACAACTGCCACCTCCTTGACCTGTTCTTCGAACTTTTCGAGTTTATATTCCAGTTCTGCAGGCTGCACATTCTTACCGTTTGAAAGGACGATGATCTCCTTGCTACGGCCGGTGATGTAGACCCGGCCCCGCTCATCGAAGCGTGCAAGGTCGCCCGTATGGAGGAAACCTTCGGCATCGATGACGGCAGCCGTCTCCTCCGGACGGTTGTAATAGCCCTGCATCAGGTTGGGACCTTTGGCACAAAGTTCGTCATCCACCAGTTTCACCTGCACCATGGACAGGGGAAGTCCGGCACAACCGGGGATGATGTCGCCCGGACGTGTGAAGGAAATCATCGGAGCCGTCTCCGTCATGCCGTAGCCTTCCAGCACTTCAAGACCCAAAGTCCGCAGCCCCCGGCCTACTTCAACGTCGAGTGCGGCACCGCCACAGACGCAAAATTCAAGATGTCCGCCCAGTTTCTGGTGGACCGACTTGAAGATGGTGCGGGAAAACGAGATGCTTCCCACCTTCTCGCACAGCGAAAAGAGGGCGCGGGTAAGCAGATGGGCATCGATTTTGCGCTTGATGCCGTTGTAAAGTGTCTGCCACAGACGCGGAACTCCCACCATGATGCCTATCTGCGCACGGCTGAGGGTGGCCATGATGTCGGCACCCGACATGGAAGGACACAGGGCAATGCCGTCGCCCGTGGAAAGCGGTGCCACCACGGTTCCCACCAATGGCAGCACGTGGTGCAGGGGAAGCAGGACGAGTGTGCGGCGCTTTCCGTTGAAAATTGGGACCTCCCTCGAGACGCTGTAGATGTTGGCATTAAGATTGGCAAAGGATAGCATCACGCCCTTGGGCGAACCCGTGGTGCCTGACGTATAAATAATGAGTGCCGTATCGTTGTCCTCATAGCCTACGCTTGCCTTTTCCGCACCGACGGGGGCCTGTTCGAAGTCGTCAATCAGACAAACTTCTGTCTTCACACCGCTCTCCTCGATGGCAGCACGCAGGACGTCGAGGCGAAGGCGCGATGTCCATACGCACGCCGGCTGACAGTCGGAAAGGATGTACGCCACATCGCTTACCGTGGAACCGGCGTCCACCGGCACGGCAACGGCACGATGCGACCAGACGGCATAGAAAGCATAAATCCAGCCTTCGCGGTTCTCACTGAAAATGACGGCGCGCTCCCCGCGTTCCACGGGCGTAGATTGCGCAAAAACGGCGACACGCTGAAGCAGTTCGGAATAACTCACCTCGCGTTCGCCGGAAATAATTGCGGTTTTGTTGAATTCTTTTAGCATAAACTTTCGTATGTGACGGGGTGCAAAGGTACGAAGTATTTTTGCAAAGAGTACAATATTATCCTACCAATAACGCCATAATACACACAAAAAGCCTACATTGTCCTATCATAGGCACTAATAATCCTATCCGATAAGCCGCACCCTGTACTCCTGGGGAGTGTAGCCGATGTGGCTTTTGAACAGACGGATGAAATAGGCTGTATCGGAAAATCCCACCTCGGACGCAATCTCCCCGACGCTCTTTTCCGATTCCAACAGGAGTTTTTGCGCGTGCTGCACCTTGCGGGTGAGGACATACTGTACGGGAGTGATGCCGACGACCTGCCGAAAACGCCGTATAAAATACGATTTTGTGAGGCACGCCCGGTCGGCAAGACGCTCGACACTGATGGGCTCATGGAGATGGCTTTGGATAAAATCAAGGATTGGGGCGATGCGGGTGTCGCGAAGTTGCTCGCGTTCACGGCCGTGCTTGACGAAATACGAGAGGATGATTTCCACCAACCCCCGCAGTTGCATACGCTCGTAATAGGGCAATGCCGTGAAAGCCTGGGCATAATCGCGGTACGACTGGTGGTTCAGGAAGGCTTCGGCGCTGCGCGAGGGGAGATTGAGACGGGGATAAAGCGTGCAGTAATTCTCAAAAAGCAGTTGCGCAGCGTGGTTGGCGTTCACCTCAAGCGGGAGTTCGTAGTGGTCGAAGATGGAGGTTTGCCCCTTCGGAAGGAGGAAAGCGAAGAGGTAATAGAAGGCAAATCCCGCCTCGCAGTCGTAGGAATGGGGCTCATAGGCGGGAATCAGGTAAAGGCGTCCCGGAAGAACCTCCACATCCCCCTTGCGAAGATGCAGCACGGCACGCCCGCTCTGGACGCAGAAAAAGCGCAGAAAGGGCGAGGAAATGTCGCTGCCCTGCCAGCGATGACGCGTGCGGGCGTAGCCCAGATTCAGGATTATAAAGTCTTCCATACGTGGGATGACGGAAAGAAATGAGGACCTTCCTTCGGATTTTTTACGTCTATCTGACGGCGGACATCAGCGGAGCCAATGGACGAAATCGGCCTTGCGGGGCTTGGGCTCCGGCACATTCCCCTGACGGTAACCGAGGGCGCAATGGCCAATGCCCTCCCATTCATCGGGATTGATGCCGGCAAGTTTCAGAATTTCCCGGCCTTCGGGAGTTTCACACTCCTCCTTGGCACGGTGAATCCAGATGCTGTCGATGCCGAGAGCGTGGGCTGCGAGCATGAGATTGCCCATGACCAGACTGCCATCATAGACGCGGTTGCGCCAATCTGCCTTGGCAAGCACCATGATGATGACGGGAGCGCCATAGAAAGGGTCGCTCGTGGTGCCGAGGACTTCGGCATTCATGCGGCTGATGCGCTCACGGATTTCCGGATTCGTCACCACCAGCATCTTGGTATGCTGGTAACCCATACCGTTGGCGGCAAACTTTCCACATTCGACAATTTGGGAAATCTCCGCCTCGGACGGAAGGCGGTTGGGGTCGAAGCAGCGAACAGAACGGCGCGTAAGGATGTTTTGAATGGTTTCGTTTGTTGTCATTGCTGAAAATTAAGGCTTTAAGGTGAACAAAATCCGCTCGGAAAAGACTCGGAACACGACAAATCCAATTTATAGAACCTGTCACGAATTGATTTCGCACACTAACATCAAGCAGAAAGATCACATCTGTTGATTCGTGTCCCTGAAAAAAGTCGCTGGAATTTTCGTAAATCACGGAAACCTGACCGTCTTTTCGGCGTTGAAAAAAAAAGTCGGAAAGAAAAACTGGCGGCAGACAAGACGTCAATCTTCGTTTTTCTTCCTTCTTTTCCAAGCAAAGATACAGCATTTTTATCATATCCGACGGGCTTTTTACTGAGAATTTCAAAATAATCGTGCCTGTAAGTGCAGAATGAGAGCGGCTGACCTGATATACCTGTGCCGATAAAGCAGGCGGAAAGGACGGGAATGGCGGAGAGAACTATACGGGCACGACAAAGAAAAGGACGGGAAAGGCACGGAACTATTGCGGGAAATGACGGAGGATTCTGCGGAAAACTGCGGAAAGGCGTATGGGAATGGCAGCCGTCAATTGACGGAAAAGGTGAAGGATTCTGCGAGGAATGGCGGAAAGGCGTACGGGAATGGCAGCGGCCAATCTTCACTCACGCGGTACCCCACCCCGCACAATCTTCTCCGAATAACCACACACAATGGATAAGGACCTGCAGAGATGCCGGAAACGCCTGCGAACATCATGGCATAAACATCGGAAGTCCTTCGTTATAACATCGGAAGTTTCCTATCCAAACTTCGGAACTTTTTCATCAAAACATCGGAAGTTCATCACCACGACATCCGTACATTTCGCAAATCGATTCCCCTTCGGCATACCCTTTGTTCTGAACACCGTGCCTAACCGCACGGAATCAGCAAAAAACGTGACCGGTAATCAAATTCCTCCGACCGTCAGCATCCATGACAATTCTTTGGAAAACACCTGCGATTTGCTGGGGAAGGAGGTCTCATGATCAGCGAAAAGACATCGTTTTCATTAAGCCAAATGAGCAGAACGGAAGCAGTTGAAAACTCTTTCTGTTATGCCATGGCGAGAAAACGAAGAGGGTAAACCAACGTTTTCGCTAAGCCAAATGAGCAGAACGAAAGCAGTTGAAAACTCTTTCTGTTATGCCATGGCGAGAAAACGAAGGGGGTAAACCAACGTTTTCGCTAAGCCAAATGAGCAGAACGAAAGCAGTTGAAAACTCTTTCTGTTATGCCATGGCGAGAAAACGAAGAACAAAGTTCAACAAAAAACCCCTTCCGCAGGCCTGTTGACCTACAGAAGGGGGAACATTATCGCAGAATACTGCCAAATTACTTTGAAAGCCTCAGCAGTTTATGTTGTGACGAAAAGATTATTCAGCCACGCAGATGGTACAACGGTTCTTGCGATAGTTGGCCTCATCGTTGCCGAAGGGCTGAACGGTATCACCCTTGTAATCCTTGTTGATGCGGTCTGCGGAGATACCACGCTGGATGAGCGCATCGTAAACTGCGTTCACACGCTGCTTGGAGAGACGGAGGTTGATGGTAGCATTACCCGTGTTCTTGTCGGCATAACCGGTAATGTCAATCTTAGCCTCGGGATACTTGTTGAGGTATGCCACACATTCTTCCACCTTTTCCATTTCCGCAGGACGGATATCGTAGCGGTTGATGAGGAAGAATACGTTCTGGATGCAAGGTTTCACCTCTTCTACGACAACAGGTGCGGGAGCAGGTTCGGGAACTGGCTCGGGTTCGGGCTCAACAACAGGCTCGGGTTCAACGGGAACGACAACGGGAGCAGGAGCATATTTCTGACGTTTGCGGATGTTGATGCCCACCTTTGCCACGATTCCGTTCTCATTGTCGTAAGCAACAAGAGAACCACGGTTCCAAAGGTGCTGATAACCGATTCCGAAAGTAAGGTCGATGTTCTCGCGCAGACGGAAGAGGATACCGGGCATCACCTCAAGGTTGATGCTGTTGGGGGTATCATCCTTGATGGAACCTACGATACGGTCACCGGAAACGCCAAGGGCGCCACCGCCACGTACCTCTGCAAAGAACTGCCAGCGCTTCTGATTGAAGAGACGATAGTCGAGAACGAGGTTGGCAGCAACGGCGTTGCCGGCGGGAACTCCGTTAAACGGATAGACTTTCCACCAGAATCCGGCGTCAACACCGAGATACCAGTTGTTGGTAATGTTATAACCGCCACCAACTTCAAAGGTTCCGAACCAGTCGTCCTGATGGTTTTTCTTTACGGGCGCCACATCAGGGAAGAGATTCTTGTCGGAATATCCCCAAAATCCGCCGACACGGGCACGGAATTCGCCCTTTCGAGCGATGTCACCCTGCCAAAACTTCTCAGGCTGCTGAGGAAGTTCCTTTTCTGCAAAGGCTGTCGTGAAAGCCAAGCAGAAGAAAGCAAGCAAAGTAAGGATTTTCTTCATAATGGTAATTTGATGATTATTTTTTTGATTTTCAATATCTTGGGAACAACTTCAAAATGTTGTAAACTTGGAACATGGTCGCAGGAAAAGGAAGGCGATGCGTTCGTTCAAGACAACCTTGATAGTAGGGGATGATACTCACCGGAAGGAAGGTCATGAGAAAAGGTATTCCAGATGTCTTGTACCGAAATTTCCGGTCATAGGCTGTGGTCGTTTTCCATTCAGGTCTCACAGGCTGCCGGTCGCAATTTACGGACTCTCCGACCATCTCTTCCGCCATAAAACAGCGTCATATCCGCCTTTTGGCTCTCAGACTGCAAAAGGTTCCTGCGGCGTTAGCCGTGATGCCGCCCTCCCACCAACGTCTGCCGCAAGGGAAATGATTGGAAAATCATCGGCATGGCAAAGACATCATCCTGCCCTTAGATAGCATATTCTACGGAAAAGTTTGCTGAAATTGCGTTCACTTAACATAAAATATACATCCTATGTACGCGGCAAATTTACAACAAAAGTACATATAGCGTGTAAAAAAGCCGTAAAATATCTTCGTTTCACAAAGATTTCTCTAACAAATTGCTTTCCAAACCTTTAATATTTGTCATACGGGGTTTAGATTCTCTCATCGCATCAGGCTTAATACGCCTCATCGTCACCCCACGTCACAATGGTTCGGAAGATAATCCACAGGTCGAAAGCAAAACTCCAATGCTCCACATAGTAGATGTCGCGCCTTACGCGTTCCTGCATCTGCCATAGTTCGCGGGTCTCACCCCGGAAACCAGTCACCTGTGCAAAGCCCGTAATACCAGGTTTGACGAAATGTCGCAGCATGTAGTTTCCGATAAGGTCGGAATAAACCTTCGTATGTTCGAGCATGTGGGGCCGCGGACCGACCACCGACATGTCGCCTTTGAGGACATTGATGAACTGTGGAAGTTCGTCGATGTTCGTCCGTCGCATGAATTCTCCCACGCGGGTCTTGCGGGGATCGTTGCGTGTGGCCTGCAACTTGTCGCTGTCGGCATTGACACGCATGGAACGGAATTTCAGACAATAGAACTCTTTTCCGTTCAGTCCACTGCGCTTCTGACGGAAAAAGATGGGGCCGGGACTGGAAATCTTGATGAGGGTGCCGAAAATAAGGAAGACGATGGGGAAGATAAACACCAGTACTCCCAGGGAGAGAAGAATGTCGAAAGTGCGTTTCAGCCAACGGTTTCCGATGAACGTCAACGGCTCGTTGTGAAGCGAGAAGACGGGCACACCGGCCACAATCTCCATAGACATGGAACGCTCCGTATAGTTGAAGTTCGTGGGAATACTGTAGAAACGTATCAGATGGTTCTCGGCATACGCCAGGATATCATGGACCAGTTTGTCGTATTTCGACGTCAGCGTGCAGTAAAGTTCCTCAATGCAGAGTTCAGGATGCTGCTTGATGTACCCGATGGCCTCATCACACTTCCCGAGCCAGGGGCCGAGTTCGCTGACGGATTTCACCTCACAGTCGTTGAAATAGCCCATGAAACGATATCCCGTGATGGGTTCTTTCGCCATCTGTTCGATAAGGTGCAACACCTGTTCGGGCGGACCGACGAACACCGCCCTGCGCTGATTGCGTCCGGCGGCACGCGTGCGTTTGATGATTTGTCGGGCAAGCCAACGCCAGAGGAATACGGCGATGATGACCGCAACATAGAAGGGTATCATGAAACTCCACGTGAACAATGGCCAGCGCATCGCCCAAAGTACCAGCAGACTGATGAGGATGAAGGGGAAAAGCGTGGAGATGATGCGGATAAAGATCTGTTCGGAAGTCACAAAACGCCGGTGCAACACCATACCGGACTCCAAGTTAAGAAGTCCGTAGATGACTGACATCAGTAACATCAGACGCTTGTAACTCGGAGGATAGGTGCCGGAATATCCTACATAAACGGCATACAACAGCACGAGAAGCAGATTGAAGACCACCAACTCGCCCGCAAGCGTCAGCATTCGGATAATCTTATCTGTCGATTGATTGAATCTTACCATATTTTTCCGTTTTGAAATGCGTTGTGATAATCAAAAGAACCAAGTAGGTTTCTAAAATGGTTATAGATGAGTTTCTTGGTATTTGTATGCAGTTTTTTGCTTTGTATTGAGGGGAGGGACACCAAATTATAGGGTGGATTTCAACCCTCGTTTTCTCGCCATGGCATACCGCAAACGCGCTATACCTGCTTCCGCTCTACTCATTTGGCTTAACGAAAACGATGATTTTGAGGATTACGTTTTGTCATCCTCCGGTCTGTTTCCGGCTTAAAGCAGATTCGAAAGTCGGGAGTTCCAATTTATAGCCCCACATTAACAACACTTTTTATAAAATCTTGGGGGAGAGACATAAGCGATCTTAGGATTGGGCCCGCTGCCGCAACCTACTTCCGTACATATAATTCTCCGAACATCCGTAAAATGAATTCCGTATTTCCAAGGATATAACGCCGCCACATTCTACGCGGTTCGCACAACAACCGGAAAAGCCATTCCAGTCCACAGCGTTGCATCCAGCGGGGGGCCCTCCTCAGCGTTCCGGCATAGAAGTCGAAGACAGCGCCGATGGTCCCCACATGACACCTCACATTCATCTGCCGCCAATGGGCATACGTCCATTTTTCCTGTTTGGGGGCGGTCATCCCTATCCACAGCAGGTCGGGGTCGGCATCGTGGATGGCACGTAGCATCAGGGCATCGTCGTCATCAGAAAACGCCTCGCGGTAGGGCGGCGAAAAGGTGATGGCGTCGAGCATGGGGAAGTCCGTCTTCATACGTTCCGCTATACGCCCGAGCACGGCATCGGAGGAACCGAGGAACATCACGCGCTTCCGCAGCCCTTCGGCAACGGCCTTCCGCTGCAGGCGCTGCATCTCACTGATGAAAAGGTCCCATCCGGCGATGCGCCGCTCGGGGCGACTTTTCGCCCGTATCAGACGGCAGGCCATGACGATGCTCATGCCGTCGGGTAGAAGGGCGTCGCCCCCCCGGAGGGCATCGGCAAAGGCAGCATCCTTCTGCGCATTGTTGTAACTATAAGCATTGATGGTATTGATGAGGAACTTTCCGTCCGGAAGACTTTCCAGTTCCTGAAGATTTTCCATCAAAGGCAATGTTTTCAATCGTAACATGGGAAAACTTGAAGCGGGGTTTAGGAAAATCTATAAACAACTTCCGAAATTTTATTATTGTGGGGAGGGGAGGCGGGGTGTTATCATCCAGCCTCTTTACGGCCTGTCCCCTATTCTTTCAATCATTCTGCGGATTTTTTTTGCCATTCACCACATAAAGCGGCATGGAATTCTGTCAACGCCGCACGGCATGGTCCGGTGACCATCGTCTCGATACCCATTGGTGCCAGAGTTTCCAGAAAGGCATGCAAAGGACCTCTGCCGGATAATCTGCCAGAAAGCGCAGATTACGCTGCAAAATTTGTCCGAACCTGCTTATGGAACCGTAGTCTCGCGACACCGTTCCACGTTCGTCATATTTGCCGAAGTTGCCGGAGTGCAGCACCTCATGGAGCAGTCTTTTGCCACTTCTGGCGTCGGGCTGACAGAGCATCTTGGCACTATCAAGGCCAAACACCTCGTGCAACACCCACATCATCGCTGCCACAAAACGCTCCATACCAAGACTTTTGAGCACCGTCATGGTGTTTCTGCGCTCTTCGTCCGTCACCGTCGCCTCCAGCACGCGGTCATAATCGAGCAACTGCCTCAACCCGATGCCTTCGGCAAAGAGATGACGATAGATATGTACGAGAACAAACACCCGGTCCATGGCCAACGTCGGCACAGGAAAGGCGTCTGTCCTTTCATTTCCTCCGCAACAATGGAGGGAACACTGCAGCATGTCTCCGTCCAGGAAGCGCTGCAAACGGCGGTTTGCCCTGGGAGCGGACATCCAGGATGGGGTGAAATGCACCTCAATGTCCTTTCCGCGTATCGGGAATGCCATGTGGTGGTATACCACCTCCTGCGGTTCACGCAGTTGCGCGTTGCAATATTCCGCCACCTGCCGACGCCGTTCGGCCAGCGGCGAATCCTCTTTTCCAGCAGGCCATACCCACACATCGATGTCGCCCATCTCGCGACGCAACGGCTGCTCATACAGTCTTGCCAGCGCCTGCCCCTTCAGAATGCAGGATGAGAAACCTTCTTTCCGGAAAATTTCCGTAAGGACAGCCGCATCATGTTGCTGCTGCCGGTTTCCATCCTCTATCTTTTGTACCCGCAGTTTCCACGCCATCATCAGTTCTATCCGCGGCGGTTCGCACACCTTTTTCCGCACGGCCTCCTCCATTCCGCTGTACCCGATGCCGGTCAGCGTATGGCGTCGGCACAGGTCGAGCAGTCCCTCCCAGTCGGATGCCACGGGCGGCGAGGAGAATTCCTCACGGCGGTGCAAGGCAATCTGCAGGAGTTCGAAGAATTTATTCCTTAATGACGTCATGTAAAATACTCAGGTTGACATTTCAGATACTCATATCAAGCACAGCCTCTACAATCGGAGCCATATCATAATACCGGTATTGTGCCAATCTTCCTCCGAAAATAACATCGGTTTCTGCCTCTGCGAGTTTGCGGTAATCCTCAGCAAGTGCATTGTTCCGCACATCATTCACCGGATAGTATGGCTCCATACCCGGCTGGTATTCTACGGGATATTCCTCCGAAACCACTGTTTGCGGATTCTCTTCCACGGCAGGTCCGAAAGTTTCGAAATGCTTGTGTTCGATAACCCTGGTGTAGGGAACCTCATGCGATGTGTAGTTCACCACAGCATTTCCTTGGAAGTTTGCCACTGGCTCCACGCGCGTCCGGAAAGACACCGTCCGCCAGTCTAATCTTCCCAGTCGATATCCGAAATATTCGTCCAGCGGTCCTGTATAGACTAACTTTCGGGCATAGCGCCGCCAATCGCGATATTCCGATTGGAAGAAATCAGTTTCCGTCAGACATTCCACGCCCTCCAGCAATCCTTCTATCAGTTTGTTATAGCCACCGATGGGAATCCCCTGATAGGCATCATTGAAATAATTGTTGTCGTAGACGAAACGCAGTGGGAGGCGTCGGATAATGAATGCGGGGAGTTCCGTACACGGACGCCCCCACTGTTTTTCGGTATAATCCTTGATAAGCGTCCGGTAGATGTCTTCACCCACCAACGAGATGGCCTGCTCCTCCAGATTCTGCGGTTCGTGTCCAACACTGTCATAGGCTTTCCGCGACGCTTCTATGCGTTGGCGTGCCTCAGCAGGCGTTGTCACCCCCCACATCTGATAAAAAGTGTTCATGTTAAAGGGTAGATTAAACATCTTTCCGCGATAGTTCGCCACCGGACAGTTGGTATAACGGTTGAACTCCACAAAACAGTTGACGAAGTCCCACACCTTCTTGTTTGAGGTGTGAAAGATATGTGCCCCATACTTATGTACATTGATACCGGCAACATTCTCGCAATACACATTTCCGCCAAGATGACTACGACGCTCTATCACAAGACATCGCTTGCCCTTCTGCCGGGCACAATAGGCAAAAGTGGCCCCGAACAATCCGGAACCGACTATCAGATAATCGTATTTTACCATAAGGGATGTTCTATAAATTAGTTTTATATTCATTTAGGAAGTGTTCTTATGCTTGGCTTCGCCTTCCTCCTTCGCGACTCGGGATAGTCTGAGTAATTGGCTTCGCCTTCCTCCTTCGCACCTCGGCCATTCAAACAAGTTTGATGGCTCTCGGTTTGTCGTCGGTTCAGCCTCTCCACTCGCTGCTCCATCGCTTGGCCATTTTTCAAGCTAATTTATAGAACATCCCATAAATGTTTGAATAAGACTCACGACAGTGATGCAGAATCCCCTGTCAGTTCGTGATAATATGACACAAAACGCTGTACCTTACTGCGCCATGTCAGATGTTGCGCCACCCATCGGCGGGCATTTTCACCGATTTGCGGCAGTTGTTCCCTGTTTTCATACGCCCATTTCAACCGCTCTGCAAAATTCTCAACCGTTTGCTCATAGGTTGCTCCGATTTTCACCTTTAAAACGATGTCGTCATCAAAAATGTCCTGTCCATCTGCATCCAGACATACTGTAGGACACGCCAGTGCACAGCCTTCCAACACACTCATGGAACCGGAATCACGAAAGGCAGGATAAACCTGAAGGTTACAGGTTGCCTCCAGTTCCAGCAATTCGTTTCGGGGTACGAAAGGCACGAGGCGAATCTGTTCCGCAAGACCAAGTTCTTCGGCCCAGGCCTTCACCTTGCGCTGTTCGTCTTCAAAACGTATACCTACGAGATATATGAGCATCTGCCTGCGCTCCTCCATGTCAAAGGCATGACCGAAGGCTCTCAGAAAAATGTGCAGCCCCTTCCAGTCAAAGGCTTTCCCTGCATAAATCAAGGTGAACTGCTCCTTAGTCCTCGGTCCTCCTGCGATTTCAAAATCTTTTTCGTCATATCCAATGGCTGCCAGTTCCTCCACCCTACATGTAGCAGAGGTGTAGGTTTTCAGTGCCTGGAGGTTTTCGCGCGAGGAACAAAGTATCAGTTTACGGTTCTTACACCGCCGCGTCATCCATCCGAAAATCGGGAGGTCCGTACCGCGTCTTCTGAAACGCTCTTTCCGCAAGGTATGTGGTTCAAGGTCCTGCCATAGGGCTGGCGATATCTTCTCAGCACCTCCTATAGGGCCCATCACAAAAGGTATGTCAATACAGAATCCGGGTGACGGCGTTCGGTATTGATTGAAGGTCAAATGATGTACTACATCAAAGTGAATCTCCTTATGCAACCGTCGCACGAAACGTCTTGCCAGAATTTGCCATAGAAGATAGTTGATTTGCTCTCCCCACCGGCTTTTCATCTCGTTGGGATAGGTCGTCCACTTCGGGATGTCGTAAAAAAGGAATCGAAGATTCCGCATCTCGAGTTCACCCAGTGCTCTTTCTATCTTTTCCCTACAACGGCTTCGCGTCAGGACATAAATTTCCATTTGAGGAAACTCAGCCGCCATAGTTGTCGGCACCATCCATCCTACACCATATTAGCTTCCCGTGCCAGGTTCACTGGCGTAGGCTATCATAAGTATTTTCATGGCATTAATGATGGCGAAAAAATTTGGGTACTATTATTGTAACAACGACAGGAGCGACAAAGGGTCAACTTTTCCTAATTGCCTAATTTATACTTATCCGAGTTTTCGTTTTGCGTCGGGAACAGATATAATATGAAACTTTGTAGGGGGACTATTTGTATCGTATGATTTATTGTGAAGGAAGGTTTAGTGAAAATTCATCAAAGTATAAGCAAAACACAATCATACAGGATTAGACCTCACTATATATCCGTTCCCAACAGCGGCTGATTTCTTCTGTAGAGAAATACTGAACGGCAAAACGGCGAGAGAATCCTGCCATTTGCTTCCGCAAGTCCTCGTCCATAATCAGACGCTCCAAACGTTTCGCCAGGGCATCCACATCACCGAAAGGGAAAGTCAAAGCATTGCGTCCCTCTTCCAACACATCGGGCAGACCGCCTACGGGAGTCGTGATCAATGCCATGCCATACATCCATGCTTCAAGCACTACCATGGGGAAGCCTTCTTCGTAAGAACACATGCAATACACCGATGCTCTCCTGAAAAGTTGTTCCTTTTCCTTTCCCACCACATAACCTTTGAAATTCACCCGTCCTGCAAATCCCATCTCTTCCGCCATCTTCCGGAAACGCTCAACCTCACCATTCCCGAGGATTTCGAGCGACCACTGTGGGTATTTTTTCTCCACCTTCTGCCAGGCTTTCAGCAGGATATCCGGGGCTTTGTTGTCATTGAGATATGCCGCCATCATAATTACCGGCTGCTTTTCCTGCGGCATCACCTCAGGCACCGTCTCCACAGCATTATAGACCACCGTTACCGGTGTCGGGATATCGGCATAAAGTTCCTCGAACATCCTTTTCCATTTCGGTGCCAGCAATACGATGAGGTCTGCCTGCCGCAGACACCATTTGAAGAGCCGGTTCCGGGTATGGTTCCGCAACTGATTACCCATATGCACATGCATGATAATGCGCTTCCGACCTGCCAACGCCATCAGCAGAATGGGAAGTTGTATGAGGAGTCCATTGCGGTCAGGAACGGTATGGAAATGCACGATGCCGAACCTCCAAAGAATGCACAAGGCCGTAACATTGGCTTTAATGGCATACCATAGTTTCCACAGATAGTTCCGTTGGATTTGCGTTCCTAACCACCGGCATCCGAATCGCTCCCATACGGACATGTGGCTCATGGTGCGGATAACCTCCGAAACTCCTCCAGCACTCTCACGAGCGGAACCGACAACAAGGACACGAACTTGTTTACTCATCGCAAGAACAACCTATACAATAAGACATGTAGTTTTGCATTCATATATTCAGCCATTGTGCAGTCTGTGGCATCCTTCATAAAACGATATAAAAAAAGATTGTCTGTATACACACGTCTGATACTCATCAATTTAGTCCTCCACCAATTCATTCTCCCATATACTGGCGCACCACACACATTGCTGATATGCTGTCGATACAACAAAGTTGGAACGTCAATAGAAACACAACGCCCCCCATTTTTCCATGCCATCAAAGCAATCCACCAATCATGCATATAAGCATGAGGATGAATCGGGAATGCACACTGCTTTACTCTATAATTTATAATAGATGTGCATCCTGAACACTTGTTAGTCACTCTATAACACTCAAAAGAATCAAACCATTTAGGCTTCATCTTCATCATTTGGAACAATGATAACCTTGTAGGAAAACAATTATTGTCTGCTACACATAAATCCGTATAGACCATAATCGGCAAGAATGGAGTCTTTTCCTCTTCTCTACATATACGATTGTACGTAATTGAAATCTTATGCGGCAGCCAAACGTCGTCTTGATCTGAAAACATATAATACTCGGATTCGACATGTTCAAGCAACCACATAAAACTATCCCGTGCCCCACGTCCCTGTTCTATACAATCTTCCATAAAATGGATTTTTTCGGGATACAATCGAACATATTTTTCAATAATATCCAATGTACCATCTGTACTTTTATCATCATGGATAAAGAGTTCCCAATCATCGAAATCCTGCCAGATTATGGATTCAATTTGTTTCTCTAAATACCTTTTACCATTATACGTGGCCATTAATATGGCTATCTTGTGCTTACAATCCATTTCTTACACGTTTTTTGTTAATGTTTTCACTACGTTCCCACGAATATGCATTATCCAAACATAAAAAAGAGAGTTCAGGGAAACGGATATCTAAACAATTAAAGAATTTTTTTTCTCCATCAACAAATCCTCGTGCACTTTAATATCCTCCGGCGTAAACCGCATTTTCAACAATCTGGCAGGCACCCCTCCGATGATGGAATAGGGGGGGAATGATTGCGTCACCACAGCACCAGCGGCAACAATGCTGCCACGCCCGATGGTAACACCCTTTAATATGGTGACATTCGCCCCACACCAGACATCGTCCTCAATAACTACAGGTTGATCATTCTCAGGAAGTTTTTCCTCTACCTTGACGTCCATGATATATTTTCCGAGGACATCTGTCCGATGGTCACCCGTGATGATGGTGGGATGTGGTCCAAAGATTACTTTCCGCCCAATGGTCAAAGGAGCATCTGTGCAATAGAACGTAGCCCCTTTGGGAATGGATGTTCCATCACCCACAGACAGATTTTCAATGCCCTTGATATCCGATGACATCGGACGCAGATACACCCCGCGACCACAATGTCGCATGGCACGCTTCCATACGGGAGCCCACAACATGTCCCACAAATATGCAGGAAGCAGAGTGAATTTCAATATAATATTCATTATTCTCATTCTCCAATCCTCCACACTTTATGGATCTCGGATCTTTGCTGCGGGAGAGAAGGAATCCAAGGCGTTTCCGGAAGTTTCAGAGGCTTTTCATCATCTTTTTCATCATCCTCCTTTTTTTCTTCGGCTTTCGGCCGGTAGGTGCTGTTCAGACAGAGGCCGAGGAGCATGAAGTAGCCCATACCCTTTCCCGAAAGGTACGAAGTGTCCGCCACACTCTCGATGGCGAGACAGAAGAAAGCAAGTAGCGCCACACGGTAATAACGGATATCTGTAATCTGGTTGATGTTTTTCAGCCTCCGCGCCCAGAACCAGACGAAGAACCCCACACCCAACACACCGTATTGGGCCAGAGTGGGATAGAAAGCATCGGCAACAAAGTCACTAAACGACTCGCTTAGTCCCCATATTTCATTCAGATGATAGGAATAATACAGCGGCGAATAATGGACGGCGGCAGCATAGGTACCGAAAGTGCCCATGCCGGGACCGAAGGGGAAATAGTCTTTCAGAATCAGTAATGCCGCCTTATAGGTCATCGGGCGCGCCAACTCCTCGTTTTCCCAACCGGAAACATAATACCATTCAAATCTCGTCCATGTAAACGCAATGCAAATAGCAGCAAGGACTGCCAGTTGCAAGACCGTTTTCGGAGATTTGAAATGAACGCGGTGGGTAAGGAAGAACACCACTCCGACAAAGCACACCACCTCACCAAAATACTTGAACTTCGGTGCGAGTAAGCCTACCAATACGATAAACAGTGCCACATACTTGTTGTTTGCTGAAGGCTGTGCAAAGATATAATAGGCCATGCCCGTACAGATAGCCAACTGTCCGAGTACGGGGAACTCGGCATCCGGCAACAAATCACCGGCCCTGAAGGTAAAGAAAAGCCATGCCAAAAGCGTGGCAATCATGGTCGTCAGCATCAGACGTTTCTGCATCCGCGAGAACTGGGGATTCAGAATCCATGTACAAAACAAGACACTATACGGACGTATCTGCTGCACAAATTCAATGTACACCGCCTCTGCCACATTCACCCGCGATACATAAAGTGAATATGCGGCATAAAAGGTCAACAGGGCGAGGCATGCGACATATTCCTTCCAAGGTTTACGGTTGGTGGTCCGGACACCGGACACCAGGACGGTGAAGACGATGAGCACCGCAGTCATGGCTTCGTCCACATGACGGAAGCCCGGCAAATCATTGAAAGCAATACACGTCGGAAAAAACACCATCCAAAACAACGTGTAGAAAATACTGATAAATTTCATAATAATTCTCTTTTCTCAGAGGGAATTCTATATTTGCGTCTTTTATACCGATTGAGGAGCAGGAATACACAATCAGGTATAACGGACTTTATATAATGCTTAACGGTTTCTTTCAAGTTTTCTTCTTTGGCATTCCAACTCCCAGCATAACGGTGTATTGTGTAAGTATGGTCCGTTATACGCATTCTGCCAGTTATCACATTTATTGGAGCGAAGTATTCCCGCGGATAGACGGTAATATCACCAACCCTCTGAATGCCCGGAACATTTCTCAATCCAACATCACAAAGTTGCTCCGTTGTATAAGCCACAATGGTCTTGTACCACGCGATATTCACTGGAGGCATCTCAAAATGGAGGCTTTCATAATACGTCAGCATGCGTTGCATGAATGGATGACTTTTTTCCATACCAAATCCCAATCCTAATGCAACAGTGTAACAATATCTTGGTGCATATTTTCCTGGGGAGTTTTCCCCATCAGGATCAGTTTCAAAGCCCATAAAATTTCCCTGCATTATAATCTCATCCATAGGGCGAATCACCTCTACATCCGTATCAAAATATATACCGCCAAAATGATACATAATCCAAAACCGGGCATAATCACTGACAAAAGCGTATTTTTTCTTTGCGTATGCTTCCGCTGTATATGGAATCATATTCACATTAAAGTTATTCTCATTCCATTCCTTTATCTCATAATCAGGCAGAAACTTCCGCCATGACGCTATACATACCTGCGCTAATTCTGGCAAAGGATTACGGCCGAACCAACAGTAATGAATTATTTTGGGTATCATTATTTCGTATTCACTTTTTGTATCTGTTTCCTATAAATCTTGCAGGATTATTGTAATTTAGTATTTTGGCAGGGACACCTGCGACAGTAGCATTTCGAGGTATGTCTTTTACAACAACTGCTCCGGCTCCAATACTAACGTTATCACCGATTACCACCCCACCAACAATACTGACATGTGGAGCAACGTACACATTATCCCCAATTGTCGCTGCGTGCCCATCATTAGTTCCAATACTTAGAAAATGGCTAAGATTCACATTATCACCTATTTTCGTGTTTGGATTAACGACAATAGACATAGCATGTCCAAGATACAACCCATAACCTATTTTTACCTGACGCGGTATTTCTATACCATAATGTAATGATAGAAATTTATGAATCACAATCGCCAATGGCTGTAGCAAATTTCCATTTTGACACAATCTGAGCCAAAACAGATATTTTTTTCCTCTATCTAAAGTAAACAACATTGAAACAGATGCTCCAATCGCACTTTTCTTCTTTCCTGTATAGCGATAGCAATCTGATATTATGTATTCGCAAACATTCTTCATACACTATCTTTCTTGGATAACACTTTGTATTATTAACGGACTAAAAATATCAGCACGAATAAATATGTCAGTTTTAACATATTAGATTAACTTTCTTTTAAAAATCACTGAAAATATGAGTCTGCATCGGAACAACACTTTTATCCACAAAGGCTCATGAAAACCCGAATTGCTGGTTTGTTCTGGGTAACAACGATGAGCCGCCATTATTCTTTCATCGAATACCGCCACTTGGTTTCTTACCGCCAAAGCCCCCAAATAAGTATCATACTGATGAACCTTATGAAATGGCAATATATAATCTGCGAATTCTCGAGTAAAAGCACAAGAGAAACCAAAAATACCAGAATGCGATAGTATCTTTATCAAGGAAAGTGGACGCATGATTGTCTTAGAAAAAACTTTACCATTATACATCCAATGAAATGACGATGAAACGAAATGTTTGTTCGTACCGTCCAAAACATCTACCATAGCCTTTATTCTTCCAGGATACCAAATATCATCTTGGTCAGATAGGAAAATAATTTCCCCGCGCGAGAAACGAATAGCATTCTCAAAATTTTGTGTAGCGCATCGCAAATTTTTGTAGTATCGAAACTGTTTACGGTTAGTATGACGAAAATAGACAATCCTTTCATCATGATATGCCTCAACCATCCGGAGAGTGTTATCATTAGTGCTATCATCGGATAAAACAACTTCAAGTTTATCGCCCTCGTTCAGTTGTTGCGACAAAATGGAATCCATTTGCTCTTGAAAGAAATGATTCGCATTGTACGTCGCCATACACACCGAGATAATTCGATGATTTGATACTACAGAAGGAGAATTAGGCATACTTCTATTATATTTCCTTTTTTATTCTCCAGAATCTAAAAGAACTGGAAAATTGCCATATATGTATTATAAGTAAGTGAGCAAATTTAAACGGTATTATCTTGCAACAATGTGATGATGTAGATTTTGCATATATACATTAATTTTGTTCACTTACTTACGATTCCAAAAGTTTCTATTTATCATTCAAGGTTCTTGCAGCCATACCCACAAGTTTCCATCTTCTCCATCAAGCTTTGCATCCTCTGTTTCCAAGCACCCTTTGCAAGTGCCATCGCCCGATTTTTATCAACCATCGTCTGGTAGTCGGCGATATTGGCAATGATGTGGGCAATTTGCTGCGCAGGATGCTGTGTGTCAAGTTCAATGACGGGATTATAGCCCACAATATCTATAAGTTCCTGAGGAGCATGCCCCACGATGACCATACGCGAGAGCATGGCTTCCCAATAACGTTGCGTCAAGGTCTCCACACCCTCCGACAACTTTGGATGTGTAATGGAACGGGGCAGACAAAGGGTCACACGGGCATCAGCCATCACAGAGAACAATTCCTCGTTACTGTAAATATAATGTCCGTCCTTCAAAGTACAGACATGCCGGATGCCGTTCATTTCCAAATTTCCAGTCACTTCTGCGTTGGAACGTCCAAACTCCAACAAATCTACACTTCGTTCCACGAGCGGTTTTCCTGCGGAATACAATGTCACATCCACCGCCTCCGGACAATGCAGCATCCGGACCTCGGGTAAGCGTTGCTGCATCGCCTCCATCTCCTGTCGCGCGGTGAATATAGCAGTGCGCACCCTGTGTCGACGCATCCATCGTTCCATCCGGTCATAATAGCGGGGCCAGCAGTCCCAGATAAAAGGCACAATCTCATGGGTAGCATAGTACGGAAAGGTATCGAAGGTGATGGACACCGGCTCTACAAACATCAGTAGCGCCTCTTCCTTCACGCATCGTAGAGTAGGTAACTCTAATCTATAGGCCAATCCATGCAACAGGCGTGGCGGGAACAACGGACGGACCGTCTGTCCTCCCACCGCTTTCCATGCCTCAAAAGGAGCGGACTTAAAGCTGACGCTGTCAGGATGACGGTAGGGTTCAACGGATTTTAATATCATCGTCATAAGTTGAACAAGAAAAACTCGTCTCTTGCTTATTTATGTTGTATTATCGTGAAATTTTGTAAAAAAACAGAAACAAAACAATTCTATTCCCCTATTACTATTTGTTTATAATATTTTACCATCGTCTCTACTTTCCTTTCCCATGTCAGTTCCAACTGCCTTTCTCGACAATTCAAAGATAATTGTTTCAACACCTCTCGATTTCCATATAAATATCCTATCTGTCGAGCGAAATCTTCAACCGACTGCTCGGGATTCGATAGTGCTATTTTGATTCCCACCTTTTCATTAACTACATCCCCCTGGCCACAAGTGTCAAAACACAATACCGGCAAATGATTTGCAATTGCTTCAAGCACTACATGCGGTGTACCTTCCGCTACGCTGGTAAAGAAAAACAAATTTGCCTGTTGCATCAATCTCTGCACCTCATTATGACTAACAACACCATGCCATACACAAAGGTTCATTATACCCAAACTCTCAGCCATGCGTCTGAATGGTACTTCATCACCACCACCAACAATATGCAGCCTTATGTCAGAATAGTCTAACAAAGCAATACTACGTAACGCCAGCACCAACTGCTTTCTATAATCTGTTTTTCCTACCCACAAGATATCGAACTTATTCTCTTTAGGAATATCGCGTAGCATCACCTCGCTCATAGAACACCCCGTCTCATTCATCAATAGGGAATCTATGTGCAGATATTTCTTGAAGGAGCGAACAGAGTTGCTAGAAGCGGATAGAACAACCTTTGCACTATTCGCAGCCTTTCTTATTCTTATCCCATGCTTCAGTTGCCAACGTGTAATAGTGTTCTTTAACATAAGAAAAGCCCTCGTCTTCAAACTCGCTCCTTTGAGGTAGGCCATCGGAAAAGTATCTTTTGCATCTACAGGGCCCCAAACAAATGGTATTCCTGTTTTCTCAGACAATTCCCATAAATAGCCCGGCTCTCTAAAACCTATCATATTCAACTGGTGCAGGATATCAACCTTATGAATACGACAAATTTCTGCTGCAATATGATACGTTTTACGCTGCCATTTACGATAATACCAATAAAACCGCCAATCTCCTTGATTCCAACACATTCGCCTTACTTTATCCGAAACTGGATTATAATAAAAATGCATATTATGGCCATAGGACAATGTTGGGAGTACAACCTCTATTTTTTCACGAAATTCCCCCTCTGTGATAATATGCAATTCACAATATTTTGCAAGAAACAGACACCAGTTCCATGCCATACCAGGCTCACTCCCCATGTCTGGAGAACAGGCGTAAGCATTAATAAGAATTTTCATTACCCCCTCCCTAAAATCTTTTTTAATATTTTTTATCGAATGGTCATCGAATTGTTTGCAGGAAATACATTTCTTTATAGATAATCCAGGACTCTATTTCTTTGAACACAACGTTATATTGAACTCTCCAAAAACCACCTTTCGGATAAAATCACTCTTACGAAGCAAAAGTCCCAGATAAATAGAAACAAAAGTGATAAGCAATGCTACCGATGTTACAAGCAGAAGGGACAAACCCTGATTTCCCGTGGATTCCATCCAGCATCCTATTTCCTTTAATTCAAACAAACGTAACAAGAAGTAATGTATGACATAAACATCCAATGTATGTTTTCCGATAAAGGCAAGCATATCTTCCAACTTTGTCTTGTTATTCTCCCGAGGCAGAAAGACCATAAGCAAGACAACTATGGCAAAAAAAGGTATAAAATAATGACGACTGAATGAGTTCGCATAAATTATAGGTATATCTACATTGAACAAAACGAGATAGCCAACAAGCGAAACTGTAAACAACCAATTACTACGAAATAAAAAACTAAAAAGATTATACTTCCGTACCATCATCCCCAAAAAGAACATCGGCCAAAAATATGCACAGTTTTGCAGACAGAATAAGTCCTCATCTTGGACAAAACATTTCCATCCTACACCCAATCCTACACCTATAACCACTCCCAACAAGATATCACCATACGGACTATTCGAACGATTAAGTCTAAAACATTGGATTATTATGTAAAAAACGGAAAGCGTCATTAAGTACCAATAACCCATTTTGACAGGACACATCAAAAAGTTATGAACCTTGTCACCTAACACGCTGACAGACGTTGGCCAGTTCAAAGATAAAGTAAACAGGAGCCCAAACCAGCACATCGGCAACAACAATCTTAAAATCTTTTTAATCCACTTTGAAAATCTCCAATCAGGGAAAGGAGAAAAAGAACTGATGCAGACATATCCGGAAAGGAACATAAACAATGGCATGTGAAACGATGATATCACATCAAACCATAGACCCTGCTGATTGTGCATGGAAAAGAGATACACGTGCCCCATGACAACCAAAATTATAGCAAGCCCTTTTAGCCGATCGACAAACTGAAATCTGTCTTTTGAATACGCTTCCATTTTTTTCTAAACAGCAATAATTAAGCAAACAACAAGTTAATCTATTACTCCTCCCCTATGTTTTTTTGAAATTTCTTCTACACATCCTACACGAATGGTAGAAATCATCAATAAAATCTAATAATTTCTCAGTGTAGGATGAGGTGTAGGATTGGGTGTTTAGTGTAGGATAATCCTACACTATCGGGTATTTTTCCAGCGATTTATCGTCGATTTGTTGGCACATAATCGCATTTTTATCACCAGATTTCGACAAGAATTCACGTCTGCAACGGCTAAAGACTGAGAACGTCACGCCACGGGTGGTAAATTCGTGATTTTTTCACCCCCGATGAGATTCGTATGATTCGTAAGATTAGTGGTCTTATTCCATATATTCCGCATGGAACCACGAATCGCACGAATCAGAAGAATATGGATGATAGCAATTGTTTACGGTAACAGGGGCAACGTCAACCACATTTTTTATTATCAAGAATTTGTGAATTAGTGAATGCCATGCGGAATGTTAGGCGGGAACCACGAATCGCACGTATCTTACGAATGGGAATGCGAGGTTGTTTAATGGTAACGGGCTCTGCACAGGCTGCCCCTTCGGGGCGCACAATGCGGAAGAAAATTCACTAATTCACAAATTCTTGATAATAAAATTTCCAGATGAGATTCGCATGATTCGTAAGATTAGTGGTCTTTATCTATATACGCTTCCGCATGGAACCACGAATCGGACGAATCATACGAATGGAAATGCGAGGTTGTTAACGGTAACGGACTCTGCACAGGCTGCCCCTTCGGGGCACACCATGCAGAAGAGAATTCACTAATTCGCAAATTCTTGATAATAAAATGAAATCGTTCACATTCGTATGATTCGTAAGATTAGTGGTCTTATTCCATATATTCCGCATGGAACCACAAATCGGACGAATCACACGAATGGGGATGACGGGAATTGTTTACGGTAACAGGGGAAATTTCTAATCCCCACTTCAATCCTTAGAATTCCTCTCCCGGGCAACGACCCTGTAGCGCATTCCTCGGTTCGTCCGCACAGAAGGCACACTGAGTTTCTTCATGATACGTCCGAAAAAGATGCGGTTGGAGTCCGAAAGAGGCAGATGACAGTCGCGGTGAAGCACCTCCAGCAACTGCTCTGAAGTGTACCATTCGCCCTCGTTCTGCATTTCCGGCACCCGGAACGTCTGCAGGAACGTCTGCTCCATGGGAGAAATGCGCTCGAACTCACGGTTCTGCCGCATCAGGCACCCTTCCTCTGCAACATCAAACCACCATCGTTCGCCACGGCGTATGGCCGCCAACGCCTGGGCATAGAGTTGGCCATAATCCACCGGTGAGAGGGCATCGACCTCGCCCGTCACGCGAACGCAGATGTAACGACGCGCACCCGTGGTGTCGGACAGCAGGTCATCGTGGTTGCTGGTGGCGATGAACGAGGCATAACGCCGCATCTCCTCCACACTTTTTGCATACGGACGGCGAAGATTGGCAGAGGGTTTCTGCAGAAGATTCTTCAGAAAAGTCTGATGATGCAGCGTAATCTGGTCGAACTCATCAAGGTTGATGAGGAGAAAGCGGCTCAGCGCAAGTTCCGCCTCGCGTTTGTTGCTGACATCGATGCTCTCGGAATATCCGAAACGCAGTTCCGGCGGCAGTATCTGGCGGCAAAATGAGGATTTGCGCGTGCCCTGCGGACCGATAAGTACGGGGGCTACACAGTTGCCGTGCGTCTTGTCGGCTCCCATCCAATGCGCCACCATACCAAGGAACCAGCGGTAGAAGAAGTCCTGCCACAGAGGTTGGTCCGTCGGCACGCGCATCGCCAGCGAACGGATATGATCCACGCCGTCCCACTCTTCAAGGCGAGACAGATAATCGGCAACGGGATCGAACTGCGGTATGCGGTCGGACTGGAGGTAACGGTCGACATCGCGGTCGATAATCTCGATTCCCTCCTCCATGGCATCCAGGGCTATGCTGTTGCGTGCCGTCTGGTCGAAAGGCAGGAACAGACGTTCCTTATTGTCACGCCGGCAAAACTCCGTGATGTGCAGCAACTGGTTGTAGCGAATTTCAAAATTCTTCTGCAAGAAATCGCTGAGCATCATGACGTTTTTCAACATTTTCGAACTTTTACAGTCCTGCGCTTCGCTGCCGGCAGCAAGATTTTCCACCACATTGTCCGCCAGACTTGCTTCAGGAAGCATCTGGCTGTCTACGGGTTGCCCGATGACCATCGGTACGGCTGACGGATTATGATAAAGTTGTTCGTCGAACGTCTGTCGGAAAGCGCTGTACAACGAGTCTCCCGTCCTGCGGATGGAACATTGCAACACCTGGCGGTAGAAAAACCTTGCCCAACGACAGGCATCGCTATGAAACGCCCGACACTTCTCTTCTGTCTGAGGCAGCGTACCGTCGGGACGCGTAAAAGGCACCAGAATGTTCAGCGTATTCCCTTCTGCTCCCACGAAGGCCGCGAGCGTATGCGGCAATCCGGCCGCCTTTTCTTTCAATTGGAGCAGTCTTTTGGGGCGACAAGCACTGACCGTGAGGAGCACGATACCATTGTAATGCTTCATTTCCAGCCGGTCAGCCCCGGACTTCCGGTCGAGATGCACGGCAGGCATCACCATCGGCAGGCGGTCGAGATGTTCGTAACCGGGATTTTCACTCCCCTTCTTGCGACATTCACTGACGCAAGCACGCAATTTCGTTACATCTGAGAAAGAGTTGTCCGCTTTCAAGCGCTTCATCAGTACTTCTGAATTGAGTACACGAATTCGTCGACAACCACTATGGCTGTCAATACGGACCAAAGAAAATTTCCTGGTCATAAAACTAACCTAAACAATCTTAAAAAAATAAATGTTATCAATGCCAACACTTTGTATGCGGGGGATACGTTTTTTCCCGTCCATCAGCCTCTTTTCGGACCAAAAACGGCTGCAGTTCCAGTTGCGATGCAGGCATCACTCCTTGATTCACAGACGTTTTGTCTCGATAGAAGCCTCGAAATCTGGCATAACCCATTCAGACAGGTTCTACAAGATGGATTTGCCGGAATTCCGGATTTCAGCCGGAGGCAGACTGCAGGTTGTTGGGACAACAACATACAATATGCAGCGACAAAAAACAGGATGGCGGAAAAACGATAGATTGTCCTCTTCCGAATGACCATTCCATGACCATTTTAAGGACTCACTTTCATCGTCCCGAAACTTGTGTTGCGCTTACAAAATTACGGAAAAGCATTCAACCAACAAAATTAAATTTCAACTTTTTTTCTCTTTTTTTTCGTTTCCGTGATGTTTGCGAGACCAATTGATTTCGGAGATGTGCCATTTGGGGCAAATTCTGCGATTGGGCTTTGTAACGAATATATTTTCTATAAGATTGACCGAAGCCAGGACTTCGGGCGGTTTCTATCAGCAGGCTTTATCAAAACGAGGGGTACTCCGTGTTTCTATCTACTGCCAGTGGCAGTCATGGAGCCGGAATATCAGGTGGATTTCCAAATTGGCTCTGTCAGAATCTGAGGCTGTTTTCGGGATAAGATTGTCTGAGAATCAAGAAACCATGCGGACATCGTGGCCAAAAGGACAGAGATTTTCCAGCGAAAGTGGCTAATGATGGCAGAATGCAACTTATAATCAAGAGAAGATACCTCCATAATGGCATTTTACAGCGCCCACCTCTTAAGTTCATTCTTCAAATTGGCATTTTTGAAACGCTAAGCACTTATTTATCAACACCTTAACAACAAAAAAATGATGAGCGCACCTTTTCCACAAAACACCAAAACACCGCGGAAACGAGCCCGGAAACCCCTCAGAAACCGCCAAACAACGGTTCAAAGACGCATTTGCAAAATCGCGTATCAATTTTCACCTTAATACTTTGATTTCCAACGTTTTGACACTTCATCACAACGCGGTTTTTGGGCGTTTATCAGGCGAAAAAAGGCGTTTTTCTTCCATTTTTGTTCATTTCTGACATGAAAATTGAAAAATGACGAAAAGGCTTTTTCCTCGTTTCCGCGCACTTTTCCGCAAAAATGAAGAATTATCCTACACGTTTCAGACCATCCTGCACACCATCCTACACACAGAAACTATAAATGTAGACTGGCAATTTCCCTCAAAAGTGTAGGATGTGTAGGAAAAAATCGCAAAAAAAATCTCTGGGAGAGGAGAAATTATCGTTTCATTTCACATTTTGAGGATGGCAGACGTCCGATGTTCGCATCAGAAAGTTCCGCACTTTCTGCCATAAACATCCGCACTTTTCTCCATCTACTTCAGCGCCCATTCCGTCACCTACAAGACGCACTGGAAGGTTTTTATTATAATCAAGAATTGGTGAATTAGTGAATTTTCTTCCGCATGGTGCGCACCTCGTTTTATTTATTATCAAGAATTAGAGAATTTGAGAATTATTCCTGAGCCTACGATACAGACTGTACGACGTTTACAGAATCCATAAACACACTCACCTCTCACTGAGTACTTTTTGTTTTGTCAAGAATAGGAGAGACTGCGAATTACAAGCCTTACCATCCGCATGGCATTCACTAATTCACAAATTATTGAGAATCAATCTATTACATCCATATTCCCCGTAGTCGTCAAACAAAATATAACAACTTCATTCGTCTGATTCGCACGATTCATAGTTCCTACCTAACATCCCGCACGGAATTCACTAATTCGCAAATTCTTGATAATCAAACTCTTACCTACATCTTCCCCGTAGTCGTCAAACAAAACATCATATTCCCATTCGTCTGATTCGTACGATTCGTGGTTCCTACCTAACATCCCGCACGGCTTACACCAATCCCCAAACTCTTGATAATAAAAACTCCGCTACGACCGGACGGAATGCTCTTATCCGAAAATTCCTGAACTGAAATCGTTCTTTTTGCAGGGAGGAATCATTGCTCCTATTAAGAATTGGGGAACTATTCTTTTGGGGAACCTATAAACGTTGTAAACCTGTGTCCCCAAGAATTAGGAATCCATTTGAATTCTAAAGATTCTGTCCCGAAATTCAATATGACACCTAACTTATGATTGCTTACATGAAGATAATTGATTAGTTGGGCCTCAAATTCTCCGATGATTCCAGAGTACGCCTTCAATTCAACTCCTATCTTATCATAGCATAAGAAATCATAAAAGAAATCATGCTCTAATTTTACTCCATGATATACAAGTTGTATATGCTTTTCACGCTCGTATGGAATATTGTTCTCCTTTAACAGAACCTCAAAAGCGTCCTGATAGACTTTTTCTTTGAAACCGCATCCCATCTCGTTATGGAGTTGGAGTGCAAGCCTCATTATCTCTCCGCTTTCTTGTGGATACAAAAATGCCATCGTTTTTTAATTATCAAGAATTAGTGGATTTCAGAATTATTCCTGAGCCTACGACACAGACTGTTCGACGTTTACAGAATCCATAAACACACTCACCTCTCACTGAGTACTTTATGTTTTGTCAAGAATAAGAGAGACTGCGAATTACAAGCCCTACCATCCGCATGGAATTCACTAATTCGCAAACTCTTGATAATCAATCTATTACATCCACCTTCCCCGTAATCGTCAAACAAAACATCATATTCTCATTCGTCTGATTCGTATAATTCGTGGTTCCCACCTAACATCCCGCATGGCTTACACCAATCCCCAAACTCTTGATAACATAAACCGCTACAACCGGACGAAATACTGCAATTCCAGACCTCATACAGAATCGTCGGTCTTGAGAACTTCTTTCTCGATACCGCCCCAAAGAGCAGCGACATCGGAGAATGACGACCAATAACTGCCGTAAATCTTTTGGCAATGGGCAAGATTATAAAGGTCGATGACCGCGTCGCGGATGGCAGCAGGAGAATTCCTGTCCAGACTTTCCTTTTTGTAGACTATTATCCGGTCAGAACATGTACACAGGAATGCCTCTTCCTTAGGGTCGTCGGTGGCGAGATAAAAGCGGGAGGAAGGATTGGCTTTCAGTTCTTCCTCAATCTTCCGGACGAACAATTCTGTCGGCGAGAAGCGTACAGATTTTTCATTATCCGTACGACGAATGTGGACTCCAATGACGTTGTCATAAGAAGGCAAGGCATGTGCTTTCAGGTCATCCGACATACGGAATATGGAATAGTCTCCACCGCCCTTGAAGATATCGCTGCTCGTCCATAAAAAGATTGGGCGTTGCACAATCTCATCTTTCCACAAGGCCATGTCTTTTCCTCGGACATCCGAGACCCAAGTATCGTCATAAACCCGATAATGGAGGAGTTTGCGGCATACAAACCATAAAAGACGCTGTACGAAGGATTCCAAGCGCAGTTCAACAACAGGGAATGGCAATGGCTGGAACAACAAACGGAACGGGGCGTTGAGGGTGACATCGCAGGTCCAGAACACCCAAATCTTTTTGCCCAGGATTTCCGCAAGCCGTGCCGCCGCCGCAATGGTACGCATACGATTACAAAGTCCGCCTGTGGGCTGAACAATTATAGGTAAGAAATCCAACATCATTTTCAATTTGGAAATAAAGAAATCTGGTCAGTTTATTCCAGTAAAGGAAGTGTGAACAATTTACGGAGGCAATTTGTAGTGCCCACCTTATATCATCCGTATCACCCTACAAGGATTGCCTGCAGCAATGCAATCGGCAGGAATACTCTTTGTCACTACACTACCCGCACCAATTATCGACCGGGCACCGATTGTCACACCTTTCAGAATGATTGAATGAGCACCAATCCATGCGTCATCTTCAATTGTAACTGGAGCAGATTTTACAAATTGTCCATCTCTTGCAGATGATGGTAACGTATGGTTTCTCACACGAAAATCCAATTCATGACAATCCGTATCTATGATAAGTACGCACGCTCCGATATTCACGTTGTTGCCTATCATCAGAGTGTCATGAACCCACATTCTTGTGCTGCTCATCCCCACATTATCACCAATTTTTATTGTAGCGGCAGGATTATCTGTAAGAATGGCACCTTGAAGATTACTACTAATGGGATTGACAGCATTACCAGAAGAAAAATAGAAATTATCTCCAATTGTAATATTTCCGCATCCCGAGATGTTCAACCTACCGAGAATCATACAATTCGCCCCATACTTCACCCCTTTGGATTTAAGTACTAAGCGATTGATGTACGGGGAGAATCTAACACGAAGGGCACACGGAAGATTATATATTTTTTTCAAAATCCTTATCATATCACCATTACTTGATAGAAACAAAATCTCTGACTACAATCAACATACGCCTGACAATGGACAAAAGTCATAAAGAAAATGTGCAATTTGAAGAAGACAATTTAATTTTGTACACAATACAGAAACCATCTTTAGAAAATCACACGCAGAAATCTTTCCAGATTAAGCCATTCTTTTGGGAGAACTGTCAATCATACATTCAAATAGTCTAACGACCTACTATATAGCAATCATGCTTTATAACCAAATCACATCGTAATTATCCCGTCATTTTTCAGCCCAAGAAGAACAGATTGCATACACATATCTTCTATACACTTCGGTTTATGTTTATCGTATATCTTTTTGAGAATTTGAATCTTAACCTGCTGTTTTATGCTTTTTCCAGACACTCCGGTTTTACCTATAAAAGGCACAACAGGTTCTGTATGAATCCTCATATTATTATGTATGCAATAAATCGGTAACAGATATTCTGCAATATAACCCAACCTTCTGCTTGAACACGTATAAGACAATGGCTTCATCAATCGTTCACACTCAAATAGTATCTTAAAAAGGAATTGGCAATATCCGTTAAAATCATTCCATCTCATTATGAACATGTTATATGGATAATCCGTAAAACCATACATATAATCAATCAATGTCTGTTCATAATTTGGGAACAGCCTTTTAAATACTTTCAGAAAAATCACTTCATCCTCCATGTCCAATGTGCGAGCCATCTTCATCTCATTGTAGCTGTCATGAAGATACGGAGTTGGTAGAATAACATCACAAGATTCAAAAACTTTATCAATAGTATCAGTAGTAAATTTCGTTTCAAAATATCTGCGATAATGAGCCAGACCTATATATTCTGTATCTTTAAGATTCTTCCATGCCCAATATATCGCAGTCAATTCGCAATAAGCTTCATTCTTTTCGCTTATGTTATCTCCTGTATCATCACCTATCATATCAGCCATTTCCTCTTTGAATCTTGATTTAGTTCTTCCCACATGAATAGGTGTATATACATCGTCCGCATAGACCTTGTCAGGCTTATGCGATGCAACTAATATTGTCAGTATTTTGTTTGTCATTATTATAAAATGGATATAGGGGGATTCTATAAATTAACCTGAGGCGAGTTTTGACTATTGCGCAGTAGATTTCTATCCTGCATACACGCGCAAAGATTGTGCAATGTAAGCACAGAGGCTAAGCTGACTTAAACTATCCCGAGTCATGACAGAACAAGGCGAAGCCAAGTTCACATAGAGTATGCCGAGCCGCTGCCTATCATGGACTAGTTCAAGCAAAAGGTAAGAAATCGACCAAGAATAAAGGCGCCAGCTAAAATGTATAAAAACTAATTCAAGTTTCGTTAATTCTATTTACTGATATTTAAGCCCGTAAGTCTAAATTCCAGAATCTTGCCATCGAAAGAAAACGCCACGACTATTCTCATCAGTGACTGCAAACGACACGTAGAGCATGTATGTGAAGTGTTATTGGCTCATAATAATCTGATTCTCATTGACGAAAACAACTTGCGAAACTTGAAAACCAGTTTATAAAACACCTTATAATGAACGGAGAGTAATTCCATCGTTTTTGAATCCCACGACTATATCTTGTGGAATGTGGAATCCCGTCTGTGGATGGCGGCCATTTGTGAGCCATGTTATTATGCGGCGTTTGGCATCACCAAGTACTATTCGCCACCATGGGTATATAGTTTTTACAACTTTACCATCCATCACGAGGTTTAGTTTTTTAATTCTCAGTTTTCTATAAAGTATGAAAAGGCCCAATGACCACTCGCCGTAATAGCCGATGATACGGCGCTGACGACTATATCCATGTCCCTTGACGCGTTTTTCCAACTCAAATAGAACAGGGAATATGAAGTCGCAATATTCGTCATAGAGCTGTTTCTTTGCCACAAACATGCTGTAAGGTATAAATGTGTTGAAGTCGTACATATATTTCAGCAGAGCTTCCTTAGCATCTG
This sequence comes from uncultured Bacteroidales bacterium, assembly GCA_945833885.1. GTDB lineage: Bacteria > Bacteroidota > Bacteroidia > Bacteroidales > Bacteroidaceae > Alloprevotella. Next base: position 33,921 of record CAMAFY010000019.1, read on the forward strand.
GATGAATGCTCAAGACTGTGTCAATGAAGAGCCAATAGTCTTCTTGTGAGAGTGCAGTGGTAAGCCCTTTTGAAACTATATCATACTGTGTGGACTTGTAGTAGTCACAAACAAGCATGTCCTTTCCACTTAATAGTTTTTCTATGGTCTGTTCATTAATGTCTGCATCAAAATAGCGACGATAGTGGCAAACACCCACATATTCTACATGTTTGATATTTTTCCAGCCCCAGTATATTGCAGTCCACTCGCTCCAACTTGCATTTCTACTGCTTATGCTTTTGCCTTTATTATCCTTAATATACCCCAGGTCCATGTCTGGGTGTATGTCAGCTCCCACCTGTATGGCTTTAAAGACATCCCCGTTTCTTGTGTTTTTATCGGCTTTATGGGCACATACAAGAATTACCACCCCCCCCACTTGAATTTTTCTGATCAAACGTTTTAAAAGGCTTTTGGACCATTTGCGGCTATTTATCCATGTCAGTGTCTTTAAGGTAAATAAGAGATCGTAACGGTAGTATAGCTTAGGGTACAGAACGCGAGCCTGAGTATCGTAATGGTTGCGTTCGCCGATGAACAACAAATAGAGGCACATTCGTTCCCAAAAACTCTTGCCTCGGAAATCAAGATGTCCGACAAAATCCTCACGTATATCTTTCCGCGCATGGCTTGCAGCAGTATAGTCGCCATTTTCTATCAACACAGGTTCTGGCGATAAATACACCTTGGTCTTCTTATATATACGGAATAGACATTCAACATCTTCAAAGCGACGTATATTTTCATCGAACAGACAGGCAAGTGCCACGCGCTGCGAGACCATAAAATCGCCCGTGTGTGTGCCATAGTAGCCAAGGAAAAGTGCAGCGTAAGGATTCCTGAGAAATCCTTCCTTTAGCCCCAACGGAGCCTTACCTGTCTGTCCTTTTATTCGATGAACAGAAGTACAGCAGAACATCTCAATCTCTGGATGCTCCTCACTCAGCCTATGGAACACTCTCAACGCCCCTGGCAACAGTTCATCATCTGCATCAAGGAAGACAATCCATTCTCCTTTTGCATGTTTTGTACCTGTATTCCGTGCTTTAGACGGTCCCCCATTCTCCTGCTCTATGAGTTTGATGCGTGAATCGTTGAAACTCCTTACGATATCTGCGCTATGGTCTGTAGAACCATCATTAACGACTATGACCTCAAAGTCATCGTAGTCCTGACTAAGCACACTTCGCAACGACCGCTCTATTATCGGCTCCTTATTATATAGAGGTATGATAACTGAAATCATGGGTTATTGTTTGTTGAGGAATGTCACATAGTCAAAGTCGTCATAATATTTATGTCCCAAATACTGATTAGGACGGTAAACCATAATATTTCCGACTTCTTTCTCATTTTCAAATCCTCTGACTACGTAGCAGTTCGGAATGTTATTCTTCTCATAATGCACTATAGCAGCTGTAGGGTATGGCAACTTTGAAAACGCAATCAAATCTTCGTCCGTACAACCATCTCTTTCGCTCATGATGCATCGGATATCATTGAAATTAATCCTCTTGCAGCGTTTAGTCCACGTAGTTCTTGCCTCATCTTCAGAATGATAGTGTTGAAAATGTATGGTTATGTCTATTAACTTTGCAATGGGATACCCCCTAAAACCTTCTAATTCTATGAATTGTAGCTCTTTGGATGTATATTTCCCTAAATTGCCACAAAAGCGTATAAAATCTTTTGGCGTCATCCAGAGGTTAATGGTTGGACTATTGAACCTCAAATTTAAGTCATGTGCAATACAGCCACCAAGACAGTTGCTTGAAAGAATTGTCACATCAGGGTTGTTGAATCGAAATCTACGAAAAGGAAGCAATACACGTTTGCGGAAGAATGGATTCAGTTCATGCCACAATTTATTCTTAATTCTGTTTATAATGTTCATTATCTGTTTTGCTGTTATCTGATGTAAATGGACTATATTCTTGACCTTTGGGGGATGTGATAAGTCCAATGCTTCTTTTGAATTGTAACAGAAAAAGCCTTTGCAACAGGTTTATGCTTTTCTGTTTTATCACTCCTTTTGAAGTCATCGCTACGGCAAACACGATTTTCTCTACAAAGCTGCATGTGTGCAGGAACGACCGTAACAGTTTATTCCAAATTCCGCAATCAATGTCTTTTCTGTATTGGCTCAGTAAAAGCAGATGCAGAAAGATACATCGTTTCTGTGCACCCCGTTCAAAGGAATCTATATTTACCGTAAAATCACGAATCATTGTAGTAAATGCCTTTATTTCCCTTGCTATGTTCTTGCTCTTGGTTATGGAGCCTGGTGTCTCACGATAAAAATAAATTTTTTCTGGGCAGAACGCCATTCGCCTGACATGTTTGGCGAGGAAGAACGTCCAATAGTTGTCCTCATGTATTATGCCTTCCTTGAACCAAAGACGATTCTCTATGACAAACTGGCGACGGATAAGACGATTGGCAGCTGTCACAGGGATACGGTCGTAATCAAGCAAGGCACGTATTATTTCATTGCGGTTATCAGAAAATTCAGGGAACGAATGCTTCCCAAATTGTTTCATAGAATGACCTTCGGTTAAGTATAATGCAGGTAACAAATCAACGCCATCATACTTATCCGCAAGACTAATAAGAGTCTCGATTGCTGAAGGAATAAGATAGTCATCACTATCCAGGAAATAAAGATACTCGCCCCGGGCTGCTTTGATACCTGTGTTACGTGCTACGGAAAGCCCCCCGTTCTTTTCGTGATGAATAAGGGTAAAGCATACAGGACCGGCATAAGCGGCAATGAACCGCTGCGCTATGGATACGCTATTGTCCTTGCCGCAGTCATCGACAAGAATACATTCCAGTTCCTCAGCAATAGTCTGATCCGCAACAGACTGCAGGCATTCCTCGAGGTATTCCTCGACATTATAGACAGGAACAATAATGGATACACGTGGTGTCATTGCATTATGGATTCTAATCTGTCAACAAGTTTTTTTGCAGCAGTCCCATTGTCCAGACTGCCATAAAGGACATCAAACTCTTTGCAGGCTGCATGATATTTCTCTACATCAAAATTAAATACGGCCTCGTTGAGTTCATCATTGTCAAGACAAAATGGAAACGGAACTTTAAAGAACCAATCCTTCAGGCCACGCATCCTTTGGTAATCCTCCACATCATTCGTATAAAGGAAAACCGGACGGTGCATCAGATTAAAGTCGAACATGGTACTGGAATAATCGCTGATAAGGATATCAGAAACCAACAACAAGTCCTGCATATCAGGATAGCGAGTTACATTTACAACACGACTGTCATATTTGAACTTCGGTTCTTTGAACCATATAAAGCAGGGGTGCAAACGAATCAAGAATATCCACTTATCATCTGTTTTTCGTTCAAGCGTATCAAGAAGTCTGTTTACGTCTATGTCATACGCCCCATCATTGCCATTGTCACGAAATGTCGGTGCATAAAGCGCTACCTTGACTTCGTCAGCAATCCCAAGATTATTCTTTATTCGCTTTATATCTGCAGGAGTATAATTGAAAAAGATATCATTTCTGGGCAGACCTGTTTCTGCGATTTCACCTTCTGGATACCAATAATAATTGCGTACCTCTTTGGTAAAAAGTTTACTGCTTGAAAGCACAAGATCTGTGACCGATGAATGCCATTTACTACCCTCAATATACGAATCACCGATTTTACCTTCAGCCTGGGCTTCCACATACTTTGCCCCTATCTGTCCATGAGGTACATACACGAAGAACTGAGACTTCTTTTTCTTGAAATTATATCTGCTCTTTAGCGTGGTTATAATGACTTTTGCCGTGGCAAGTTCATAAACGAATTTGATACGTGAAAGAAGTGCAAGTCTGATTTGCCGAGGATACTGAGCAGGAACATTATGCTCTCTATTTACTCCCCACACCATATCATATTCCAGTCCACGCCGGATGATTTCTTCCACGATATATTTAGGGCTATCCCCATATCCATTTCCGAAATCATGGAAAAAGAAAATCTTATTTTTCTTCACCGGAAGATAATAGAACAATTTGACACAAAGCATCATCGTCGGATGGTAGATGTTCCAATAGAATATGCTTTTAAGATTCATTTTTCATCTTGTTTAAAATTTGCCAATTATTGCCCTTATCCATTTCTTGTCTATTAGCCAATAAAATAATGTGAGAACTGCCAATGACAGGATAATTGTCAGGACGAAACATGCAACAGACAAGAATGCACTTTTGGGTGCAATGATGTAAACCAATGTATTTGCTACTATGGTCAGTGTGACGTAGTTAAAAGCATATATGACCAACGATCCTTTACCCATATACTCGAGCAGGTTACATTGCGCTATTCTTTTTGATACAGCCCATGTTGTCAGCGAACCGAGTATGGAGAGGAGTATAAACAAAGGAGATGTTGACAGAGTTACAGTTATCTCTCTTGTAACAGTCGGCACTGTAATCTTCATATATGATATGACAATCACTATAAGGATGAAGGAAACTGCTATAGGAATTATGTGCGAGAGTAACCTATTTTCATGCTTTTTCAGTTGCTGTCCTGCAAAGAGGAAGAATGTTAATATAAGTGAGTGCTGATAGTAGAAAAAATTGTGGTCTGAGGTTATATTGTAGAGACACAAGCCTGCAAAAAGCATCATAACGCATATACTAAGTTTGTAAATGTCGTTTGGGATTTTTGCTATACCCCAGAATAATATTTTCGACAAGAATAGCGATGATAGAAACCAATAAAAACCTCCAGTGCGCAAAAATGTCCTTATGCCTGGATTAAACCAGTGAGAGAGAGACATCCATAATGAATCACCATAAAAATAAGCATTGATGCATGATAGAAAGTGGTTTATGCAGTAGAGTGTGAAACAAGGAATCATGATGCCTTTGAAATTCTGCCACAGAAACAGATGGAATGGCTTCGTGAAGTTGGAGCAATAGCCTGTCGCAATAAACCATGCCGGCATAAAAAAGGCAATGATGAAATTGTTTATCCAAAAGGTATCCATGTATGGATTTCCGAATTTCGAACACACCAAAGGCGCATGATGTAAAATGACAAGGATAATTAGCTCTCCCTTGAAAACATCTATAAAACTCAACCTCTGTTTTACCATAAAATGCTAAATTATATATTTTTCCACTATTTTCCTGTCAACACGTTGCCTTTTACTCATCAACTACTCTCATTCCAGACAACAGACTTTGATCACTCCACAAATAGTCCCATTCACCAAAACGACCTATGGTTTCTATGCCTACAGACTGCAAATAGTCTCGGACCATTGCTCTGGAATCATAGATCTTTTTATCGAAAACGACATTGGCATAAGGTTCAAAGCCCAGATGTGTAAACAGAATGTCATTCCTGTCAATGATTTTCAGTTCTACCAGTTTTCCAACTGTCCTGTCCAAAAGTTCCTGTTCTGTATACTCATCTTTCTCACAATAGACTTCCATCTGCAGTGACGAACATCCCTCAGGCGCATTTTTCGATGACTTTAGCGATGGAGAATAGACACGCGCGGCAAGGATTTCTTCATCATAGATATACCACCATAAATATGGAGGTATGTTTTTCGTCTTCAGTGCGACAGAAATATGGTAACCCGAAGTGGCTTTCAATTTTAGAGCGGCTTCCTTTACACCATCCGGCATCTCATTCATCAGAGATGGATATAGATTAAGGGGAAGTGTGGATATGAGACGCCCGTAAGAATATACCATACCATCGGAGGTTTCTACCGTCTTCGATACCATATCTATTCTAATTACATGTTTTTTCAGACGGATATCTGCACCTTTCGTCAACAGACTGAAAAAATGACGAAACCCATCAGTTTCAGGGTAACGCATTTCTTTGGCATAATAGGTTACAGGTGTTTCTGCACTCTCGGAACCCCGTATCACCTCCTCCACTGAAGGCTGATAGATTCTCTGCCCTACCCACCGCGTTTCCAATTCTTTGGCTTCACACATCCAATACTTCCTGGTATAGACCATCGGAAAGTGCTCTGCAAAATAGTCACCAAACTGCAAGCGCAACCATTGCTCATAATTCTCAACAGCCTCAATTTCGGTAATTTGTGGCCGTGAGAGGAAGTCTGCGATAATCCGCTTCTTCTCATCAGCATCCAATGGATAAAGATTGTTTTGAGCCGGATGCTTAATCCATTTTCCGTGGTACAGATTAAATGGATTGGGAATGTGAGTAATTACTTTTCCAGCAGAGGCATTGAAAATTTTAAGAACACGCTCATCCCTTGCGAAAGACAAATGGACAAAACGGTCAAAGGTAAATCCATCTATCGTGAAACTTCCACATAGTCCACCGTATGTATCGTCCTTCTCCAATATGACGGGAGATTCCCCCCTACTTCTTAAAGCATAAGCAGCACCAAGTCCGGAAATTCCTGCGCCAAGAATAAGTATCCCACTATTATTGTCCATCTGTCCTTTTTATCCAATCTATGGTTTTTCTTATACCATCGTCAAACGGTGTACTAACATAGTCTCCGATATCACGGTGCAAGGATGTTGTGTCAAACATTGAAAAATCGTACCTGATACCATCATAGTCACGAAAACCAATCTTTATAAGTTCCGGACTACCAACCAACTGACCTATATGATTCAAATACTCATGAAGGAATCTTGGACTACCAGAACCTATAAAATACATATCTTGCATAGCGTTGCCAGATACGCCAAGCCTATAAGCAGCCTCTATCAAATCATCAATATAAATAAAGTCATACGGTTGTTGCGCCGGACCGAATGTTGCATCTTTACCTTTTAAAATGTTTTCTAAAGTATAACTGACAAGATTTCCCGTCCTGTTTCCGATACCATAGATATTGGAGAACTGCATCCACACACACGACACTCCGATATGTTTGCAATAGGTCTCCAGCATCAAATGGCAAGCATGTTTTGCCGTACCATACATCATTCCCCCATTTACACTATCCAAATGAGGCAAACTATATACCACATTTTCCGCAACGGTTCCGGCACACAACATCTTTGAGATGTTCAGTTGTCTGCAAATATCTGCACACGCCATCGCCATCTGAATGTTGTCCAACTGTATCATCGGATTTTCCTTCTCTTTCCCATTGATACCCCTCCATGCAAAATGATAGCAGGCATCATAGACTCCTGGAGGCAGGAGATGGCTTAAAGAAGCGTCCACCGAAGACTCTATGATTGTAAGTTGGGAGGAAGGACGTAAGTTTGTGGTTCTGAAGTCCACATCAACCGCCACCACTTCAATGCCATTGGCAATAAATTTCTTGACGAGACTGCTTCCGATAAATCCATTGGCACCAGTTATCAGCACCTTTTTCATACTCTGAAATCGTATTGTATGTCCTCTATATCCTTTCTGTCACATTCATCTGCATCATGCACCTCTGGTATCAAGTCTATCAACATAGACGTTCTTTCCGGATCTCCTCCTGCAAATGCCATCCAAAGTCCGGGAGCAATGGTCAAACGTTGGTAATTGCTATCCGGAGAAAGTACAACTTCACAAAACTGGCCTTTTGTTGGACTGTCCTCCCGATCATCGTAAATCACGAACTTTACAACGCCAACAATGACGACCAAATTCAGGACATAGCGGTTATGACGTTTCCAACCTTTTACCTCGTGCGGATGTATTTGGGTAAAATAAGCCTCTCCGAAACCGGCAAAGCCATCATCAGTGCACTTAAATGCATGCCACAAATCACCCTTAGGAACGGTTATTTGTTTTAAGGGATGAAGAGAAACGCCCTCTATATTTACAGTGCCCATGCCAAATTCTCCTTTACAGCCTGAGACATATAATAGTCTATTTGACCTAATGTGAACTCATACATATTCTTGCTTTTTTCGACATAGAACGCCTTATACCATTCGGCAATAAGAAGCACACATTGAGCATATCGAAGGGTAGAATGCCAATGAAGATAAGCGAGAGCCTTGTCGCAATTAAGTTTGAGAAGTGTAGCCTCTCTAAACGGGACATTATCTGTCACCTTAATTGCCGCGTCGGGAGACAATCCCCACTCCTTCGCAAGGTCACAAGTCAAGTCCAAGACCGTTTTCGTCTGCTCCGCACGCGGTCCGAAATTGAAGATCTCACCATTATCAACTTTTCCTTCCGCAAGATACCAAGCGAGAGTCAAATAGCCAGACAAGGGTTCAAGAACATGCTGCCATGGACGGGTTGAATTAGGACAACGAATTTCAACAGTCTGACCTTTGCTAAATGATTTTACACAATCCACTACTATTCTGTCTTTCGCCCAGTCTCCACCCCCGATTACATTGCCGGCACGAGCCACACCAAGTTTTATATTATCCATAGAGGATATAAAAGATTTCCAATAGGATTTGATGACCAGTTCGGCTGCACCTTTGCTGCCTGAATAGACATCTTTTCCGCCCAAAGCGTCGTTCTCCCGATATCCCCAAATCCATTCCACATTGTCATACGCCTTATCCGAGGTAATCAGCACACATGTGCAAGGCCAGGAAATTCCACGTATGGCCTCCAAAACACTGGCAGTCCCGACGACATTGGTAGTAACCGTATCAAAAGGCTCCTGATACGATGTAGAGACTATAGCCTGAGCAGCAAGATGGAAGATAAAATCCGGTCTAACCTGCTGAACATACTTAAAAAATGCTTCGCGGTCACGAATATCACCGTAACTATGATGCATTTTCCCATCAAGCCCCATGGTATCAAACATCGAAGGATTTGTAGGCACATCGATACTATAGCCGTAAACCTCGGCACCGAGCGACATAAGCCATGTTGACAACCATGACCCTTTGAATCCAGTATTACCTGTTATCAGTACCTTCTTACCATTATATATATTGTTAAATGCCATATCTTATATTTATATTGCCTTATTTTGCAAAATCCGGTATTTTAGGAACTGTATATTCCCAGCGTTTCCAAGGAGCATTACCCTCAGCAAGCAACTTTTCCAAAAGGCTTTTCTCTCGTATATTATCCATACATTGCCAGAATCCCTCATGGACATAAGACATCAACTGACCATCACAAGCCAATTTCGTCAGAACAACCTGTTCCAACACACAAGAGTCTCCATCAAGAAAATCAAAAATCTCTGGTTGAAAAACCATGTAACCTGCATTTATGGGGAGACCATCATTTGAACTTTTCTCCCGAAACGCTTTTACAGCATTATCGCCGCCTATGTTAAGAACACCCTTTTCCTGCTTTAATTTCACTGCAGTAAGTGTCGCTATTTTTCCATGACTCTTATGAAAGGCTATCAACTGATTGATATCCACATCACACACACCATCACCATACGTCATCAAGAAAGTCTCATCACCGACATACTTCTGAATCCGTTTGATACGACCTCCCGTCATCGTATTATAACCTGTGTCAACTATGGTAACCTTCCACGGCTCAAGATTACTCTGATGTACCGTCATCTCATTCTTCTTCTCACGAAAATCAAAACTGACATCAGAATTATACAGGAAGTAGTTGGCAAACCACTGCTTTATATACTCCTGTTTGTAACCAGCACAAATGATAAACTCATTATGACCATAGTATGAATACTCCTTCATGATATGCCACAAAATCGGCATTCCACCGATTTCTACCATCGGCTTAGGTTTGTACTGGGATTCTTCAGATATTCGAGTACCAAAGCCTCCCGCTAACAATACAACTTTCATAATTCAGAATAAGTTTTACCAATAGTTTAATCTTGATTTTACGCTTGGCGGAAACGAGCAAAAAAGTCCACGATATTGGACCTTACAAAAAGATACGCCTCCACCTTCAACAGATGCGAGACGCCAATATAGAAAACGCCACCGGACAATATCTGGAGGCATAATGACAAATAGACATTGGAAGTCACCTGACCAACGCCCCATACCAAGCAGGACATCAGGGCAGAAAGGATAAAACCAGAGCGCACATCACGGATCTGCTCCCATACGGAATAGTTGAGATACTTACGATTTGGCCAGGCATTCATAAACAATACATAGATGCTGTAAAGCAACATACCGAACGAAATCGCAAGAGGACTAATCATTACCGTGGCAGCAAGAATCAGAAGCATCACCGGTTTCTTATAAAATTCCAGTTTCAGCACCTCTTCAGAACGACCAATGGCAAGCAAAGCCTGAAGATTTGCCGTGTTCAGAACCGTCATGACCGCCGTCAAGCACGCCACCTGCATGAAAGGAGCTGCAGGCTCCCAACGGACAGAATACAGTATCACCACAACCTGGGGAGCAATGACTGCAAGACCAAACATCAAAGGCGTCAGCACATAACTGCTGACCATCATGGAACGACGCATACCACGTTTTACTGCGTCGAGGTCGTCCTGAACCTGCGAAAGAGCCGGGAAAAGAACATTGGAAACACTACCATTCACGTTACTCAAAAGCATATCCGGCAACCCTTCGCCGCGATTATAATACGCCAAGTCGGCAGCACTGTAACGGAAACCGATGAGGTAGCCCTTCAACTGACCGCAAAGGGTGCCGATAAATCCGGCTGCAGTTCTTTTCCATGCGTAATCAAAAAGGCACCAGAAACGCTGCCACGAATACATCAGATGCGGACGCCAAGGGACAATAACAAAGAGGGAAATGGCAGTAATGACCGTTCCAAGCATGCTCTGCGCCACCAATGCCCACGGGCCATAACCGTGATACGCCATGTAAATGCCCAAGATAGCCGAAGGAATCTGGGCAATCAGACCGACATAGAACAATTTCTTGAACGCCATCTGACGCGAGATGATGGCATTCTGCACCATCGTCAGCGAGCCAATGGGCATGGTCAGTGCCAGAACACGCATGATGGGACATATCAAATCATTGTGGTAGATGGCGGCAACATAAGGCGAAGCAAAATAAACTACCGCATAAATGATGAAACTCATGAAGAAGGAGGAGAAAAAGACGGTGTTGTAATCGAGTTCATCAGCGTCCTTCTTCTGAATAAGGGCGGCATCCATGCTACCGGAAATGAAGATTCCCACCAGCACATTGAACATGCCGGCAAGGGCTACCACCCCATAATCTTCGGGCAACAGCAAACGGGCAAGGACCACGGTGACGGCAAAACTGAACAGTTGTCCTATAATCCTTTGCAGGAATTGCCACAGTAGTCCCGACAACGTTTTTTCTTTCAACGATGACTGCATAAGTGTGGATGGGAGGTAGTTTCTGTATTCATGGGCGTGACGTCAACACTTTATCACGATTCCCCATAAAGATGGGCACATCGGAAGGGAGATGACAATAAGCATGATACGTTACAAGCACACCCATATTCCCCAAGATAGCCATAACATCCTGAGTAACAAATGATTAAAACGATAAGGATGCGAACTTGGGATTTTTTGCCCTATCCGCCAGATTTCTTTGCAAATATACGGAGAAATTAACGTGCCGCAGAAGAAAATCAAGGAAAAATACAGAAAAAGTGCGCCAATTATACACAAAAATAACAGAACAGGCGCTGCAAGATTACAAAATACACCTATTATAAAGGAGAAAGTTATGAGGGAAGGCTACCGGATTCAATAACAAATTAACAGAATATTAAAATATAATGTACGCAAAATGTATAAAAATATGACAAGAAAAAAGCGAAAATTCGGATATTTACCGTTTTTCACACATCAAACCACCATGCAAGGAAGTGCCGTCATTAGTTTAAGGAGGCGCGGTGATTAGCATAAGGAGGCGTTGTCATTAGATTAAGGAGATGCGGTCATTAGCATAAGAATGCGCTGCCATTCGATTAAGAAGGGCGCTTCCATTAGTTTAAGGAGGCGCGGTCATTAGTATAAGGAGGCGCTGGTATTAGTTTAAGAAGGGCGCTGCCATTAGTTTAAGAAGGCGCGGTCAAGTAGTTCAACGATGGGGCCTACGAACCATCAACGCCGGTTTATATTGCCGCAAACGAAATGCATTATGCAGTTTTCCGCTCCCCTTTCGGCAAAAAACGACTGTCATCCAAACAAACCTACATCACGGTACCAGCCTGAGTCCCGGAAATCTTAGAATTGAAGCACTAAACTTTCAACGAAAATCATCGAAACTTTGAATGGAAATGTTCGGAACTTTCAACG
>CAMAFY010000020.1 GCA_945833885.1 uncultured Bacteroidales bacterium
CCGATTCCTGGTGGCACCACAGAAAGAGACAGTAACACTCGTTGCTGTCTTTTTTTATTGCCATAAAACACGTAAAAAGTTCGTAGAGCAAAGGACTGGGGCTCCTAAATTCTGGCCTTGTGTCCACGGTTCGATTCCTGGTGGCACCACAGAAAGAGACAGTAACGCTCGTTGCACTTATTCTCTCCACATTTAATCGGCACAACACTTGCCACAGATCATTTGAAAAAAACGGCACATCCCCTCGTATAAAAACTGAAAGGAAAATATAACACCACTACTCACATAACAGAAATGTCCGCAGACAAACGAAATTTGTCTGCGGACATTGACTTTTACCGGCTATCATCCATAAGGACGGAAGGGCGAGGAAAACAACTCTTAGATGAGGATGGTGAGGACGGCACTCCAATGCGCCATGGCGCCGAACAGGACGAAAACGTGCCAGACAGCATGGAAATTCTTCTTCTCATCGTGGGCAAAAAAATAGGTGCCTGCCGTATAGAAGAAACCTTCTGCCAGCAACAGGAGCAGAGAAAGCGTGGAAAGTTCCTCCACCACCCGGGGGAAGATGAAGAGCACGCTCCACCCCATCACCAGATACAGGACCAGGGAAAGGCGCGGATAACGGTCGATGGCGAAAATCTTGTAGAAGGTTCCACCGATGACCATCGCCCAAAGTATGCCGAACACCAACCATCCGAGCCATCCACCTACGACACCGATACAGATGGGTGTGTAGGAACAGGCTATCATGACGTAAATGCTGATATGGTCACACTTGCGCAACACCCGTTTTGCCACGCCGGGATGCGCCCAATGGTATATGGTGCTGGAAAGGAACATGAGGAACATGCCGACGATGAAGAAGATGACGCCCATCGCCATCGCCCACCCTTTGTGTACGGCAGGCCAAACCATCCAGATGGAAGATAGGGCGAACACCGCCCCGATAAGGTGGGTCCACGTATTGCCCTGTTCGTTCCTCAAAGGTAGGAATCGTGTCATATTCTGTGTTTTTAATCAGGGGTTGTATATTGATTTTCCCATGCTTCACCCCCGCTCATACGGATTAAAGGAACGTGGGCAAGCGTCAATCCTTACGGAAACATTCGTCAATGACACCGCGGACACGGCAGGCGAAGGCTTCGTAGTCCTCACCCTCACCAACGGAAAGCGGAGCAAGATACTCCACAGTCACCTTGTGCGGCCGCAGCCACTTGCGCCATCTCGGCAAAGCCTCGTAGGCTCCCTTGATGCAAACGGGGACAACGGGCACATGAAGTTCGGAGGCCAGAATGGCAAACGTCTTCTTGAACTCGCCGAGTTGTCCGTCGCGCGTACGGCTTCCTTCGGGGAAGATGACCAGAACATTGCCACGACGCAGCACCTCGCCCAGTTGAAGGATGCTGTCACGCAGGCGCGAACGCTCCATAAGCACAACATTATGACGGCGGGCAAAGAGACGTCGCTGACGACTCTGAACGTGATCTTCGGTGGCATAGGAGTAGCATGCGCTCACCACGTCCGAAGGCAGTCCGGCAATCACCACCGGTCCGTCGATGTAACTCTGGTGGTTGGGGGCGAGAAGATAAGGGCCCTTTGCCGGAAGATGCTCCTTTCCGCGCAGTTCAAGACGGTTGTAAAGGCCGAAGAAAAGGCGGAAAAGGCGTGCCAACAGCGGAAGCGTGGTGCTGTGAGCGGGGATTTCCACCCCGGCGGAAGGCGCCTCGCGGAGCGTCTGTGCCCAATCCACGCTTTCCGTTGCCTCCTCATTGATGTGGGTTTTATGGCCTGCCACATACTCGGCAATGGCCAGAACGTTGGCATATCCCGCCATCGTGTCGGCACCGACCTTGGCACCGAAGGTCTTTTCTATAAAGCCCTGGAGGCCCACCTTATCGAGAGAATCGAAGGCAAGGTCCGTCTCCACATGGCTCGTGGGACGCACTTTCACCCTCTTCTCCGCCTCAATATAACGCTTGATGAGTTGATATTCGCGGAAAGTAGGTTCGGGACCTTCGTCCTTCCGCACCGCCTCGTGGGCACCGCGGGCCACAATTTCGCGTATCTTATAACGCTGCAATTTCTCGAGTTTCGTGCGGGGAAGGTCGCCGTGATAAACGAAAACGCTCATCACCTTCTTGTATGCGGCGACACTGAGGTTGTAAGGTTCGAGCACCTGACGCTTCAACTGTTCTTCGATTTCCGCGTCCGACATATCTCCAGCCCAATCCTTTTGGGGTACAACGACGGCACAAAGCAGGTCGCCATCCTGAACAACTGCCACCTCCTTGACCTGTTCTTCGAACTTTTCGAGTTTATATTCCAGTTCTGCAGGCTGCACATTCTTACCGTTTGAAAGGACGATGATCTCCTTGCTACGGCCGGTGATGTAGACCCGGCCCCGCTCATCGAAGCGTGCAAGGTCGCCCGTATGGAGGAAACCTTCGGCATCGATGACGGCAGCCGTCTCCTCCGGACGGTTGTAATAGCCCTGCATCAGGTTGGGACCTTTGGCACAAAGTTCGTCATCCACCAGTTTCACCTGCACCATGGACAGGGGAAGTCCGGCACAACCGGGGATGATGTCGCCCGGACGTGTGAAGGAAATCATCGGAGCCGTCTCCGTCATGCCGTAGCCTTCCAGCACTTCAAGACCCAAAGTCCGCAGCCCCCGGCCTACTTCAACGTCGAGTGCGGCACCGCCACAGACGCAAAATTCAAGATGTCCGCCCAGTTTCTGGTGGACCGACTTGAAGATGGTGCGGGAAAACGAGATGCTTCCCACCTTCTCGCACAGCGAAAAGAGGGCGCGGGTAAGCAGATGGGCATCGATTTTGCGCTTGATGCCGTTGTAAAGTGTCTGCCACAGACGCGGAACTCCCACCATGATGCCTATCTGCGCACGGCTGAGGGTGGCCATGATGTCGGCACCCGACATGGAAGGACACAGGGCAATGCCGTCGCCCGTGGAAAGCGGTGCCACCACGGTTCCCACCAATGGCAGCACGTGGTGCAGGGGAAGCAGGACGAGTGTGCGGCGCTTTCCGTTGAAAATTGGGACCTCCCTCGAGACGCTGTAGATGTTGGCATTAAGATTGGCAAAGGATAGCATCACGCCCTTGGGCGAACCCGTGGTGCCTGACGTATAAATAATGAGTGCCGTATCGTTGTCCTCATAGCCTACGCTTGCCTTTTCCGCACCGACGGGGGCCTGTTCGAAGTCGTCAATCAGACAAACTTCTGTCTTCACACCGCTCTCCTCGATGGCAGCACGCAGGACGTCGAGGCGAAGGCGCGATGTCCATACGCACGCCGGCTGACAGTCGGAAAGGATGTACGCCACATCGCTTACCGTGGAACCGGCGTCCACCGGCACGGCAACGGCACGATGCGACCAGACGGCATAGAAAGCATAAATCCAGCCTTCGCGGTTCTCACTGAAAATGACGGCGCGCTCCCCGCGTTCCACGGGCGTAGATTGCGCAAAAACGGCGACACGCTGAAGCAGTTCGGAATAACTCACCTCGCGTTCGCCGGAAATAATTGCGGTTTTGTTGAATTCTTTTAGCATAAACTTTCGTATGTGACGGGGTGCAAAGGTACGAAGTATTTTTGCAAAGAGTACAATATTATCCTACCAATAACGCCATAATACACACAAAAAGCCTACATTGTCCTATCATAGGCACTAATAATCCTATCCGATAAGCCGCACCCTGTACTCCTGGGGAGTGTAGCCGATGTGGCTTTTGAACAGACGGATGAAATAGGCTGTATCGGAAAATCCCACCTCGGACGCAATCTCCCCGACGCTCTTTTCCGATTCCAACAGGAGTTTTTGCGCGTGCTGCACCTTGCGGGTGAGGACATACTGTACGGGAGTGATGCCGACGACCTGCCGAAAACGCCGTATAAAATACGATTTTGTGAGGCACGCCCGGTCGGCAAGACGCTCGACACTGATGGGCTCATGGAGATGGCTTTGGATAAAATCAAGGATTGGGGCGATGCGGGTGTCGCGAAGTTGCTCGCGTTCACGGCCGTGCTTGACGAAATACGAGAGGATGATTTCCACCAACCCCCGCAGTTGCATACGCTCGTAATAGGGCAATGCCGTGAAAGCCTGGGCATAATCGCGGTACGACTGGTGGTTCAGGAAGGCTTCGGCGCTGCGCGAGGGGAGATTGAGACGGGGATAAAGCGTGCAGTAATTCTCAAAAAGCAGTTGCGCAGCGTGGTTGGCGTTCACCTCAAGCGGGAGTTCGTAGTGGTCGAAGATGGAGGTTTGCCCCTTCGGAAGGAGGAAAGCGAAGAGGTAATAGAAGGCAAATCCCGCCTCGCAGTCGTAGGAATGGGGCTCATAGGCGGGAATCAGGTAAAGGCGTCCCGGAAGAACCTCCACATCCCCCTTGCGAAGATGCAGCACGGCACGCCCGCTCTGGACGCAGAAAAAGCGCAGAAAGGGCGAGGAAATGTCGCTGCCCTGCCAGCGATGACGCGTGCGGGCGTAGCCCAGATTCAGGATTATAAAGTCTTCCATACGTGGGATGACGGAAAGAAATGAGGACCTTCCTTCGGATTTTTTACGTCTATCTGACGGCGGACATCAGCGGAGCCAATGGACGAAATCGGCCTTGCGGGGCTTGGGCTCCGGCACATTCCCCTGACGGTAACCGAGGGCGCAATGGCCAATGCCCTCCCATTCATCGGGATTGATGCCGGCAAGTTTCAGAATTTCCCGGCCTTCGGGAGTTTCACACTCCTCCTTGGCACGGTGAATCCAGATGCTGTCGATGCCGAGAGCGTGGGCTGCGAGCATGAGATTGCCCATGACCAGACTGCCATCATAGACGCGGTTGCGCCAATCTGCCTTGGCAAGCACCATGATGATGACGGGAGCGCCATAGAAAGGGTCGCTCGTGGTGCCGAGGACTTCGGCATTCATGCGGCTGATGCGCTCACGGATTTCCGGATTCGTCACCACCAGCATCTTGGTATGCTGGTAACCCATACCGTTGGCGGCAAACTTTCCACATTCGACAATTTGGGAAATCTCCGCCTCGGACGGAAGGCGGTTGGGGTCGAAGCAGCGAACAGAACGGCGCGTAAGGATGTTTTGAATGGTTTCGTTTGTTGTCATTGCTGAAAATTAAGGCTTTAAGGTGAACAAAATCCGCTCGGAAAAGACTCGGAACACGACAAATCCAATTTATAGAACCTGTCACGAATTGATTTCGCACACTAACATCAAGCAGAAAGATCACATCTGTTGATTCGTGTCCCTGAAAAAAGTCGCTGGAATTTTCGTAAATCACGGAAACCTGACCGTCTTTTCGGCGTTGAAAAAAAAAGTCGGAAAGAAAAACTGGCGGCAGACAAGACGTCAATCTTCGTTTTTCTTCCTTCTTTTCCAAGCAAAGATACAGCATTTTTATCATATCCGACGGGCTTTTTACTGAGAATTTCAAAATAATCGTGCCTGTAAGTGCAGAATGAGAGCGGCTGACCTGATATACCTGTGCCGATAAAGCAGGCGGAAAGGACGGGAATGGCGGAGAGAACTATACGGGCACGACAAAGAAAAGGACGGGAAAGGCACGGAACTATTGCGGGAAATGACGGAGGATTCTGCGGAAAACTGCGGAAAGGCGTATGGGAATGGCAGCCGTCAATTGACGGAAAAGGTGAAGGATTCTGCGAGGAATGGCGGAAAGGCGTACGGGAATGGCAGCGGCCAATCTTCACTCACGCGGTACCCCACCCCGCACAATCTTCTCCGAATAACCACACACAATGGATAAGGACCTGCAGAGATGCCGGAAACGCCTGCGAACATCATGGCATAAACATCGGAAGTCCTTCGTTATAACATCGGAAGTTTCCTATCCAAACTTCGGAACTTTTTCATCAAAACATCGGAAGTTCATCACCACGACATCCGTACATTTCGCAAATCGATTCCCCTTCGGCATACCCTTTGTTCTGAACACCGTGCCTAACCGCACGGAATCAGCAAAAAACGTGACCGGTAATCAAATTCCTCCGACCGTCAGCATCCATGACAATTCTTTGGAAAACACCTGCGATTTGCTGGGGAAGGAGGTCTCATGATCAGCGAAAAGACATCGTTTTCATTAAGCCAAATGAGCAGAACGGAAGCAGTTGAAAACTCTTTCTGTTATGCCATGGCGAGAAAACGAAGAGGGTAAACCAACGTTTTCGCTAAGCCAAATGAGCAGAACGAAAGCAGTTGAAAACTCTTTCTGTTATGCCATGGCGAGAAAACGAAGGGGGTAAACCAACGTTTTCGCTAAGCCAAATGAGCAGAACGAAAGCAGTTGAAAACTCTTTCTGTTATGCCATGGCGAGAAAACGAAGAACAAAGTTCAACAAAAAACCCCTTCCGCAGGCCTGTTGACCTACAGAAGGGGGAACATTATCGCAGAATACTGCCAAATTACTTTGAAAGCCTCAGCAGTTTATGTTGTGACGAAAAGATTATTCAGCCACGCAGATGGTACAACGGTTCTTGCGATAGTTGGCCTCATCGTTGCCGAAGGGCTGAACGGTATCACCCTTGTAATCCTTGTTGATGCGGTCTGCGGAGATACCACGCTGGATGAGCGCATCGTAAACTGCGTTCACACGCTGCTTGGAGAGACGGAGGTTGATGGTAGCATTACCCGTGTTCTTGTCGGCATAACCGGTAATGTCAATCTTAGCCTCGGGATACTTGTTGAGGTATGCCACACATTCTTCCACCTTTTCCATTTCCGCAGGACGGATATCGTAGCGGTTGATGAGGAAGAATACGTTCTGGATGCAAGGTTTCACCTCTTCTACGACAACAGGTGCGGGAGCAGGTTCGGGAACTGGCTCGGGTTCGGGCTCAACAACAGGCTCGGGTTCAACGGGAACGACAACGGGAGCAGGAGCATATTTCTGACGTTTGCGGATGTTGATGCCCACCTTTGCCACGATTCCGTTCTCATTGTCGTAAGCAACAAGAGAACCACGGTTCCAAAGGTGCTGATAACCGATTCCGAAAGTAAGGTCGATGTTCTCGCGCAGACGGAAGAGGATACCGGGCATCACCTCAAGGTTGATGCTGTTGGGGGTATCATCCTTGATGGAACCTACGATACGGTCACCGGAAACGCCAAGGGCGCCACCGCCACGTACCTCTGCAAAGAACTGCCAGCGCTTCTGATTGAAGAGACGATAGTCGAGAACGAGGTTGGCAGCAACGGCGTTGCCGGCGGGAACTCCGTTAAACGGATAGACTTTCCACCAGAATCCGGCGTCAACACCGAGATACCAGTTGTTGGTAATGTTATAACCGCCACCAACTTCAAAGGTTCCGAACCAGTCGTCCTGATGGTTTTTCTTTACGGGCGCCACATCAGGGAAGAGATTCTTGTCGGAATATCCCCAAAATCCGCCGACACGGGCACGGAATTCGCCCTTTCGAGCGATGTCACCCTGCCAAAACTTCTCAGGCTGCTGAGGAAGTTCCTTTTCTGCAAAGGCTGTCGTGAAAGCCAAGCAGAAGAAAGCAAGCAAAGTAAGGATTTTCTTCATAATGGTAATTTGATGATTATTTTTTTGATTTTCAATATCTTGGGAACAACTTCAAAATGTTGTAAACTTGGAACATGGTCGCAGGAAAAGGAAGGCGATGCGTTCGTTCAAGACAACCTTGATAGTAGGGGATGATACTCACCGGAAGGAAGGTCATGAGAAAAGGTATTCCAGATGTCTTGTACCGAAATTTCCGGTCATAGGCTGTGGTCGTTTTCCATTCAGGTCTCACAGGCTGCCGGTCGCAATTTACGGACTCTCCGACCATCTCTTCCGCCATAAAACAGCGTCATATCCGCCTTTTGGCTCTCAGACTGCAAAAGGTTCCTGCGGCGTTAGCCGTGATGCCGCCCTCCCACCAACGTCTGCCGCAAGGGAAATGATTGGAAAATCATCGGCATGGCAAAGACATCATCCTGCCCTTAGATAGCATATTCTACGGAAAAGTTTGCTGAAATTGCGTTCACTTAACATAAAATATACATCCTATGTACGCGGCAAATTTACAACAAAAGTACATATAGCGTGTAAAAAAGCCGTAAAATATCTTCGTTTCACAAAGATTTCTCTAACAAATTGCTTTCCAAACCTTTAATATTTGTCATACGGGGTTTAGATTCTCTCATCGCATCAGGCTTAATACGCCTCATCGTCACCCCACGTCACAATGGTTCGGAAGATAATCCACAGGTCGAAAGCAAAACTCCAATGCTCCACATAGTAGATGTCGCGCCTTACGCGTTCCTGCATCTGCCATAGTTCGCGGGTCTCACCCCGGAAACCAGTCACCTGTGCAAAGCCCGTAATACCAGGTTTGACGAAATGTCGCAGCATGTAGTTTCCGATAAGGTCGGAATAAACCTTCGTATGTTCGAGCATGTGGGGCCGCGGACCGACCACCGACATGTCGCCTTTGAGGACATTGATGAACTGTGGAAGTTCGTCGATGTTCGTCCGTCGCATGAATTCTCCCACGCGGGTCTTGCGGGGATCGTTGCGTGTGGCCTGCAACTTGTCGCTGTCGGCATTGACACGCATGGAACGGAATTTCAGACAATAGAACTCTTTTCCGTTCAGTCCACTGCGCTTCTGACGGAAAAAGATGGGGCCGGGACTGGAAATCTTGATGAGGGTGCCGAAAATAAGGAAGACGATGGGGAAGATAAACACCAGTACTCCCAGGGAGAGAAGAATGTCGAAAGTGCGTTTCAGCCAACGGTTTCCGATGAACGTCAACGGCTCGTTGTGAAGCGAGAAGACGGGCACACCGGCCACAATCTCCATAGACATGGAACGCTCCGTATAGTTGAAGTTCGTGGGAATACTGTAGAAACGTATCAGATGGTTCTCGGCATACGCCAGGATATCATGGACCAGTTTGTCGTATTTCGACGTCAGCGTGCAGTAAAGTTCCTCAATGCAGAGTTCAGGATGCTGCTTGATGTACCCGATGGCCTCATCACACTTCCCGAGCCAGGGGCCGAGTTCGCTGACGGATTTCACCTCACAGTCGTTGAAATAGCCCATGAAACGATATCCCGTGATGGGTTCTTTCGCCATCTGTTCGATAAGGTGCAACACCTGTTCGGGCGGACCGACGAACACCGCCCTGCGCTGATTGCGTCCGGCGGCACGCGTGCGTTTGATGATTTGTCGGGCAAGCCAACGCCAGAGGAATACGGCGATGATGACCGCAACATAGAAGGGTATCATGAAACTCCACGTGAACAATGGCCAGCGCATCGCCCAAAGTACCAGCAGACTGATGAGGATGAAGGGGAAAAGCGTGGAGATGATGCGGATAAAGATCTGTTCGGAAGTCACAAAACGCCGGTGCAACACCATACCGGACTCCAAGTTAAGAAGTCCGTAGATGACTGACATCAGTAACATCAGACGCTTGTAACTCGGAGGATAGGTGCCGGAATATCCTACATAAACGGCATACAACAGCACGAGAAGCAGATTGAAGACCACCAACTCGCCCGCAAGCGTCAGCATTCGGATAATCTTATCTGTCGATTGATTGAATCTTACCATATTTTTCCGTTTTGAAATGCGTTGTGATAATCAAAAGAACCAAGTAGGTTTCTAAAATGGTTATAGATGAGTTTCTTGGTATTTGTATGCAGTTTTTTGCTTTGTATTGAGGGGAGGGACACCAAATTATAGGGTGGATTTCAACCCTCGTTTTCTCGCCATGGCATACCGCAAACGCGCTATACCTGCTTCCGCTCTACTCATTTGGCTTAACGAAAACGATGATTTTGAGGATTACGTTTTGTCATCCTCCGGTCTGTTTCCGGCTTAAAGCAGATTCGAAAGTCGGGAGTTCCAATTTATAGCCCCACATTAACAACACTTTTTATAAAATCTTGGGGGAGAGACATAAGCGATCTTAGGATTGGGCCCGCTGCCGCAACCTACTTCCGTACATATAATTCTCCGAACATCCGTAAAATGAATTCCGTATTTCCAAGGATATAACGCCGCCACATTCTACGCGGTTCGCACAACAACCGGAAAAGCCATTCCAGTCCACAGCGTTGCATCCAGCGGGGGGCCCTCCTCAGCGTTCCGGCATAGAAGTCGAAGACAGCGCCGATGGTCCCCACATGACACCTCACATTCATCTGCCGCCAATGGGCATACGTCCATTTTTCCTGTTTGGGGGCGGTCATCCCTATCCACAGCAGGTCGGGGTCGGCATCGTGGATGGCACGTAGCATCAGGGCATCGTCGTCATCAGAAAACGCCTCGCGGTAGGGCGGCGAAAAGGTGATGGCGTCGAGCATGGGGAAGTCCGTCTTCATACGTTCCGCTATACGCCCGAGCACGGCATCGGAGGAACCGAGGAACATCACGCGCTTCCGCAGCCCTTCGGCAACGGCCTTCCGCTGCAGGCGCTGCATCTCACTGATGAAAAGGTCCCATCCGGCGATGCGCCGCTCGGGGCGACTTTTCGCCCGTATCAGACGGCAGGCCATGACGATGCTCATGCCGTCGGGTAGAAGGGCGTCGCCCCCCCGGAGGGCATCGGCAAAGGCAGCATCCTTCTGCGCATTGTTGTAACTATAAGCATTGATGGTATTGATGAGGAACTTTCCGTCCGGAAGACTTTCCAGTTCCTGAAGATTTTCCATCAAAGGCAATGTTTTCAATCGTAACATGGGAAAACTTGAAGCGGGGTTTAGGAAAATCTATAAACAACTTCCGAAATTTTATTATTGTGGGGAGGGGAGGCGGGGTGTTATCATCCAGCCTCTTTACGGCCTGTCCCCTATTCTTTCAATCATTCTGCGGATTTTTTTTGCCATTCACCACATAAAGCGGCATGGAATTCTGTCAACGCCGCACGGCATGGTCCGGTGACCATCGTCTCGATACCCATTGGTGCCAGAGTTTCCAGAAAGGCATGCAAAGGACCTCTGCCGGATAATCTGCCAGAAAGCGCAGATTACGCTGCAAAATTTGTCCGAACCTGCTTATGGAACCGTAGTCTCGCGACACCGTTCCACGTTCGTCATATTTGCCGAAGTTGCCGGAGTGCAGCACCTCATGGAGCAGTCTTTTGCCACTTCTGGCGTCGGGCTGACAGAGCATCTTGGCACTATCAAGGCCAAACACCTCGTGCAACACCCACATCATCGCTGCCACAAAACGCTCCATACCAAGACTTTTGAGCACCGTCATGGTGTTTCTGCGCTCTTCGTCCGTCACCGTCGCCTCCAGCACGCGGTCATAATCGAGCAACTGCCTCAACCCGATGCCTTCGGCAAAGAGATGACGATAGATATGTACGAGAACAAACACCCGGTCCATGGCCAACGTCGGCACAGGAAAGGCGTCTGTCCTTTCATTTCCTCCGCAACAATGGAGGGAACACTGCAGCATGTCTCCGTCCAGGAAGCGCTGCAAACGGCGGTTTGCCCTGGGAGCGGACATCCAGGATGGGGTGAAATGCACCTCAATGTCCTTTCCGCGTATCGGGAATGCCATGTGGTGGTATACCACCTCCTGCGGTTCACGCAGTTGCGCGTTGCAATATTCCGCCACCTGCCGACGCCGTTCGGCCAGCGGCGAATCCTCTTTTCCAGCAGGCCATACCCACACATCGATGTCGCCCATCTCGCGACGCAACGGCTGCTCATACAGTCTTGCCAGCGCCTGCCCCTTCAGAATGCAGGATGAGAAACCTTCTTTCCGGAAAATTTCCGTAAGGACAGCCGCATCATGTTGCTGCTGCCGGTTTCCATCCTCTATCTTTTGTACCCGCAGTTTCCACGCCATCATCAGTTCTATCCGCGGCGGTTCGCACACCTTTTTCCGCACGGCCTCCTCCATTCCGCTGTACCCGATGCCGGTCAGCGTATGGCGTCGGCACAGGTCGAGCAGTCCCTCCCAGTCGGATGCCACGGGCGGCGAGGAGAATTCCTCACGGCGGTGCAAGGCAATCTGCAGGAGTTCGAAGAATTTATTCCTTAATGACGTCATGTAAAATACTCAGGTTGACATTTCAGATACTCATATCAAGCACAGCCTCTACAATCGGAGCCATATCATAATACCGGTATTGTGCCAATCTTCCTCCGAAAATAACATCGGTTTCTGCCTCTGCGAGTTTGCGGTAATCCTCAGCAAGTGCATTGTTCCGCACATCATTCACCGGATAGTATGGCTCCATACCCGGCTGGTATTCTACGGGATATTCCTCCGAAACCACTGTTTGCGGATTCTCTTCCACGGCAGGTCCGAAAGTTTCGAAATGCTTGTGTTCGATAACCCTGGTGTAGGGAACCTCATGCGATGTGTAGTTCACCACAGCATTTCCTTGGAAGTTTGCCACTGGCTCCACGCGCGTCCGGAAAGACACCGTCCGCCAGTCTAATCTTCCCAGTCGATATCCGAAATATTCGTCCAGCGGTCCTGTATAGACTAACTTTCGGGCATAGCGCCGCCAATCGCGATATTCCGATTGGAAGAAATCAGTTTCCGTCAGACATTCCACGCCCTCCAGCAATCCTTCTATCAGTTTGTTATAGCCACCGATGGGAATCCCCTGATAGGCATCATTGAAATAATTGTTGTCGTAGACGAAACGCAGTGGGAGGCGTCGGATAATGAATGCGGGGAGTTCCGTACACGGACGCCCCCACTGTTTTTCGGTATAATCCTTGATAAGCGTCCGGTAGATGTCTTCACCCACCAACGAGATGGCCTGCTCCTCCAGATTCTGCGGTTCGTGTCCAACACTGTCATAGGCTTTCCGCGACGCTTCTATGCGTTGGCGTGCCTCAGCAGGCGTTGTCACCCCCCACATCTGATAAAAAGTGTTCATGTTAAAGGGTAGATTAAACATCTTTCCGCGATAGTTCGCCACCGGACAGTTGGTATAACGGTTGAACTCCACAAAACAGTTGACGAAGTCCCACACCTTCTTGTTTGAGGTGTGAAAGATATGTGCCCCATACTTATGTACATTGATACCGGCAACATTCTCGCAATACACATTTCCGCCAAGATGACTACGACGCTCTATCACAAGACATCGCTTGCCCTTCTGCCGGGCACAATAGGCAAAAGTGGCCCCGAACAATCCGGAACCGACTATCAGATAATCGTATTTTACCATAAGGGATGTTCTATAAATTAGTTTTATATTCATTTAGGAAGTGTTCTTATGCTTGGCTTCGCCTTCCTCCTTCGCGACTCGGGATAGTCTGAGTAATTGGCTTCGCCTTCCTCCTTCGCACCTCGGCCATTCAAACAAGTTTGATGGCTCTCGGTTTGTCGTCGGTTCAGCCTCTCCACTCGCTGCTCCATCGCTTGGCCATTTTTCAAGCTAATTTATAGAACATCCCATAAATGTTTGAATAAGACTCACGACAGTGATGCAGAATCCCCTGTCAGTTCGTGATAATATGACACAAAACGCTGTACCTTACTGCGCCATGTCAGATGTTGCGCCACCCATCGGCGGGCATTTTCACCGATTTGCGGCAGTTGTTCCCTGTTTTCATACGCCCATTTCAACCGCTCTGCAAAATTCTCAACCGTTTGCTCATAGGTTGCTCCGATTTTCACCTTTAAAACGATGTCGTCATCAAAAATGTCCTGTCCATCTGCATCCAGACATACTGTAGGACACGCCAGTGCACAGCCTTCCAACACACTCATGGAACCGGAATCACGAAAGGCAGGATAAACCTGAAGGTTACAGGTTGCCTCCAGTTCCAGCAATTCGTTTCGGGGTACGAAAGGCACGAGGCGAATCTGTTCCGCAAGACCAAGTTCTTCGGCCCAGGCCTTCACCTTGCGCTGTTCGTCTTCAAAACGTATACCTACGAGATATATGAGCATCTGCCTGCGCTCCTCCATGTCAAAGGCATGACCGAAGGCTCTCAGAAAAATGTGCAGCCCCTTCCAGTCAAAGGCTTTCCCTGCATAAATCAAGGTGAACTGCTCCTTAGTCCTCGGTCCTCCTGCGATTTCAAAATCTTTTTCGTCATATCCAATGGCTGCCAGTTCCTCCACCCTACATGTAGCAGAGGTGTAGGTTTTCAGTGCCTGGAGGTTTTCGCGCGAGGAACAAAGTATCAGTTTACGGTTCTTACACCGCCGCGTCATCCATCCGAAAATCGGGAGGTCCGTACCGCGTCTTCTGAAACGCTCTTTCCGCAAGGTATGTGGTTCAAGGTCCTGCCATAGGGCTGGCGATATCTTCTCAGCACCTCCTATAGGGCCCATCACAAAAGGTATGTCAATACAGAATCCGGGTGACGGCGTTCGGTATTGATTGAAGGTCAAATGATGTACTACATCAAAGTGAATCTCCTTATGCAACCGTCGCACGAAACGTCTTGCCAGAATTTGCCATAGAAGATAGTTGATTTGCTCTCCCCACCGGCTTTTCATCTCGTTGGGATAGGTCGTCCACTTCGGGATGTCGTAAAAAAGGAATCGAAGATTCCGCATCTCGAGTTCACCCAGTGCTCTTTCTATCTTTTCCCTACAACGGCTTCGCGTCAGGACATAAATTTCCATTTGAGGAAACTCAGCCGCCATAGTTGTCGGCACCATCCATCCTACACCATATTAGCTTCCCGTGCCAGGTTCACTGGCGTAGGCTATCATAAGTATTTTCATGGCATTAATGATGGCGAAAAAATTTGGGTACTATTATTGTAACAACGACAGGAGCGACAAAGGGTCAACTTTTCCTAATTGCCTAATTTATACTTATCCGAGTTTTCGTTTTGCGTCGGGAACAGATATAATATGAAACTTTGTAGGGGGACTATTTGTATCGTATGATTTATTGTGAAGGAAGGTTTAGTGAAAATTCATCAAAGTATAAGCAAAACACAATCATACAGGATTAGACCTCACTATATATCCGTTCCCAACAGCGGCTGATTTCTTCTGTAGAGAAATACTGAACGGCAAAACGGCGAGAGAATCCTGCCATTTGCTTCCGCAAGTCCTCGTCCATAATCAGACGCTCCAAACGTTTCGCCAGGGCATCCACATCACCGAAAGGGAAAGTCAAAGCATTGCGTCCCTCTTCCAACACATCGGGCAGACCGCCTACGGGAGTCGTGATCAATGCCATGCCATACATCCATGCTTCAAGCACTACCATGGGGAAGCCTTCTTCGTAAGAACACATGCAATACACCGATGCTCTCCTGAAAAGTTGTTCCTTTTCCTTTCCCACCACATAACCTTTGAAATTCACCCGTCCTGCAAATCCCATCTCTTCCGCCATCTTCCGGAAACGCTCAACCTCACCATTCCCGAGGATTTCGAGCGACCACTGTGGGTATTTTTTCTCCACCTTCTGCCAGGCTTTCAGCAGGATATCCGGGGCTTTGTTGTCATTGAGATATGCCGCCATCATAATTACCGGCTGCTTTTCCTGCGGCATCACCTCAGGCACCGTCTCCACAGCATTATAGACCACCGTTACCGGTGTCGGGATATCGGCATAAAGTTCCTCGAACATCCTTTTCCATTTCGGTGCCAGCAATACGATGAGGTCTGCCTGCCGCAGACACCATTTGAAGAGCCGGTTCCGGGTATGGTTCCGCAACTGATTACCCATATGCACATGCATGATAATGCGCTTCCGACCTGCCAACGCCATCAGCAGAATGGGAAGTTGTATGAGGAGTCCATTGCGGTCAGGAACGGTATGGAAATGCACGATGCCGAACCTCCAAAGAATGCACAAGGCCGTAACATTGGCTTTAATGGCATACCATAGTTTCCACAGATAGTTCCGTTGGATTTGCGTTCCTAACCACCGGCATCCGAATCGCTCCCATACGGACATGTGGCTCATGGTGCGGATAACCTCCGAAACTCCTCCAGCACTCTCACGAGCGGAACCGACAACAAGGACACGAACTTGTTTACTCATCGCAAGAACAACCTATACAATAAGACATGTAGTTTTGCATTCATATATTCAGCCATTGTGCAGTCTGTGGCATCCTTCATAAAACGATATAAAAAAAGATTGTCTGTATACACACGTCTGATACTCATCAATTTAGTCCTCCACCAATTCATTCTCCCATATACTGGCGCACCACACACATTGCTGATATGCTGTCGATACAACAAAGTTGGAACGTCAATAGAAACACAACGCCCCCCATTTTTCCATGCCATCAAAGCAATCCACCAATCATGCATATAAGCATGAGGATGAATCGGGAATGCACACTGCTTTACTCTATAATTTATAATAGATGTGCATCCTGAACACTTGTTAGTCACTCTATAACACTCAAAAGAATCAAACCATTTAGGCTTCATCTTCATCATTTGGAACAATGATAACCTTGTAGGAAAACAATTATTGTCTGCTACACATAAATCCGTATAGACCATAATCGGCAAGAATGGAGTCTTTTCCTCTTCTCTACATATACGATTGTACGTAATTGAAATCTTATGCGGCAGCCAAACGTCGTCTTGATCTGAAAACATATAATACTCGGATTCGACATGTTCAAGCAACCACATAAAACTATCCCGTGCCCCACGTCCCTGTTCTATACAATCTTCCATAAAATGGATTTTTTCGGGATACAATCGAACATATTTTTCAATAATATCCAATGTACCATCTGTACTTTTATCATCATGGATAAAGAGTTCCCAATCATCGAAATCCTGCCAGATTATGGATTCAATTTGTTTCTCTAAATACCTTTTACCATTATACGTGGCCATTAATATGGCTATCTTGTGCTTACAATCCATTTCTTACACGTTTTTTGTTAATGTTTTCACTACGTTCCCACGAATATGCATTATCCAAACATAAAAAAGAGAGTTCAGGGAAACGGATATCTAAACAATTAAAGAATTTTTTTTCTCCATCAACAAATCCTCGTGCACTTTAATATCCTCCGGCGTAAACCGCATTTTCAACAATCTGGCAGGCACCCCTCCGATGATGGAATAGGGGGGGAATGATTGCGTCACCACAGCACCAGCGGCAACAATGCTGCCACGCCCGATGGTAACACCCTTTAATATGGTGACATTCGCCCCACACCAGACATCGTCCTCAATAACTACAGGTTGATCATTCTCAGGAAGTTTTTCCTCTACCTTGACGTCCATGATATATTTTCCGAGGACATCTGTCCGATGGTCACCCGTGATGATGGTGGGATGTGGTCCAAAGATTACTTTCCGCCCAATGGTCAAAGGAGCATCTGTGCAATAGAACGTAGCCCCTTTGGGAATGGATGTTCCATCACCCACAGACAGATTTTCAATGCCCTTGATATCCGATGACATCGGACGCAGATACACCCCGCGACCACAATGTCGCATGGCACGCTTCCATACGGGAGCCCACAACATGTCCCACAAATATGCAGGAAGCAGAGTGAATTTCAATATAATATTCATTATTCTCATTCTCCAATCCTCCACACTTTATGGATCTCGGATCTTTGCTGCGGGAGAGAAGGAATCCAAGGCGTTTCCGGAAGTTTCAGAGGCTTTTCATCATCTTTTTCATCATCCTCCTTTTTTTCTTCGGCTTTCGGCCGGTAGGTGCTGTTCAGACAGAGGCCGAGGAGCATGAAGTAGCCCATACCCTTTCCCGAAAGGTACGAAGTGTCCGCCACACTCTCGATGGCGAGACAGAAGAAAGCAAGTAGCGCCACACGGTAATAACGGATATCTGTAATCTGGTTGATGTTTTTCAGCCTCCGCGCCCAGAACCAGACGAAGAACCCCACACCCAACACACCGTATTGGGCCAGAGTGGGATAGAAAGCATCGGCAACAAAGTCACTAAACGACTCGCTTAGTCCCCATATTTCATTCAGATGATAGGAATAATACAGCGGCGAATAATGGACGGCGGCAGCATAGGTACCGAAAGTGCCCATGCCGGGACCGAAGGGGAAATAGTCTTTCAGAATCAGTAATGCCGCCTTATAGGTCATCGGGCGCGCCAACTCCTCGTTTTCCCAACCGGAAACATAATACCATTCAAATCTCGTCCATGTAAACGCAATGCAAATAGCAGCAAGGACTGCCAGTTGCAAGACCGTTTTCGGAGATTTGAAATGAACGCGGTGGGTAAGGAAGAACACCACTCCGACAAAGCACACCACCTCACCAAAATACTTGAACTTCGGTGCGAGTAAGCCTACCAATACGATAAACAGTGCCACATACTTGTTGTTTGCTGAAGGCTGTGCAAAGATATAATAGGCCATGCCCGTACAGATAGCCAACTGTCCGAGTACGGGGAACTCGGCATCCGGCAACAAATCACCGGCCCTGAAGGTAAAGAAAAGCCATGCCAAAAGCGTGGCAATCATGGTCGTCAGCATCAGACGTTTCTGCATCCGCGAGAACTGGGGATTCAGAATCCATGTACAAAACAAGACACTATACGGACGTATCTGCTGCACAAATTCAATGTACACCGCCTCTGCCACATTCACCCGCGATACATAAAGTGAATATGCGGCATAAAAGGTCAACAGGGCGAGGCATGCGACATATTCCTTCCAAGGTTTACGGTTGGTGGTCCGGACACCGGACACCAGGACGGTGAAGACGATGAGCACCGCAGTCATGGCTTCGTCCACATGACGGAAGCCCGGCAAATCATTGAAAGCAATACACGTCGGAAAAAACACCATCCAAAACAACGTGTAGAAAATACTGATAAATTTCATAATAATTCTCTTTTCTCAGAGGGAATTCTATATTTGCGTCTTTTATACCGATTGAGGAGCAGGAATACACAATCAGGTATAACGGACTTTATATAATGCTTAACGGTTTCTTTCAAGTTTTCTTCTTTGGCATTCCAACTCCCAGCATAACGGTGTATTGTGTAAGTATGGTCCGTTATACGCATTCTGCCAGTTATCACATTTATTGGAGCGAAGTATTCCCGCGGATAGACGGTAATATCACCAACCCTCTGAATGCCCGGAACATTTCTCAATCCAACATCACAAAGTTGCTCCGTTGTATAAGCCACAATGGTCTTGTACCACGCGATATTCACTGGAGGCATCTCAAAATGGAGGCTTTCATAATACGTCAGCATGCGTTGCATGAATGGATGACTTTTTTCCATACCAAATCCCAATCCTAATGCAACAGTGTAACAATATCTTGGTGCATATTTTCCTGGGGAGTTTTCCCCATCAGGATCAGTTTCAAAGCCCATAAAATTTCCCTGCATTATAATCTCATCCATAGGGCGAATCACCTCTACATCCGTATCAAAATATATACCGCCAAAATGATACATAATCCAAAACCGGGCATAATCACTGACAAAAGCGTATTTTTTCTTTGCGTATGCTTCCGCTGTATATGGAATCATATTCACATTAAAGTTATTCTCATTCCATTCCTTTATCTCATAATCAGGCAGAAACTTCCGCCATGACGCTATACATACCTGCGCTAATTCTGGCAAAGGATTACGGCCGAACCAACAGTAATGAATTATTTTGGGTATCATTATTTCGTATTCACTTTTTGTATCTGTTTCCTATAAATCTTGCAGGATTATTGTAATTTAGTATTTTGGCAGGGACACCTGCGACAGTAGCATTTCGAGGTATGTCTTTTACAACAACTGCTCCGGCTCCAATACTAACGTTATCACCGATTACCACCCCACCAACAATACTGACATGTGGAGCAACGTACACATTATCCCCAATTGTCGCTGCGTGCCCATCATTAGTTCCAATACTTAGAAAATGGCTAAGATTCACATTATCACCTATTTTCGTGTTTGGATTAACGACAATAGACATAGCATGTCCAAGATACAACCCATAACCTATTTTTACCTGACGCGGTATTTCTATACCATAATGTAATGATAGAAATTTATGAATCACAATCGCCAATGGCTGTAGCAAATTTCCATTTTGACACAATCTGAGCCAAAACAGATATTTTTTTCCTCTATCTAAAGTAAACAACATTGAAACAGATGCTCCAATCGCACTTTTCTTCTTTCCTGTATAGCGATAGCAATCTGATATTATGTATTCGCAAACATTCTTCATACACTATCTTTCTTGGATAACACTTTGTATTATTAACGGACTAAAAATATCAGCACGAATAAATATGTCAGTTTTAACATATTAGATTAACTTTCTTTTAAAAATCACTGAAAATATGAGTCTGCATCGGAACAACACTTTTATCCACAAAGGCTCATGAAAACCCGAATTGCTGGTTTGTTCTGGGTAACAACGATGAGCCGCCATTATTCTTTCATCGAATACCGCCACTTGGTTTCTTACCGCCAAAGCCCCCAAATAAGTATCATACTGATGAACCTTATGAAATGGCAATATATAATCTGCGAATTCTCGAGTAAAAGCACAAGAGAAACCAAAAATACCAGAATGCGATAGTATCTTTATCAAGGAAAGTGGACGCATGATTGTCTTAGAAAAAACTTTACCATTATACATCCAATGAAATGACGATGAAACGAAATGTTTGTTCGTACCGTCCAAAACATCTACCATAGCCTTTATTCTTCCAGGATACCAAATATCATCTTGGTCAGATAGGAAAATAATTTCCCCGCGCGAGAAACGAATAGCATTCTCAAAATTTTGTGTAGCGCATCGCAAATTTTTGTAGTATCGAAACTGTTTACGGTTAGTATGACGAAAATAGACAATCCTTTCATCATGATATGCCTCAACCATCCGGAGAGTGTTATCATTAGTGCTATCATCGGATAAAACAACTTCAAGTTTATCGCCCTCGTTCAGTTGTTGCGACAAAATGGAATCCATTTGCTCTTGAAAGAAATGATTCGCATTGTACGTCGCCATACACACCGAGATAATTCGATGATTTGATACTACAGAAGGAGAATTAGGCATACTTCTATTATATTTCCTTTTTTATTCTCCAGAATCTAAAAGAACTGGAAAATTGCCATATATGTATTATAAGTAAGTGAGCAAATTTAAACGGTATTATCTTGCAACAATGTGATGATGTAGATTTTGCATATATACATTAATTTTGTTCACTTACTTACGATTCCAAAAGTTTCTATTTATCATTCAAGGTTCTTGCAGCCATACCCACAAGTTTCCATCTTCTCCATCAAGCTTTGCATCCTCTGTTTCCAAGCACCCTTTGCAAGTGCCATCGCCCGATTTTTATCAACCATCGTCTGGTAGTCGGCGATATTGGCAATGATGTGGGCAATTTGCTGCGCAGGATGCTGTGTGTCAAGTTCAATGACGGGATTATAGCCCACAATATCTATAAGTTCCTGAGGAGCATGCCCCACGATGACCATACGCGAGAGCATGGCTTCCCAATAACGTTGCGTCAAGGTCTCCACACCCTCCGACAACTTTGGATGTGTAATGGAACGGGGCAGACAAAGGGTCACACGGGCATCAGCCATCACAGAGAACAATTCCTCGTTACTGTAAATATAATGTCCGTCCTTCAAAGTACAGACATGCCGGATGCCGTTCATTTCCAAATTTCCAGTCACTTCTGCGTTGGAACGTCCAAACTCCAACAAATCTACACTTCGTTCCACGAGCGGTTTTCCTGCGGAATACAATGTCACATCCACCGCCTCCGGACAATGCAGCATCCGGACCTCGGGTAAGCGTTGCTGCATCGCCTCCATCTCCTGTCGCGCGGTGAATATAGCAGTGCGCACCCTGTGTCGACGCATCCATCGTTCCATCCGGTCATAATAGCGGGGCCAGCAGTCCCAGATAAAAGGCACAATCTCATGGGTAGCATAGTACGGAAAGGTATCGAAGGTGATGGACACCGGCTCTACAAACATCAGTAGCGCCTCTTCCTTCACGCATCGTAGAGTAGGTAACTCTAATCTATAGGCCAATCCATGCAACAGGCGTGGCGGGAACAACGGACGGACCGTCTGTCCTCCCACCGCTTTCCATGCCTCAAAAGGAGCGGACTTAAAGCTGACGCTGTCAGGATGACGGTAGGGTTCAACGGATTTTAATATCATCGTCATAAGTTGAACAAGAAAAACTCGTCTCTTGCTTATTTATGTTGTATTATCGTGAAATTTTGTAAAAAAACAGAAACAAAACAATTCTATTCCCCTATTACTATTTGTTTATAATATTTTACCATCGTCTCTACTTTCCTTTCCCATGTCAGTTCCAACTGCCTTTCTCGACAATTCAAAGATAATTGTTTCAACACCTCTCGATTTCCATATAAATATCCTATCTGTCGAGCGAAATCTTCAACCGACTGCTCGGGATTCGATAGTGCTATTTTGATTCCCACCTTTTCATTAACTACATCCCCCTGGCCACAAGTGTCAAAACACAATACCGGCAAATGATTTGCAATTGCTTCAAGCACTACATGCGGTGTACCTTCCGCTACGCTGGTAAAGAAAAACAAATTTGCCTGTTGCATCAATCTCTGCACCTCATTATGACTAACAACACCATGCCATACACAAAGGTTCATTATACCCAAACTCTCAGCCATGCGTCTGAATGGTACTTCATCACCACCACCAACAATATGCAGCCTTATGTCAGAATAGTCTAACAAAGCAATACTACGTAACGCCAGCACCAACTGCTTTCTATAATCTGTTTTTCCTACCCACAAGATATCGAACTTATTCTCTTTAGGAATATCGCGTAGCATCACCTCGCTCATAGAACACCCCGTCTCATTCATCAATAGGGAATCTATGTGCAGATATTTCTTGAAGGAGCGAACAGAGTTGCTAGAAGCGGATAGAACAACCTTTGCACTATTCGCAGCCTTTCTTATTCTTATCCCATGCTTCAGTTGCCAACGTGTAATAGTGTTCTTTAACATAAGAAAAGCCCTCGTCTTCAAACTCGCTCCTTTGAGGTAGGCCATCGGAAAAGTATCTTTTGCATCTACAGGGCCCCAAACAAATGGTATTCCTGTTTTCTCAGACAATTCCCATAAATAGCCCGGCTCTCTAAAACCTATCATATTCAACTGGTGCAGGATATCAACCTTATGAATACGACAAATTTCTGCTGCAATATGATACGTTTTACGCTGCCATTTACGATAATACCAATAAAACCGCCAATCTCCTTGATTCCAACACATTCGCCTTACTTTATCCGAAACTGGATTATAATAAAAATGCATATTATGGCCATAGGACAATGTTGGGAGTACAACCTCTATTTTTTCACGAAATTCCCCCTCTGTGATAATATGCAATTCACAATATTTTGCAAGAAACAGACACCAGTTCCATGCCATACCAGGCTCACTCCCCATGTCTGGAGAACAGGCGTAAGCATTAATAAGAATTTTCATTACCCCCTCCCTAAAATCTTTTTTAATATTTTTTATCGAATGGTCATCGAATTGTTTGCAGGAAATACATTTCTTTATAGATAATCCAGGACTCTATTTCTTTGAACACAACGTTATATTGAACTCTCCAAAAACCACCTTTCGGATAAAATCACTCTTACGAAGCAAAAGTCCCAGATAAATAGAAACAAAAGTGATAAGCAATGCTACCGATGTTACAAGCAGAAGGGACAAACCCTGATTTCCCGTGGATTCCATCCAGCATCCTATTTCCTTTAATTCAAACAAACGTAACAAGAAGTAATGTATGACATAAACATCCAATGTATGTTTTCCGATAAAGGCAAGCATATCTTCCAACTTTGTCTTGTTATTCTCCCGAGGCAGAAAGACCATAAGCAAGACAACTATGGCAAAAAAAGGTATAAAATAATGACGACTGAATGAGTTCGCATAAATTATAGGTATATCTACATTGAACAAAACGAGATAGCCAACAAGCGAAACTGTAAACAACCAATTACTACGAAATAAAAAACTAAAAAGATTATACTTCCGTACCATCATCCCCAAAAAGAACATCGGCCAAAAATATGCACAGTTTTGCAGACAGAATAAGTCCTCATCTTGGACAAAACATTTCCATCCTACACCCAATCCTACACCTATAACCACTCCCAACAAGATATCACCATACGGACTATTCGAACGATTAAGTCTAAAACATTGGATTATTATGTAAAAAACGGAAAGCGTCATTAAGTACCAATAACCCATTTTGACAGGACACATCAAAAAGTTATGAACCTTGTCACCTAACACGCTGACAGACGTTGGCCAGTTCAAAGATAAAGTAAACAGGAGCCCAAACCAGCACATCGGCAACAACAATCTTAAAATCTTTTTAATCCACTTTGAAAATCTCCAATCAGGGAAAGGAGAAAAAGAACTGATGCAGACATATCCGGAAAGGAACATAAACAATGGCATGTGAAACGATGATATCACATCAAACCATAGACCCTGCTGATTGTGCATGGAAAAGAGATACACGTGCCCCATGACAACCAAAATTATAGCAAGCCCTTTTAGCCGATCGACAAACTGAAATCTGTCTTTTGAATACGCTTCCATTTTTTTCTAAACAGCAATAATTAAGCAAACAACAAGTTAATCTATTACTCCTCCCCTATGTTTTTTTGAAATTTCTTCTACACATCCTACACGAATGGTAGAAATCATCAATAAAATCTAATAATTTCTCAGTGTAGGATGAGGTGTAGGATTGGGTGTTTAGTGTAGGATAATCCTACACTATCGGGTATTTTTCCAGCGATTTATCGTCGATTTGTTGGCACATAATCGCATTTTTATCACCAGATTTCGACAAGAATTCACGTCTGCAACGGCTAAAGACTGAGAACGTCACGCCACGGGTGGTAAATTCGTGATTTTTTCACCCCCGATGAGATTCGTATGATTCGTAAGATTAGTGGTCTTATTCCATATATTCCGCATGGAACCACGAATCGCACGAATCAGAAGAATATGGATGATAGCAATTGTTTACGGTAACAGGGGCAACGTCAACCACATTTTTTATTATCAAGAATTTGTGAATTAGTGAATGCCATGCGGAATGTTAGGCGGGAACCACGAATCGCACGTATCTTACGAATGGGAATGCGAGGTTGTTTAATGGTAACGGGCTCTGCACAGGCTGCCCCTTCGGGGCGCACAATGCGGAAGAAAATTCACTAATTCACAAATTCTTGATAATAAAATTTCCAGATGAGATTCGCATGATTCGTAAGATTAGTGGTCTTTATCTATATACGCTTCCGCATGGAACCACGAATCGGACGAATCATACGAATGGAAATGCGAGGTTGTTAACGGTAACGGACTCTGCACAGGCTGCCCCTTCGGGGCACACCATGCAGAAGAGAATTCACTAATTCGCAAATTCTTGATAATAAAATGAAATCGTTCACATTCGTATGATTCGTAAGATTAGTGGTCTTATTCCATATATTCCGCATGGAACCACAAATCGGACGAATCACACGAATGGGGATGACGGGAATTGTTTACGGTAACAGGGGAAATTTCTAATCCCCACTTCAATCCTTAGAATTCCTCTCCCGGGCAACGACCCTGTAGCGCATTCCTCGGTTCGTCCGCACAGAAGGCACACTGAGTTTCTTCATGATACGTCCGAAAAAGATGCGGTTGGAGTCCGAAAGAGGCAGATGACAGTCGCGGTGAAGCACCTCCAGCAACTGCTCTGAAGTGTACCATTCGCCCTCGTTCTGCATTTCCGGCACCCGGAACGTCTGCAGGAACGTCTGCTCCATGGGAGAAATGCGCTCGAACTCACGGTTCTGCCGCATCAGGCACCCTTCCTCTGCAACATCAAACCACCATCGTTCGCCACGGCGTATGGCCGCCAACGCCTGGGCATAGAGTTGGCCATAATCCACCGGTGAGAGGGCATCGACCTCGCCCGTCACGCGAACGCAGATGTAACGACGCGCACCCGTGGTGTCGGACAGCAGGTCATCGTGGTTGCTGGTGGCGATGAACGAGGCATAACGCCGCATCTCCTCCACACTTTTTGCATACGGACGGCGAAGATTGGCAGAGGGTTTCTGCAGAAGATTCTTCAGAAAAGTCTGATGATGCAGCGTAATCTGGTCGAACTCATCAAGGTTGATGAGGAGAAAGCGGCTCAGCGCAAGTTCCGCCTCGCGTTTGTTGCTGACATCGATGCTCTCGGAATATCCGAAACGCAGTTCCGGCGGCAGTATCTGGCGGCAAAATGAGGATTTGCGCGTGCCCTGCGGACCGATAAGTACGGGGGCTACACAGTTGCCGTGCGTCTTGTCGGCTCCCATCCAATGCGCCACCATACCAAGGAACCAGCGGTAGAAGAAGTCCTGCCACAGAGGTTGGTCCGTCGGCACGCGCATCGCCAGCGAACGGATATGATCCACGCCGTCCCACTCTTCAAGGCGAGACAGATAATCGGCAACGGGATCGAACTGCGGTATGCGGTCGGACTGGAGGTAACGGTCGACATCGCGGTCGATAATCTCGATTCCCTCCTCCATGGCATCCAGGGCTATGCTGTTGCGTGCCGTCTGGTCGAAAGGCAGGAACAGACGTTCCTTATTGTCACGCCGGCAAAACTCCGTGATGTGCAGCAACTGGTTGTAGCGAATTTCAAAATTCTTCTGCAAGAAATCGCTGAGCATCATGACGTTTTTCAACATTTTCGAACTTTTACAGTCCTGCGCTTCGCTGCCGGCAGCAAGATTTTCCACCACATTGTCCGCCAGACTTGCTTCAGGAAGCATCTGGCTGTCTACGGGTTGCCCGATGACCATCGGTACGGCTGACGGATTATGATAAAGTTGTTCGTCGAACGTCTGTCGGAAAGCGCTGTACAACGAGTCTCCCGTCCTGCGGATGGAACATTGCAACACCTGGCGGTAGAAAAACCTTGCCCAACGACAGGCATCGCTATGAAACGCCCGACACTTCTCTTCTGTCTGAGGCAGCGTACCGTCGGGACGCGTAAAAGGCACCAGAATGTTCAGCGTATTCCCTTCTGCTCCCACGAAGGCCGCGAGCGTATGCGGCAATCCGGCCGCCTTTTCTTTCAATTGGAGCAGTCTTTTGGGGCGACAAGCACTGACCGTGAGGAGCACGATACCATTGTAATGCTTCATTTCCAGCCGGTCAGCCCCGGACTTCCGGTCGAGATGCACGGCAGGCATCACCATCGGCAGGCGGTCGAGATGTTCGTAACCGGGATTTTCACTCCCCTTCTTGCGACATTCACTGACGCAAGCACGCAATTTCGTTACATCTGAGAAAGAGTTGTCCGCTTTCAAGCGCTTCATCAGTACTTCTGAATTGAGTACACGAATTCGTCGACAACCACTATGGCTGTCAATACGGACCAAAGAAAATTTCCTGGTCATAAAACTAACCTAAACAATCTTAAAAAAATAAATGTTATCAATGCCAACACTTTGTATGCGGGGGATACGTTTTTTCCCGTCCATCAGCCTCTTTTCGGACCAAAAACGGCTGCAGTTCCAGTTGCGATGCAGGCATCACTCCTTGATTCACAGACGTTTTGTCTCGATAGAAGCCTCGAAATCTGGCATAACCCATTCAGACAGGTTCTACAAGATGGATTTGCCGGAATTCCGGATTTCAGCCGGAGGCAGACTGCAGGTTGTTGGGACAACAACATACAATATGCAGCGACAAAAAACAGGATGGCGGAAAAACGATAGATTGTCCTCTTCCGAATGACCATTCCATGACCATTTTAAGGACTCACTTTCATCGTCCCGAAACTTGTGTTGCGCTTACAAAATTACGGAAAAGCATTCAACCAACAAAATTAAATTTCAACTTTTTTTCTCTTTTTTTTCGTTTCCGTGATGTTTGCGAGACCAATTGATTTCGGAGATGTGCCATTTGGGGCAAATTCTGCGATTGGGCTTTGTAACGAATATATTTTCTATAAGATTGACCGAAGCCAGGACTTCGGGCGGTTTCTATCAGCAGGCTTTATCAAAACGAGGGGTACTCCGTGTTTCTATCTACTGCCAGTGGCAGTCATGGAGCCGGAATATCAGGTGGATTTCCAAATTGGCTCTGTCAGAATCTGAGGCTGTTTTCGGGATAAGATTGTCTGAGAATCAAGAAACCATGCGGACATCGTGGCCAAAAGGACAGAGATTTTCCAGCGAAAGTGGCTAATGATGGCAGAATGCAACTTATAATCAAGAGAAGATACCTCCATAATGGCATTTTACAGCGCCCACCTCTTAAGTTCATTCTTCAAATTGGCATTTTTGAAACGCTAAGCACTTATTTATCAACACCTTAACAACAAAAAAATGATGAGCGCACCTTTTCCACAAAACACCAAAACACCGCGGAAACGAGCCCGGAAACCCCTCAGAAACCGCCAAACAACGGTTCAAAGACGCATTTGCAAAATCGCGTATCAATTTTCACCTTAATACTTTGATTTCCAACGTTTTGACACTTCATCACAACGCGGTTTTTGGGCGTTTATCAGGCGAAAAAAGGCGTTTTTCTTCCATTTTTGTTCATTTCTGACATGAAAATTGAAAAATGACGAAAAGGCTTTTTCCTCGTTTCCGCGCACTTTTCCGCAAAAATGAAGAATTATCCTACACGTTTCAGACCATCCTGCACACCATCCTACACACAGAAACTATAAATGTAGACTGGCAATTTCCCTCAAAAGTGTAGGATGTGTAGGAAAAAATCGCAAAAAAAATCTCTGGGAGAGGAGAAATTATCGTTTCATTTCACATTTTGAGGATGGCAGACGTCCGATGTTCGCATCAGAAAGTTCCGCACTTTCTGCCATAAACATCCGCACTTTTCTCCATCTACTTCAGCGCCCATTCCGTCACCTACAAGACGCACTGGAAGGTTTTTATTATAATCAAGAATTGGTGAATTAGTGAATTTTCTTCCGCATGGTGCGCACCTCGTTTTATTTATTATCAAGAATTAGAGAATTTGAGAATTATTCCTGAGCCTACGATACAGACTGTACGACGTTTACAGAATCCATAAACACACTCACCTCTCACTGAGTACTTTTTGTTTTGTCAAGAATAGGAGAGACTGCGAATTACAAGCCTTACCATCCGCATGGCATTCACTAATTCACAAATTATTGAGAATCAATCTATTACATCCATATTCCCCGTAGTCGTCAAACAAAATATAACAACTTCATTCGTCTGATTCGCACGATTCATAGTTCCTACCTAACATCCCGCACGGAATTCACTAATTCGCAAATTCTTGATAATCAAACTCTTACCTACATCTTCCCCGTAGTCGTCAAACAAAACATCATATTCCCATTCGTCTGATTCGTACGATTCGTGGTTCCTACCTAACATCCCGCACGGCTTACACCAATCCCCAAACTCTTGATAATAAAAACTCCGCTACGACCGGACGGAATGCTCTTATCCGAAAATTCCTGAACTGAAATCGTTCTTTTTGCAGGGAGGAATCATTGCTCCTATTAAGAATTGGGGAACTATTCTTTTGGGGAACCTATAAACGTTGTAAACCTGTGTCCCCAAGAATTAGGAATCCATTTGAATTCTAAAGATTCTGTCCCGAAATTCAATATGACACCTAACTTATGATTGCTTACATGAAGATAATTGATTAGTTGGGCCTCAAATTCTCCGATGATTCCAGAGTACGCCTTCAATTCAACTCCTATCTTATCATAGCATAAGAAATCATAAAAGAAATCATGCTCTAATTTTACTCCATGATATACAAGTTGTATATGCTTTTCACGCTCGTATGGAATATTGTTCTCCTTTAACAGAACCTCAAAAGCGTCCTGATAGACTTTTTCTTTGAAACCGCATCCCATCTCGTTATGGAGTTGGAGTGCAAGCCTCATTATCTCTCCGCTTT
Source organism: uncultured Bacteroidales bacterium (assembly GCA_945833885.1). Lineage (GTDB taxonomy): Bacteria > Bacteroidota > Bacteroidia > Bacteroidales > Bacteroidaceae > Alloprevotella. The sequence goes on from CAMAFY010000020.1 coordinate 29,971, forward strand.
CTTGTGGATACAAAAATGCCATCGTTTTTTAATTATCAAGAATTAGTGGATTTCAGAATTATTCCTGAGCCTACGACACAGACTGTTCGACGTTTACAGAATCCATAAACACACTCACCTCTCACTGAGTACTTTATGTTTTGTCAAGAATAAGAGAGACTGCGAATTACAAGCCCTACCATCCGCATGGAATTCACTAATTCGCAAACTCTTGATAATCAATCTATTACATCCACCTTCCCCGTAATCGTCAAACAAAACATCATATTCTCATTCGTCTGATTCGTATAATTCGTGGTTCCCACCTAACATCCCGCATGGCTTACACCAATCCCCAAACTCTTGATAACATAAACCGCTACAACCGGACGAAATACTGCAATTCCAGACCTCATACAGAATCGTCGGTCTTGAGAACTTCTTTCTCGATACCGCCCCAAAGAGCAGCGACATCGGAGAATGACGACCAATAACTGCCGTAAATCTTTTGGCAATGGGCAAGATTATAAAGGTCGATGACCGCGTCGCGGATGGCAGCAGGAGAATTCCTGTCCAGACTTTCCTTTTTGTAGACTATTATCCGGTCAGAACATGTACACAGGAATGCCTCTTCCTTAGGGTCGTCGGTGGCGAGATAAAAGCGGGAGGAAGGATTGGCTTTCAGTTCTTCCTCAATCTTCCGGACGAACAATTCTGTCGGCGAGAAGCGTACAGATTTTTCATTATCCGTACGACGAATGTGGACTCCAATGACGTTGTCATAAGAAGGCAAGGCATGTGCTTTCAGGTCATCCGACATACGGAATATGGAATAGTCTCCACCGCCCTTGAAGATATCGCTGCTCGTCCATAAAAAGATTGGGCGTTGCACAATCTCATCTTTCCACAAGGCCATGTCTTTTCCTCGGACATCCGAGACCCAAGTATCGTCATAAACCCGATAATGGAGGAGTTTGCGGCATACAAACCATAAAAGACGCTGTACGAAGGATTCCAAGCGCAGTTCAACAACAGGGAATGGCAATGGCTGGAACAACAAACGGAACGGGGCGTTGAGGGTGACATCGCAGGTCCAGAACACCCAAATCTTTTTGCCCAGGATTTCCGCAAGCCGTGCCGCCGCCGCAATGGTACGCATACGATTACAAAGTCCGCCTGTGGGCTGAACAATTATAGGTAAGAAATCCAACATCATTTTCAATTTGGAAATAAAGAAATCTGGTCAGTTTATTCCAGTAAAGGAAGTGTGAACAATTTACGGAGGCAATTTGTAGTGCCCACCTTATATCATCCGTATCACCCTACAAGGATTGCCTGCAGCAATGCAATCGGCAGGAATACTCTTTGTCACTACACTACCCGCACCAATTATCGACCGGGCACCGATTGTCACACCTTTCAGAATGATTGAATGAGCACCAATCCATGCGTCATCTTCAATTGTAACTGGAGCAGATTTTACAAATTGTCCATCTCTTGCAGATGATGGTAACGTATGGTTTCTCACACGAAAATCCAATTCATGACAATCCGTATCTATGATAAGTACGCACGCTCCGATATTCACGTTGTTGCCTATCATCAGAGTGTCATGAACCCACATTCTTGTGCTGCTCATCCCCACATTATCACCAATTTTTATTGTAGCGGCAGGATTATCTGTAAGAATGGCACCTTGAAGATTACTACTAATGGGATTGACAGCATTACCAGAAGAAAAATAGAAATTATCTCCAATTGTAATATTTCCGCATCCCGAGATGTTCAACCTACCGAGAATCATACAATTCGCCCCATACTTCACCCCTTTGGATTTAAGTACTAAGCGATTGATGTACGGGGAGAATCTAACACGAAGGGCACACGGAAGATTATATATTTTTTTCAAAATCCTTATCATATCACCATTACTTGATAGAAACAAAATCTCTGACTACAATCAACATACGCCTGACAATGGACAAAAGTCATAAAGAAAATGTGCAATTTGAAGAAGACAATTTAATTTTGTACACAATACAGAAACCATCTTTAGAAAATCACACGCAGAAATCTTTCCAGATTAAGCCATTCTTTTGGGAGAACTGTCAATCATACATTCAAATAGTCTAACGACCTACTATATAGCAATCATGCTTTATAACCAAATCACATCGTAATTATCCCGTCATTTTTCAGCCCAAGAAGAACAGATTGCATACACATATCTTCTATACACTTCGGTTTATGTTTATCGTATATCTTTTTGAGAATTTGAATCTTAACCTGCTGTTTTATGCTTTTTCCAGACACTCCGGTTTTACCTATAAAAGGCACAACAGGTTCTGTATGAATCCTCATATTATTATGTATGCAATAAATCGGTAACAGATATTCTGCAATATAACCCAACCTTCTGCTTGAACACGTATAAGACAATGGCTTCATCAATCGTTCACACTCAAATAGTATCTTAAAAAGGAATTGGCAATATCCGTTAAAATCATTCCATCTCATTATGAACATGTTATATGGATAATCCGTAAAACCATACATATAATCAATCAATGTCTGTTCATAATTTGGGAACAGCCTTTTAAATACTTTCAGAAAAATCACTTCATCCTCCATGTCCAATGTGCGAGCCATCTTCATCTCATTGTAGCTGTCATGAAGATACGGAGTTGGTAGAATAACATCACAAGATTCAAAAACTTTATCAATAGTATCAGTAGTAAATTTCGTTTCAAAATATCTGCGATAATGAGCCAGACCTATATATTCTGTATCTTTAAGATTCTTCCATGCCCAATATATCGCAGTCAATTCGCAATAAGCTTCATTCTTTTCGCTTATGTTATCTCCTGTATCATCACCTATCATATCAGCCATTTCCTCTTTGAATCTTGATTTAGTTCTTCCCACATGAATAGGTGTATATACATCGTCCGCATAGACCTTGTCAGGCTTATGCGATGCAACTAATATTGTCAGTATTTTGTTTGTCATTATTATAAAATGGATATAGGGGGATTCTATAAATTAACCTGAGGCGAGTTTTGACTATTGCGCAGTAGATTTCTATCCTGCATACACGCGCAAAGATTGTGCAATGTAAGCACAGAGGCTAAGCTGACTTAAACTATCCCGAGTCATGACAGAACAAGGCGAAGCCAAGTTCACATAGAGTATGCCGAGCCGCTGCCTATCATGGACTAGTTCAAGCAAAAGGTAAGAAATCGACCAAGAATAAAGGCGCCAGCTAAAATGTATAAAAACTAATTCAAGTTTCGTTAATTCTATTTACTGATATTTAAGCCCGTAAGTCTAAATTCCAGAATCTTGCCATCGAAAGAAAACGCCACGACTATTCTCATCAGTGACTGCAAACGACACGTAGAGCATGTATGTGAAGTGTTATTGGCTCATAATAATCTGATTCTCATTGACGAAAACAACTTGCGAAACTTGAAAACCAGTTTATAAAACACCTTATAATGAACGGAGAGTAATTCCATCGTTTTTGAATCCCACGACTATATCTTGTGGAATGTGGAATCCCGTCTGTGGATGGCGGCCATTTGTGAGCCATGTTATTATGCGGCGTTTGGCATCACCAAGTACTATTCGCCACCATGGGTATATAGTTTTTACAACTTTACCATCCATCACGAGGTTTAGTTTTTTAATTCTCAGTTTTCTATAAAGTATGAAAAGGCCCAATGACCACTCGCCGTAATAGCCGATGATACGGCGCTGACGACTATATCCATGTCCCTTGACGCGTTTTTCCAACTCAAATAGAACAGGGAATATGAAGTCGCAATATTCGTCATAGAGCTGTTTCTTTGCCACAAACATGCTGTAAGGTATAAATGTGTTGAAGTCGTACATATATTTCAGCAGAGCTTCCTTAGCATCTGGATGAATGCTCAAGACTGTGTCAATGAAGAGCCAATAGTCTTCTTGTGAGAGTGCAGTGGTAAGCCCTTTTGAAACTATATCATACTGTGTGGACTTGTAGTAGTCACAAACAAGCATGTCCTTTCCACTTAATAGTTTTTCTATGGTCTGTTCATTAATGTCTGCATCAAAATAGCGACGATAGTGGCAAACACCCACATATTCTACATGTTTGATATTTTTCCAGCCCCAGTATATTGCAGTCCACTCGCTCCAACTTGCATTTCTACTGCTTATGCTTTTGCCTTTATTATCCTTAATATACCCCAGGTCCATGTCTGGGTGTATGTCAGCTCCCACCTGTATGGCTTTAAAGACATCCCCGTTTCTTGTGTTTTTATCGGCTTTATGGGCACATACAAGAATTACCACCCCCCCCACTTGAATTTTTCTGATCAAACGTTTTAAAAGGCTTTTGGACCATTTGCGGCTATTTATCCATGTCAGTGTCTTTAAGGTAAATAAGAGATCGTAACGGTAGTATAGCTTAGGGTACAGAACGCGAGCCTGAGTATCGTAATGGTTGCGTTCGCCGATGAACAACAAATAGAGGCACATTCGTTCCCAAAAACTCTTGCCTCGGAAATCAAGATGTCCGACAAAATCCTCACGTATATCTTTCCGCGCATGGCTTGCAGCAGTATAGTCGCCATTTTCTATCAACACAGGTTCTGGCGATAAATACACCTTGGTCTTCTTATATATACGGAATAGACATTCAACATCTTCAAAGCGACGTATATTTTCATCGAACAGACAGGCAAGTGCCACGCGCTGCGAGACCATAAAATCGCCCGTGTGTGTGCCATAGTAGCCAAGGAAAAGTGCAGCGTAAGGATTCCTGAGAAATCCTTCCTTTAGCCCCAACGGAGCCTTACCTGTCTGTCCTTTTATTCGATGAACAGAAGTACAGCAGAACATCTCAATCTCTGGATGCTCCTCACTCAGCCTATGGAACACTCTCAACGCCCCTGGCAACAGTTCATCATCTGCATCAAGGAAGACAATCCATTCTCCTTTTGCATGTTTTGTACCTGTATTCCGTGCTTTAGACGGTCCCCCATTCTCCTGCTCTATGAGTTTGATGCGTGAATCGTTGAAACTCCTTACGATATCTGCGCTATGGTCTGTAGAACCATCATTAACGACTATGACCTCAAAGTCATCGTAGTCCTGACTAAGCACACTTCGCAACGACCGCTCTATTATCGGCTCCTTATTATATAGAGGTATGATAACTGAAATCATGGGTTATTGTTTGTTGAGGAATGTCACATAGTCAAAGTCGTCATAATATTTATGTCCCAAATACTGATTAGGACGGTAAACCATAATATTTCCGACTTCTTTCTCATTTTCAAATCCTCTGACTACGTAGCAGTTCGGAATGTTATTCTTCTCATAATGCACTATAGCAGCTGTAGGGTATGGCAACTTTGAAAACGCAATCAAATCTTCGTCCGTACAACCATCTCTTTCGCTCATGATGCATCGGATATCATTGAAATTAATCCTCTTGCAGCGTTTAGTCCACGTAGTTCTTGCCTCATCTTCAGAATGATAGTGTTGAAAATGTATGGTTATGTCTATTAACTTTGCAATGGGATACCCCCTAAAACCTTCTAATTCTATGAATTGTAGCTCTTTGGATGTATATTTCCCTAAATTGCCACAAAAGCGTATAAAATCTTTTGGCGTCATCCAGAGGTTAATGGTTGGACTATTGAACCTCAAATTTAAGTCATGTGCAATACAGCCACCAAGACAGTTGCTTGAAAGAATTGTCACATCAGGGTTGTTGAATCGAAATCTACGAAAAGGAAGCAATACACGTTTGCGGAAGAATGGATTCAGTTCATGCCACAATTTATTCTTAATTCTGTTTATAATGTTCATTATCTGTTTTGCTGTTATCTGATGTAAATGGACTATATTCTTGACCTTTGGGGGATGTGATAAGTCCAATGCTTCTTTTGAATTGTAACAGAAAAAGCCTTTGCAACAGGTTTATGCTTTTCTGTTTTATCACTCCTTTTGAAGTCATCGCTACGGCAAACACGATTTTCTCTACAAAGCTGCATGTGTGCAGGAACGACCGTAACAGTTTATTCCAAATTCCGCAATCAATGTCTTTTCTGTATTGGCTCAGTAAAAGCAGATGCAGAAAGATACATCGTTTCTGTGCACCCCGTTCAAAGGAATCTATATTTACCGTAAAATCACGAATCATTGTAGTAAATGCCTTTATTTCCCTTGCTATGTTCTTGCTCTTGGTTATGGAGCCTGGTGTCTCACGATAAAAATAAATTTTTTCTGGGCAGAACGCCATTCGCCTGACATGTTTGGCGAGGAAGAACGTCCAATAGTTGTCCTCATGTATTATGCCTTCCTTGAACCAAAGACGATTCTCTATGACAAACTGGCGACGGATAAGACGATTGGCAGCTGTCACAGGGATACGGTCGTAATCAAGCAAGGCACGTATTATTTCATTGCGGTTATCAGAAAATTCAGGGAACGAATGCTTCCCAAATTGTTTCATAGAATGACCTTCGGTTAAGTATAATGCAGGTAACAAATCAACGCCATCATACTTATCCGCAAGACTAATAAGAGTCTCGATTGCTGAAGGAATAAGATAGTCATCACTATCCAGGAAATAAAGATACTCGCCCCGGGCTGCTTTGATACCTGTGTTACGTGCTACGGAAAGCCCCCCGTTCTTTTCGTGATGAATAAGGGTAAAGCATACAGGACCGGCATAAGCGGCAATGAACCGCTGCGCTATGGATACGCTATTGTCCTTGCCGCAGTCATCGACAAGAATACATTCCAGTTCCTCAGCAATAGTCTGATCCGCAACAGACTGCAGGCATTCCTCGAGGTATTCCTCGACATTATAGACAGGAACAATAATGGATACACGTGGTGTCATTGCATTATGGATTCTAATCTGTCAACAAGTTTTTTTGCAGCAGTCCCATTGTCCAGACTGCCATAAAGGACATCAAACTCTTTGCAGGCTGCATGATATTTCTCTACATCAAAATTAAATACGGCCTCGTTGAGTTCATCATTGTCAAGACAAAATGGAAACGGAACTTTAAAGAACCAATCCTTCAGGCCACGCATCCTTTGGTAATCCTCCACATCATTCGTATAAAGGAAAACCGGACGGTGCATCAGATTAAAGTCGAACATGGTACTGGAATAATCGCTGATAAGGATATCAGAAACCAACAACAAGTCCTGCATATCAGGATAGCGAGTTACATTTACAACACGACTGTCATATTTGAACTTCGGTTCTTTGAACCATATAAAGCAGGGGTGCAAACGAATCAAGAATATCCACTTATCATCTGTTTTTCGTTCAAGCGTATCAAGAAGTCTGTTTACGTCTATGTCATACGCCCCATCATTGCCATTGTCACGAAATGTCGGTGCATAAAGCGCTACCTTGACTTCGTCAGCAATCCCAAGATTATTCTTTATTCGCTTTATATCTGCAGGAGTATAATTGAAAAAGATATCATTTCTGGGCAGACCTGTTTCTGCGATTTCACCTTCTGGATACCAATAATAATTGCGTACCTCTTTGGTAAAAAGTTTACTGCTTGAAAGCACAAGATCTGTGACCGATGAATGCCATTTACTACCCTCAATATACGAATCACCGATTTTACCTTCAGCCTGGGCTTCCACATACTTTGCCCCTATCTGTCCATGAGGTACATACACGAAGAACTGAGACTTCTTTTTCTTGAAATTATATCTGCTCTTTAGCGTGGTTATAATGACTTTTGCCGTGGCAAGTTCATAAACGAATTTGATACGTGAAAGAAGTGCAAGTCTGATTTGCCGAGGATACTGAGCAGGAACATTATGCTCTCTATTTACTCCCCACACCATATCATATTCCAGTCCACGCCGGATGATTTCTTCCACGATATATTTAGGGCTATCCCCATATCCATTTCCGAAATCATGGAAAAAGAAAATCTTATTTTTCTTCACCGGAAGATAATAGAACAATTTGACACAAAGCATCATCGTCGGATGGTAGATGTTCCAATAGAATATGCTTTTAAGATTCATTTTTCATCTTGTTTAAAATTTGCCAATTATTGCCCTTATCCATTTCTTGTCTATTAGCCAATAAAATAATGTGAGAACTGCCAATGACAGGATAATTGTCAGGACGAAACATGCAACAGACAAGAATGCACTTTTGGGTGCAATGATGTAAACCAATGTATTTGCTACTATGGTCAGTGTGACGTAGTTAAAAGCATATATGACCAACGATCCTTTACCCATATACTCGAGCAGGTTACATTGCGCTATTCTTTTTGATACAGCCCATGTTGTCAGCGAACCGAGTATGGAGAGGAGTATAAACAAAGGAGATGTTGACAGAGTTACAGTTATCTCTCTTGTAACAGTCGGCACTGTAATCTTCATATATGATATGACAATCACTATAAGGATGAAGGAAACTGCTATAGGAATTATGTGCGAGAGTAACCTATTTTCATGCTTTTTCAGTTGCTGTCCTGCAAAGAGGAAGAATGTTAATATAAGTGAGTGCTGATAGTAGAAAAAATTGTGGTCTGAGGTTATATTGTAGAGACACAAGCCTGCAAAAAGCATCATAACGCATATACTAAGTTTGTAAATGTCGTTTGGGATTTTTGCTATACCCCAGAATAATATTTTCGACAAGAATAGCGATGATAGAAACCAATAAAAACCTCCAGTGCGCAAAAATGTCCTTATGCCTGGATTAAACCAGTGAGAGAGAGACATCCATAATGAATCACCATAAAAATAAGCATTGATGCATGATAGAAAGTGGTTTATGCAGTAGAGTGTGAAACAAGGAATCATGATGCCTTTGAAATTCTGCCACAGAAACAGATGGAATGGCTTCGTGAAGTTGGAGCAATAGCCTGTCGCAATAAACCATGCCGGCATAAAAAAGGCAATGATGAAATTGTTTATCCAAAAGGTATCCATGTATGGATTTCCGAATTTCGAACACACCAAAGGCGCATGATGTAAAATGACAAGGATAATTAGCTCTCCCTTGAAAACATCTATAAAACTCAACCTCTGTTTTACCATAAAATGCTAAATTATATATTTTTCCACTATTTTCCTGTCAACACGTTGCCTTTTACTCATCAACTACTCTCATTCCAGACAACAGACTTTGATCACTCCACAAATAGTCCCATTCACCAAAACGACCTATGGTTTCTATGCCTACAGACTGCAAATAGTCTCGGACCATTGCTCTGGAATCATAGATCTTTTTATCGAAAACGACATTGGCATAAGGTTCAAAGCCCAGATGTGTAAACAGAATGTCATTCCTGTCAATGATTTTCAGTTCTACCAGTTTTCCAACTGTCCTGTCCAAAAGTTCCTGTTCTGTATACTCATCTTTCTCACAATAGACTTCCATCTGCAGTGACGAACATCCCTCAGGCGCATTTTTCGATGACTTTAGCGATGGAGAATAGACACGCGCGGCAAGGATTTCTTCATCATAGATATACCACCATAAATATGGAGGTATGTTTTTCGTCTTCAGTGCGACAGAAATATGGTAACCCGAAGTGGCTTTCAATTTTAGAGCGGCTTCCTTTACACCATCCGGCATCTCATTCATCAGAGATGGATATAGATTAAGGGGAAGTGTGGATATGAGACGCCCGTAAGAATATACCATACCATCGGAGGTTTCTACCGTCTTCGATACCATATCTATTCTAATTACATGTTTTTTCAGACGGATATCTGCACCTTTCGTCAACAGACTGAAAAAATGACGAAACCCATCAGTTTCAGGGTAACGCATTTCTTTGGCATAATAGGTTACAGGTGTTTCTGCACTCTCGGAACCCCGTATCACCTCCTCCACTGAAGGCTGATAGATTCTCTGCCCTACCCACCGCGTTTCCAATTCTTTGGCTTCACACATCCAATACTTCCTGGTATAGACCATCGGAAAGTGCTCTGCAAAATAGTCACCAAACTGCAAGCGCAACCATTGCTCATAATTCTCAACAGCCTCAATTTCGGTAATTTGTGGCCGTGAGAGGAAGTCTGCGATAATCCGCTTCTTCTCATCAGCATCCAATGGATAAAGATTGTTTTGAGCCGGATGCTTAATCCATTTTCCGTGGTACAGATTAAATGGATTGGGAATGTGAGTAATTACTTTTCCAGCAGAGGCATTGAAAATTTTAAGAACACGCTCATCCCTTGCGAAAGACAAATGGACAAAACGGTCAAAGGTAAATCCATCTATCGTGAAACTTCCACATAGTCCACCGTATGTATCGTCCTTCTCCAATATGACGGGAGATTCCCCCCTACTTCTTAAAGCATAAGCAGCACCAAGTCCGGAAATTCCTGCGCCAAGAATAAGTATCCCACTATTATTGTCCATCTGTCCTTTTTATCCAATCTATGGTTTTTCTTATACCATCGTCAAACGGTGTACTAACATAGTCTCCGATATCACGGTGCAAGGATGTTGTGTCAAACATTGAAAAATCGTACCTGATACCATCATAGTCACGAAAACCAATCTTTATAAGTTCCGGACTACCAACCAACTGACCTATATGATTCAAATACTCATGAAGGAATCTTGGACTACCAGAACCTATAAAATACATATCTTGCATAGCGTTGCCAGATACGCCAAGCCTATAAGCAGCCTCTATCAAATCATCAATATAAATAAAGTCATACGGTTGTTGCGCCGGACCGAATGTTGCATCTTTACCTTTTAAAATGTTTTCTAAAGTATAACTGACAAGATTTCCCGTCCTGTTTCCGATACCATAGATATTGGAGAACTGCATCCACACACACGACACTCCGATATGTTTGCAATAGGTCTCCAGCATCAAATGGCAAGCATGTTTTGCCGTACCATACATCATTCCCCCATTTACACTATCCAAATGAGGCAAACTATATACCACATTTTCCGCAACGGTTCCGGCACACAACATCTTTGAGATGTTCAGTTGTCTGCAAATATCTGCACACGCCATCGCCATCTGAATGTTGTCCAACTGTATCATCGGATTTTCCTTCTCTTTCCCATTGATACCCCTCCATGCAAAATGATAGCAGGCATCATAGACTCCTGGAGGCAGGAGATGGCTTAAAGAAGCGTCCACCGAAGACTCTATGATTGTAAGTTGGGAGGAAGGACGTAAGTTTGTGGTTCTGAAGTCCACATCAACCGCCACCACTTCAATGCCATTGGCAATAAATTTCTTGACGAGACTGCTTCCGATAAATCCATTGGCACCAGTTATCAGCACCTTTTTCATACTCTGAAATCGTATTGTATGTCCTCTATATCCTTTCTGTCACATTCATCTGCATCATGCACCTCTGGTATCAAGTCTATCAACATAGACGTTCTTTCCGGATCTCCTCCTGCAAATGCCATCCAAAGTCCGGGAGCAATGGTCAAACGTTGGTAATTGCTATCCGGAGAAAGTACAACTTCACAAAACTGGCCTTTTGTTGGACTGTCCTCCCGATCATCGTAAATCACGAACTTTACAACGCCAACAATGACGACCAAATTCAGGACATAGCGGTTATGACGTTTCCAACCTTTTACCTCGTGCGGATGTATTTGGGTAAAATAAGCCTCTCCGAAACCGGCAAAGCCATCATCAGTGCACTTAAATGCATGCCACAAATCACCCTTAGGAACGGTTATTTGTTTTAAGGGATGAAGAGAAACGCCCTCTATATTTACAGTGCCCATGCCAAATTCTCCTTTACAGCCTGAGACATATAATAGTCTATTTGACCTAATGTGAACTCATACATATTCTTGCTTTTTTCGACATAGAACGCCTTATACCATTCGGCAATAAGAAGCACACATTGAGCATATCGAAGGGTAGAATGCCAATGAAGATAAGCGAGAGCCTTGTCGCAATTAAGTTTGAGAAGTGTAGCCTCTCTAAACGGGACATTATCTGTCACCTTAATTGCCGCGTCGGGAGACAATCCCCACTCCTTCGCAAGGTCACAAGTCAAGTCCAAGACCGTTTTCGTCTGCTCCGCACGCGGTCCGAAATTGAAGATCTCACCATTATCAACTTTTCCTTCCGCAAGATACCAAGCGAGAGTCAAATAGCCAGACAAGGGTTCAAGAACATGCTGCCATGGACGGGTTGAATTAGGACAACGAATTTCAACAGTCTGACCTTTGCTAAATGATTTTACACAATCCACTACTATTCTGTCTTTCGCCCAGTCTCCACCCCCGATTACATTGCCGGCACGAGCCACACCAAGTTTTATATTATCCATAGAGGATATAAAAGATTTCCAATAGGATTTGATGACCAGTTCGGCTGCACCTTTGCTGCCTGAATAGACATCTTTTCCGCCCAAAGCGTCGTTCTCCCGATATCCCCAAATCCATTCCACATTGTCATACGCCTTATCCGAGGTAATCAGCACACATGTGCAAGGCCAGGAAATTCCACGTATGGCCTCCAAAACACTGGCAGTCCCGACGACATTGGTAGTAACCGTATCAAAAGGCTCCTGATACGATGTAGAGACTATAGCCTGAGCAGCAAGATGGAAGATAAAATCCGGTCTAACCTGCTGAACATACTTAAAAAATGCTTCGCGGTCACGAATATCACCGTAACTATGATGCATTTTCCCATCAAGCCCCATGGTATCAAACATCGAAGGATTTGTAGGCACATCGATACTATAGCCGTAAACCTCGGCACCGAGCGACATAAGCCATGTTGACAACCATGACCCTTTGAATCCAGTATTACCTGTTATCAGTACCTTCTTACCATTATATATATTGTTAAATGCCATATCTTATATTTATATTGCCTTATTTTGCAAAATCCGGTATTTTAGGAACTGTATATTCCCAGCGTTTCCAAGGAGCATTACCCTCAGCAAGCAACTTTTCCAAAAGGCTTTTCTCTCGTATATTATCCATACATTGCCAGAATCCCTCATGGACATAAGACATCAACTGACCATCACAAGCCAATTTCGTCAGAACAACCTGTTCCAACACACAAGAGTCTCCATCAAGAAAATCAAAAATCTCTGGTTGAAAAACCATGTAACCTGCATTTATGGGGAGACCATCATTTGAACTTTTCTCCCGAAACGCTTTTACAGCATTATCGCCGCCTATGTTAAGAACACCCTTTTCCTGCTTTAATTTCACTGCAGTAAGTGTCGCTATTTTTCCATGACTCTTATGAAAGGCTATCAACTGATTGATATCCACATCACACACACCATCACCATACGTCATCAAGAAAGTCTCATCACCGACATACTTCTGAATCCGTTTGATACGACCTCCCGTCATCGTATTATAACCTGTGTCAACTATGGTAACCTTCCACGGCTCAAGATTACTCTGATGTACCGTCATCTCATTCTTCTTCTCACGAAAATCAAAACTGACATCAGAATTATACAGGAAGTAGTTGGCAAACCACTGCTTTATATACTCCTGTTTGTAACCAGCACAAATGATAAACTCATTATGACCATAGTATGAATACTCCTTCATGATATGCCACAAAATCGGCATTCCACCGATTTCTACCATCGGCTTAGGTTTGTACTGGGATTCTTCAGATATTCGAGTACCAAAGCCTCCCGCTAACAATACAACTTTCATAATTCAGAATAAGTTTTACCAATAGTTTAATCTTGATTTTACGCTTGGCGGAAACGAGCAAAAAAGTCCACGATATTGGACCTTACAAAAAGATACGCCTCCACCTTCAACAGATGCGAGACGCCAATATAGAAAACGCCACCGGACAATATCTGGAGGCATAATGACAAATAGACATTGGAAGTCACCTGACCAACGCCCCATACCAAGCAGGACATCAGGGCAGAAAGGATAAAACCAGAGCGCACATCACGGATCTGCTCCCATACGGAATAGTTGAGATACTTACGATTTGGCCAGGCATTCATAAACAATACATAGATGCTGTAAAGCAACATACCGAACGAAATCGCAAGAGGACTAATCATTACCGTGGCAGCAAGAATCAGAAGCATCACCGGTTTCTTATAAAATTCCAGTTTCAGCACCTCTTCAGAACGACCAATGGCAAGCAAAGCCTGAAGATTTGCCGTGTTCAGAACCGTCATGACCGCCGTCAAGCACGCCACCTGCATGAAAGGAGCTGCAGGCTCCCAACGGACAGAATACAGTATCACCACAACCTGGGGAGCAATGACTGCAAGACCAAACATCAAAGGCGTCAGCACATAACTGCTGACCATCATGGAACGACGCATACCACGTTTTACTGCGTCGAGGTCGTCCTGAACCTGCGAAAGAGCCGGGAAAAGAACATTGGAAACACTACCATTCACGTTACTCAAAAGCATATCCGGCAACCCTTCGCCGCGATTATAATACGCCAAGTCGGCAGCACTGTAACGGAAACCGATGAGGTAGCCCTTCAACTGACCGCAAAGGGTGCCGATAAATCCGGCTGCAGTTCTTTTCCATGCGTAATCAAAAAGGCACCAGAAACGCTGCCACGAATACATCAGATGCGGACGCCAAGGGACAATAACAAAGAGGGAAATGGCAGTAATGACCGTTCCAAGCATGCTCTGCGCCACCAATGCCCACGGGCCATAACCGTGATACGCCATGTAAATGCCCAAGATAGCCGAAGGAATCTGGGCAATCAGACCGACATAGAACAATTTCTTGAACGCCATCTGACGCGAGATGATGGCATTCTGCACCATCGTCAGCGAGCCAATGGGCATGGTCAGTGCCAGAACACGCATGATGGGACATATCAAATCATTGTGGTAGATGGCGGCAACATAAGGCGAAGCAAAATAAACTACCGCATAAATGATGAAACTCATGAAGAAGGAGGAGAAAAAGACGGTGTTGTAATCGAGTTCATCAGCGTCCTTCTTCTGAATAAGGGCGGCATCCATGCTACCGGAAATGAAGATTCCCACCAGCACATTGAACATGCCGGCAAGGGCTACCACCCCATAATCTTCGGGCAACAGCAAACGGGCAAGGACCACGGTGACGGCAAAACTGAACAGTTGTCCTATAATCCTTTGCAGGAATTGCCACAGTAGTCCCGACAACGTTTTTTCTTTCAACGATGACTGCATAAGTGTGGATGGGAGGTAGTTTCTGTATTCATGGGCGTGACGTCAACACTTTATCACGATTCCCCATAAAGATGGGCACATCGGAAGGGAGATGACAATAAGCATGATACGTTACAAGCACACCCATATTCCCCAAGATAGCCATAACATCCTGAGTAACAAATGATTAAAACGATAAGGATGCGAACTTGGGATTTTTTGCCCTATCCGCCAGATTTCTTTGCAAATATACGGAGAAATTAACGTGCCGCAGAAGAAAATCAAGGAAAAATACAGAAAAAGTGCGCCAATTATACACAAAAATAACAGAACAGGCGCTGCAAGATTACAAAATACACCTATTATAAAGGAGAAAGTTATGAGGGAAGGCTACCGGATTCAATAACAAATTAACAGAATATTAAAATATAATGTACGCAAAATGTATAAAAATATGACAAGAAAAAAGCGAAAATTCGGATATTTACCGTTTTTCACACATCAAACCACCATGCAAGGAAGTGCCGTCATTAGTTTAAGGAGGCGCGGTGATTAGCATAAGGAGGCGTTGTCATTAGATTAAGGAGATGCGGTCATTAGCATAAGAATGCGCTGCCATTCGATTAAGAAGGGCGCTTCCATTAGTTTAAGGAGGCGCGGTCATTAGTATAAGGAGGCGCTGGTATTAGTTTAAGAAGGGCGCTGCCATTAGTTTAAGAAGGCGCGGTCAAGTAGTTCAACGATGGGGCCTACGAACCATCAACGCCGGTTTATATTGCCGCAAACGAAATGCATTATGCAGTTTTCCGCTCCCCTTTCGGCAAAAAACGACTGTCATCCAAACAAACCTACATCACGGTACCAGCCTGAGTCCCGGAAATCTTAGAATTGAAGCACTAAACTTTCAACGAAAATCATCGAAACTTTGAATGGAAATGTTCGGAACTTTCAACGAAAA
>CAMAFY010000021.1 GCA_945833885.1 uncultured Bacteroidales bacterium
CTATAGTTCAGTTGGTTAGAGCGTCAGATTGTGGTTCTGAATGTCGTCGGTTCGAGCCCGACTAGGCACCCTTAAAATCCTGTAAGTCGAAAGATTTGCAGGATTTTTTTTGTTTTACGTTCTCGAATCCCCTGCTTCGGGGGCAATGATTCTATGTCGTTTCCAGGTAGAAAATCCATATTTACGCGTTGGAATCCCATACTTCCGGGTGGAAATCATGTGCTTCCGCTGCGGGGAGATACAGGTTTGTATATGTTGGGTTCCGCCTTCCCCAAAGCGGATGTTGGGGAAAGGGGCAGGGGAATGTCGCGGCGGAAGATGTTGCCGTGCGGAAGTTTCCGCTATGGGATGGGGTAATCTTCCTCCTGCTCTCCCGCGTCTTCCAACCTCACCTCCTCCGCTTTCCGCTGTGAAGTCTTGTCGATGGCTTCGTCGTAGCCCGTCAACGCGGCGAAGGGCGCGAACTGTGCTGCGCGCGCCTGCAACGACATCCGTTGGTGGAAGCGCAGTTCGTAGTGTGGAAGTCCGATGATGTCGCCGTATTTTCCGCCTTTGTTTTTCATGCTTTGTGTCCTCCTATCTGTGAGTTTCTGTCGCGTGCGGTGGCCCCTTCTTCAAGGTCCGTACCCTTCAAAAACGCGTTTTTTCCAAATTTCTTCTTGATCTTCAAGGTTGTCTCCATCATCTTCCTCTCCTTCATCAGTGCCTCCTCCTCGGTTTTCCGTTGTCGTTCGAGTGCCTCGTAGTCGGTGAACATGTCGCGTTCCCCCACCTCTTTCTTCTTTTCCTCCACGGAATCTTCCGGAATGGCGTTCCCTGCGGCAATGGTGATGCGGCGGACGAGGAGGATAGGGTTGACGATGGCGTCGAAAATCTCCAATATCGTCTCGCAGATGCGCCGTGCCGAACAGGTGTGGCGCTCCAGTTTCCGCGATCCGTGTGCGGGTTTCGGCACGTTGCGTCCGTAGTGGTCGGTGACGATTTGCCCCTCGTAGTCCATCCTCGTCTCGGGGTCGTTGAGGCTTTCACGGTCATATCCGATGGAGAGTGTCAGATGGTTCGCCACCAGACGTTTGTCGAGGAGGTCGAGCGCCACGGCCTCCGCCATCTCGCGCACCACTATCCGTGCCTTTTCTGTCGGATAGGGCGACATCAGAACCTGGCCGCTGCTCAGCGAATGTGTGGCAGGGCGATAGGCCTTTACCGCCTCAATGCTACACGGTTCCCAGCCCCAGGCGTGGTCAATCAGCAGTTCGGCATTGACACCGAACAGGCGAAAGAGGAAGTTTTCGCTGATGACCGACATCCGTGCCACCTCGCCCATCGTGTGCATTCCGTGGGCTTCGAGTTTGCGCATCGTGCCTTTTCCTATCCGCCAAAAGTCAGTCAGGGGCCGATGGTCCCACAGTTCGCGGCGGTAAGTCTCCTCGTCGAGGCAGGCAATCCTCACACCATCGGCATCGGCGGGCAGATGTTTTGCCACAATGTCCATGGCCACTTTGCAGAGATACATGTTCGTTCCGATGCCGGCGGTGGCGGTTATGCCCGTTTGTTGCAGCACATCGCGGATGATGGTGCGTGCCATCAGGTGGGCATCGCCGCCGTAAGCGTGGAGATAGTCCGTAACATCCATGAAGACCTCATCGATGGAATAGACGTGAATATGGGCTGCCGCCACGTATTTCAGGTACACGGCATAGATGTCGGTGCTGTATTTGATGTAGTGCGCCATGCGGGGTGGCGCCACAATGTACCCCGCCTGCCATTCGGGATGCCCGTCCAGTTCGCTCTTCAATACGGATGTTCCCGTCAGCCTGCGCCCCGCTGCCCTGCGGCATCGCTCGTTGTTCACCTCGCGCATGCGCTGTTCCACCTCGAAAAGTCGGGCACGTCCGGCGATGCCGTAGCCCTTGAGGGAGGGTGAAACGGCGAGGCAGATGGTCTTGGACGTACGGCTTTCGTCCGCCACCACCAGATGTGTGTCGAGAGGGTCGAGGCATCGTTCCACGCATTCCACGGAGGCGTAGAACGATTTCAGGTCGATGGCGATGTAGGTTCGTGAGGACATGGGTTGGAGAAGTTCGGCGGTTCTTTGAGGGCAAAGTTACGATATTTTGCGTTTAGACGACCCTCGTTGTCCGGTTTTTTTGTTACAAATCCGCCCCACTTTTCGATACTGCTACTCTGTTTTGCCTTATAAGGATGGCAAATCTGAAGTGTTATTATGGTTTTATGACGCTGTTAATTATTCAATGTATCATAAAATGGGTATGATAAGCGGTTTTTTTTGTAGGCGAATGCGGATTCGCGCGACGTTTCCCCTTGCAAACATTCGTGGAATTCGTGCGATTTGTGGTTCCATGCGGAAGGTTAGGGGAAAAAGACCACGAATCTCACGAATCTGGCGAATCTAATCGGGGTGTTTAATCATCAAGAATTTGGAATTTCAGTACCAGCATCCCCATTCGTTTAATTCATGCGATTCGTGGTTAAAAACGTTGGCCATTGGCGCATTCGCGGTTGCAAACATTCGTGTAATTCGTGCGAAAAATGCCTGTTTTCCTCGATTTTTGTTCATTTCTGACATGAAAATTG
The DNA here is from genome assembly GCA_945833885.1 of uncultured Bacteroidales bacterium. Classification (GTDB taxonomy): domain Bacteria; phylum Bacteroidota; class Bacteroidia; order Bacteroidales; family Bacteroidaceae; genus Alloprevotella. The sequence goes on from CAMAFY010000021.1 coordinate 2,596, forward strand.
TAAAATGATGAAGCGTCACCCTTCCTCGTTTCCGCGCACTTTTCCGCAAAAATGAAAAATCATCCTACACTCCTACACCCATCCTGCACGTCATCCTACACACAGAAACAGCCAATGTAGACTGGCATTTTCCACCGAAAGTGTAGAATGTGTAGGAAAAAATCGTAAAAAAATATCTAAGGGAGGAGAGATTGTTGTTTCATTTCACATTTCCAGGGTGACGGACCTCCGATTTCCGCATCTGAAACTTCCGCAGTTTCCGCCATAAACTTCCGCAGTTTCCGCCATAAACTTCCACACTTTCCGCCATAAACTTCCGCACTTTCCCCCCTCAAACTCCGCCACTCTTCAAGTCGTCAACGACGTACCGAGAGAGCAAGTTCGCAACCACGAATCGCACGAATCTTACGAATGTGGACGGGATTTCAACCTGACTAAATTCGTATAATCCGTGGCTTAAACTCCGTTGTCCTCATCCCCCCATCATCCACATTCGTCCAATTCGTATAATTCGTGGTTCCGCCACTAACATCCCGCATGGTATCCACCAATTAACCACCCAAGGTGTCGCTTTGCTTTGCCCTGGGCTTGGTACTTTTGCGCCTTCAGCGCGATAACGTTGCGTATCTTTCAACGCATCCACATTCGTTCGATTCGTTCGATTCGTGGTTTTACCTTTATCGTTCGCATGGGATTCATCTGCGTATTTCCGGCAGGCTGGAAACCTGTCCTCCCAGTGCAATCCACTAATTCACAAATTCTTGATAATTAAAAATGGGGTTGATGTCGCTCACGATGTCGTTAAAGAACAGGAGATGTTGAGGCATAATATCCCAAAATGGACCGTCCCCACCGGCAAAGGCTGTCGGTGGGGACGGTTATGTTTTTCAGGTGGAGCCGGTGCGGATGCCGGCTCTCCGATGGGGAGTGTGCGGAAGATTATCGCACGATGAACTTCTGTGCGGTCGACGTGCTTCCGGGCTTGCGCACGACGGCGATGTAGGTTCCGGCGGGAAGGTCCGAAAGGCAGACTTTGGAATCGTTGTTCATCTCGGCCGTCTTTACGGTTTGTCCGGCGGCGTTCACCACACGTATGCTGGTACCGGCGTCGGCTCCGCTGACGTTGAGTTCACGCGAATGGATGTCGAACGTCAGGTTCATCGGGCGGTTGTCGCCGATAATCTGGCGGATGCCGTTGGGGTTCTCCTCATAAGTGTAGTTGATGGTGTGCGACAATACCAGTTTTCCGGTGTTGGTGTCGCCGCTCCATATATCCTCCGTCAAGCGCTTGTGCTTGGCAAGGTCCGCACGCGAGATGGAATTCTCCATGGTATAGGGATAGTAAATGCGGTCGGCGGTGATGGAGGTGTCGATGTTGAATTCGATACGGTTGATGACAAATCCGGTGCCGGAATGGAGTTCGTAGCCCGTAAGGTCGCCATCTTTATACTTGAAGTGCTCGCTGTTCGAGAGCGAAAGGCTCTCTTCGGGGTTGCTGGTGCTGGTAGCGTTGTAGAACGAACGCTTGGCAAGCGTGCCGTCGATGTTGTAGTCGTAGAGCAGTTGTCCCATCAGATTGTAGAGACCTTTCACGCTCCAGTCCTGCTGATACTCCACTTCCTTGATGAGTTGTCCGCGGCTGTTGTAGTTTTTCACCACATAATAGAACGGCGCGTCGGGCTCATCGGCCCAATAAGTGTCCTCACGTGTGAGGCGTCCGCTGGCATCATAGGTGAAGACGATGCGTGCGCTGGGATACATTTCGCCGTTTTCGGCATTGGCGTTCTCGCGCACGATGATGCGTCCTTGTTCGTCATACGTATAGTCGATGCGGTAGACGGGTACCAACTGTGTCGGGTCAAAGGAGTAACTGAGGTCCTGTTCTGTGGTGATGCTTACAAGTTGTCCCAACTCGTTGTACGAATGTGTGTCGAAGAGATATAGGGCTTCCAGATAGTTGGTGTACGTGCGTGTCTCCATCAGACCACGGTCGTTGTAGGTGAAATCCTCAATCTCCACTTCGTTGGATGTCGCCGTTTGAATCAGACGGATGTCGTAGTCCTGCTGCGCCTGTGCGGCGAAGACGACAGCGAACATCGATGCAAAAAGGTAGAATTTTCTCATGCTTTTTCTGTTTTATGGGAAAAATGGTGTGGCGAAATTAAGAAATTTTGTGTGTTTTGTCAAATAAAACAAAGGAAAAAGTGCCGTTTTGCTGTAGTTTTGCCGTGATTTTTTGTCAAAATGTTCGGATTAAGTCTGATGAAATCAGGCGGGAACGGGAGTGGAAGAACGGAGGAACGGGCGGGAAACGCCGCTGGCACGCCGGGAGGAGACAAAAAACGGGACTTCCGCACGGGGGATGGCGGAAGTCCCGGAAGCGGGATTCGTAGGGCATGGCGCGCCGTTTCGGTGGGCGCTCGCCGTGCTCCGGAGAGCGGAATACGGACTATCGGATCACTTTCTTCGATGTGCCGTCGGTCATACGGTATATGACGATGCCGCTACCGTTGAGGTCGGTGCGTCGGCCGTCGGCGGTGTAGGCGGCTTCGACGGAAGTCTGGGTGTCGATGGTCGGCGTGTCGATGCCGGCGGTGGAGGTGACGTCGAACTCTTCGGTCAGCAGAACCACACCGGGAAGTGCGTCGTTGGTGAGTGCGCCCACCACACCGTCGAGGAGCGTGTGGAAGGAGGTGCGGCCGTTTTCCGTGTTGAATTCCACGTCAACAATGAGTTCCTCGCCGGTAAGTTCGTCGTATTCGTCGTAATAAGGTTCGCCGATGAACCATCTGAATGTCGTGGGCGTGCCGTCGGCAGCGGCGGCTGTGGCTGAAAGGTCGGAAACACCGCCGTCGAAGTTCGGCGAGAGGTTCTCCTGTCCGGCGTAGGTGTAGAGTTGGAGTTCCGTTCCCAGCGGCAGCGTGGCGAAGTTAAAGCGGTTGTGGTCGAGGAAGAGCACGCGCAGTTCCTTGTTCCCTGTGAGGTCGATTTCCGTGAGGCTGTTCTCGGAAAGTCCGCACTGATAGAGGTCGGAGAGCGACGAAAGGTCAATCTTTTCGAGGCCGTTTCCGGCGAGGTCGAGCGACCATAGGCGGGGATTGTCGAAGATAATCTCGGAAAGATTGTTGCGGCTGATGGAGAGAAGTTGGAGTTTGGGATACTTCGAAGCGTCGAATTTCGTGAACTCATTGTCGGTAAGTCCCAGATAGGAGAGTTGGGGATACATCGTGAAATCGAGGTCGGAGAAGTTGTTGTCCTCGAGGTTCATCTCAAAGAGTTCGGGCGATTGCGGCAGGGAGATTTCGGAAAGTCCTGCCGAAATGACGTTCAACGCGATGAGATTCTTCATACCGCTGAGGTCCATACGGTCCATTCCCACGTTGCGGATGCTGAAGACGGTGAGGTGGTCATCCTCCTCGTACGACCAGATCTTCGCTGTGCGTCCGGCCTGAGGTTTGATTTCGAAGGTCGTCGGCATGTCGCTCATCACATAGTTCTGCAGGTCGAAGCCCTCGCCGCTCCAATCGATGCAGATGGAATTTTCCGCCAGGTCGGAGCGGAGGATGAGTGTTGCGGCATCGGAAGTGTTGACGTCGAACTCGCCGAGCAGGTGTGTCGGCATGCCCGCCATCTGGATAACGGTGGTGGAAAGTACGAGGTCGGGGAAAGCGGGATGGCGGAGTTCGGCATGGATGTCGCGTCCGATGAGGTCGTCGCTGAAGCGTACCTTGCCTTCATCGATGGTGTAATCGGTGCCGGCGTTGAGGACTGTTCCGTCGGAAAGCAGGAGGGTGATGGCGGTTTCGCCGTCCTCGCCATAGAGTTGGTCGGAGAGGTCCATGCCGATGCCCTTGCTTCCTATGGTGATGTCGTCCTGCCGGCCGTAGCGGTATACGGAGCCCCGGAAGTCGGAGGCCTCGTAGGGGAGGGTGGCGAAGCGGAACATGTTGCCCTCAACATCCAGTTCGTCGAGGTAGGTGACGTCAGAAGGCATCACGATAGACGTGAGGTTGTTGTCGGAAAGGCGGGCACTCGTGAGTTTCTCGCAGTACGTAAGGCTGATGGTTGTCAGGGCGTTTCCGTGCAAGTCTATGGTTTCCATATTGTCGGCATCGCGCAGGGAGAGTTCCGTCAGGCGGTTGTTGGCGAGGTTAAGATGGTGTACGCCGTAGTTGTCGACCATGGTTAGTGCCCCGATACCATTGGAAGGCAGGTTGATGGTGGCGAGCAGATTCTTCTGGAAAGCGTCGTTCACTCCGCGGAGATTCAGGGAATCGAGGCTGTTTCCGCTCATGTCAAGACGGGTGAGCATGCGGTTCCATGAGAGGTCGATGTCCGTAAGTTGCGTGTCGTTGAGCGTAAGTTCCGACAGCATGTGCGCGGCAGTGAGGTCGATATCCTTGAGCGGATGGCCCTCGATGGCAAAAGCCGTGAGGTCCTCTCCCTCGGGAATGTAGAGAGTAACGCTGCCAGAAGGTGTGGCGGTGACGGTAACCGTCTCGGGAGTGGCCTCGGCGGTTGTGGTGAAAGTGCGGAGTTCGCCGTCACCGAGGTCGGCGTAGAAGGTGCGGGGCTCCGTGGCGGAGGCGTCGCGCATGCCGACCTTGAAGGCCACTTCCTCCCCGCTCTCGGCGGTGAAACTCAGTGCGCGGACGGGAGTGCCATAGTCTTCGGCACTCTTGACCACGAACTTTGTGGTGCGCAGGGGCAGACCGTCAAGGGTGAACTCGGGGAAGAGGGAGTTGGCGAATGCGATGTAAACGCTGTCGCTGGTAGCGCGGTGAAGGGTGATTCGTCCGTCGTCGTAGGTGTAGAAGTCGTCGCCGAGTTCCTCAAACACCGAGGGGTCGGCATCCGAAAGACGGTAAACGGCGCAAGTGGTTTCGGTGCCCTCGCGCAGGACGCGCTGCGAAAGGTCGATGACGTCGTCCACCTTGTAACTGCGGTCGACGGGCATGTTGTCCTGCGTATAGTCGTAGTCTACCCAGTTGGAATTGGGGGCGGGCAGGGTGGCGAAGTCGAAATTGTTGCGTCGGATGACAAGTGATTCCAGGTAAGGATTCTGCGAAAGGTCGATATTTGTCAGTTTGTTGTTCGAAACAAACAACTTCATGAGGTAAGGATTGTTGGAAACGTCGATGTCGGTCAGGGCATTTCCTGCCGCAAAGAGGTAGAGAAGGTAGGGATTGTTCGAGACATCGAGTTTTTCAAGGTGGACACCGCTGTTGACAGATCCGGAAAGATGGTCGCAATAGAATTGTTGGAGTTCGGTGTTCTTCGACAGATCGATGTTGCGGATGCCGGTGTCCGAGATGTTAAGAATGGTCAGCAGCGGGTTTTCCGCTGTGTTGAGGCTGGTGACCGGGGTGGAATCGATGGAAATCTTCCGCAGATAAGGACAGCCTGACGGATCAAGTTGTTGGAGATCGTTGCAACTCCAGGCGTCGAAGGCGACCATTGAGGGATAATCAGAGAGGTTGAAAGCCTGATTGATGTGGTCTGTCTGTCCGATATCAAGGATGGCGAGATCGTTCTTCGGCGTTCCTATGGTCAAAGGCTCGAGGTTGAAGGGGTTGTCATTGACGTAGAGGGCCTGAAGTTTTGTGAGTGCGGTGAGATCGAGGCGTTCCAGTTCGTTGTGGCTCAGGTCGAGGACAATCAGATTGCTGAGTTTGTCGATGTCAACCTCGCGGAAATAGCAGCCGTATGCGGAGAGGATGTTGATATTCTCGGCATTTCCGTAGACGCGTACCACACCTTCCGCCGAAACGTTCAGTGTTATTGTCGTGCCGTTCCACGTTTCGTTCTCCGAATCGTAGTTCGCCGGAACGATTTCGTGCTCTTCTGTGCCGAAACCACAGTCGATGTCCACATAATCCTTTTCGGCAATGCCGCCGATGGTCATTTGTATGCTGTTGCTTTCGCCGTTCGTCTCGTAGGCCGATGTGCGGAATTCTGCGATAAGCGGCAATGAAGTCTGCGCGAATGTCCCCAGTACCGATGACAGGGACAGGACCACAAGGGTAAACAGACGGGATAAATAATAGGTGTTGTTCATGTGTGTGTGTTGTTGGATTCCATCATCCGTCTCTTTTTCATGGCAAAACGTAAGCAGGTTTTCACTTGCTTCCGCTCCATTCATTTGGATTGACGGGACGCAGGAATCGGGATTGCTGGCCGGATAATTCAGCGTTTTGGGCTGAACCAACCTGTGTTTGGGCTGTATAGTTAGGGATGGGGCAACGGAACCAACCGGTATTGTTGACGGAATCTTCGGACATCGTTGATGGAATACACCGGTGCCGATGACAGCATCTGCCGGTTTTGTCTATCGAACAACCGGTGGAACGATATCGGATGGTCCGAAGCCTGCGACGGAAAGATTTGATGTCTTCCGCCTTAGGGGATGATACATTTTGTGCTAAGTCCGTTGACTACGATGACATAAGTGCCGGGAAGGAGGTCGGAAATGTTGAGGTTGGCCTGGTCGCTGCCGGTGTTATGCACTTCTCTTACGGTTTTTCCGGCCAGATCCACCATGGAAATGTCGAGATTTTCAGCACCGGCGAGGAAAACTTCCACTTCCTTTTCCCCCGTCTGCCGCACGAGGAGTTGTTTTCCCTGGACTTTCACTGTGGAGATGCCGCTGGCGTCGCGGCGACGCAGGACCTCTTTGAGACCGGCATGGGCATCCAGTTTGCCGGCACCCGCCTGAACGGGGTCAGCACGCAGGACCGCCTCGTCGCGAATGGCGGTCTCCGTAAGGATTTCACGGACATCGTCGAGGGTAAGTGTGGGGTCTGCTTCCAGCCATAGGGCGATTGTGCCCGCAACATAGGGAGAAGCCATCGAAGTTCCTGAGGATGCCTCCCAAAAGTACTGCTGTCCCTCATCGTTTTCCGCGATGGCGCCACACGTACTGCCGTCGGTGTCGGTGATGTAGTAGGAGTTTGTGGAAGACATCACGGCTGCTCCGGGGGCACATATCAAAGGAAGGTTGCGACCATCGTTGAGCGTTCCGTAAGAAGTGAAGTGGGTTATGTCGCCTTCAGGGAGGTTCCAGATGGGTTTATAGGCATAACCATCGACACTTGCCCATTGACTGGCAGTGTTGTATGAGCCGATTGCGATGACACTGTGGCTACAAGCGAGGTCGTTGATTGAACCATTGCAGGAGCCGTCGTCCCATCCTTCGATGCCGTTGTCCGACATATAGGAGTAGGTTCCGTCGCAATAGGCATTCAGAAGTTGGCCTTCGTGGCCGGTAACTATAAATCCGATGGCGTAGTTTCCGTCGGCATTGTTCTCGGAATCGTTGATGGCTGTGTAGTCAACAATGGCATAAAAGCGTCCGTTGTCGGGGTCAATGTCCCATCCAAGACCGATAGCGCCCTCGAAGTAACGTCCGAAAGTCGTCTCGATAATGTCCGTATCCTCTTCCACGTAGTCCGAAGAACTGACCCAGTATTTTCCCATCTGCTGGGTGGATTCATCAATGGTCAGGGAGTAGCGTTTCGCAATGGTGTTCCGCTGTTTGTTGTAGATGACGGCCTGAATCTCGAAGGGTGTCTCGTCATTGCTGTATATTGTGACGCTTCCTTGCCGCGCATAGGCTGTGCCGCTTTGCAGTTCCAGGGTGTAACCTTCGAGGAACGTCTTGAGTTCGGGATCGTCTGCCGTGATGGTCTTTGTGGCTGCAATCTTCATGTCGCCCTCATTGCCGGACGACACGCAGATGATGGCGCCGGCTTGTTCGGCACAAAGGTCGAAGAACTGGCCGATTACGCTGCTGCCATCGTGGGGACCGGTGTTGCTTCCGAGGGAGATGTTGATGACGTAAGGCTGCTGTTGCTCTTCGGCATATTGGATGATGAAGTCCGTACCATAGGCAATGAACATGTCGGCGAGCAGACCACAGGCAGCGGCAGCAATGTCAGATTCTGTGGCGACACCGTAGAAAGGGCAGGGCATGTCCGCCGTGACCTCCACTTCGCCGCCGCCAAGCGGCATGGCCACTACCGCAGGACCGTTGTAACTTCCCGCCATTATGCCCATGGTGTGCGTACCATGGAAGGTCGTCTTGCTGTCTGTGGTGAATTTCTTGACGGTGTTCTCGTCGTAGAATTTCGTCTTGATGAGGTCTTCCTCCGCAGTCGCGTTCTGGTTGTATTGAAGATGTGCGAGCATTTTTACGCGCGGGTTGCCCTCATCATCGCGGAAATTGATGTGGTTGGGCTCCATTCCGGAGTCGACAATGCCGCAGATGACCCCTTTTCCGCTGTACGGTTGCTCCAGACCAACGCCCTTTTGTACGGATTCCACGCCGGATGCCGCGCGTGCCCACTGCATGTTGGCACGGACGTTTGAGGAGAGTTGCAGGCGTTCCACGGCGGGATGTGCGGCAATCTCCTCAACAATATGGAGCGGAATGCTGATGCAGACGAAATTCTCGCGCTGGAAAACCACCTGCGCACCGGCCTCTGTCAGCCGTTCTGCGGCATCGGCGGTGGAAAGGCGTGCCATTGCCAGCACATTCTGTTGCATGGTGGCCGGCGAGCGCTGCATTCCGCGTGCCTTTGCTTGGTATGAGGCGTTGTCTTGCAGGCGGGCATCGGTGCGAAGGGTGCGCAACCGTGCCCGGCTGCCAAGGTCAATCTTGCCCTGGGCATGAAGGTTTGTGGGCAATACCATTGTTCCTGACAGCAGGAGCATGGTGATAAGGGATGATTTCATTTGTCGTTTGTCGATGATGGTTGATCATTTTTCGTAGGCAAGACCGGGAATATCCTGTGGAAAACAGGGCGGTAGATTTCTGAAACGCGGTCGTGCATACCTAAGTTCTATTGTAGTTTTTGGTTGGTTCTGCGATGTCTTTGCGGTAGAGGCCGTAAAGAAAACGAGGGGTTGTGGCGTGAAGCCTGTCCGTCTCCTCCCATAAAGGATGGAAAATGTGTTGGAGAAACGGGTGGAAAGCCTCGGGCGAAGTCGGGAGGAAATGCGTCCGTGGCAAGGATAGCCCTCGGAAATAATAGTGGTATTATCGGGTGTTCCGGAGTCTTTCGACGTGGACTTCTCACCGATAATACCACCTGTTATAAATGGAAATACCTAAATGTAATCCTGCATGATTGTTGAAATGGCGGAGATTCCTTCACATCGGTCACTGTAAACAGCCGGTGTCAACCATGTCTTTTTACACGTCGGTTACAGTGTTGAACCGATGTCGGTAATGAATTTATCGGGAATCTTCGGTTATTTTCCGGCCTTAACAATCACTTTCTTTCCGTTCTTGACGTAGACACCGTTCTGAAGGCTCTTGCCGTTCATGCGTCTTCCGTCAAGGCTGTAAATGGTGTTCTGCTGTCCGGCAGCGATGCTACTGATGCCGTCGGGCACATCCTTCTCAATGCGAACATTGGTGTCGGCATTGATTTCCACAGCATATTCTCCCTCCTCGACAGCGACTTCCGTGTCGTTGACGAAGACTTTGATGCTCGTTTCGTTGCCGGGAACAACAGCGAGACGCGTACCGGAAAGCACTTTCAGACCTTCATTCCATGCGGTTTCGGGGTGGATGTAGTCGGTGGTGACGGCAAATTCGCCCTCAATGTCCTCGTCTGCGTCAAAGGTGACGTTGTAGGTTTCGGGTGTGCTTGCGAAGTAAATGCGTACGACATCGTTGTTCTTCAGCGAGAAAATGTAGTTGCTTGAATACTCGTACTCCAGGGGAGCCATCTCGCCATTGACGTAAACTTCGCTGACGGGAGCGCCATAACTTGATGCGCGGAACGGGTTTTGGGCCTCGCTGAATATGAGTTCGTTGTAACCGCTCTCAAGGGTAAGGCTCTCGCCGCGTGCGGGATAGAGGCTGAAATAGTAGGGGAGTGTAATGTCATCCACGTAGATCATGGCCTTCTGGTCCTTGACAATGGGGGCGGTTTCCACGCTCACTTTCATGCCTTTCGTGGCATAAATGGTGTAGGCTCCCGAATAGTCCTTGTCGGGAACGGCACCGTCTGCAAGGATGGATGTGATGTAATAGCCGCTGTTCTCGGCAATTTGCATGACATTGGAGTTGCTGTTCAGTTCCACAACGTTCTCACCTTCCACAAGAGGCATGGTGACATTGTTGTAAGTGTACCCCTTGAAGAGGGTGATGGCATCGGGGTTGTCGACAGTTACGTAGGCGTTGAAGGTGCCATATTTGGTGGCGTTGACGTAAATTTCCGTAGCCTCGGTAACGGTGAACGAATATTGTGAGTAAACGTATTGGCTTACGCCGTTGACAGTGAACTCATTGAGTTGGTAATCATTGCCGTTTGTGAAGATGGTCACCGTCTGTCCGGCCTTGGCGTCAAAACCATCGTTGAAGTTTTCCACGTTTTCGTTGTCAAGGGTTACGCTTGTGACGTAGCCTTTTGCATCTTCGGTGGCGTAGGAGAACTTGATGGGGCAGGTGGTATCGGGGAACTCTGAGGTGATTTCCACCTTGTCGCCGTCCTTCATGGTCAGATAAAACTGGGAGTATTGTCCGGTCTGCGTCTCACCGTTCAGCGTGACGCGATAGATGGAATTTCCATAAACGGCGGGGCAGATGTAGAATGTGTTCTCTACGCCATCGATGAATTTCACGGTGTTCTCTCCATCATTGAGGGGCACTTTGGTGTAGGTTCCGTAGCGTTGTACGGAAACGTCGGAGGCGTGGTCCACGGTGATGGTGCACGAAGCGTCGCGGATTTCATCGGCAGAGGCGGAGGTGATGGTGAAGGTGTCCGGACCGCTGATGTTCAGATAGCACGATGTGTAACTGCTGATGTACTCGTTGTTACCCGTCGATTCGCGGACAACGCTGGTGATGAAATTGCCGTCGGTTGAGCGGACATACACGGAAACATACTGCTGAATCTCGATGGTGTTGCTACCGGCAACCAGACCTTCTACAACAGAATAGTTCACTTCGATGTTTACACGTTCGGGGTCGTCAATGATGAAGTTGACGGTTTCGGCATGGAGAGCCGTGGGAAGGAGGATTCCCATCAGTACACTCCACAGAAAAACGTAGAATTTTTTCATAAATGTGTTGGTTGTATGTGTGGGTTTAGTCTATATATGGCTCGGGTTTACTCTATATATAAATATTGAGTGTTCCGTTTTTTGATATTGTATATCCCAATTCCCGATATCGAATATTCCGATGATGGTTATGGCTTGTTCGCAACAATCTCGTGGAATTGCGCGGAATCTCATGGAATTGGGCAACAAAAAAGGTGTCCTGTGCAGACATCCTCGCAGACTACGGGACACTTTTAATGATATTTATTTGATATCGTTTTGTGTTGGTATGGCGGCAAATTTATAAAAATAGGCTAAAATGATGAAATTATGCTACTGTTTTTTCGACAAAAGTACGGAATATTCTTCCGAATCAACAGAATGCGATGGATAATTTTTCCGTAATCCCGTTTCAAAAAGCGAAGAAAATAATGCAAAGAATGGTGTTGGCCATGTACTTTTTTTGCATTTTTGCGGGAAATCATGTAAATTTGCAACGAAAACCACCATCGTCATTCCACTTTTTATGCAGCGTCTGCTTCCAGTACTCCTCATCAGCCTTGCCCCATTCACCGCAATGGCGCAGCGAACGGTCGAGCCTTTCGACGACGAATGGCGTTTCGCCTATGGCCACGCCACGGATGTCCGCAGCGATTTCCTTTGCGGAACGGAATACTTCAACTACCTGACCAAGGCCGCTTCCATCCACAATTCCGGTCCGTACAGTCCGAAGTTCGACGATAGCGGTTGGGCAGTTGTCAGCCTTCCCCACGACTATGCTTCGCAGCAACCTTATGCAGCCGAGGCCAGTCATTCCCACGGTTATCATACCGTAGGTTGGCAGTATCCGTCGACGAGCGTGGGATGGTACCGCCGCACCTTCGAACTTCCCGACGACATGAAGGGGAAGAATGTGGCGATATCCTTTGGAGGAATGTTCAGAGACAGCCGGGTTTGGGTCAATGGATTCTATTGTGGCGGCGAGGAAAGCGGATATCTTCCCCAGGAATACGACATTACGGACTACCTGAATCCGCAGGGCGCGAATGTGGTGACGGTGCGTACCGACGCTTCTATGGAAGAAGGTTGGTTCTATGAGGGCGCCGGCATCTACCGCCATGCGACCTTGACGGCCCGTCCCTTTGTGCATCTCGTCAGCGATGGCCACGAAATGGTCGCCGACTTCAATGCTGACGGCAGTTTCCGCGCCCTGACGTTGGGTGCCGAGGTGCGCAATGCCTCCCACGATGCGGCAGAAGTGGGGGTGGAGTGGCGTGTCCGTGACGCCGAGGGCCGCATTGTCGCCAGCGTGCGTTCGGCTTCGTCGCGCGTTGCTCCGCAGACGACGGCAAGTTTTCGTGCGGAAACCGTCTGGAATGCCGAACGTCGCTGGTCGGTTGCCGACCCTTATCTCTATCAGGTGGAAGTCCGCACCCTGATGTCCGACGCTTCCGCCCCCGATGTCCAAAGCCGCCGCATCGGCATCCGCCAGGTTGTCTTCGACGCCGACCGCGGATTGCTGCTCAATGGTGCGCCATTGAAGATACAGGGTGTGAACATGCACCAGGACCATGCCGGTGTAGGTGTGGCGGTTCCCGATGGTCTGCACCTGTGGCGGTTGCGCCAGTTGAAGGCAATGGGCGTCAACACCTACCGCTCATCCCATCATCCCGCTCCCGATGAGGTGCTCGACATGTGCGATTCCTTGGGAATCCTCGTTGTCGACGAGAACCGTTTGGCCGGTGTTTCCGAGCCCCAACTGCGTGTTTTGCGCGGAATGATCCGCCGTCACCGCTGTCATCCCAGCGTCATTCTATGGAGCGTCGGTAACGAGGAATGGGGCATCGAGTGGGAGCAGCGCGGCGAGGCCATCGCCCGCACGCTGACCGAGGTGTGCCATAGTGTGGACGCCTCGCGCCCCTCGACCTTCGCTACGAGCAGCGGACCTACGGTGGTGGTGCCGGTGGATGTGGCGGGTTATAACTATATCATGCAGAATCCCGTGGAGGAACTGCGGGAAAAATATCCCGAAAGGAAGTGCTTCGGCTCGGAGGAGACAACGGGTTGTGGCACGCGGGGCGAATATTACGACGCCCCGGATGGGAGCATGATGGCAGCCCTTAACCGCATTCCCGACGAGAAGGACGGCACGCTCAACCGCATCGAACGCGGATGGCGCTTCTACGCCACAAGACCCTGGGCGGCGGGATGCTGCTTCTGGACCGGTTTTGACTATGGTGGCGAGCCCAACCCGCTGAAATGGCCTGCCGTAAGTTCGGAGTTCGGTATCCTCGACTACTGTGGTTTCCCGAAGGACGAGGCGTATTATCTGCGCGCTTGGTGGAAGTCGGAGCCCGTCGTCCACGTGCTTCCCCACTGGAACCTCGAAGGCCACGAGGGCGACAGCGTGAACATTTGGGTCTACGGCAACGCTTCGGAGGTGGAACTCTTTGTCAACGGGCGTTCGCTCGGCCGCAAACCGATGCCGGAATACGGGCATCTGGAGTGGCGGACCACCTATCGTCCGGGACGTTTGCGGGCGGTGGGCTACGATTCGCGCGGCCGCCGCTGTGCCACCGACGAGGTGTTCACGGCAGGAAAAGCCGCAGGGTTCCGCTGCGATGTCCATCTCTCCGAGGACGTCTATGTGGTGAATGTCGACATTTTCGACGCCAAAGGCCGTCCCGTTCCCACTGCCTGCGACACCCTGCATTTCGAAATCCAGGGCGATGTGCGGTTGTTGGGCTCCGGCTCCGGCAATCCCGCCCACCACAACATCGCACTTTCTGCGCCGACACGCCGCGGAAGCGTGCCCGCCTTCAACGGAAAGGCACAGATTCTCCTGCAATGCACCCCGCAGTCTGCGGCATCCGCTGGTCAACCTTCCCTGCTTACCGTCTGGGGAGAGGGTATCGGCAGACAGGAGGTGCGGCTTGAACGCTGATGGTTTCCGGCGGATTCCCGCACACCTTGCCGTGGCGGGAATGCCGGAATGCAGGAAACATCCGGGAAGAATGCGCTTCCTTACCGGAAAATACATGAAAACACACTTGCTGATGTGCGGACAATCCGTACGGCCGTTCCTTATATGACGCATCCGTTTGTCAGCGCATCCGTCTTCTTCACATAGGCATTCGTCCCTTTCCTTCCCCTTGCAATGCTGGGATTCTCTCGGTGTCCGCATGGGGCTGTTGCCGTTTCGCATCCTTGAAACGCCATCGTCTTGTAGAGAAGAATCGCCCGTCTTGACCTGATGATACGGCTGTTTGGATGGAGTAACGCGACCGTCAATCCGGACAAATGCCATGAATGCCCGTCTTCCGGACGGCATGGGAAAGCCTGAAATACGCCTTTCCCCGAAAAAATATCTGACCACCTGACCTTAAATCCAATAGAAATGAACGACGTCATCACCGAAATCACCCAACTTTCCGAGCGTGATTGCTATCATCTTGTGGAACGTCACAAGAAACAACACACCTATCCTCTCCATAAACACGAGGAGTATGAACTGAATTTCGTGGAGCACGGCAAAGGCAACCGCCGCATTGTCGGTGACAGCATAGAGGTCATCGGCGACTATGACCTTGTACTCCTCGGCAGCGGCATCGAGCATGTATGGGAGCAGCATGAGTGCAATTCCGAGGACATCCGTGAGGTTACCATCCATTTCTCCAAAAGTTTCCTCTCGGAATCATTGCTTGGCAAGACCTTTTTACAGCCCATCGACCTGATGCTTCAGCACGCCGCCACGGGCATAAGGTTTGATATGGGAGCCATCATGCACGTCTATGGCCGCCTCAATGAGTTGGTGAACATGGAGCCGGGATTCTATAGTGTGATGAAATTCCTCGAACTGCTCTATGAACTTTCCCAAAGCAACGAGTATCATTTGCTTGCCACCAGCGCCTTCGCGCGCACGGAAAACGTGGTGGATAGCCGCAGGGTTCGTCGGGTAAAGGAGTACATCGACAAGAATTTCCGCGAGGAAGTCCGCCTGAATACCTTGGCGGAACTGGCATCGATGACGCCTACGGCTTTCAGCAGATTCTTCAAACTTCGCACGGGAAAGAGCATAGCCGAATACATCATCGACGTACGTTTGGGCAACGCTTCGCGCCTGCTTGCCGACAGTACCATGGCCATTATCGAGGTTTGCTACGCCTGTGGCTTCAACAACATCTCGAACTTCAACCGTATTTTCAAGAAACGCAAGGGTTGTACACCCACGGAATTCCGCGAGAACTACCACAAAAAACATATCATCGCCTGACGTCCGCGACGGTTTTTGCTGATGAAGGTCCATCCCTCCTCGGCATAATGGTGCGGAACCATTGTACCTTTTGCATGGAAAGGGTGGTAGATTCCCTTGAAAAAGTGGGTTGGTCCCCTTGGAAAGGGTGGGTTGATTCCCTGAAAATCCTTGGTCTTTTCGCCACAAGCATTGGCCGTTGAGTAAGGAATTACGGAAGATTGGGTGCGCGTGCCGAACAGAAACAAAAAAATAGACCGATAAAACTTTCGTTTTACCGGTCGTATTTTTCTCAGATGGCCGATGATATCTTATATCCGGCCCATGTCCGAAACTAAATTCGCGCTCTTAATTAAGCAGCAACGCTGTCAGTAGCGAGGCTATCAGCAACGCTATCGGTAGCGGTGGTGTCAAGAGTGTCAGCAACGCTGTCGGTTACTTCAGCGGGAGCCTCAGTCTTAGAACCACAAGATGCGAAAGAAATAGCTGCGAAAGCTGCGAACATGAAAACAAGCTTCTTCATTTTTGTAAATAGTTTTTAGATGTAAAACAATCAATTGCTGTATTAAAACGATGCAAAGGTACGCCCTTTTCGCGCTCTCCGCAATATTTTTCATAAAAATTTTTGGTAAAAAGCGAAAAAAGTCCCGTTTTCTTGTAACATTTATATTTTTTGTCTTTTTAATGTTGCAAATATCGCCCCTCTTTTTCTCCAAATGTTCAAAATGCGAAGATGGGAATATCGGAGACTTTGTGCGCTTCTACTTTTGTCGTAACTTTGCGGCATGAATCTCCATTCCTCAATATTATATAATAAGAAAGCGGTGTATGTCACCCTCGGTTGCAAGTTGAATTATGCCGAAACGTCGTCGTTGCGCGACCGTCTTTGCGCTTTGGGCGTGACGGATGCCGCGGCTGGCGAGCAGGCAGACTTCTGCATTGTCAACACATGTTCGGTGACGGGCGAGGCCGATGCCAAGTGCCGCCATGCCATTTACCGTCTTCACCGTCAGCATCCCCAGGCATTGATAGCCGTTATGGGGTGTTATGCCCAGTTGGCTGCCGATGTCATCGCCGGAATTGAGGGAGTTGGACTGGTGGTCGGCATGGAACACAAGGGACGCATCGTGGAATTGCTTGAACAAGCATTGGCAGGTTCGGAAAAAGGACTGGCATTCACATCCCCTTTGTCCGACATCCGCACCTTCGTCCCCTCATGTTCCCGTGGCGAACGTACGCGGTATTTCCTGAAAGTGCAGGACGGTTGCAATTATTACTGCACCTATTGCACCATTCCCATTGCACGTGGACGCTCGCGCAACGGCAGTATCGCCTCATTAGTGGCGCAGGCTGAGGCGGCGGCACGGCAAGGTGGGCGCGAAATCGTCATCACCGGCGTGAATATTGGCGACTTCGGACGTTCGACGGGCGAGACTTTCCACGAACTTGTCCGCGCCCTTGATGCGGTGGACGGCATTCAGCGTTACAGAATATCGAGCATTGAGCCCAATCTCCTTACGGATGAGATCATAGACTTCTGTGCGCAGAGCCGCGCTTTCATGCCGCATTTCCATATTCCTCTGCAATCCGGCAGCGACGATGTGCTGCGTCTGATGCGCCGGCGCTATGACACCGCCCTTTTTCGGCAGAAGGTGGAGCGCATTCGCGGCGTGATGCCTGATGCATTCATTGGAGTGGACGTCATCGTTGGTACGCGTGGAGAGACGGAAGAATACTTTGAAGACGCCTACAAGTTCATAGAAAGTCTTGACATCTCGCAACTCCACGTGTTCAGTTATTCCGAGCGTCCCGGCACGAAGGCCCTTGAAATCCCCCATGTGGTCAGTCCTCAGGAGAAACATGACCGCAGTAGCAGGCTCATTGCTTTGTCCGAAGAGAAGCGGAAGGCGCACTATCGCCGCTACATCGGCAGCGAAAGGAGCGTGCTTTGGGAGCATTTCCGTGATGGACAACCGCTGTTGGGCTGGACGGACAACTACATCCGTGTGCGCCTTGCCGAGGGGTTGCAGGCCTGTCCCGACAGTCTTTGCACCGTCAGACTCGGAGCATTGAGCGCCGATGGTGAGACACTTGAAGCCACACCACTTTGAATGAAGAACGGACATTTCCCCGACAATCCGTCGCAAACCTTTGTAAAACAAAAAGCAACCTTCCACGATTTTCCCCAAAACCTCCCACGAATCTTTCCCCAAACGCCTATATAATATTTATAGATGTGTCGGCAATAAGATTATAGATGTGTCGTACATGCTTTCATGATGTCTTGGACATGGCCTCATGATGTGTCGAGCGTAATCCTATAATGTGTCGGACGTGGCCTTATGAAGTCTTGAAGACAGCGTGCGGGAGATTCGCGGAATGCCCTTGCCGTATCGGAAATCTTTGTGGAAAGCAGGGGATGTGCAGTAACAATATACCAGTAATAGCCTTGAGAACGATGATAGCCATTGTAATATTGAATTGGAACGGAAGCAAGTTGATGCGGAAGTTCCTGCCCAGCGTGATTGCAAACAGCCAGGATTTGGGCGAGGTCATTGTGGCCGACAACGGCTCGGATGATGATTCCTTGGAGATGTTGGAACGCGAATTTCCGCAAATCCGCCTCCTGAGGTTTGAGAAAAACTACGGTTTTGCCGAGGGTTACAACGTAGCCTTTGAGGAATTGCGCAAGATGTCCGAGGTTGGAGCCGCTCCGTCCTACGATTATTATCTGTTGCTCAACTCTGATGTGGAGGTTACTCCGGGGTGGCTTGTCCCAATGTTTGAATATATGGAGTCGCATTCCGATTGTGCGGCGTGCCAGCCCAAGATAATGGCAGAGTATAACCGGGGCTTTTTTGAGTATGCCGGGGCATGTGGCGGCTATATCGACCGCTATGGCTACCCGTTTTGCCGGGGTCGGGTGTTCGCGGTGACCGAGGAAGACCGTGGACAGTACGACGATGTGGCCGACATCTTTTGGGCAACAGGGGCGGCACTTCTGGTGCGCGCGTCGGATTGGCACGTACACGGTGGTTTCGACGGCCGCTTTTTCGCCCATAATGAGGAGATAGATTTCTGTTGGAGGCTGAGGTCGCGTGGACGACGTGTTGTATGTGTGCCCCAAAGTACTGTGTTTCATGTCGGCGGTGGCACACTTCCGCAGGACAATCCCCGCAAAACCTATCTGAACTTCCGCAATAATCTTACAATGCTCTACAAAAATCTGCCGGAAGACGAGATAAGACATGTGATGAGATGGCGTACATTGCTCGATCTTGTGGCGGCGCTGCAGTTTTTGGCAAAGGGTGACGCCGCCAACTTCAAGGCTATCCGTAGGGCACGCCGCGATTTCAGGGCGTGGAGACGCGACTTTGAGGCCGACCGTAGGGAGAATCTCAGGTTTGCCACCCTTGAAAACATACCGGAGCGTTGCAGATTCAATCTTATTTTCCAGTACTATCTGCTCCGTCGCAGGATGTTTTCCCAGATTTTCCGTTGAACTTTCATTCTATTTTTCCAGCAGTTTTCCATGGCAGCCCTTTATCTTATACCTGTCACCCTCGGTGCAACGGCCATCGATAAGGTGATTCCCGCCTACAATATCGCGGTCATTCATCAGTGCCGTCACTTCATTGTTGAGGAGATACGTACGGCACGTCGCTTCCTGAAAGCCGTTGACCGCGACATCGACATCGATGCTCTGACCTTCTATGAAATGGGGAAACATGCCGACAGTGCCCGTTTTTCACAGTATCTTGAACCGTTGCGGAGGGGTGAGAATGTGGGTGTCATTTCCGAGGCCGGCTGTCCTGCGGTGGCGGATCCGGGGGCGGATGTGGTGGCGATTGCCCAGCGCGAGGGTCTGGAAGTCGTACCTTTGGTGGGGCCTTCAAGCATCCTCTTGAGCGTAATGGCCAGCGGTTTCAACGGCCAGAGTTTCGCTTTCCACGGCTATCTTCCCATCGATGCCGCCCAGCGTTCCAAGCGTTTGAAGATGCTCGAAGCGCGTTCCGTGAGCGAAAAGCAGACACAACTTTTCATAGAGACGCCATATCGCAACGCAAAACTCTTTGCCGACATCTGCCATGCCTGCTCTCCCCGCACCAGATTGTGCGTGGCTGCCGGCATAACCACCGATGAGGAGTGGATAAAGACCCGCACCATCAAGGAATGGAAGCAGACGGGACTGCCGGATCTGGGGAAGATTCCTGCCATTTTCCTGATAATGGGATAATGCGGTGTAAGCCTTTTCCGGTCGTTTCCTGGAAGTTATATTTGTATTTGTCGGAGGGTTTCCGTTTTTTTCGGGAACCCTCCGATATTTTTTCCGGAACATCGCTTCATAAACCTCGGAACATCGTTTCATAAACCTCGGAACATCGCTTCGGAAACTTCGGAACTTTCTGTTCTAAAGTTCGGAACTTTTCGTCACGAACCTCGGAACTTTTCGCCACGAGCCTTGGAACATTGATTCACGAAGATGAAGGTGCTCCGAAAATCCTCCCTGCTTTTTCCCGGCGCTTCACCGCAGCCGCGCGATGTGTTTCCGTGCATTCTTATACATAAAATGGTATGGAAAACATGCCGGAATATTGTGATTTGTTTACGGAAGTCCCCCAAAAAGTCTGAATAATACGGCTTTTGGGGGGATTTTTTTTCGCTTTTTTGTATATTTGCCTCCGGATATTCGATGAGAAAGGGTTGTAGACTGATGATTTTTCCGCCCTTGTCGGAATCTTGTCCTACGTGTTGACTGACGAGTTTGTGTGGCAGAACATGAAGAATGCGAAGTGGTTCATTTCGCTTTTCCCCGAAGGTTGACATGGAAAGCATGACGAAAAAAACAAAAAAACCTATATGTCAAAAAAGTTTTTTCCCCCTATCGCTCTCATTGTCTTTGCCGGTTTCACCGCAATATCGTGCATTGACGAGAACTATGATCTGAGCGATATCGACCTGACCCTTGGTGTTCAGGGCGACGTCTCCCTGCCTTTTTGCAGCACAGGCGACATTATTTTGCGGAATATCATGAATCTTGAGGAAGATGGAGTGGTGCAATTCATCGACGACCCCGCCGGTGGCGACCGCATCTACACCGTACGCCAGAGCGGAAGCACGGACATCCCCTCTATCCACATCGATGAAATCCGTTTCAAATCGCCGACAATCAAACCGATTGAGACGAGCATTGAACTGGATGTCGACGAATACGCCTCGTCGAGACCCAAACGTATTTCCGTGGTGTTGCCCGATGGAAGTGGTCAGAAGACCTACGATGTTGAGTTGAAGGACCACAGTTACGCTTATCCCATACGCAATAATGACCAGACTTCCTTCCTGTTCGAAGACATTCAAGCAAAGGGAATCTCCAAGGACCTTGTGGCATTGGAGGAGATAGGACTGAAACCGAACACCATAACCATTGAAATCAAGAAAGTGGATTTCGGAGAGGCTGACTTTTTCTACGGCATCCATCTCGACAATTCCACGCTGAGTTTTCCGAAAGACCTGCATTTGAAGAGCGCAAACCTGAGGTACAATGGCAAGGATCACGCTCTTGTCATTGACACGGACAACAGTGTCATCCCATTCTTCAGCGGAAAGGGTGAACTTATCAACTTCTTGTCGCCCGTAATTTTGGAACTTGTGGTGGATGGTGCCACGATTGGCGAGAATTTCACGTTTACCACCGGTCCGGACGGCGGAGAAATCGTGATGAACGGCGAGTTCCGTCTTGACGCAACCCTGCGTGTCGAGACAAAAGATGTGGACGAGGAGGTGCTTCAGGCAAAGGTTGACGAAATGGATGCCGACCTTCTCCTCTCAATGCTCGACCCACAGAGCCAGACCATCATGCTCGACCTGCGCGATGCCGGGTTCATTCCGGAAGAGGTGACGGTGAAAGGCGAGGGCGAGTTCGCCGAAGATCTTGTCGTCGCCAGTGTTACGGGTACCGTTCGTCGCGAAGTCGAGGACCCCGACCCCATCAAACTTGACGATCTCCCCGACTTCCTTGATGACCCCGAGGTGGTGCTCGACCTGGAGAATCCCGCCATTTTCCTAAACGTCAACAGCGATTTGCCCGGAACGGCTACGACGGCCTTGAAACTCGTTGCCGACGTTGAGCGCCAGACTGGCGAGATTTCCGTCAAGCAAGGTGCGAACCTTTTTGAACTTTCTGACCATCGCAGCAACCTTTTCCCCAAAGGTTACGAAAACGCCACGTGGCTTCAGGTTGCCGACCTTGCCGCTCTTGTACACCGTTTGCCCGAGAAGATCGGTGTAGACATCCAGCCTGTCACCCTCAAAGCGGAGCATCTTACCATACCCGGTTCCTATGACATCACGTTGGACTACGAGATTTTCGCGCCCGTTGTCTGCGGAAAGGACTTCCAACTTGTTTATCAGGACACCGAGCGCGGCTGGTCTTCTGACCTGGAAGACCTGGAGGATGTCGATGCGGGATTCATAGAAATCCATGCCCTTGCCGACAATGCCCTGCCCGCATCCATAACCCTTCAGGTGACACCCATTGATGAAAGCGGTCACGAGGTCAAGGCGCTTGAGCCCATCTATCTGGAATTGAAGGCCAATGCCGCCGACCAATCGTTGGAAATGGCGGTGAAACCCCGCGAAGGATACACGCTGAACGATGTCATCAACGGCAAAAACGGTGCACAACGTCTCGACGGTGTCCGCTACCGTGCCGTCATCAACGACCCCGTTGACGAAGCCATCCTGCGCGAAACGGCGAAAATCAGACTGCATCATATCAAGGCTACGCTGAAAGGTGGCGTGGTTATCGATGCGAACTGACGTCACATGCCGCAGAAAACAGTGTGTCCCCTTTCCGGAATACGGAAATGACAGGGTGTAATGCCCGCATCAACAACATTTTTCGTCAACACTTTTATGAAAAAAAGATTATTATATACCGCGGCAACCGCCGCATTCTGTGCGCTCCCCTTCAAAGCATCGGCACAGCAGTTCCAGAGCGCATACTTCATGGATGGCTATGTTTACGGACATCAAATCAATCCTGCCCGTGATTTCAACAGCAAATCCTATTTCACCATACCGGTCCTCGGCAATCTGAATATGGGTGTCAACGGCAATCTTGGCATTGATAATCTCCTCTATTCCCGCAATGGCCAACTCGTAACCTACCTCCATCCGAGCATTTCTGTGGAGGAAGCCCTCGGAAACTTCCACCAGAACAACAAGATCAACTTTGATTTCACCACAACCTTGTTGTCAGTCGGTTTCCATGGTTTCGGTGGTTTCAACACCGTTGAACTCAATATGCGTGCCAATGCAGGGTTCAATGCCCCCTACGACATGTTTGAACTGACCAAGAACCTCCAGAACCGCAACTACAATCTGTCGGCCTTCGGAGCAACCGCGCAGGCCTATGTCGAACTGGCATTCGGACACAGCCGAGAGGTCTACAAGGGAATCCGTGCCGGAGCACGGGTGAAACTCCTCATGGGTGCCGGACGTTTCGATGCGCAATTCTCCAACCTGAGCCTCGAATTGCAGGATGAAAGCCGCTGGATGGCCACGGCAAATGCCACGGTGAATGCCCATGTCAAGGGCCTGACGTGGGGCGAAATGAAGCGCGAAGAGTACGAGTCCGGCGGAACATACGAGACCATTGACTTCGACAACATCGACCTTGAGGGGGGAAGAGGTTTGGCCGGTATGGGTCTGGCCTTTGACCTTGGTGCCGAGGCGGACTTCGAAAAACTCGGACTTGTGCCGAACCTGAAAGCCGGAATTGCCGTGCGCGACTTCGGATTCCTCAAATGGAACGAGGGAATTTCCGCCCATAATGCGGGGCAGCCTTTTGTGTTTGAAGGCTTCCAGGACATACAAGTTCAGGACGGTCCCGGCACAGATATCGAGGACCAGACCGATGATTTGGTCGACCGTTTGACGGACCTTTACCGCCTTGAGGACGGTGGTGCCGTCAGCGGACGCAACACGGGACTGGGCACAACATTGACCTTGTCGGCGGAATATGCCCTTCCGATGTACGAGAAACTCACGTTCGGCTTTACCTCAACATCGCGCATCCAGAAGAAATATGGCTGGAATGAGGAGCGCCTTTACGTGACTGTGAAGCCCCTGAGAAAGGTGGAAGTCAGCGCAAATGCCGGTGTCGGAACCTTCGGACCTTCGTGGGGTTGGGCGGTAAACCTCGGATATTTCTTCCTGGGTATGGACCACATGCTCGGAAAACTCAGCAAACAGGGCGTGCCTCTCCGCTCGAACGCCGATTTCAGAATGGGAATTGTAGTCCCCTTGGGCGGTTCTCCCAAGAAATAAGTTCCGCCTTTCCTGTGGAAAGTAGGTGTCAACAATTCGCATTGCACAACAATAACGGTCGAGTTTTTTTCGGTGTTTACATGATTCCGTGCTCTTTGACGCATATTTTTCCTTGGATTTATCTGCATCCAAGTGCATACGACTCATGTTAAACTGATTGTCGAAACCTGTTGATAGGACTGATGCCCGCCCGTATATGGCAGGACCTCCGCGCTTCCTTTTGTCGGGAAACGCGGAGGTCTTGTCGTTTTTTTGCGTGGTGAAGGCTGGAAACCCGCGCTTCCTTTTGTCGGGAAACGCGGAGGTCTTGTCGTTTTTTTGCGGGGTGAAGGCTGGAACCTGCTCCACGGAACAGGCACAAGACGTCGTGGCGGAAACAGCGGGAATCCGCCGGAAAGCGCATGCCTACGATGCGGAGTTCCGTATGTTGCCATCCTGTTCGATCGTTTTCAGGATGTGGTTCCACACAAGTTGGCGGTCCGTTTCATTGAGGATTTCGTGACGCATACCGTCAAACAGTCTCCAGTCGGTGCGCCGGTATCCCACGTTTTCCATGAGTTTTGCGGCTTTCAGGAAGGCATTGTCGCTGCGTCTGCACGGGTCTTCGGCACCCGAAATGAAGTGAATCGGCAGATTCACATCCACATGTTCCCAGCCTTTAGGCGAATAGCAGTAGCGCATCAGTGCGAAGAGGTTGTAGAAACCGTTGGCGGTGAAAATAAATTGGCAAAGCGGATCCATGTTGTATGCCTCCACTACGGCAGGGTCGGAACATATCCATGCCCCCTGGACCCCCTCGTGTCTGAATGGG
Organism: uncultured Bacteroidales bacterium; assembly: GCA_945833885.1. Classification (GTDB taxonomy): domain Bacteria; phylum Bacteroidota; class Bacteroidia; order Bacteroidales; family Bacteroidaceae; genus Alloprevotella. Next base: position 27,042 of record CAMAFY010000021.1, read on the forward strand.
CGGTCGAAGGCTCCGAGACTCAGGGCATGGAGCCACTGCGGACGGTAGTGTCCGCCTGCCAGCCACATGCAGAGGCGGGCAAGACTCTGGGCGAGTGGGGTGGCGGGATGCATGCTCGGACTGCCGCAGACGGTGAGCGAGGCAATGGAGAGGCAATGCCGCTTGACAAGGGCACGGACCACAAGCGAGCCCATGCTATGGCCCAGCAGATGGCAGGGAAGTTGCGGCAGGGCATCGCGGACCCAACGGTGTACTACCAGCGCATCATCGACCATCGCCTGCCAGCCTCCGGCATGGAAATAGCCGAGGTCGCCGTGCTCCATGGCCATGGTGCCGTGTCCGCGGTGGTCGTGAATCACGCAGGCATAGCCTTCCCGGGCCATGAACTGCATGAAGGAAAGGTAGCGTTCCTTGTGTTCGCACATTCCGTGTACAAGTTGCAGGATGCCTCGGAGGGGAACATCCGATGGCAACACCTGGAGAACGGAAAGCTGCAGTCCGTCGGCTGAGGCGGGGAGTGAAATGTTGCGGATGGTAGGCATGGGGAGGAGCGAATTTTAGGTTTGGGGGGATGAGGTGTGCCGCTTGCTGCAAATCCACTTTCCAAGACGGTGGGCAAAACCGAGATTGAGGGCAATGACTGCCACACCGCAGAGTCCGCAGAGGCACATGGAGTGTAACGGCATGACGAGGTGCAGACTCCAAAGTCCGTATCCTGCCCAAGGCAGAAGCAGCAGACTGCTGACAAGGCCGGGTACATAACCTCTAACCAGGATACCCTGTAACAGGTGGACCGCCAGATGCAGGCTGAAAGCCATGAATGCCGCACTCCATATCCACATGGCGTAAGGCCCATCGTAGAGGATGTAGGCGGTAAGTCCCAGCAGCAACAACAATTCTTCGGTGGCGGCAATGGCAAAGGCCGGAGTGGTGAGTCTGGAAAGATGGGCGATGAGGAACCGTAACCGCGGAAAGCGGGTGCAGAGTTCCGGACCGTGGCGTAGCATCCAACGGTGCTGAAATATCAGTTCCTCCACATCGTGGAGCAGGAAGAAAAGGGGAAGTGGCAGAACCAGAGCAAATGCGGAAAAGGCATTCATAGGCAGGGAAAATTGTGTTGTTGTGTGCAAAGATACGGATATTTTCCCATTCAACCATATGGTCAGATCTGAATGAGCAGCGAATAATTCAGAATTCCATGGAAAATGCATCAGAGAAAATATCAGTAAATACAGGATGTTTCATTGCTTTTCCCCTTGGAAAACATGCAATTTCCCGAAGCATTTGGCAAAATCATGCACGATAATTCACAATTTTGCCGCTTTTTCTCAAGGAAAATGCATGTTTCTTACACCTTTTTTACCTGTTTATGTATGAAATCCTACACCCTTGCGCAGAATCCTACACCCAATCCTACACCCGAAAATGCTTGTAAATACAGGATGTTTGAGGTTCGGGTGTAGGAAATGTAGGATTTTTTTCAAAAACTTTTTTCGGGGGGAGTATGCTAGCATTGGCTATAGCCTTGCTCTCTCGCGACTCGGGATAGTCTAAGTAAACTTAGTCTCTCCGCTCGCTGCTCTGTCGCTTGGCTGCCGTCTTGCTCTCGCTTGAGGAAAAGCACTATTTTCTTTGTGGAGATTTGCTGAATCTGTATACGGCATGCAGCATTGCGTAGCGCGGAATAGACATGTACCACGTTTCTGTGCGACCTTGCGCGTTCAAGGTCTGGCGTACGTCGGAGATGTTGTTCAGAATGTCGAATCCGTCAAGCATCACGGTCAGCCTGCCCTTCATGAACTTCTTTGCCACACGTATGTTCCACACAAAGTGGTCCGTATTGAATGCCTTGTCGGCGTATCCTCTGCGGCTATACATGGTGGCGTCTGTTGAAATCTGCCAGCCCATGGGGATGTCTGCCGTGCAGTTGATTCCGTATTGGTACGACGCAGCGTCTGTGGGGACGAAACCGGCTCTGGGCGAAGTCTGACGGGTGTATGTCCCTGAGGCTTTTCCCCCCAGATGTATGGAACTTATGGAATAGTTTATGCGCAGACCTTGTGTCAGGTAGGTGGTGCGGACCGCACTTGTTTGTGGGACTTGGTCCGGGGAGTCGCTGCTGAGGTCCATGCTGTGTCGGTAGGTCACGTCGGTGTTCAATTCCAACTTCAGCCGTTTGCGTTTGTCCAATGGTGTGGAGCAGTTTACCTTGCCATTGAGGACATTGTTCCCGTTCACGTTTTCCGGGCGATAGGTGTAGATGCCGGTATGCCTGTCGTAGGTATATCCCATGGCTACGTCGTTGCGCGACAGTTGGTATGAAACGTTGGAAGATACCATGCGTTGCGTTTCAGGGCTGTTCCACACATAATTCATTTCCCAACGGTGGCTGTGCGTCACGTGCAGGCGGTTGTTGCCGGTATAGACCTCCAGCGGATTGTCGTCGGTGCGCACATCCACGAAGTAATCTATGGTTGCCGGTGCCATGGAGAGCCGGTAACTTGCTTTCAGTTCGTGGTAAGATACCAGTCGGCCATCCTCATCCTTGTTCAGCCACATCTTGCCCACCCGTAGTGAGGGACGGAAAAGCACATAGTGCTTGGTAATCGTCGTATCTGTCAGTGCCGGACGGTTGTAGTCCAATCGGTTGCGGTCTATGCTGAGTGGAAGGTTGAGACCGAATGACCAGGTGCTGTTTTTATACTCATTCCTGTTGATGTTCAGTGCTACCACATGGTAATCGTTCCGCAGGGTGGAATACTTGCTGTGCTCCGGGTCGAAAGTCTGTGTCAGCCAGTCGGTTACTGATGGCAGAACACCGAGTTCCGGCCAGTCGTCGGCATCGTTCGCAAGATAGTCGAGACGATACAGGCCATAGTTTTGGCGGGTATGGTCTGTAGTGTATTCGTATGAGGGGCTGATGAGCCAGTTGCGTCCGATGCCGCAGTAGTAATATGAAGCCTTGGCGGTGGCAGAATGGCTGCGGTAGTCCTCCTTCCCGTACTCATTCCTCAAATCCGCCGATGCACCGCCTTGCGGATAGTCATATAGCTTGTGGGCAAAGTTGTCGTGTCTGGTGTCGACGAAGTTGCCGCGTGCTTCAATCAGGAAGTTGTCGTTCGTGTGCGGCAACTTTATGGCGGCCTGCGCAGTCATGCCTGCGGACAGATAGTAGCCGTCTCTCTTGGATTCTTCAGATACGCGGTTGATGATGCCGGCAAGTTTGGCAGGAGACACGTCCGGACTGAAAATCGTATCCAAAGATTCGTCCGTCAGGTTGTCGCTGAATGACTGCACAGAGCGGTCGAGACTGCTGCCGCTGTTGGAGGAATAGTGAAGGTTCGGGTTCAGTGTGACATTTACCCACTTGCTGTTGAAGGTCCAGTTGTGATTGGTATTGAAGTAAAGGTCGTGCGCACTGCTTGCATGGCGTATTCGTCCGTACGAGTCGCCACCTTGCAGGAAGGTTTGTCTGGCTGTCAGTTCCCTTGTCCGTGTGTCGGTGTGGCTTACGGTAGCCTCTCCTTCCAGTTTGACGCTGTGCATACGGGCATTGACCAGATAGTCTATTCCACCGTTCTGCATGGTTCTTATGCCGTCTTCTATGGCGGGCATCCACTCGCTGCTCTGCCCGGGACGTTGCCTGTCGTTGAGATTGTTGACATTTGCAAAGGCCGACAGGCGCGAATGGGTGGTATATCTGAGTGCAAAAAGTCGCGCCAGATAGCGTTCGTCGGTGCCGCCTCCACCCTCCACATTGGCCATCCAGCCTGTTTGGTAGTCCTTCTTCAGCTTGACATCCATGACCAGCATCTCGTCGCCGAGATTCTTGCCCATCAGTTTGCCGAGGCCGCTCATTCTGTCATAGACTCTGATGTCCTTTACCATATAGGTGGGGAGGTTTTCGAGCATGACCGAGCGGTCTTTCCTGAAGAAATCCTCGCCATTCAGCAGCAGGCTTTCCACCTGTTTCCCATTGACAAGGATGCGTCCGTCGTCCTTCAGTTCCGCGCCCGGCAACTGGCTGATGAGTGCGTCGAGCATGGAGCCTTCCTCCAGTTGGAATGCATCGGCGTTGTAGACGACGGTATCTCCGCGAAGATAGAATTTTACTTTCGTGGCCTTTACGACCGCTTCGTCCAGCTTTACTTCGCGCGGAGCACGTTTCATGGTGATGGGCGCGTGTAGTATGGCCATCTCGCTCCTTCGCAGTTTGTCGATTTTGTAGGGCAGGGTCACCGTCTCGTACCGGTCTTTGCTCAAGCGTAGAAAGTATTCGCCCGCCTCTGGGAGGGGTGCTACAAAGACGGGGCGCAAATAGGCCACTTCCACGTTGTCAGTGATGGTCCACTCGAACACCAGGATGCTATCCTTGTTCAGTAGTTGCGTCTTCACGTCAACCAGCGGCTTGCGTGTCACGTTGTCCAGCACTTGACCATACAGGATATGGTATTCATTCTTCATCAGATCATCTATCGTAATCAATGGCTTTTCTTGGGCATGGACATACAAGATACACAGATGAAACAGGAAGAAGATAAGGGAAAATAATCTTTTCATAGAATACCTCTTGTTGAAATTCCTGCATCCCCTTCGTCCTATGCTGTAGCAGGATTAGGGCGTGCCAGGCTGATTGTCAGTTATTTCCTTTTCTTGTCCTTGACAGTTGAGGGGGCTTCTGCAGGCTTCAGACCGAGCATCCTGATGTTGCATGAGTTGAGAAATGCCTTCTCGGCGCGGATGCTGAGGTTGAGATTTCCGCCGGGATGGTAGAAAGTCTCGGAGGTTTGCAGCCGCATCTTCTCCTTATTGCTGTATTCGTCCCACGCCGTGCTGTCGGAAGAACTGATGATGTCCATCGCAACAGCGTCTTTCCAACTCTTGTCCTCGAGATTTATTCCCGGATTTTCCGGAAGAACGGTGGCGAGAATCTCGTCGGGCTTGTCGGCTTTTGCGATGCTGATGCTCAGTCCGCTACCGCCATTCTGGGTGATAGCCTGGAGTTTGTAGTAGCCCTCGCCGTGATATTCGATGCGGTTCATCGCCAGACTGATGGGCTTGGAGGCGTCATAGCGGCGGATTGTCAGGAAGTTTTCGGGCAGACTTCCCAGGTTGTCGTTCCTGTCAATGATGTAGGGTTGGATGTTCTGCATCCGCGAAATCTTCCATCCGTTTTCGTCCATCCGTTGCCATTGCTGCATATTTCCGAGGGTGATGCCGTTGCGTGTGCAGTCTATATGCTGCTGTTCCTGTCTCAATTCTTGGAACTTCATGGCGCTCAGTACGCAGCAGGTGATGCCTATGCCCAAGGCAATGAACCAGACGACGAGCCAGACAATGAAGCGTGCGGGGGAAGTTTTACGTTCCGAACTCCGGATGCGCGAGATGATAGCCCAGAAGGGGAGGGCGCCGACCGCAACACCTGCAAGCAGCGAACACAGGATAAACGGTGAGGATTCGTGGAGGAACGACATCAAAAGAGGGTCGGCAATGCCGGTAAAAGTGCCGAAACCTATGATGCTTGTCAGCGCCAAAGCGATGAACGAGACGATGGAAAACACGAGCAGAATGCCCAAAGGAAAGAGCAGGGCTGCCAGAAAAAGCATGGCGATGATGTGCAGACAGCCGGAGAGATTGCTGCCACCGCGGTGGGCGGTAGCGGCCTTTTCGCGGGCAAGGTCCTCAGATTCGCTGACAATCTGGTCCTTCAATGTCTGCGGATTTACCTCGCGTCCCTTCATCCGCAACTTATCTTCGGGCGTGACAGCGCGGGGAGTGATGATGAGAAGCAGGACGTAAAGCATCGGAATGCAGAAACTTATGCAGCGAGGCATGAAGTGGATGGAGGCGAAAACAATGGTGAGAATGACCGTAAGGAGTCGCCAAACCGTCACGTCGCCGACCTCGAAATACTCGGCAAGACCGGAGCATACGCCGCCGATCATCTTGTCTTCGACGTTGCGGTAGAGGCGTTTGTGGCGGACACGGTGGCGGAGACGGGTGAAGAAGTCGGTGTCGGTATCGGCGTTTCCTGCTTTTTCACCGGCAGCATCGCCGTTTTCCGGGGCGGCATCGGCGGCGGTTTCAGCGGCGGGGTCTTCGGATTCGCTGTTTTCTTCGGGATGAACCTCATCGTCGATGTCGTCGGCGCGGCCTATTTTTCCGATGATTTCCTTTACGGTCTCGATGTTCACGGCTTCCATGCCTTGTTCTTTGCGTTCCCAAAGCAGTTCTGCCACACGGTGTTCGATGTCGTCGGCAATCTCCTCGCCGCCTTCCTGACGCTGGAAATAACTCTTCATGCTCTCTAAATAGTTCTCAAGCAGTTGGTAGGCATCCTCGTCGATGGCATAGATGGTGCCGAAAATGTTGATGCTGATATTCTTTTTCATGATTTTCAGAATTGGTGTTTTGCAGGAGTCTGCCCGTAAGGAACGGGCTATATGGTTGGCTCCTGCCGGATAATTAAAGGAAAAGTGGAGGGAGGGACGGGAGTTATGTCGGTTTTCTTACCGTTTGTCGTTGTCCGCAGGTTCCGTAGTTTCTGCCGTGGCTGGTCGGGCTTCCTCTGCGGGAACAGGGGCTGGTGGGGGAGTGGTGACCGAGAAACGCTGCTGGAGGATGCTGACGGTGTTGGCAAGTTCGTTCCAACTGGCATCGAGTTGCAGCAGGGCAGCCTCGCCTTCTTCGGTCAGGGCATAATACTTGCGGGGAGGCCCCTGCGTGCTTTCCTGCCATTCGTATTTCAGCCATCCGTCTTTTTTCAGACGGTTCAGCAGGGGGTAGAGTGTGCCTTCCACCACTATCATTTCCGCTTGCTTGAGATGCGAGATGATGTCGTTGGCGTAGGAAGGCCGGTGTCGGAGCAGAAGGAGTATGCAATATTCGAGCATCCCCTTGCGCATTTGGGATTTGGTGTTGTCAACATTGGCCATAGGGTAGAGGTTAGGTTTTATCCTTGGAATTCTTCCTCCGTTTTCTCGCCAAGCCAAAATGAGCAAGTTCTCTTTGGTCTTTTGGCTGAACGAAAACGTTGGTTTGGATATTCATGTGATGTTCCGCCGCGGACCCTGGCGCCTTTCTTGGTCTGCAGGTTGAAAATCACGGTGCAAATGTAGGTATTATTTGGTACATTGCAATGCATAGTACTGTAAAAGTGAAAATATTTGCTGATTTTTTGTATTTTTCTATTGATTTTGCAATCTGACACCCCCGTTTTTGAGGAAAACCGACACGGGGAATTCTGCAAAGGAGTGCGGAGCCCTTGCGCGGAAGGAGGCGCGCGGGGCGTGAAAAAGCGGGGCGTTCCCCTTCACCCCTCCCGTAGCCTTCAGGTCCGGGGGGTGGGGAGACGAGGTTGGCGGAGCAGAGGTCCGGAGGGGCGTTTCCAGGCAATTCAGCCCTCTAGCACAGGTGTTTTCGGCGGGAAAAGCAGACCTTCCGTCATGGTGCGCGGAGGGAGCAGGTAGAAAGTGCCGGTGTTTGCCTTGAAAAGTGCCGCACTTTCATGCGGAAAGTTCCGATGTTTCCGATGGAAAGTTCCGATGTTTTTGAGCCCTTGTCCAGAGGGCTGTAAATCAATGCCTTGAAAATCTTGAAACAGCGAGCGGCTTTCCTCGGTCCGGAAAAACGGACGTTTATGGCAGAAGAAAGGGTTGGAAAGAGGAATATGGCAAAGAAAAACTGACAAACTGTCAGTAATTTGTCTGTGGCACGTCATACATCTTCTCGTGTTGGAACGTTGGCACAGGGCTTGCATCCATGGGCATCGGAGGCCCGAAAGACCGACTACCGCCAGTCTTGCCGCCGGGGAACACACATATAATATTATATTAGGCTATCCCGCCTAATTGTAATTCAAAGTCGCACCCACGGCAAAACGAGCACGGAACCGCCGGGCATCGCATCAAAATCATCAAGAAATAATAATAAAAAAAGAAAATACAACTATGGGAAAAATTATTGGTATTGATTTAGGAACTACAAACTCCTGTGTATCTGTGTTCGAGGGTAACGAGCCCATCGTCATCGCAAACAGCGAAGGAAAGCGCACAACCCCCTCGGTTGTCGGCTTCACCGCTGAGGGCGAACGCAAGGTAGGTGACCCCGCAAAGCGCCAGGCCATCACCAATCCTAAGAAGACTGTCTACTCAATCAAGCGCTTCATGGGCGAGAACTGGGGACAGGTTCAGAAGGAAATCGAGCGAGTTCCTTACGATGTTGTCAACGAAGGCGGCATGCCCCGCGTGGCAATCGACGGCAGAAACTACACTCCCCAGGAGATTTCTGCAATGGTTCTTCAGAAGATGAAGAAGACTGCCGAGGACTATCTCGGACAGGAAGTCACCGAAGCCGTCATCACCGTGCCCGCATACTTCTCCGATTCGCAGCGTCAGGCTACGAAGGAAGCCGGTCAGATTGCCGGACTTGAAGTGAAGCGTATCGTCAATGAGCCTACTGCCGCAGCGCTCGCTTACGGTATCGACAAGGCTCATAAGGACATGAAGATCGCCGTCTTCGACCTCGGTGGCGGTACTTTCGATATCTCCATCCTCGAATTCGGAAGCGGTGTGTTCGAGGTTCTTTCCACCAACGGTGACACTCACCTCGGAGGAGACGACTTCGACCAGGTGATCATCGACTGGCTTGTCAGCGAATTCAAGGCAGAACAGGGCGCTGACCTCACGGGTGACCCCATGGCAATGCAGCGTTTGAAGGAAGCGGCTGAGAAGGCTAAGATTGAACTTTCAAGTTCTAACACCACAGAAATCAACCTTCCCTACATCACCGCCACGGCTTCCGGTCCCAAACACCTGCTCAAGACCCTCACAAAAGCAAAGTTCGAGCAGTTGGCACACCATCTTATCCAGGCATGTCGCATACCTTGCGAAAATGCCCTCCGCGATGCTGGATGCAGTGCCAGCGAAATCGATGAGGTAATCCTCGTAGGTGGTTCCAGCCGAATCCCCGCAGTTCAGAAACTTGTGGAGGACTTCTTCGGCAAGGCTCCCTCAAAGGGCGTTAACCCTGACGAGGTTGTGGCAGTAGGTGCCGCCATTCAGGGTGCCATCCTTAACCAGGAAGTTGGTCAGGACATCGTGCTTCTCGACGTCACTCCTCTGTCAATGGGTATCGAAACCCTTGGTGGCGTGATGACAAAACTCGTGGAAGCCAACACCACCATCCCCTGCAAGCGCAGCCAGGTGTTCTCAACCGCTGAGGACAACCAGCCCGAAGTGACCATCCATGTGCTCCAGGGTGAGCGTACGATGGCCGCACAAAACAAGAGCATCGGCCGCTTCAACCTCGCAGGAATCGCACCCGCACGCCGCGGAGTGCCGCAGATTGAGGTGACTTTCGACATCGATGCCAACGGTATCCTCAATGTAAGTGCCAAGGACAAGGCCACAGGTAAGGAGCAGAGCATCCGCATCGAGGCCAGCAGCAACCTGTCAAAGGAGGAAATCGACCGCATGAAGGCTGAGGCTGAAGCCAATGCCGAGGCCGACCGTAAGGAGGGAGAACGCATTGCAAAAATCAATCAGGCCGACAGCATGATCTTCCAAACCGAGAACATGCTTCAGGAGAACGGGGACAAAATTCCCGCTGACGTGAAGGCCGAGATCGAAGGTGCGCTCGGAAAACTCAAGGATGCCCACAAGGCTCAGGACATTGCTGCCATCGATACCGCCATCAATGAACTCAACAGTGTCGTTGGAAAGATGTATCAGGGTGCGCAAGGTCAGCCCGGAGCACAGCCCGGTGGCGCTGGTTTTGACCAGGGACATCAGCAACCTAACGGCGGAAAGAATGACGATATTCAGGATGCCGACTTCGAGGAGGTCCATTAGTCCAAAGATAACAAACAATAACAATCGGAAACCAAATCCGTGTAGCTCTCTGAGTTACACGGATTTGCCGTTTTAAGGGGTTTGGATTTCGTTATCGATTTCTATCATTTCCTATCTCAGACGTGTTCCATATTTGTACCGCGACAAAAAAGTCGTAAATGAGCGACTAAAACATACTAAACAATATTAAACGTTAAATTAGAACAGAATTATGCCAGGTATTTCATTGGAAATCAGACGGAAATGCAAAGTGTGCGGGAAAATCTTCCTCGTGAAGAAATTGGACTCGCAATTTTGCTCTAAGCGTTGTGGTGATGTATACCGTAAACGTCAGCGCGATGCAGAGAAAAGAGAAGTACGGTTGTCGAAAATCATCCTTCAGATTCCTGAAGCCCGAGACTATATCTCGGTGAAGGAGGCTGTAGCCATCTTTGGTGTAGAACGTGACACTATCTACAGGCTCATAAGAAAAGGACGAATCCCTGCTATTAACCTTGGAACTCGCCTTACGAGAATTAAACGTGAGGATATAGAACAATTGTTGCCCACACGCAAATCCATAAAAAAAGAAAAGGAGAAGCCAATCCCAAAGCTCTACAACCTCGAACCAGAGAATTGTTATACCGTTGGAGAGATATGCAAGAAGTATCGCATCAACGACAGCACCGTATGGGCGCATGTACGGAAGTATTCTATCCCCTCACGACAAATAGGCAACTATGTCTATATCCCCAAAGACGAAATCGATAATCTCTATAAATCCGATATATTATGAAGAAAGCAATGCTCCACACCAAAGTGTCCGTCAGACTCCGAAAGTCGGAGCTTCGTGACGAGTGGTATCTTTACCTCGAAGCCTATCCTGTGTTCAAGCCTGGGCATGACAAGCCTTGCCGTGAACGAGAGTATCTAAACCGTATCATCAGAACTCCTTTGTGGGACAAGACTCGTCCTGCTCGTATGGATGAATACGGCAACCAATCCTATAAGCCCAAACGGGACGTGAACGGTATCATCGTTTGTCGTTCAAAGGCAGACCGTGAAACGTGTGTCTTTGCCGACAATGTGCGCATCCTCCGCCAGCGTGAATACGACAATACGGAGCTTTATTCTGACACCGAACAAGCTATGGTGGAGAAGAAAGCAAGAGGACAGGAAGACTTCATTGAATACTTCGGAAAGCAGGCTGCTAAACGCTACAAGAATGACACCAAATCCGTCGGTGTCAATTGGGATAGAGCCCATGACTTGCTGAAGATATTCAACAAGAATAAGCCTTTACCGTTTGCTCAGATTGATATGCACTTGATAGAGAGTTTCAGGGACTTCTTACTGAAAGCTCCGCGAGGGGGCAATAAAAGAGGTATCATCTCTCAGAATACAGCTTCCACCTATTTCACTCTTTTCAAGGCTGCTCTACATCAGGCATTCATCGACAATTACTTCGACGTGGACATTGCCGCTAAGGTAAAAGGCATTTCGGGAGTAGAAAGTCGTCGCGAGTACCTGACTATCGAGGAACTGAACAAACTCGCAGCTACTCCTTGTGATTACCCAATGCTGAAGAAAGCAGCTTTGTTTAGTGCTTTGACTGGCCTCCGTCATAGCGATATACGGAAGATGAAATGGAGTGAGTTGTCAAAAGAAGGAGACCGCTACCGCATCAACTTCACTCAGAGGAAAACAGGAGGTGTTGAGTACATGCCCATCTCGGAACAAGCCTACCTCATCTGTGGTGAGCCAGGCGACCCTGACAGGCTCGTTTTTGAAGGGCTGCAAGACCCATCTTACATCAATCGTCCCGTCAAGGTTTGGGTTGCAGCAGCTGGTATCAAGAAGAAAATCACGTTCCACTGTTTTCGTCATTCCTACGCAACTAACCAGCTTACCGAAGGCACGGACTTATACACCGTATCAAAGATGTTGGGGCATACCAACATCCGCACCACGCAGATATACGCCAAGGTCGTTGACTCTAAGAAAGAGGAGGCTGCACAAGCCATCAAACTCAATCTTCAAAGTGATGTGATATAAATCCATCAAGCACCTTACTAAGGTTAAGCCATCTATGCAATAGCAAAGGTGGCTTGCCCCGTCTTTTAACTTTCATTCATACGGAATAGCCTACGGAAGTGTCCCGTAAGCCATTCCGTATCTCAATTATTTTCGATTTCTATTGTTAAATGATGTTTCTGAAACCGCCAGATTTCAAGCGTTTTCGGTTATTTATTGATTGTTGTTAATACGGAACGGCATACGGGAAATTTTCACCCATTTTTCTGCCCTTGCGAAGGGCATTTTATCGCACTATCTTTGCAGCCGAATTCAAATAAATGCTGACTGCGCAGTCGCAAAGTATTAACATCAAATTTCATTTAATATGGAAGATAGAAAACATACGTCGAGTGGCGTTCCCACCTTTGACATGATTCCCATGCTGATGGCGAATCTTCTCGAAGACAACAAGATTCTGTCAGCAAAGATTGATGCCCTCAACAGAAAGATTTCGGCATCTGTTAGTAATAGTAAGGACGATGACCAGCGCATGGATGTAAGTGAAGCACAGAAATACATTCCTGGTCATCCAGCAGTTCAGACCATCTATGGCTGGACATCCAACAATATGATACCATATCATAAGGTTGGCAAGCGCATTTATTTCGTCAAGTCAGAACTTGATGCTTGGCTCTCTAAGGAGCAGCACAAGTCTCAGGAGGACTTGCGTAAAGAAGCTGAGGAATATGTGAACAATCGGAGAAAACAACCTACACAGTAATAAGGTATGAGAATCGCTTCAAACATCATCGAAACGATTAAAGCAAAAGCCGACATCGTTGAGGTCATCGGTGAATATGTTCACCTGACCAAGAAGGGGCAGAATTTTATAGGACTATGCCCATTCCATAATGACTGCACACCGTCATTAACCGTCAGTTCTGCTAAGGGCATCTACAAGTGTTTTGCTTGTGATGCCTCTGGCGACGTGATCAAGTTCTTGCAGGAATATCTTAATATCTCTTTTGTCGAAGCCGTGAAAATGCTGGCAAAGAAGTATGGTGTAGAGATTCCTGAAGATTCCTATTCATCCATTGGTGATGAAGACCAGCGTAAACGTGAGTCTATGTTCATTATCAATGACTATGCATCTAAGTTTTATGCAGAGAATCTATTTGCCGACACAAACGAAGCGCGCAAGGCTCTTTCCTATGCGACAAATCGTTGGCCACAAGACTTCATCCGTACATTTGGTATCGGCTATGCCAGCAATAGTTGGGACTCATTTTCTCTGTGGGCTAATGACAAGGGACTTGACAAAGACCTTTTGGTTGAATTAGGACTTGTCAAGAAGAAAAGCATGAGTAATGATGTTTATGACACATTTCGTGGTCGCATAATGATCCCCGTCCGTGACAAGCAACATCGAATCATTGCTTTCACTGCAAGGCTCCTGCCTGACATCCTTGCCAATGACCCTAATGTTCCCAAGTATATCAATTCCTCTACATCTCTTATATATGATAAGGGCAATAGCCTGTTCGGTATTGATGTGGCATGGAATGCAACATCAAAAGCAGGTGTGATGAACTTGGTAGAAGGTGCGCCAGACGTAATGCGCTTACAGGTCATTGGTGCTTCTAATACTGTTGCCCCTCTCGGCTCTTCGTGGACAGAGGCACAACTCAGTATGTTGAAACGCATAACGGACAGACTCAACATCATCCCGGATAGTGATATTCCAAAAGAAGGAGAGCACTTTGGCATTGGATTTACAAGTGCTATGCGCACAGGGAAATTGGCATTGTCCCTTGGGTTTACCGCTACCATTCAGGAAATTCCAATAGGTGATTGGAAAAATGACCCCGATTCATATCTGGTATCAAAAGACAAACTGGATGAATTAACTGTACAAGATTTTGTAATGTGGTATGCTTCAAAAGTAATAAATCTTGATGGAGAAAACATCCCACAACAGGCAAAAGCTATCCATGAGGTCGTAGAACTTGTTAAGACGATTCCCGACAAAGTCCTTCAGGAGTCATACACGGACAAACTCATTAGTGTATATGGACATGAAGACATGTGGAAGCGTGAAATTATGGGAATTCAATCCATGCCAGACCCAGTTGTCAGTTCTGCCATAAGTGATGAAGAATATGCTGCCCTTTTCAAAGGCACTGAGATTAAGGTTGGCAACAACTGCTATTATGGTTATACCAAAGAGGGTGAAAAAGAAATCTCAAACTTCATCATGATTCCCCTCTACCTGATTCGTGACGGTGCATCTGCTTCCCGTGTATTCATCTTGCGGAATGTCATGGGCTTTGAAGTCCGTATAGAGTTCAGCATAGAGGAAATGACTGTGTTGCAGAAATTCCGTAACCGTATTGAACGTGAAGTAAACTTCATGTGGTACGGCACATCGGCCAAGTTCAACAAGTTGCGAGGCATCCTCTACTCCAGTATGGAGGTAATCACTAAGATTTCCACTCTTGGATGGCAGAAGATAGGCTTCTTCGCTTTTGGGAACGGCATCATTCTCGATGGTGAATGGCATCCGGTAAACGAAGAAGGCATTGTGCGATTGGGAAATCCGTTAGGCTCATTCTATCTCCCTGCATTCTCCAAGATGAACGAAGATAATAGCGAGAAGTTCCTCTTTGAACAGAAGTTCATTCATCTGCCAGAGAGCAAAGTGCGTTTCTTTCAGTTCGCCACACAAATGCGGTTGGTCTATGGCGACAATGCCATCATCGGTATCTGCTTCATAGTGGTATGTCTCTTTCGTGACATTATCATTCGTCATCGTCGAGAGTTCCCCACACTCTTTCTGTTTGGCCCAAAAGGAACTGGGAAGACCGCCTTTGGTGAACTGCTGCAAAGTGTGTTCGTCTATAATGGTGATCATCCGAACCTTCGTACATCTACGATGCCAAGTCTTGCTACCGTTTTGTCACAAGCCGAAGATGCCATCATGCATCTTGACGAATACAAGAACGACATTGATGTGGAAAAGATTGAACTGCTGAAAGGACTTTGGGATTGTCAGGGACGCAGTAAGCTTGACATAGAAACTCGCAAGCGAGAACAATCAAAGGTTCTCAGCGGTGTCATTGTCAGTGGTCAGGAGAAACCGACTGTTGATATTGCCTTGTATTCTCGTCAATGTGTGTTGCCCTTCCACAAGGACACTCATACTACTGAAGAAAAAGAGAACTTCCGTGTCCTGAAAGATTGGGAGTATGAAGGAACTTCCTACATCGTCTTGGAACTATTGCAGGTTCGGACACAGTTTGAGCAGTCCTATAAAGACTGCTATGAACAGGCCGTCAAACGCATCTGCACATCCTTAACGTTCTGTATTGATGAGCGAATCCTTCATAACTGGTCTGTGGTGCTGGCTTCCTTTATGGCTGTGCAGCATCATATTCAGTTTCCTTTTACCTATGAGGAGGTTTTCAAGACTGTACTAAATGGCGTGGAATACCAGAACGAGGAATGTCTGCATAGCAACGAACTGAGCATTTTCTGGAAGACCGTTGACTATCTGAAACATGACAATCAGATATACGGACTTTGTGATTATCGCATCCACGAATATACCAGTCTGAAGGTTGACATCAAGATGGATGGCAGACGGCAAACCGTAACCAGAGAATACGGCAATGCCAAGAAGATTCTCATGATTCCGACCAACAGCCGTATGTTTGCCCTCTATGCGCTCCACCTTCAAAAGACCCGTGAGAAAGTCATTCCTGAGAATACGCTGAAGTATTATCTTGAAAACTCTCCAGAGTATATAGGTAAGGTGAATAGCGTAAGGTTTGCTTCGGTAGAAAATGTGAAGGACTGGCCACGGCAGTTCGAAGCCAAGTGTTTCCAATGCCAACCCCGTCTTAGCGAAAAGCCAGTACAGGCATTCTGTCTAGACTTTGAGGCAGTAGAAACCGCCTATGGAATCAGTCTTTATTCTGATTACATGGCATTCGACTTGATTCACAATTCGTAAAGTCCACATACATTTTCTACAATATCTACAATGGTAATAATCAATATGGTATCTTTATGAAAAGAGTTCTTACAAAGAGAAACAAACATCTACACGCTTTGGGCTGGCAGATGAGTAAGCCCATGAATGAGAAATAAACATGAAGGGTGCCCATGCCTATAACAATTAAAGTAAAAGAACATGTATCAAGAAAATTTATCTTATGGTCTGTTTCTATCAGACCGACAGCTGGATTTCCTGTCTAACTATCCACAGGGATTTGACCGCATGAAGTGCTTTGCCACATTCTTGCAAATGGCAGTGAAGGAACCGACGCACTATGAGAAGAAAGAGTATTCAGTTGATCTAACCCCTGGGCAGTTTGCAATTTCGGAAGTGGAACTTGCCAAGCTCTGGAAATGCAACCGCAAGACTGCCTCCAAGATGGTTGACATGTTTCATGAGGTGGGACTGGTATCATCCGTTCCGAATTGCCGTACCACAGTCTTTACAGTCCATTGTGTCGCCAGCTGGTACATTGACAATCGAGTTATCCGTAATACGCATTACTCACGCCATCCTCAGGTCGAGCAGCGCATCAAGGCTAACCACAAATTGCAGAATGTTGCCAATGGAATCACCGACAGCAGAACAATAGCCAACAAAACTTCTGCTGAAGGTAGTGCTACCGATGGATTCACTTCCAATAAAAATGCTACAGAAGATAGCTTGAAGGATAATTCCTTATCCCTTTCTTCAACTGAGATTGATAAGGCGAATACCGCACATCAATCAGATGGGCAAACCATCGAACAAAGGGATGAGTACACTTCCAAGCATACTGCCCCCGTTAGGTGTGACAATTCTAATGATAGTAACGATAGGGGAAAGCAACTATTCTATGATGGTGTCGAGACAACCAACTGGAATGAAGGAAGCCTTCCCCCGTCCATCATTTTGACAGAAGCAGCCTCTGGCACCAACAGCATACAGAACGTGGTGCAGCCTTCCACTGGCCTCTCAAACGAAAGCCATACGGATGCTACCGCCACGGTACCAACCAAAAGGGCTTCCGACAATGCCGTATAATTCATCAAGGCTTGGGGACAGCCCGAAGGGAGCCTAATTTTTCGTACTCTCTAAACAAGAAGTGTCAATGTCTGACAATCCGCTCCGCTACTTGCCCGACTGTTTGACCTCTTGCAATACTCGCAGGCTCGCATTGGGTTGACCAAACCCATTTATAAACCTACAGATAAAACCATTTAGAAATGAAAAAGAACATAGAACGTAAAGGGCGCAATCCACGCATCACCGTGTGCTATACACCCGACGAAAACGAAAAGATTGTAAAGCTGGCTACAACCTGTGGACTGAAGAAAAGCCAGTATATCCATGACACTTCCCTTGGGCAGGAGCCAAAGGTAATGATGAGCGACAAGGAGGCTGATGCCTTGATGTCGCTGAAAGCTGCCCGTGGCGAACTTGTTCTGATTAAGAATGCCCTTCATGGCACTACTCAAGAACAGCGAAAGAAATACTT